>CAXXOI010000001.1:0-30772 GCA_963664175.2 Dehalococcoidia bacterium
CATTCTCCTGTAGCCGGTCCAGCTCGCGGCGAACCTCGGTCAGCTGGCGGGCCCCCTCCGCCACCTCGGTGCGAAGCTGCCATAGCCCGCCATACTTGTCCAGGATATCAATGTGCTCACGCACGCGGAGAAGGGACAAGTGCTGGTTCTGGCCATGGATGTCCACCAGGTGCTGGGCCAGTGTGCTCAGCAGCCTGAGCGGTACGATTCGTCCATTCACACGACAGGTGTTGCGCCCGTCCAGGTTGACCTCCCGCGCGAGAATCATCTCCTCTTCGCCAACATCAATATCGTACTCATACAGATCGACATTGATTCTTTGAGCGATGTCGCCGCCCAGCAGGAAGATGCCCTCCACCCTGGACTGACGGGCGCCTGAACGTACCATGCCAACATCGGCGCGTCCCCCAAGCAGAAGGCCCAGAGCATCCACGATGATCGACTTGCCGGCGCCCGTCTCCCCGGTCAGCACACTGAAGCCAGCCCCCAACTCAATGTCGAGTTGTTCGATGGTGGCGAAGTCGGTGACACTGAGGAGTCTGAGCATGGCTATGTCCGAAACTACATACCTATGAGCTGAGCCTGTGGGCCTTCCCATTGCCTGTGTCAGCCATAGTGGGAGTCTTGCGGGTCCAGGGTCTTTCGGTTATTCGAAAGATTGTCACACACCCTCTAAGAGCGGCTGTTCTGTTATGTCTTACCCTAAACCAATGACAGCGCAGCGCCAGATTCTGGTGGAACACACTGCCCTCGCCGTTATTGCAGCGCCCTCCGCACTCCGGCGATGACGTTGTCCTTGTCGGGAAGGCAGTACTGCTCCATGATCGGGCTGTAGGGGATGGGAACATCCGGCGCGCAGACGCGGACCGGCGGTGATTTCAGGGCCCGGAAGGTGTCCGGGTCCTCGGTGATCTGGGCGCAGATCTCGGCGGCGGCGCTGCCGGTGATGCAGGCCTCGTCCACTATGACGGCGCGGCCGGTCTTTCGCACCGAGCGGCGGATGGCCGGGGTGTCCATCGGCACCAGCGTGCGAGGGTCCACGACCTCCAGGGAGATGCCTTCGCCCGCCAGCTCCTCCGCGGCACTCAGCGCCTCAGGAACCATTTTCGAGATGGCAACGACCGTTACATCTGTCCCCTCCCGCTTCACATCGGCCGCTCCGATGGGGACAACGAACTCCTCCTCGGGCACCGGGTAACGGTCGGGGAGGGACGCCAGAATCTGGTCCTCGAAGAACACAACCGGGTTGTTGTCGCGGATGGCGCTTTTCATCAGGCCCTTGGCGTCATAGGGATTGGAGGGCATGACCAGCTTCAACCCGGCCAGGTTCATGAACATGGGGTGGGGACTCTGCGAGTGCTGCGCCGCCGCCGATCGTCCGCCGCCAGTGGAGGCGCGGAACACCAGCGGGAAGGGCGCCTGCCCGCCGAACATATAGTGGATCTTGGCCATCTGGTTCACGATCTGGTCCATGGCCGTGAAGGCGAAGGTCATCATGCCCGGACTGATGATGGGCCGGAAGCCGCTGCCTGCCGCGCCGATGCCGGCGCCGACATAGGCTTCCTCGGATATAGGGGAGGCCCTCAGCCGCTCGGTGCCGAACTCGGCTACCAAAGCTGCCAGCGGGCCCAGGTTGCCGCAGATGTGAAACACCTTTGCGTCCCGGCGCATTTCTTCCCGGAACGCTTCCATTATCGCCTCGGCGTAGGTTATTTCCCGCATGGTCTGCACCTACCCTTACCTACCGTTGCCCTCTCATTGGGGGAGAGGGTATTTGGAAAAGTCCTTGAGATTACCTTCAAGCGGACCCAAGTAAGAACGGCCCGGCAGTTCCGTCATTCCCCGCTCCCCAGTCATTCCCGCGCCCCAGTCATTCCCGCGAAAGCGGGAATCCACTGCCCGGCTTCCAGTAGCAACTTCATACGAGGTTCGTCCTCTGGATTCCTGCATTGGCAGGGATTACGGTACTTGGGGCTGTAACGGGATTGAGACAGCCTCTACGGGGCGAATACCTCCGTCAGGGCATCTTCGGGGTTGGGTAGCGGGCTGGACTTCGCGAAGGCGATGGCGGACTCCACGGCAGCGGCGATCTCCCCATCGGTCTGCTGCAACTGCTCCCTGGTCGCCACTCCCTGCTCCACCAAGCGGCCTATGAATGACGCGACCGGGTCGTGGGACTGGCTCAGCTCGATCTCGCCGGCCGGTCGCGGGTCCGGCGGATTGCCGCGGGACTCGGAGTGGGTGCGCCAGCGGAAGGTCTTGCACTCCAGCAGGGTGGGGCCGCCGCCTTCCCTGGCCCGCCGAATCGCTGCCTGCGCTGCCTCGTACACGGCCAGGACGTCGGTGCCGTCCACCGTCACGCCGGGCATGTTGTAGCCTCCGGCCCGCACCGAGACGTCCTCCACCGAGAGGGTGGCCGCAGCCGAGTTGCCCGAGGCCCAGCGATTGTTCTCGCAGACGTAGATCACCGGCAGGTTCCAGATGGACGCCAGATTCAGCGAGCCATGGAACGCCCCCTCGTTGGAGGCACCGTCGCCAAAGAATGCCACTGCAACGCCGTCGCCGCCCTCCAGCTTGGCGGCCAAGGCCGCACCGGTGGCTATCGGCATTCCCGCGCCCACGATTCCGTTGGCGCCCAGCATGCCCACGCTAAAGTCGGCGATGTGCATGGAGCCGCCCTTGCCGTGGCAATAGCCGTTGCTGCGGCCAAACAGCTCGGCCATCATCAGGTTGATGTCTGCGCCCTTGGCGATGGTATGGCCGTGGCCGCGGTGGGTGCTGGCGATGCGGTCGGTGGTGCGGAGGGCGGAGCACACGCCCACGGCGACGGACTCCTCGCCGATGTAGGCGTGGACCACACCGGGGATGTTACCCTCGTGAAACTCCTCGACGGCCCTGGTGTCAAAGGTGCGGATGGTAACCATCTTTCGGTACATGTCCAACAACAGGCCGGAATCCATAGTCATGGCGTTCACCCCCCCTGCAGCTTGGATGTGCCCCGAATTGTACTCTGCAGCAGGCAGCGCCGCCACAGCGGGCCAGGGCACGGCCAGAGTCTTTCGATTATTCCTTCTCCCTTGAGGGAGAATTAAAAGACCTTGGGGCCATCGTTACTTTTGTTGACATTAGATTTGGCCAATCCTAATATGCCTTGAATGGGCGCTTCGTTCAGCGCTTTGGGCTCGATAGACAGAGAGGTGGTAATGCCCCACCAAGAAGACATTCGATTGATTGCCCACCTGATGAGACGCGCGGGCTTCGGTGATCCCCGCGAGATTCTGGAGGAGCGTGCCGCCAAAGGCTACGAGGCCGTGGTCGAGGAGCTCTTGAATCCAGAGCGGCAGCCGGCCATTGACGATGAACTGCTGTACCGATACTTCCCTGGCTATGAGGGGGCCGGGGCGCCGCCAATCAACCAGGCCGATTGGGTCTTCCGGATGATCAACACCAAGCGGCCTCTCGAAGAAAAGATGGCGCTCTTCTGGCATCAGCTGTTCGCTACCGGCAACTCCAAGGTGGACAATCCACCGGAGATGACTCGGCAGATTGCCGTCTTTCGTGAACACGGATTGGGTACTTTCCGTGACCTGTTGGTCGAGGTAGCAAAGTCACCCGCCATGATCTTCTGGCTGGACAACCACGGAAATCATGACGGCGCCATAAATGAAAACTGGGGGCGGGAGCTGCTGGAGCTTTTCTCCCTCGGGGTCGGAAACTACTCAGAGGAAGATATCAAGGAAGCAGCCAGGGCCTTCACCGGATGGACGATTGCCCCCAAGATTCCCCGCAATCCCTACGGCCGTTTCCACTGGCAATTCGAGTACAAACCCGAGGACCACGACGACCGGGAGAAGGCCTTCCTGGGGCATACCGGGAACTTCAACGGCGAAGACATCGTGGATATTATTGTAGACCAGCCGGCTACGGCCCGGTTCCTGGCCCGCCACCTGTACAGATTCTTCGTCGCCGACGAACCCCATGTCTCCACCTGGAGCGTTACGCCACCCATTGACCCTGAAGCCATCGAGTTATTGGTGGATGCCTACAATGAGTCCGGTGGCGACATGCGGTCGATTTTGCGAGCGCTGTTCAACTCGGAGTTCTTCAAGAATGCCCGCTTCGCCCGGGTGAAGAGCCCGGCCGAATTGATCGTTGGCACTGTGCGCATGGCGGGCAACTATGACGGCTTCAAGCCAGGATTCAACAACCTGGCGTTGGAGTGCGGTTGGCAGGGACAGGAGCTTCTCAATCCTCCCAGCGTGGAGGGCTGGCACACGGGCTCCGAATGGATCGACCCTGGCGTTCTGATGCGCCGGGTGAATTTTGCCGCGCGGATATTTGGCGACACCTCGCTGCCCGGTGTGCAGGCCATCATCAAACGGGTGCTGGTTAATGTGCAGGTGCAGGGGGACCATTCACCCCAGGTGATAGTGGCGGCTTGTCTTGACGCGATGGGACCGTTGGAAGTCAGTGAGGTGACCCACTCCGAATTGATGGTCCATGCCGAAAAATGTGGCAATCTGGCCTGGAACACCAGGGAAGAACTCAGTGCTACATTTCGAAATGTGAGCAAGATTCTGACCCTTATCGCCGCCTCACGAGATTATCAGTTCGCCTAGGCCAGTGCTTACAAGTCAATTGTTTACAGCCAATGCAGAAGGATATGAAGATGGCATCAACCCATAAGGACCCCGTGCTGGTCGTGCTGGAGCTTACCGGGGCCAACGATTACCTCAATACGATCGTTCCTTATAGCAATCCTCTGTATTGGGACAACCGGACCAGGGTCCGTATCGACGAACACCAATTGTTGCCCATAGATGACGACCTGGCATTCCGGTCGGATACGGAGCCGCTTAAAGATATCTACGACAACGGCAACATGGCGATCGTTCACGGAATCGGATTTGAGAATTCACCCCGGTCGCACTTTCGCGCCATGGACATCTGGCATACCTGCGAGCCGGATTCCATCGGGATCAACGGCTGGCTCGCCAAGGTCATCCGGGACCTGGATCCCAGCGGCGAGAACGTGCTGAAGGGAGTGAGCCTGGGCCAGGGCTTGCCCCGGGCGCTGACCATGCGGGGGGTTCCTGTCACCTCTGTCAACCACCTTCCAACTTACGGCGTGCTCTCATCAAATCCGGGTATCGCGTCCGGGCAGGAACGGGCCGAGATATTGGAAAGCTTCGCCCGCATGTACGCTCCAGCCATCGGCACCGGGCCGACCATGGACTACCTGGGACAGGCAGGACGGGATGCGCTGAGAGGAGCCGACATCATCCGGGTTGCTCCCGAATCCTATTCTTCAAATGTAGAGTACGCCAATAATCCGATCGCGAGGCGCCTGAGAGACGTGGCCCAGGTACATCTGGCTGGGCTGGGTACCCAGGTCTTCTACACTTCCTACGGGCCCTTCGACACCCACTACGACCAGTTGGGGTCGCATACCAAGCTCTGGATGGATGTTTCCGCTGGCATCCACGACTTCTTCGCCGACCTGCGGGAGCACGACGCCTCAGACGAGGTGGTTGTCATGCTGTTCAGCGAGTTCGGACGCCGCGTCCGCGACAATGGAACCGGTACCGACCACGGAGCGGCCGGTGTGGCCTTCGCCATCGGCGACAGGGTAAATGGTGGCATGTACGGGACCTATCCGTCGTTGAAGCCGGGGGATCTCACCCAAGGAGACCTGGAGCCCAACTACGATTTCCGCGGCTTCTACTCCACACTGGCCGAGAGATGGTTGGGACTAGACCCGGTGCCAATCGTCGGCGGGCACTTCGAGCAAATGGCCTTCGTGTAGCCTCAGAGGGTGTTCAAAAATCCCCTCTCCCTCCGGGGGAGGGTTAGGGTGAGGGCGTCCCTCCCTGGAATCCCCAACTCGTTCACGGGAGAGCGGATATGCTGACCACCGTCGCCGCCGGCCGGGTATATGACTACAACTACTGCATCGGCATGTACAGCCAGGCCGGCAGGGGATTTTGGGCTCCGCAGGATTTCGTCCTGGGAGCAAACGATCGAATCTATGTGTTGAGCCGCGGTGTGGAACAACTGGGGCAACGTGTCAGCAAGATCACCTTCGACCACGAGTTTCAAGGCCAGTTCGGCTCCGTGGGCGCGGAGGATGGGCGCTTTGTCTGGCCGCGGTCAATCGACCTGGACAGTTACGGCCGGGTATTCGTGTCGGACGAGTATGTCAACCGGATAAGCATGTACGATCAGGAGGGCGCTTACCGGTACCACTGGGGCAGGCCCGGGAGCGAAGAAGGGCAGCTGAACGGACCGTCAGGAATTGCTTTTGATTCCCAGGGTGCCCTCTGGGTGGTGGACAGCCAGAACCACCGGGTGCAGAGTTTCAGCATGATCGGCGAGTTTCAGTCCGGGTTCGGGAAGCGAGGTGACGGCGACGGCGAACTGGAGCTGCCGTGGGGCATCTGCATCGACCGCCAGGACAACATCTACATTGCGGACTGGGGAAATAACCGGGTGCAAAAGTTCTCCCCTACCGGGGAGTTGCTGGTCAAGTTCGAGGGTTCAAGCGCCGGAGTGGGCTCCCTCAAGGGGCCGTCCGGTGTAGCTGTGGACTCAGACGGGGATGTGTATGTAACGGACTGGGGGAACCACCGCGTCCAGATCTACGCCGCCGACGGGCAATACATTACGGCGCTGGTTGGTGACGCCCAGGACCCTTCGGCATGGGCCCAGACCTACATCGACGCCAATCCGGATATCGTCAAGGCCAGGCGGCGGACGGACCTGGAGCCGGAGTGGCGGTTCCGCCGTCCGGTGGCCGTCAACGTTGACGCCAACGACCGGATCATAGTTCTGGAGTCCTATCATCACCGGCTTCAGATCTACAACAAGCTGAAGGATTACGAGGAACCCTCCATCAACCTGTAGGCCCTTCCAGCTTCCACATCCGCGCGCGTCCCAGGCACTTTCCCGCGATGTGGTGTGCCAGGAGACGATCCGGCCCCAACTAGGACCGGCTCTTGGCGCACCGACATCGAGGCGCCCACTGCCCCCCGCCAGAACAAGCACGTCCTGTTCGGCCAGCAGGAGGGGCCGTGCAATGGCTGCAAGGGCGACTTCCCGTTCAGGCTGTTCGAGGTCGACCGCCGCGTGCCTCGCTCTCGCGGCGGCACCGACCACCTGAATAAACCGCAACTGCTCTGTTCAAGCTGCGACTACATCAAGTGCAACCGCCTCCACGAGCGGGGCCTTTTAATTGTCGCTCTGCCTAGAGGGCCGAGGGTCAGGTCGGCTATTTTGCCAGCTTGCAGCTGAAAGAGAGAACGCCCTCACCCTAACCCTCTCCCGGAGGGAGAGGGAACAATTAAAAAACCCTGCCTCCACGAGTACCTTGTGGCGCGGCTGGCAGAGATTTCGTCATGAAACCAGAGCGGTTGCGGCCTCAGGCCTGCTGGCGTTGCAGGACTACCGCTCCTTTCTGCTTCCAGAGGACGGACAGGACAAAGAAGCTGAAGGCCACCATCGCCATCACCGGACCCGATGGCAGGTCGAAGTGGAAGGACAGGTACAGGCCGGCAACGCCTGATGCGACCCCGATGACCGCAGCCATCAGCATGGCACTGGTGAAGCGCCGCGTAATCTGCAGGGCAGCGGCGGCGGGCGTGATGAGCATCGAAATCACCAGGATCACCCCAACTGCCTGGAGAGCTACCACGACCACCAGCGCCAGTATGGTCAGCAACAGGTATTCCAGCTTCTCGGTGGGCAGGCCGATTACCGAGGCTCCGGTCGGGTCGAAGTTGGAAAAGTAGAGTTCCTTGTGCAGGCCATAGAGCAGCACGAGGACTACTGCAGCAACCCCCAGGGTGACGTAGGTCTCATTTGTGGAGACACCCAGCACGTTGCCCAGCAGAATTCCCTCAAGGCTGACGTTTACCGCCACTCCCCGGTCCAGTGCCATGTTGATCATGATGACACCCATGGCGAAGAGACCGGCGAACAGGATGCCCACCGAAGCGTCTTCTCCGACTCCGGCCCTCTTGATAAGGTAGCCGCTGAGCAGAGCCATTCCGATGGCCATCGGAATGGCTCCCGCGAAAAAGACGACCCCGAACAGCGCCGCGGCAACCACTCCCGGCAGGACTGAGTGAGCCAGCCCGTCGCTCATGAATCCCAGCCCGCGGGTGACCACGTAGACCCCGGCGACCGGGCACATCACGCCGACGACCACCGCAACGATCAGGGCGCGCACCATGAAGCTGTACTGGAAGGGCCCCACCAAGGCCTCAGTGATGATGTCCATGATCGTCTCCCGCCAACCCGTGGCCGTGGAATGGGACAGTTCCCATGGGGCCATAGAGGCGGGCCATTACCTCTTCGTTGAGCACCTCTGCTGGAGGTCCACAGGCGCAGACGTTGCAGTTCAGGCAAAGGCACTCGTCGCAGTAGTGGGCCATGTGATTGATGTCGTGGGATGTCATCATGATGGTGCGGCCGTCTTCCCTCAGGTCCAGCAGGACATCCATCATGGCAGTCTGGGAGCTGATGTCCACTCCGCTGAAAGCCTCGTCCAGCAGGAGTATGTCGGCGCCCTGGGCCAGGGCCCTGGCCACAAAGACCCGCTGGCGCTGCCCGCCAGAGAGCTCGAAGATCAGGGACTTTCGGCGGTCCCACATGCCAACCCGGTTCAAGGCATCCTCGGCCGCGTCGCGGTCCCTGCGACCCGTGCGCCGGAACCAGCCGGCGTGCCGCACCCGGCCCTGCATCACCACGTCCCAAGCGGTCGCGGGGATGTGGGAGTTCACCCGCTCGTACTGGGGCACGTACGCCACGACTCCTCTGGCTTCGGCCATTGACTTGCCGTGTATCAGCACCTGCCCCGAAGTGGGAGGCATGAGAGCCGTGATGACGTTGAAAAGCGTGCTCTTGCCCGCCCCGTTGGGGCCGACTACGCCCATGATGCAACCGGGCCCGGCGCTGAAACTCACTTTATCGAGGACCTTCACCCCGCTGAACTCCACCGTAACTTCCTGGGCGGCCAGCGGAGGTGAGGGGCTTGTGGCGGTCAAGGCCATCTCTGCGCCTCCGCTATCGGTGCGGTGTTGTATTGAGTCATTTCCGTTCAGCTTTCTGCTTCATAGGATATGGAATAACCGGCAAGGCCTTGGGCAGGGACGTTGATGGCGCAAGCAGTACGCCCGCCACGCAACTGCCCGAACTGGAAGCGTGGAGAGGGTCAATGCCCACTCTGGTTGCCGCACATTTTCACGGCTCGTTCCTTTTGGTCCTTCGATGTGCAGAGAATAGTCTCGGTTGACAGTGGAACACCGCTCAGTATCATTAATTAGCAGGAAATGATAATTAGTCTCATTAATTCCAATTAAATTAGACTCTGTATCAATTAAAGACCTGGAATGCAACAGGTAGTCGCCTTGCCGTGATCTTTCTTTACCGGTAGGAGTCGTCGGACCGGCGTATCTGAAAGACTCCGGTGCCGGCCAGACAACTAGTCGCGAGGCTACCCGTAGAATCCCAGCAGGGAACTGTCGGGGCTTTTTGATTGCTTCCGGCAAACGAGTTATTGAGACTATGTATCTATCATTTGAAATGCTACATCTACCACGGTAGCAATGTCAACAGTACGGAGGGGCCAACCAGGGCTATCGCATCTGGTGGTGTGCAACTTGCTAGGTTGCGATACGAACCGTCATTCCTGCGAAAGCAGGAATCCAGGGTCCCAGAGTCTCCGCGTTTCCTGTAGGCACTGTCTGGCAGGGACGAAGTGGCTTCGTCCAACACAATACGAGCGATTTGCAGGCCACTGGATTCCGGCTTTCGCGAGAATAACGGACTGTCTTCCCCGCAGCGGTCGCCCTTCGCTCCAAATGCCATAGCCGCGGGGGCCACCGGGTCTGCTCTCGAAGCCGAATCCCAAATAGAAGGCAGGGTTGCGCACGGTCGGGCGCTACCGTCGGCGCCCTTGCGTCAGCCCGCCCTGACTCGTGGGCGTCGCGCGATGGCGAAGAGCACCGCGCTGGCCGCGTACAGCCCCGTCAGCACCAGCAGCGATTCCCGGTAACCGCCCGTCCGGTCCACCATCCAACCAAGGAACAGGGGCGAGAGCATCATTCCTGCGCTGTAGAACACCGAGACGATGCCAGTCAGGGTGGCGAAGCTGCGTCGCCCGAACAGGTTGCCCACCAGCACCCAGTTCAACACGGCTGCACCTTCCAGGATTGCCAGCCCGGCAACGAACGGGAAGATGATCCATGTTCCCGGCACCAGTATCAGGGCCAGCAGCGAGACGGCACCCACGGCCATACCCACCCCCAGCACCCCTTGCCCAGGCAACCGAAGGCCCGAGAATCCGATGAGCAGCCGCGTGGGAATCGACACGAAGAAGAGCAGAGCCATCGTGTCCGCCCCCATCTGCTCCGATGTTCCCTTCCAGACCATGATTGGGATAGCGTGAACCAGGATTGCGCTGGTCACGGAGATTCTGAAGGCGCTGGCAAACAGGATAAACCAGTAGGTCGGCGTCCTGAGGGCCTCGCGCACCGTAAAGTCATGGGTTGACGACTGGGTGGAGGAGCTGGTCTCAGCCGGATCGGCCGCTTCCCCAGCCTCGGCCAGGTCGATGCCCATGCTCTCCGGAGAGCGGCGGATGAGCAGGGCGAAGGGGATCACCACCACGACCACGAAGATGCCCGAGTAGAGCATCACGTCGCGCCAGCCGATGGCCTCGACGCCACGGGACAGCACCGGCACCAGCATCGCCCCGCCGGCGGTGTAGCAGGTGATGACCAGCGTCATACCGATGGCCCGGCGCCGCACGAACCAGCGGTTGGTCACCGCCAGGAAGGTCTGGCCGAAGCCGCTGTTGTTGCCTACGGAGACGACACCAACATAGACCAGCACGAAGATCCAGTACCCGTCCACGCCGGCCAGGAAGATCAACCCGATGCCCGCCATCAGGCCGAATACCAGCACGATGGGACGGGAGTCGAACTTGTCCACCATCCAGCCGACCAGGGGTCCGCCGATGCCGGCCTCTCCTCGCGACAGGGCGAAGATCAGCGAGACCTGCGTGTCCGTGAGCATCAGCTCTTCGCGGATGGGGATGTAGAAAACAGGGAAGCCGTAGGAGAAGATGGCGCCAGGGAAGAGAGCGAGGAAACAGCAGGCCCCAACCACCCACCAGCCGGGGTACATGCCGATGAAGCGGTGCCTGAGACCGGCGAGTGACGCCATCAGGCGTGCAGTCTCATGGTCTGTGCCGCCGACTCGAAGCGTGGTCTCTGATGGTGGGCTCGCCGCAAGCTGTTACCCCCGAAAAACCCGTTTAGCGCGATTGGCGGTGCTGCTGCCGAAATCATAGCACGGGAGTCCGGCTGAAACGCGGCTAGCGCGGCCCTGGCTCCGTCCGGTTGACCTTCAGCATCCCTCGCCGTCCTTTTCCTGCCTGGCCTGCAGCTGTTGTTCCAGCCGCCGCAGGGACTGCTGCGTGGCCCTGAGTTCCGACAAAAGGCTGTCTGCGGTTGGGGCCTGCTCCAGCTTCCGCAGGCGCTCCTGCTTGGCCTCATCCAGGTTGTTGATCACCACGGCGATGAACAGGTTGATCACCACGAAAGTGCCGAATATCACGAAGCTGACGAAATAAATCCAGGCCAGTGGGTGATACTCCATGGCCTTGTACATGATGTCGGTCCAGTCCTCCAGCGTTACCACCCGGAACAGGCTGAGCAGGGCGATGCCGAGGTTGCGCCAGTGCTCCGGGTCGTGCTCGTGGAACAACTGCCAGCCGATGATGGCGTAGACATAGACCATCAGGCTCATGAGCGCGACGATATGCAGCATGCTCGGAATGGAGCGCACCAGTGTGGCCACGATCAGCCGCAGCTCCGGTACTACGGAAACCAGGCGCAACAGCCTGAGCAGCCTGGCCATCCTCGCGATGATGGCAAAGCTGCCCGTGGCGGGGATCAGTGACAGCACGATGATGGAGAAATCGAATATGTTCCAGCCGTCACGGAAGTAGTTGGCAGGCCTGGGCCACCGGGCAAAGATTTTCAGTGCCGCCTCTACGATGAACACGCCGAGGGTGACCCGGTGCCCCAGCTCCACCCAGTGGCTGAACCCGTTCATGACCCGGGGCAGAGTTTCCACACCCAGAAGAACGGCATTGGCCAGGATCAGGGCGACTATGAAGTATTCGAACTCGTTGGACTTGGTCAGTCGGTCGCAAGAGTCGCGTAGCTTGTTAACCATGGCAGGGAATCAGCTACCTCCCGCCTTGGCTGGAATTGCTGTCCTCGACTTTCTCCAGTGGCGCGAAGCTTAGCAACAGGCGCTTGACGCCCACGCCGCCTGCAAACTCCACCGTGACCTCGACGTCCGACGCCGTCACATCGCGGGCCATCACGATGCCTTCGCCAAAGGCGGTGTGCCGCACGGCGTCGCCCACCTGCAACGAGGCCCGGGCCGGCGGCGCTACGGCTGCCGCGGCCAGCGCGGCGTCCCGGATGGAGCGCCCCCGGCCCCTCTCCGGCTCCGCGAAACTGGGGGCCGGTGTCCGCGCAAGGTCGGCAGGAGCGATCAGGTCCTCAGGTATCTCTCGGAGAAACCGGGATGCGGGGGCCGGCCCGCCGTTGTTGCCTCCCCTGAAGCCCCGACGGAAGGCCCGCAGCAGGTAGAGCCGTTGTTCCGCGCGGGTCATGCCCACATAGCAGAGTCGGCGTTCTTCCTCGGTCTGCTGCTCGCTGTCCATGGATCGGGCATGAGGGAGAAGCCCCTCCTCAAGGCCCACCATGAAGACCACCGGAAACTCGAGCCCCTTGGCCTGGTGCAGTGTGATCAAGGTTATCGAGTCGTTTTCTTCCTCGTCCCCCAATTCGTCCACCTGCTGTACCAGGGCTATGCGTTCCATCAGCGATCCCAGTCCGTCCGGCGGCGTTTCGGCGTTGAACTCCAGGGCGAGGGCGCGGTAGGCCATCACGTTCTCCCAGCGCTCCTCGGGCCGGTCGTCCCCTTCCTGGATGAACTTCTGCAGGCCGGACTCGGCCAGCACCAGGTCGATCAGCTTGACCACCTCAATTTCCTGGCTGAAGGCGATCAGCCGGTCGATGACGGCAACGAATTTGGCAATGGAGGACGCCGCCCGGGACGGCAGCGGTACCGGCGACGGCTTCTTCGCATCAATGGCGGCCGCGATCTGGCGCATCGCCTCGTACATCGGCACCCCGTACGAGGCGGACCAGTCGGCCAGCTGCTGCATCGATTTCGCGCCGATGCCCCGCGGCGGCACGCTCACCACGCGGGAGAGGTTCAGGTCGTCCTGCTGATTCAGCAGCAGCCGCAGGTATGCCGTTATATCGCGTATCTCGCGGCGTTGGTAAAAGCGGGTGCCGCCCACCAGCCGATACTTCACCCCCTGCTGCAGGCAGGCTTCTTCCAGCGCCCGCGACTGCGCGTTGACCCGGTACATGACGGCGCAGTCGCCCAACTTGAAGTTATCCTCGCGGACCAGCCGCTTGATCTCGCCGATGACGCTCGCAGCTTCCTGGTCCTCGTCGTAGGCCTCCCCGACCTGCACCGGCACGCCCACTGCGTTCTCGGTGTACAGCTCATGGTCCAGACGCTGCCCGTTGGACTCGATCAGCCCCTTGGCGGCGTTCAGGATGCTGGCCGTTGACCGGTAGTTCTGTCCCAGCGAGATCACCTTTGCCCGTGGATAGTCGGCCCGGAAGTCCAGGATGTTGCGCACATCAGCGCTGCGCCAGGAGTAAATCGACTGGTCGGGATCACCCACGACGCAGAAATTCTGGTGCGACTGGGATAGCTGCTGAGCGAGCCGGTACTGGGCGATGTTGGTGTCCTGGAACTCGTCCACCATCAGGTAGTTGTAGCGGTCTTGGTAACGCTGCAGCACAACCGGATACTCTCGGAAGAGCTGTACCGTGCGCAGCAGAAGGTCGTCGAAGTCCACGGCATTATTCTGGGACAGCAATTCCTCGTAGTGGCGATAGACGCGGGCGCAGACCTCCTCGAAGTAGTCTCCTGCCGCCTGGCGGGCCATCGTCTGCGAGTCCTGCAGTATGCTCTTGGCCTTAGAGATCGTGGCCAGGACGGCCCGAGGTGGGTGGCGCTTGGGATCGTAGCCCGCCCGCTCCAGGCACTGCTTGATGGCCGACATCTGGTCGTCGTCGTCGAAGATCGAGTAGTTGCGGGAAAGCCCCAGGAACTCCCCCTCGCGGCGCAGCAGGCGGGCGCAGAATGAGTGGAAAGTGCCCACGGTCAGGGCGTCGCTGTGCGGCCCGGCCAAGCGGGCCAGTCGCTCGCGCATCTCCCGCGCCGCCTTGTTCGTGAAGGTCATCGCCAGGATGCTGTGAGGGCTGACGCCGCAGACCTGAACCAGGTAGGCGATCCGGTGGGTGATGACGCGGGTCTTGCCGCTGCCCGGCCCGGCAACGATCAGCAGCGGGCCGTCCACGGTTTCCACCGCTTCCCGCTGCGCCGGGTTCAGTCCCTGCAATAGATCGGCAACCTGCGTCATGTGCCCGTGTCTCCTTTCGAACTCGTCATTACCTTGCTTCCAAGCAATTTGCCTAAGACCTGTGCAATTCCTGAGACTGAGCAGAGGTATACCTCTTGCTGCACAGCGTATTTTCTTACACTTTCGGGGGTTTTCTGAAAGCAGTCGTCAGGTATGCAGAGAATGACGGCAGCGTTGAAATATTCCTTGTACTTCGTGGCTTGAGTAATCCCACCCAACAAAACCGGACGTGATTTGACCTCAACAATTACGGAAGATTTCGCGTTCTCTACAAGCAAATCCGGCCGGTATCTGCGCGTCCGAATTAGAGATTCAAGGCTGTTTTTCCAATGACTCTGCCTCGGGACATGAGTCGGATAACGCGTTACCTTGTATCCCATACTCTTGGCTACACTTCCTACTTGGGATGCCACCTCTGCTTCAAGTACTTGGGCCATAACGATTATATGCCTCCAATTAACTGCGAGATCAATGCACCAGATAGCGCGCCAATAAGAATTGTAAGACCCCACAATAGCACCCTTCTGAGGCGGGCCTTCCTATTTTCGCTGTCAAGTAAGCTGTACAGGCGGTTATCATTTTTGTCGAGCGGAGTAAGGAGTACGATAGATACCAAGGCGTCTAGTTGTTGGCCTACAACATTTAACACGATGCACATTGCCGACACGCAATCGAGAAGTTTGGCACCGTGAATCGATATAACCCAGTCTTCAGCGATGAAAACTGCCGTCCCTTGCACCTGAGCGGATAGCCAACTACCTCCTGGATTGACATTGGCAGCCAATCGCGCCCTTACGGAATTTGACAGAGGAGCTAACGCCTCATCAGCCAGCAAACTCGCCTTTGCGGACCGGTCAAGTGTTGCATGCCCAGCTACTCTGACGTGTAGGTCCAATATTTCCATATCGCATTTGGTTAATCGTTGTTCATGGGCAGCACGAGGTTTTCCCAACATGCTGCCCGCTAGTAGTTGACCCTATGCCAGCGCGGCGATCACTTCCTCGCTGTTGGAGATGGTGGACAGGAAGGGTAGCGCTACGGATAGCGACGCGTCGTGGGCCTCCTGGTTTACCGAGGCACAGCAGTCGCCGACCACCACCACGTTGTAGCCGCGGTCGCTGGCCTCCCGGGCCGTGCCTTCAACCACGAAGTTGGTGGCTACGCCCGCCAGCAGCAGGGTGCCGATGCGCTTGTTTTTGAGAATCGGCTCCAGGTCTGAGGCCATGAAGGCCGAAACGCCGCGCTTGGTCACCACCGGCTCGCCATCCTGGGGGGCCACGGCGTCGTGAATCGAGGCACCCCAGGTACCCTCGACCAGCGCGTTGGCTCCATGGAGCCCCTGCCACAGGCCGGCATTGGCCGGACGCTCCGGATAGCCGGCGCGGAACTTGACCGAGACATAGATTACCGACACCCCGGCGTTGCGGGCGGCGGTCAGCAGGCCGGCCGTCTTGCCCAGCACATCGTTGTCCTTCACCATCTGGGCAAAGCCGAAGTCCTTGAAGGCGCCCTCCTCATGGACAATGTCGTTCTCGAAGTCCATGGCCAGCAGAGCGGTGTGGCCGGCGTTCAGTTCCAGAGCCATTGTGTCCTCCTCAGCGTCGTGAGTCGATGTTGGCATTCATACGGTCAGTCAGGATTCACAAGCCAGCAGTCATTATAATACGGCGCGCGCCTTCACTCCGCCCTGGACGGCGGCATTCTCAAAGACAGCACATTTGAAATCATACAGGCCGCCATCCCCGGCCTCTTTGCCTTCTGGGCAACCGCATTCGAAAATTTACACGCGGTACCGACCCGTCATTCCGGCGAAAGGGGCAATCCAGAGGGTTCCGCGCCGGTACAATCAGCTTCAGACAGGGAGGCTTGGATTCCCGCTTTCTCGGGAATCACGATTTGTAGAGCTCCACAAATTTAGAAAGCGTTTGCTTTGCCTTCGCCCACCCCTGGCGTGCCACTCGAGTCTGCAATGTTATAATGGCTAGTCAGCGCTGCACGCCGGATTTCGACGCCCGCAAGGCTGCCGAGGCAGTACCGATGCCCGGCGGGCAGGCAGCGGAGAGTCATCCGCTTCCCTCAGGCTGAGGTAATTTAAGGACGGATAATGCTGAAAATCGAACCCCAGAACCTTCGCACCCCTGGCCCGACTCCCATTCCTGACGACATCGTAGAGGCCATGGGCAACCCTATGATCAACCACCGGGGACCTGAATTCGACGAGCTGATCACCAAGGTGACCGCCCAGTTGAAGCAGGTCTTCATGACCAGCAACGACCTCTTCATCCTGACCGCCTCCGGCACCGGCGCCCTCGAGGCCTCACTGGTCAACACCCTGTCCCCAGGGGACAAGGTCATCGCCGCCACCGCAGGTTCCTTCGGCGATCGCTTCATCGACATGGCCGAGGCCTTCGGCGCCGATGTAACCCGCCTCGACTTCGAGTGGGGCGAGCCCGTGGACCCGGACGCCATCCGGCAGGCCCTGCGCGGCGACCCCGAGGTCAAGGCGGTGATGGTCACCCACAACGAGACCTCCACCGGCGTCACCCACCCCCTGGAAGAGATCGCCCGCATCACCAAGCAGGAGTTCGACAAGCTGCTGCTGGTAGACGCCGTCAGCAGCCTGGGCTGTATACCCCTCCCGGTGGACGCCTGGGACTGCGACCTGGTAGGCACCGCCTCCCAGAAGGGGTTCATGATCCCCCCTGGCCTGGCCTTCATCAGCATCAGCGACCGCGCCTGGGAGGCCCAGAAGACGGCCACGATGCCCCGCTTCTACTTCGACCTGGAAGAGGCAAAGAAGACGCTGGAGCGCGGCCAGACCCCCTTTACTCCCAATGTGGCGGCGATGTACGGCCTCAGCCTCGGCTTGGACAAGATCCTCGACGAAGGGCTGGAGGGGGTTTTCGGGCGCCACGCCTCCATCGGCCAGCTCACCCGCGACCGCATCCGCGACCTGGGCCTGGAGTTGTTGGTGTCCGACGAGCGCTATGCCTCCGACACCGTGACCGCCGTGAAGATGCCAGAGGGCATCGACGGCCGCGCGCTGATGGGCCGCATGCGCACCGAGAAGAACGTGGTGCTGGCCGGGGGGCAGGGCAAGCTCAGCACCAGCATCTTCCGCATCGGCCACTTGGGCCATGTCACAGAGGACGACATTGACGAAGTGATCACTGCGCTGGAAGAACTGCTCCCGCAGGTGGGCTTCAGCGCCAACTAAGCCATCTCCGGGCCAGACACCGGACCGGCTACGGAGCGAGATCGTGTCAGTTTCCCAGTTGGAAAAGGCCATGGCCAATCTCAGGATCGGCCTGGCGGAAATGGAGAACAAGGAAGGGCAGCTGGACGCCCAGATTTCCCAGTTCCGGCAACAGCTGCGCCGGGTGCCGCGCCAGGCCATGTACGGCCAGGCCAGCCTGGACACTTCCCTCGCCGCCATGGGTGAGATTGAGGAGCGTCTGGCCGACGCCGAGGGCGTGCGCAGGCGGCTGCTCCAGATCAAGGCCTCCGCTCAGCAGGAACTGGAGGCCCTGGTGGTCCTGAAGCAGGTGGACGAGGCACGCACCACGCTGGCCGCTCTGAAACGCGTGGCGGCCCCGGACGAGGGGACCGTTGCCGACATCCGCAGGCTCGAGGAATTCATTGCCGCGAACAGCAAGCTCGCCGAACAGGCCATCACCGCTCGCTACGAGGAACGCACCTAGCCTGCCAGGCGACAACACTGACCAATTATTCAGGGGCGCATAACAGTGCGCCCCTCTGCTTCTGAATCAGAAAGTGCCCCGAAACCAGCGTGTCCCGTGCGTATCAGCCGGCCTCAGGGCTCGGACCTCCGGATTCCCCCCTTCGCGAGAATGTCCATCCTGACCTGTAACGGGTCTTGAGATGGTTTCCTAGCCCGTCGGATCGCCGTCTTCGGTGAGATGGACCAGGGGGAGACCCAGGTCGGAGAGCGGGGTTTCGACGGAGGCACGGTCGCCGACCACCAGGATGTTCAGGTTGTCCGGCCGTATGTGTGTCCCGGACACCCGATGAATGTCGTCCAGGGTGATTGCCTCGATGGCGGGCCGGACACCTCGGAAATATTCGTCAGGCAGACCGAACTGCTCCATGGCCGCCAACTGCCCCAACACCGAGGCAGGACGCTCAAAACTCGCCGGGTAGGCCCGGAGAACGCCGTCCTTGGCGTTGGAGAGCTCTTCGGCGGTTATGGGGCGCTCGGAGTGGACTTCCCGGAACTCCTTGAGCGTCTCGTGGACCGACTCGCCAGTGGCGTTGCTCTGCACCGAGCCGCCTGCGACCAGCAGGGACGGCCGGCGGTGCCACTGGATGGAGGACATGTAGCCGTAGCTGTATCCCTTGTCCTGGCGCAGGTTCTGGTTGAGGCGGGCCGAGAACTGGCCACCGAAGCTATAGTTGGCCAGCAGCAGCGCGAAGTAGTCCGGGTGGAGACGCGGGACAAGGGACTGCACGGCGCGAATCACGGACTGGGGTGCGCCGGGCCGGTCAACCAGGTAGATAGTCGTTGCGCCGTCGATGGGGTCGCTGTCGCCACGGCCAGGGACATCGGGTCCCGAGCCGTTCCACGCGCCGAGAACCTGGGCGGCGCGGCGCAGGACTTCCTCGCGGTCAACATCGCCTACGACCAGCAGATGCGCGTTGTCGGGGCGGTATGCACGGCGGAACTGGCCGGTCAGATCATCGCGGGTGATGGCCTGTATCGAGTCCTCGGTACCCGCGATTGGGTGGGCATACCCGCTGCCAGCGGGATACACCAGACCGGCAAGCAAACGCTCCGCAATTACATTGGGCTCGTCCTTACTGCGCCGCAGGTCGGTGAGGTGTTCCCGGCGCACCCGGTCAAGCTCATGCTGGGGAAAGTCAGGGGACAGGATCACCTCGCCCGTCATCTCCAGGGCGCTGCCCCAGTGCTTCGAGAGTGTTTCGGTTGAGAGCAGACTGTACTCGCGGCGGCTGTCGACAGACAGGCGGGCCCCGATGTACTCGAAGTCATTTGCGATCTGCTGGCTGGGCTTGCCGGCAGCCCCCTCGGGGAGCATGTCGCCCACCAGGCCGGCGAGGCCTGGGAGGTCGGCCGGATCGGCGGACGCTCCGGTGCCAAGAAGGACGCCGAAGGCAACGATGGGCATGCCTCGCTGCTCAACTACCGTGACGCCCATGCCGTTGGGCAGGCGGTCGCGGGTGGGCAGCGGAGGAGTGAATGTCGGCTCCTTGGACGGGGGCGGCATGATGTTGCGGTCAACGGTGGTCATCGCTGGCGATAGGGGCGTCTCGGGCAGCACGCGCAGGCGCACCTGGTTGTCGCCGACATAGGTCCCGGCAACGCGCAGGATCTCCTCACGGTCGACCGCCAGGCAGCGGTCGAGGCTGGTGTTGATCAGGTTGGGGTCGGACTCGATGATGTTGAAGTGGTTGAGCTGGTCGGCACGCCCGCCGAAGCCGCCTATGCGAGCGAGCTGGCGGAAGTGGGTGGCCTCGATCCGGTTCTTGGAGCGCGCGATCTCTTCGTCGGTAGGCGGGTTGCGATGGATGTTTTCCAGCTCGGCCTCGACCGCAGCTTCAACCTCGTCCAGGCTGTGGCCCTCCGCGGCAGTCACCTGCACCAGCAGTTGTCCGGCGATCTCGGAGGGTACATAGCGGACGAAGGCGTGCTGGGCAATCTGCTTTTCGTACACGAGAGATCGATGCAGACGGGAACTCAGGCCGTCGGACATCACCGCCTGGTAGAGTTCCAGCGGCGCGTCGTCCGGATGGCCTTCGGGGGGTGCGGGCCATGCGATGTAGAGGCGCGGCAGGGTCACCTTGTCCTGCATCTCGATGTCGATGCGGCCGGACAGGAGCGAGTCCTGGCGTCCGATGCGGGGTACGCTTTCGGCAGGAGGCAGGTCGCCGAAGTACCCGTTCACCAGCTCAAGCGCCTCGGCAGGATGGAAGTCGCCGGCGATGGCCAGGCTGGCGTTGGACGGGCCGTAGAAGCGCTGGAAGAATCCCTTCACATCATCGAGGCTGGCGGCGTCGAGGTCTTCCTGGGAGCCGATGGTCATCCAGTGGTAGGGATGGGGCAGGGGGTACAGGGCCGGTTGCAGGTGCGAACTGGCCATGCCGTAGGGACGGTTTTCGTAAGACTGGCGCCGCTCGTTCTTGACCACATCGCGCTGCACGTCGAACTTCTGCTGGTCGAGGCCGTCGAGCAGGAAGCCCATGCGGTCAGCCTCGAGCCACAGCGCCAGCTCGAGGTAGTTGGACGGCACATCCTCCCAGTAGTTGGTGCGGTCAGTGGTGGTGGAGCCGTTGAGGTTGGCCCCAGCCTTCTGGAGCGGCTCGAAGTGGCTGCGCTGGTGGTGCTTGGTGCCCTCGAACATCACATGCTCGAAGAGGTGGGCAAAGCCGGTGCGGCCCATCTCCTCGTTTTTGGAGCCGACGTGGTACCACACGTTGACCGCCACGAGGGGAATGGTGTGGTCCTCGTGCAGGATGACGTCCATTCCGTTGGAGAGCTTGTGCTTTTCGAAGGCGATGGTGACCATTTGTTGTTCCTATGCGTGTTGATTGGTGTCAGCTGTTGGTGTCGTAGTCTCCCATGAAGGCTATGCCTGGCAGCAATCCCAATCCCAAGAGCGAAGACAGGGACTGTTTCGCCGGATCAGGCTCCAGCAACAGGTCGGAAAGGGTATTGGTGCCCAATTCACAGCGGTCCTCAGGACCAAAAAGAACCATCGCGGAGCCTTCGGCGCCATCAACGGAGAAATGCGCGTTCCCCACCTGGAACTCGATGCGCTTGCCGTCTTCCGAGCGGAAGTACATGGTGCGTTCGGGTTCAATCCCCAACCGGTGCAGCAACGACGCCGGCATTACAGCGATCGCCGTGCCCCCTCCAACGAGGGCATCGACCGTTTCTTCGACGCCACTTTCGCTATTGCTCACCTGTACACTTATAGTGAAAGTCTCCATGTATAGTGAAAGTCTCCATGGTTGCAGGTCGCCCTATCTCGTTCTTTCGGGACAATGTTTTCCGATTACCCAGCCAGACACGGTTCAAAGTTTCGGGACACGGGGGTAATCGTTCGGTCGGACGTCTAGAGTAACAGCCCTTCGTCTGGGGCCAAGCGCTTGCTAATTGGGTCCACTACGAGAAGCATATCCTCCAAGGTAGTAGCTCCCAAAAGGTATTGGCCCTCAGGTCCGAAGACCACTCTGGCTTCTCCCTCGTAACCGCCGGTTCGGAAATAAGCCAAGGCCGTTTGAAATTCGACCCTTTCGCCATTGGCAATAAGGAATCGTCTCGACCGCGCGGGCGCTATGCCAAGACGTTCCAATACAGATGCCGGAATCATTGAATAGGTAGCTCCGGTATCGACCAGAGCATCAACGGTCTCAGAGGCACCAGTGGCTAGATTGCCGACTGTGAGGGGGACTCTGAATGTACCCATGCCCCTCTAAGTCTCCAACTCGTGCCCCCAGTAGTTCTCATCGGTGCGCTCACTGACCGGGGAGCTGGCCTTGTTGCTGCCGATCTCTTCAGCGTCCCATAGCTTCGAGAACTTCAGGGCACGGGGGCAGTGGCTGTAGGCCTCTTCCACCTCGATGAGCATGCCCTGCAGGTGGCGGGAGTTGTCGTCGGTCTCGTAAAGGGCCAGCTCGATGTTCTGCTTGTCCAGTTCGTCCTTGTTGACGACGCTGGCCTTGCCATTGACGCGGACGGTGTCGTTGATGCCCGGGATGAAAAAGATCAGGCCAACATGGGGGCTGTTCTCGATGTTCTGGTATGACTGGAACAAGCGGTTGCCGGCAACATCAGGGAACAGCAGGTGGCGATCGTCGATGACCTTGACAAAGCCCGGCTTGCCGCCCTTGGGCGATGCGTCGCAGCGACCTTCGGCGTCGGCGGTGGCCATTACAACGAAGGGTGCATTCTGGACGAACTCCTGGACCCACGGGGTGAGGTGGCCCTTGAGCTTCTTGACGGCCCGCTCGGATGGTGGTCCAAACTGTCCGTTATAGGTGCTGTCACCGACTGAGGCCTGGTCTCTGGTGGCTGTCATAGCGCCTGCTCCTTATTGCTTGACTCGTTTGGAGTGATTCTAGCCGCCCCACTCAGAAGCGTCCAGCGAGGCTAAAACTCGGTTGCCTCGGAGTGTGCTGGCATTGCCGAAAAGTTCCGTGATTCCCGCCTACGCGGGAATCCAAGGGGTCTTGGCCCAAGCTGATATCCGCGATTGCAAGAGTGGATGGATTCCCGCTTTCGCGGGAATGACGATATCCTGCAACCCAATACCAACACATTTTGGGAATATCTAGAATTCGATGCCCGGCTGGGCCTTGATGCCCTCGTGGTAGGGGTGCTTGACGAGGGTCATTTCGGTGACCAGGTCGGCGAACTCGACCAGCTCCGGCGGGGCGTTGCGGCCGGTGATGATGATGTGCATCATCTCGGGCCGGATGCGCAGGACCTCAAGCACGTCCTCCACCGGGATCCAGCCGTAGTGCATGGCGTAGGTGAACTCGTCGAGGATCACCAAATCGTGCTCGCCCTTGGCGATGACTTCCTTGCAGCCCTGCCAGTGTTCGCGGGCGAGGTCGGCGGTCTGCTCCATGTCGCGGGAGCGCCAGGTGAAACCGTCGCCCATGGCGATCATTTCGATGCCCATTTTCTTTGCGGCGCGCTGTTCCCCGAAGTTGGCCGTGGTGTGCTTGATGAACTGGAGCATTACGACCTTCATGTCACGGCCCCAGGCCCGCATCAGCACGCCCATGGCGGCGGTGGTCTTGCCCTTGCCGGTGCCAGTGTTGACGATGACGAGGCCCTTGTTGATGCGCGGGCCGGTCACCGACTGTGGGCCGGGCTCCGACCTTGTGTTGGAGTCCGGTTCGTTGCTGGTGGTCATTTCTCCCTCACCCCAACCCTCTCCCATGGGGAGAGGGAAATTTATGTTTGATTTGGTGGCGAAGACTTTATCCTCACCCTCTTAATCTGAACTGTGATTTGTTTGATTATGGGATTTCGCTGATGGGATGCTTCTAAATCATAGTCATCATTCAATCAAGTGAATCACAGTTCAGACCGTCACACAGCGCTGTGGGCGGCGCAGGTCTCGACGAATCGCGGCGCCAGGCTTGGATCACTGCCCATGTGGACGTGGACGTAGGTGGCCCATACGCTTCCGGCGCGGAATCCGTCGGGGCGGCCGTTCTGATTCACTACCCGGTAGACCGACTCGTCCTCCGCAGGCGGCTGCTCGAGGGTGGACCAGTGGAACTCGTGGCCTCGCACCTGCTGTCCCGAAGCGAGCAGCGGGCCGTCGGCTTGGGCCTCCACTTCGCGGTAGCCGAGGGACAGGCGGGACTGGGACATGGACGACACCGCGGGCAGGAGTCCGGCCATCGGGTGAGTATCTCCGTCGAAGCCGGTGAGACTGCGGCCGAGGTACATGAGGCCTCCGCACTCGCCGTAGACGGGGATGCCCCGCTCTGCCGCTTGCCTGATGGACTCCAGCATCGGCCGGTTGGCGGAGAGCTCGGCGGCAAACAGCTCGGGGAAGCCTCCACCGAGGTAGACGCCCCCTGCGCCCTTGGGAAGTGATTCGTCCTCCATCGGGCTGAAGGGGACTATCTCGGCACCCCAGGCTTCAAGCAGGTCCAGCGAGTCCTGGTAGTAAAAGTTGAAGGCCATGTCCTGCGCCACGGCTATGACGGCACGCTTCGGCTGCGGCTCGTTTGGGTAAACCCGTTGCGAATCCGCCGCGAGTGAAGGGGGGGCGGACTGCCGGGCCAACTCGGCCACCCGGCCCACATCGATGGTCTCCTCGACCTGGGCGATGATGGCCTCGTACCACTGGTTGGCGACGGTGCCCTCGACGGTCGGAATGAGGCCCAGATGGCGTTCTGGCTGCTCGAATTCGGTGCGGCGGGGCAGGTACCCCAGCACGGGGAGGCCGGTGGTGGCTTCTATCTGCGGCTTGCAGAAGTCGAGGTGCCTGTCACTGGCGACGCCGTTTAGGATTACGCCTGCCACCTTGAGATCGGGGTCGAAGGTCTGGTATCCCAGGACCTCGGCGGCCACGCTGCGGGCGACCTTGGAGGCGTCGGCGACCAGGACCACGGGTGCGCCGATCAGCTTGGCGAGCTGTGCCGTGGATCCCTCTTCGTCGAGACTGGAATGCCCGTCGAACACCCCCATCACGCCCTCGACCACAGATATCTGCCTTCGTGCTGCCGCCTTGGAGTAGAGCTCCAGCACGGTCTGGTGAGGAAGCAGCCAGGTGTCGAGGTTGCGGGAGGGGACGCCGCATGCGATCCGGTGATAGGAGGGGTCGATGTAGTCGGGGCCGGCCTTGAAGGGCTGGACGGTGTAGCCTCGGCGGGCAAGGGCGCCCATGATGCCGGTGGCGATGGTAGTCTTGCCCACCCCGCTGCGAACGCCGGCAATTACAATGGTTGGAGTCATATACCCGGCTCCCGTAGCCTGCCCGAAGGTTTTTGACACCCGTCGTGCCCAACGCTACGATAGCACATCATTCGCTCCTTGACAGTACGCCGCTGTCCGTTGCCGAAGGGCGTGAAGCCCACGGAGCAATGTACGGCGCGGCCTGCAGCTCGGGAGGCAGATATGTTGAGCGATGCCACCCAGTTCCGGAGAGATTTCTGGACGCTCTACGCGGAACTGTACCCCGAGGACGGCATTCCTTCCGGCTGGGGAAGGAGCCACGCCCGGGTCTCCGTCGAATCGGCAGGCATAAACATCTCACTCGCGGTGCTGGGCTGGGGAGTGGGAGTGTGGCTCCGGGGAAAGCAGGGAGAACTGCCAGGGGTGGCGGCTGCGCGTTTGGGTCCGTTCCAGGACGAATTCCGGACCGCGCTGGCCGAAGCCTTCGAGGGGCTCCCAGGCCTGAGCCCGGGCACCGAGTGGGTAAACGCCACTGGCGGGTTCGACGCAAGCCGGGAGTTCGATGTGGACGACCCGGAGAACTGGCTGCACATGGCTGCATGGCTCCACTACATGCTCCAGATCTACCTGCGGGTTATCGAACACGCCATGGCGCCCCGGGGGTAAGAGCAGGTAAAAGTTGCGGGGCGTGAACACGGGCCCGGAAGAGATCGCGTCCACCCAAATTGTCAGCACAAACATAAATATCTAACGGCAGGTGAATTTATGCCCAGGCTTGAGACCCTCAGCGAAGTGCAGCGGCGGATGCTGCAGATGTTCCCGTGCATGGAGCACGACGACACTCCATGGACTCCGATGCAAAAGCCATTGAGCGAAAGCCGGGTGGCCTTGGTCACATCTGCGGGGCTGCACCTGCGCAACGACAAGCCCTTCGTAACAGACACACAGGGCGGCGACAGTTCGTACCGGGTGATACCCCGGGGAACGCCAGCGGCGGAAATCATCCAGAGCCATGTCAGTATTGGTTTCGACCACGCCAGCATCTACCGGGACATCAACGTGACCTACCCCATCGACCGGCTGGAGGAGTTGAAGGAGCAAGGCGTTATCGGTTCGCTGGCCGACAACTACTACTCGTATATGGGAGCCCTGCGTGACACCGCGAGGGTCTACAACGAGACCGGGCCCGAAGTGGCGAAAAAGATGCTGGACGAGGGCGTGGAGGTGGTGTTCCTTACACCCACTTGACCCCTTTGCTCGCACGCGGTCAGCGTGCTTGGCAGGTGCTTCGAAGAAGCGGGGATCAGCACCACCGGCGTCGTGTTCGTGAAGGAGCACGCAGAGCGCACCAAGCCCCCCAGGATGCTGTGGGTGCCCTACGCCTTCGGAAACGCTCTGGGCCGCCCAGGAGATCCCTTGATACAGCACCAGATCATGAAGGCGGCTTTCGACCTGCTGGAGGCAGACATGGGTCCGGTGCTGGAGGAATTCGAGGACGACTCTGTGCCGCAAGACCTGCTTCAGGCTTCGGGCGCAGAACGAACCGAGGCGGCGAAGGGCCTGAATCCCGCCGACGAACTCACGGCACTGCGGCCCTACTACGAGCGCTGGGTTGAAAGGAACGGTGGTCGCACCGCCGTGGGCATCAGCGGCATCCCCCAACGCCGGTTCCGGGGCATCGTGCGCTTCTTGGAAGCATACACGGCGGGAGAGGACTCGGACTTTGAAGGGCGGCCCGACGGAGTCGGAGTTCCTCAGTTCATCCGGTACTGCGTGGATGACCTCAAGGCCTTCTACTATGAGGCCCGTATGGAACAGCGGCCCGGGGCCCAGGACAGCGAGATCCACGAGTGGTACTGGGGCGAGACGGCCATGAGCGGCATGATCGTCAAGCTGGCCGAGACCATGAACCAGTCGGAAGACCCGGCCGTCAAGGCCATCCCCTACGGCCTCGCACGTTAAAGTCCACCCATTACCCCGAACATCGCCCTCTCCTTCATGGGAGAGGGCATTTTATTCTGAGGGAGGAACCACAGATGGCCTTCTACACCTACGACCACATACACCTGCTGAGCCAGGAACCCATCGAGACGGCCCGGTACTTCAACGAAATGTTCGGGGCCCGTATCGTTGAGTCGACGCAGTCTGACGGGAACCCAAGGGTGGACCTGGACCTGAACGGCCTGGAAATCTTCATCGCCCGCTGCTCTGCCGAAACGACACCCAGCGCCGATCATCCGCACCAGGGGCTGGACCACTTCGGCCTGCGGGTGGAGAACCTGGATGATGCGGCTGAGGAGCTGAAGGCCAAGGGAGCCGAGTTCACCTCTGAGCCCCACGAGATACGCCCCGGCGTCCGAATTGCATTCGTCGTAGCACCGGGCAACATCCGCATCGAGCTGTTGGAAAAGGACCCGAACCGGGTGGGGTCATAGAGTGGGATTGCTCATAATTTAACCGGCACTGGCGAGCCACCCCAAGTGTCAGATGAATGACAACTGCTTTTTCTCCTTGTGGACTTCGAGGAACGCGCAGGGCAATGGGACGAAAGGATTAAGAAACTATCTCAAAACTCGCTGGGGCCCAAAACCGTCATTCCTGCGAAAGCAGGAATTCAGTGGTCCAAAGCTGGAAGACGGGTGATACGCGCAGGACATGCACTTTTTGAGATAGTTACTTAATCAGCGGTCGCGGCGGCGGCTTGTGAGCCAGTTCAGGATGGTCATGACCACGACCAGCACTCCCAGGCCGAGGGTTATCCAGCCGATGCCCTTGATGATCCATTCGCCGACGGGTGAGACCAAGATGGCGCCTATGGCCATCAGCCACACGCCGACGACCAGTCCGCAGCCGGGGCCTCCGCCGCTGAACCTGATGCCCCTCCGGTAGTCCACTGGCCTACTGGTTTTCGCTCAGGCCGTAGGTGGAGGATGACTCGGCGACGCGGCCCTCCTCGACCAGCTTCTGAAGGTGGGTGCGGACATTGCGGGCGGCAGCGGAGCGCAGGTTGTCGGCCAGGTCGCGAGGGTAGACTGAGGTGACGATCTCTTCGACGGAGCCCGCTCCATCGGCCAGAGCCGCGAGCACCTGCTCCTCGCGTTCGTTGCGGTGGCGGGCGTACCAGGCGATGCGGGCGGCGCCATCCTGGATGACCTGACCATGGCCTGGGCAGAGTATGTCGGGGTTGAGGCGGGCCAGGGTGTGCAGCGACTCCATGTACTGCTTCAGGTTTCGGACGCTGGATGAGGAGTTGCCGAGGATGGTGTCGCCGCTGAACACCGCGCCGTCTGCGGGCAGGTGGTAGGAGATGTGGTCGTCCTCGTGGCCGGGGGTGTGCCACGCCTGCAGGGACACGCCGCCTCCGGTATCCACCGTTTCCTGCTGCTCGACGGGGCGAACGATGTCGCGGCCGAGTTGGTGGGTTAGGCGCGGCTCGAGGTCGGGGTGGCATCGCACCTCGCAGTCAAAGCTCTCCTGCAGGCGGTCGAGGCCGCCGATGTGGTCGCCGTGGCCGTGGGTAATCAGGACTGCGGAGATTCGGGGACGGCCCAGTTCGGTGTGGTATTCGAGAATCTGCTGAGTCCATGAGCGGTAGGGCTCTCCCGAGTCCACCAGGACCATGTGCTCGGAAGGGTCGCCGACGAAGTAGATCTGGGTGCCGCCGGGGTGCATAGCACCGAAGGTGGTGGGGTCCTCCTCAATGTGGGTGCTGTAGATGTGCGGGGTGATCTGCATCGGCGGACCTCGTGAGAAGCTGTGTGAATTTCCGGTAGTTTAGCAGGCGCCTTGGGAGCAAGGCGATTCACCGGGGAGGTCCGCTATCCCCAGCATGTGTCGGTTCTTGGTTGCAAAATACCGTCATTCCCGCGAGTGCGGGAATCTATCCACCCCTGCAACCCGAATGTCAGCGAGGGCCAAGACTCCCAGGATTCCTGCTTTCGCAGGAATTACCCATGGCCCTCCGTGCCACGCATGTGTATGAAAGCGGGGGGACGCCCTCACCCTAACCCTCTCCCAAGGGGAGAGGGAACTGGTCTTCGATGGGCTATTTTCATGGCAATGACGAGACTTTTCCGGAGTACCAACACACTCCGAGAGTTCCGGGCGGTTCAGGTGACATGGGCCGGGTCTATGTCGACCGTGCATCCGGCGGGAAAGTCGGTGCCTTCGAGGAATTCGGCAAGGTTGCGGCCCCGGAGGAGCAGCCGCCAGCGGTGGCGGCCCCGCAAGCGTGGCGGGAGGCCGGGGGCCGGACCGGAGACTTCGATGTCGGTGCGTCCCTGTGCCGCGGCCAGGCGCTTCAGCTCGTCGGCGATCGCCTGGGCCTGGCGCTGGCAGGCATCAAGGTCGGGGTTCTGGTAGACGATTTGGGCCAACTGGTTGAAGGGCGGGTAGCCCAGTCGGCGTCGAGAGTCTATCTCCGTATCGTACATGGCCCGGTAGTCCTGGCTGGCGCCCGCGTGGATGGCGTAGTGGTCAGGGTTGTATGTCTGCACATAGACCCGCCCCGGCGCTTCGCCGCGTCCGGCCCGGCCCGCCACCTGGCAGAGGAGAGCGAAGGCCCGCTCACCGGCGCGGAAGTCGGGCAGATACAGCCCGATATCGGCCAGCACGACCCCTACCAGGGCAACATTGGGAATATCCAGTCCCTTGGCCACCATCTGAGTTCCCACGAGCACCTGGGTCTCACCGGAGGCCAGGCGTTCCACGGCCTGCTCGGCAGCACCGGCGGAACGGGCGGCGTCGGAGTCAAGGCGGTCGACACCGACTCCAGGGAACATCAGGGAGACCTCGTTCATCACCCTCTCGGTGCCGATGCCCAGCTGCCTGATTCGTTCGCCGCGGCACTCGGGGCACCGGGACAGGGGGCGGCGGGACAGGTTGCACTGGTGGCAGAGCAATCGCGACGGGCCAGCGTGGTAGGTCAGGGAGGTGTGGCAGCGCCGGCAGGTGGCGACATACCCGCAGTCGCGACACTGGACGATGGAAGAAGTTCCGCGGCGATTCAGGAACAGGATGGCCTGGTGGCCGTCGTCGAGGCACTGCTGCAGGCCGTCGGAGAGGGCCTGGCTGAAGATATGCCGGTTCCCACGCCGGAGCTCCTGCCGCATGTCGCAGACCTGGACAGTAGCCAGGGGCGCGCGGACGGAATCACCGTCGGCCCCGGGCCTCACAGCGCCGACGACGCGATGGGGCAGGGACAGCAGCCGGAGACGGTCGCGGGAGGCGTGGTAGTAGCTCTCCACGGAGGGCGTGGCGCTGCCAAGAACCACGGAGGCGCCGCTAAGGCGGGCCAGCTCCAGAGCGGCGGTGCGGGCATGGTAGAGGGGCGCGGTATCCTCCTGCTTGTAGGTCCACTCGTGCTCTTCATCGATGACAATGAGGCCCAGGTCTTCCACCGGGGCGAAGAGGGCGCTCCGGGGGCCGACCACGACATCGAAGCTGCCACCTCGGATGTCCCACCACTGGTCGAACTTGCGGCGGGGAGTCTGCTTGCTGTGCAGTATGGCGACGCGTCCGGCGAACCAGGCGTTGACCCGCTCCAGCGTCTGGGGTGTGAGCGCGATTTCGGGGACGAGGAACAAGGCACGGCGGCCGAGCCGTATGGCATGGTCGATGGACCGCAGGTACACCTCGGTCTTGCCGCTTCCGGTAACGCCATGAAGCAGAAAGGAGCGAGAGGGTAGCGAGGTGGCGGCAGGGGCGGCGCCGGAGCCGAAGGATGCGTCCAGGGCGCCGGTGATCGCCGTCAGGGCACTCTGCTGCTCCGGGATCAAGTTGAACTCCCCGGGCTGAGAATCCGGGATGGGGGGCGGGCCGACTGAGATGCGCCACCAGTCTGT
>CAXXOI010000002.1:0-44606 GCA_963664175.2 Dehalococcoidia bacterium
GCACCTCCCCATAGCCACGGGTTGCGATTTCGCGCCAGCGCCGTCCTTGCCGTCCACACTGCCACGAACGGGACGAGAAAGACGAGGAGAATATCTGTCGCTTCAAGTCCGAATATAAGCCAACGCCTCCGCAATTCCGGATTGAGTCCCTACTGGCATCGGAATTGCTCAGACCAAACCCCGATTCCCTGCCCTAACGGCGGTCATCCGCTTCGTTAAGTCTGCGAACGGTATTTTGAATATACTAGAAATCATACACATAGGCAATGCTGGAGCGATTTCTGGGTAGGGTTCCGAATCATGTGGTCTGAGTCCGGGCACATGACCCTGTCTGCGAGATACGGTGCAAGACGGTTCGCCCTGGCACGGAGAAACCACCTGATTCGTAGGGCTAATGCGATTTCCGGCAAAGCAAGGGTGAGTTTATCGTCCCTGTCTTGAGCTGCCACAGTATCAAAGCATTGCCCGCCAATTCAAATCCGATATAATGGCTGGACACAAAAAGGACTGGGCGCAGCATGCAGTCAAGCCGACGGTGCTGCTTATGAGGAGGACTATGAAAATTACCCTATCGGTACTAAAGGCTGACGTGGGTTCCATCGGTGGCCACACCAAGCCGTCCGACCGGATGATGGATTCGGTCAGATCGGATGTTGCGGGGGCCATTGCAAGGGGACTGCTTATTGACGGTTACGTTGGTCATACCGGAGACGACATCTGCATCATCGCTTCCCACACCCGCGGCGAAAATGATACCGAAGTGCACCAGTTTGCCTGGACCGCCTTTCTGAACGCTACTGCCATCGCCTCCGAGTACGGGCTTTACGGTGCAGGACAGGACCTCTTGGTGGACGCTCCTTCCGGCAACATCAGGGGCGCTGGCCCGGCAGTTGCCGAGATCGAGTTCGACCATGACCCGGTCAAGACCAACCCCGTTCGGCCTGCCGAGTCTTTCATGGTCCTGGCCGCCGACAAGTGCGGGCCGGGCGCCTACAACCTGCCAATGTTCCTGGGCTTCGCCGACCCCATGTATTGCGGCGGGTTGATGCTGCCGCGGCTGGGCGAGGGATTCACTTTCAACATTATTGACATGGACAACACCGACGGCGACAGCCTGATCTCCCTGAACGCCCCCGAGGACTATTACAAGATCACGGTGCTGCTCCGTGATAACGAGCGTTTCGGTATCGACAGCATCGTCTCCCGGCACACCGGTCAGGTGGCGGCTGCCATTTCCGCTACCCGGATGCACAACATTGCCGGCTCCTACACCGGCAAGGACGATCCGGTAGCCCTCGTTCGCAACCAGGGCGTCTTCCCGGCCCCTGAAGAACTCATCTCTCCCTATGCCAAGGCCCACTACATTGGCGGCGATGCGCGCGGCTCTCACGTCATGCCCCTGATGCCGGTGGCCATCAACACTGCGGTTACCGGAATGTACTGCCTTCCGCTGGTTTCCTGCGTTGGCTTCTCGCTGAACCGCGACGGCTATTTCTCTGACTCCAGCGCAGACTTTTTCGACAACCCTTCTTGGGACTACGTCCGGCAGGTGGCCCAGGAGAAGGGCATCGCCATGCGGTCGCAGGGCTGGTCCGGCGCCGCGATGCTGCCCTACGGCGAGCTGGAATACTCCGGCTTCCGCACCAGCATCGGCAATCTCGTCGACCGGTTTGCCTTCCGCAACGGCAAGGAATCCAGCGCCATCCCCGAGAAGGCTGGCACTGCAGACGACTAGGCCAGTCTTGTCAGCAGGCGTACCCCTGGGAACGAAAAGAGCCGGGACTGTGAGTGTCCCGGCTCTTCTTTTTCTGTCTTACCACAGAGTGAGTGGCTGTCGCTAGAGGTCGGTCCTGATGGAAAGTTCCTTCAATTGAGAGGGGACAACCTCAGCCGGCGAGTTGAATAGCAGGTCCGTGCCGCTCTGGGTTTTGGGGAAAGCTATGACATCGCGAATGGAGCTGGTCCCGGCAAGGATGGCGACCAGCCGGTCGATGCCAGGGGCGATCCCGCCGTGGGGTGGAGCACCGTATTCGAAGGCCTCGAGGATCTGGCGGAATCTCTCACCCACATCCTCCCGGCTGTAGCCTAGGATGGAAAAGATTTTTTCCTGCAACTCGCGATTGTGAATCCGGATGCTTCCGCTGGCCAGCTCCGATCCGTTGCAGACCAGGTCGTATGCCTTGGACCGGATGGCGCCCAGATCGTTGCTGTCCAGAAGTTGCTGCTCTCCATCCGCCGGGGACGTGAACGGGTGGTGAGACGAGTCCCAGCGTCCCGCGTCCTCGTTCCATTCGAACAGCGGGAAGTCCGTTACGAAAGCAAATGCCAGTTCATCGGGATCTCCCAGTTCCAGCAACTCTGCCACGTGGTTTCGCATGGCGTTCAGCCACACATTGATCCGAGAGGGAGGGCCGGCAAACAGCAGGATCATATCCCCGGGGCCGGCGCCCATGGCCTCGGCTAGCCTGCCGTGCCACTCGGGTGGCATACGCAGACCCGATGACTGCAGTATCTCTTCCTCGCTCATCTCCGCAACCGGGCCGGCGCCCCGGTAGCGGATGTGGGCCAGCCCGCCCGCCCCCGATTCCCTGGCGAATTCATCCAGCTCCCTGACCTGCGAGGTCGTGTAGGAAGCCAGGCCGGGAGCCACGAGCCCCTTGATTTGTCCACCCCCCTCAATGGTGGAGAGGAACACCCGGAAACTCGTTTCGGAGGCGAAGGCGGACACGTCGGTCACCTCCAGGCCGAACCGCAGGTCAGGTTTGTCCGATGCAAACCGGGACATGGCCTCGGCATGGGTCAGGCGCGAGAAGGGTGTCCGCAGTTTCTTGTGCGGCGCCACCGTTTGGATCATCCCTGTGTAGAGTTCCTCGGTCAGAGCCAGCACGTCCTCCTGGTCAACAAAGCTCATCTCAAGGTCGAGCTGGGTGAACTCGGGCTGGCGGTCGGCCCGCATGTCCTCGTCGCGGAAACAGCGTGCTATCTGGAAGTATCGCTCCACACCAGAAACCATCAGCAGCTGCTTGAGCTGCTGGGGAGACTGCGGCAGCGCATAGAAGGTCCCCGGATGCAGACGGCTGGGGACGAGAAAGTCGCGGGCACCCTCGGGTGTGCTCTTTATCAGGATGGGCGTCTCGATTTCCAGGAATCCCTGCGCATCGAGGAAGTCCCGTATGTACTTGACCACCCGGTGCCGGAGAATAAGGTTCTCCTGCATAGCAGGGCGTCTCAGGTCCAGGTAGCGGTAGCGCAGGCGTAGGCTCTCATCGGCCCCGGCGTCGTCCGAGATGTAGAACGGCGGGGTAAGCGACTGGTTCAGCACGACCACCGAATCTGCCATCACCTCGATGTCGCCGGTGGGCATGGCATCATTTTCGCTGCCTTTGGGACGCTGGCGGACATGCCCCTTGACCTGAACTACCCACTCCTGCCGCAAGTCCTCGGCGATTCGGGTCGCTTCAGGGGCCAGTTCAGGGTTGAATACCACCTGTACCACGCCTGAGCGGTCCCGCAGGTCCAGGAATATGATCCCGCCATGGTCGCGGCGCCGGCCGACCCACCCCGCAAGGGTGACGTCCGAATCGGCGTCTTTCAGGCTTAGTTCTCCGCAATTGGCGCCCTTCATTTGCACTGAACCGGGCACGCAGATCCTCCAAATCATCTGGAATGGGCTAGATACGAACTAAAGCCCCGAGGCGGGCCAATATCCCGAGGATTAGTCGCCGGGGAAAACGCTGAAAATGTCGCGGAAGGGGCTGTCAGGCTGAGCATCAATCCCTGCTGCCGTCTCAACCAGGGCCTCGGGTGTGCTAACCGGCGGCAGGCAAAGGGTGTCGAGGCACACGTGGGCCAGGGCCGGGCCTCCAGCGGTTACGGTCTTGATCTCCAAGTTCGGACTGTCCAGTCGCGTGGCCGCCTCCAGCAGGAGATGGCAGTCGGATGACTCCGGGTCCCCTTCGACGGTTACCTCCACCATTGGGTTGGTGAACAGGTCCACCGCGAACCCGAAGTCGGCGGCAAATTCGCCGTACTCCCGGAACACACTGCCAAATGCGCTCAGGGTGGCCTCGCAGAGCTGCCGGTAGTCCTCGTTGCGAGTGGCCTGGTACAGCTTCAGGAAACCCTGCACCGCCACCATGTTCTCGGGCAGTTGTTTCTCCCTGACCTGGAGATGGCCCACCGCCTCATCGTCGGCCTCAATGTCGAAGAAACCGCCGTTCTCCTCATCGAAGAACCGGTCTACCATCAGGGCTGCCACGTGAGTTGCACGGTCCAGGTAGCGGGCCTCGGCGGTGGATGCGTGCGCCTGCATCAGTCCCATCAGCAGGCCGGCCCAGTCCACGAGCAGGGCAGGAGCGTCGCTGGGGCCGTCAGCGGTGTAAACGTGGCTGAGATTGCCAGTCTCGGCCAAGCCGTCGATGCGGTCCAGCGCATCCAGCCCCGTTCGGGCCAGATCCGGTCGGCCCAGCTTCCATGAGGCGTCAAGAAATGCTGCTGCGGCCAGTGCCCCGGGGCCGGAATAGCTCGAGGGGTCCGCGGGCGGGGGAACAGACTGCGAGCGGGTGGTGGCGTCCAGGGCGAAATAGTCAGAATGGGCCCCCTGGCTGCCACGGAAACCACCACTTTTCGGGTCGTACATGATTCGCGTCAAGTAAGCGAAGGTGCTCTCGGCCACATCGCGATACCGGGTTTGGTCCAGGATGATGGAAGCGTCGAGGTAGGCCTTTGCAATCTGGACGTTGTCTTCCAGCAGTTTCTCGCGTTGGGGCGATGACCAGTCCGCAGTGGAGCTGTACCTGAAAAATCCGCCATCGACCTGATCGAACAGCGGAGAATCGGCCAGGCGGTCCAGGCTCTTGACGAGCATTGCCGAGTAAAAGTCCTCACCCGTGGTCCGGTACAGGTGCACCAGGAATCGCAGGATCTGTGGATTCGGGAACTTCGGCTCGCTGCCGAACCCGCCCTCCCTGGAGTCGTAGGCTCCGGCCGCGATGCGGGAGACCCGGTCCACCAGCGAGCCCTCCACATCCGCGCCTGCCGCCACCCGACGGGCATGCTCCCGGCGCTGGCGCAACAGGTCCCGCGACTGGCTGTACAGCTGCGGTTTGTCGGCGCTGTAGGCGTTCTGCAGTTCCACCAGCATGGCCACGAACTGGTCGGGAGGGAGGTATGTCGCCCCTCCAATCAGGCCGCCATGAGGCGTCAGAAAGGCGGTGGTGGGCCAGCCGCCCACGTTGTAGCGGGCGTTGATGTCGGGACGATGGTCGTTATCCACCCGGACGGCGATGAAGCCGCTTGAGAGGAGGGCCTGAACTTCCCGGTCCGAGTAGGTGGTCTCATCCATGACGTGGCACCAGTGGCACCACGCTGCGGAAATCGAAAGCAGGACGGGTTTGTCCTCGTTCTGTGCCCGCTCGAACGATGCGCCGGACCACGGCAGCCACTCTATGCGGTGTGCCTCGTTGGGGTTGGGCGAGAATCGGATGCCGGACACTAACGCCGCCTGCTGAAATTTTACTGCTGATCGTTACGGAATTCGATGACTCACGTTAGCACAGGGGCCGCTGTTTTTCAATTGTGAGAGACTGCCGAGACAAGGACGACGCAACGTCCAACGCCAATAATTTTGTTTGAATCAGGATTCACAGGATTAAAGGATAAAGCAGGATTGGGGAACATCCTGAAAATCCCAAAATCTTGATAATCCTGATTCAGACAATGACTTCGCTATTGTTCTCCTGCCATGCCAGTACAACCGCACTGTAATGCATGAGCCTCGACAGTTGACCTTGAGTCAGTCGAATGAAGGGGTGGAAATGGCCGTTGATGGCTCGCCATGCTCCTAGCCCTCACTGGCAGGTAGGGCACTGATTCTCGAAGCCTATTCCTGTCTCTGAAAGGGAGCGGCTGACGAGACACCTCCGGCACCTCAGGCGGTGGCCAGCGACTCCTGCTCCATTCGGAAGTTGGCGTGGGAAACTGGCACGGACAGCAGGAACCTGGCCCGTTCTAGCAATTCGGGTGTCGCCCTGGCAAGGGGGACGAACTCGCCTCCATCCATGGCCGCGATGGGCAGGCCGTTGTGGTAGGCGAGGCGGTTGCCCAGAGTGGCGGAGACGCGAGGGCCCGGGGTGAGGATACCGGCGAGGTTCAGGGGGTCGTTCGCCGATACAACAATCAGCCGGTCATCCGGCTCGCGGTTCCGCCAGCGGCGCAGCGCGTCGGCGGCCTCCGGGAGGGCGAACTGCTCGCCCACGAATCCCGACACGAACCGGCCTCCCTGGATCTCACCCCGGGCTTCCAGGCGACGCAGGACGCGGGCCAAGTAACGCCAGCCGATGAACAATGACTCCCGCTGGAGAATCTCCGGAAACAGGATTCCGTAGCGCAAAAGCAGCTGCCTGGCCACCGCCTCGGCCCGGTCCTCCACAGGATCCACCGGTTTCAGCAGCCACCAGCGGCTGAAACTCCGCCGTTGATGTCGAGCGCCGCGTCCGGAGCTCTGGGGCCTCCGGGGTCGCTTGGTCCCGCGCAGCCGCTGCCGCATTGCCTCCAGTCCGTCGGCTGTCGCCAGGCCGGCAGCCGCCAGGGTCCAGAGGGCCTCCTCAACGTCCGATGGCAAGCGCTTGGTTGCGCTGACAATGTCCGACAGGAACGACGCACCGCGCCGCTGCAGGAACTCCAGCGCTTCCAGGGGAGCGCCGGTGAGCCCGTCGGTTTCCGGCTCATCTTCGGGGAGCACCCAATCCAGGGACTCCCGCAGGGCCAGCGAAACAGGGGTGGCCCTCGAAAAGGCAGCGCGTCCCGTGGATGTCCCGCCCAGCCAGCCCTTGGACGCGGACTGGCGCGAAGAAAACCTGCCCCAGACCACCTCGCCTCCGAGGCACAGCCGGTCGAGCTGCACGCCGCTGTACTCGGCCACCCTGTTGCCCAGGATCTCCTCCTCCATAGCCCCAGAGGCTGCCTCGAACCCCTGCAACTTCTCGATGACAGACAACAGGCCGCCCTCATCGCGCAGGCGGGACTCAGGGGCCACGTGCTGCCAATCCAGCAGAAATCGGATTAAGGTGGAAGCGGATACCGGCTCCACCTGGCTGCGAAGCGAATCGATGGTTGACCGGTGGATGCGAGCCAGAATTCGGCGGTCGCAGAACTCCTCTGATTCCACTCCCGGGCGGTAGCTGCCTCGCAGGACAACGCTCTCGTTTTCCAGTTGAGCAAGTGCGTATAGAACGTCGTCGTGGTCAAGGGAAAGCGTGGTGGCCAGCTCTTCGACCGAGACGGGGCCGATGCTATCCACCCATCCGCGAACCAGGGCCAGGACGGCATCCTCGCGTGAGTCAGCACGGGTCTCCAGCGCCGCGCTGGTGTGGAAGGTCCGCGGCGCGGGGCTGACGGAGATTGATCCGTAAGACCGTCGCACCAGTTCCAGCCTTTCTGCAGCCGCCCATGCTGCCATGCCCCCGCCGTCCGCGACCCGGTGCGCCCGCCCGGCCTCCGCGAGTTGCTCCAGCCACAGGGTTACCGGGATGCCCTCTATCACGGGCCGCGAGACCCCAAGGGGGCCTTCCGGCAGAACTCCCAATGTTAGCAGGGCATCGTGCAATTCATCGGCGTCGCGGATACGTGGCCAGGCGTTCTCCGATTCCAGGCGGATGGCCTCGGGATCCAGCTGCGCGAGGTCCCGGTTATCGTCCGGCAGCGCACGCCTCAGCGACACGGCGCGGGCCCGGCGCTCCTCCAGGGGCGCGTCGTCCAGGAAGGCATAGGGCATTGCATTAAGTATCTGGTGCGAAAAAACCGACGGCTGTACCGTGTCCCTTCCGAGGATTTCGATGGCCCCTGACTCGATGTCGGCCAGCAAAGCCCGGCAACCATCCAGGTCTGAAGCCTCGGTAAGGCAGTCACGCATTGTTTCAAACACCAGCGGGTGATCGGGGATCTCGATGTCTCCCGGCGGGGCGTTGTCCTGGCAGGCGACCTGTGCCGGGAAAACCGCCGCCAGAAGGTCGTCGGAACGCATCCTCTGCAGCGGAGGGGGGACCTTCTTGCCGCCCGTGTGGCGCAGGATGGCCAGGGAGCGGGTTGCGTTCCAGCGCCAGCGGGTCCCAAATATCGGCGCCTGCAGCACCGCCTGGGTCAGGACCTCCTCGAAGTTGGAGGACTTCAGGTAGCTGAACACCTCATCGACAGGCATTGACAAACTGGGGCCCAGGGAGAAATTCAGGCCGTCATCGGTAGCCACTGCCTGTAGCTCAAAGTCGAAAGAGCGGCAGATTTTCTTGCGCAGGGCCATCCCCCAGGCGCGGTTGATCCTGGCCCCGAAGGGCGCGTGGATGACCAGCTGCATGCCGCCACTTTCGTCAAAAAACCGTTCGGCAACCACGCGGTTCCTGCTGGGAGTAACGCCCAGGACGCGCTTGCCCTCCTCGATGTAGGCCACCAGCTGCCGGGCCGGCTCGCTGTCCACTCCCGACTCGCTGACCACCCACTCGCGGGCAGCCCCGGCGTCGGGCAGCAGATGGTCGATGCCCTCGCGGAGCTCGCTCACCTCCTCAGACAGCTCCATGGTGCGCCCCGGCGCTTCTCCCAGCCAGAACGGTATGGTTGGCGGCTGGCCGTGGGCATCCTCCACCCTGACCCGGCCGCTTTCGACCCGGCGAACCTTCCATGCCGTGTTACCCAGGAGGAAGACGTCACCCTTGAGACTCTCGATCGCGAAATCTTCGTTGACCGTTCCCACGAACGTATCGTCGGGATCGGCGATGACATCGTAGTCGGCGTTCTCGGGGATGGCGCCGCCGCTGGTCATGGCCGCCAGGGGCGCTCCTCGCCGCCCCTTCACGACGCCGTTGACGCCATCACGATGCAGGTAGGCGGCGCTGCGGCCAATGCGGCTGGCGTAACCGTCGGACAACGTGCCAACGACCTGGTCGAATTTATCTCGCGGCAATTCCCGGTAGGGATAGGCGCGCATTGCCAGGGCGTAGAGGTCATCCTCGGCCCAGTCCTCCTGCGCGCAGGAGGCCACGACCTGTTGCGCCAGCACGTCCAGCGGCCAGGAAGGGACGGACAGAGCGTCCAGGTTGCGGCGACGGACGGCGCGGGCCAGGCCCACGCACTCGGCCAGCTCGTCGCGAGTGAGGGGGAACAGGCGCCCCTTGGGCTTGCCGCCCACTGAATGCCCCGAGCGGCCCACTCTCTGCAGCAGAACACCGATAGAGCGTGGCGAACCGATCTGACAGACCAGGTCCACATCGCCGATATCTATTCCCAGTTCCAGGGAGGCAGTGGCCACGCAGACCTTGACCTGACCGCTCTTCAGCTTCTGCTCGGCATCCAGCCGAATCTCGCGGGACAGGCTGCCGTGGTGGGCGACCACCGCCTCCTCGCCCAGGCGGGCACTCATTTTGTGCGCCACCCGCTCCACCAGGCGGCGGGTGTTGACGAAAACCAAGGTGGACTGGTGCTCGTTGACCAGCCCCGCGACGGTGTCAAGCGTGTCATCCCACAGCTCGTGGGATGCGATGGGCCCCAGTTCCTGTTCGGGCAACTGCAATGCGAGATCAATCTCCCGGGCATGGCCGGTATCCACGATGGTGCAGTCCGGAGTCCCTTGGGCGTCAATGTTCTCGTTGCCCACCAGCAGTCTTGCGATTTCCTCGATGGGCCGTTGGGTCGCCGACAGGCCAATGCGCACCACCGGTTCCTCAGACAGGGCGCAGAGCCGCTCAACGGAAAGGGAGAGGTGTGAGCCGCGTTTGTCGTCGGCCACAGCGTGAATCTCATCGAGAATCAGCGTGTTGACACTCTGAAGGCCGCGCCGTCCGCTGGCGGAGGTAAGGAGGATGTACAGCGACTCGGGAGTGGTGATGAGAATGTGGGGCGGCTTTTTCGCCATCTTCTGGCGCTCGGATTGCGGCGTGTCCCCTGTGCGCACTCCCACGCGGATTTCCGGGAATTCACCCTCCTCTTCCGGGAAAAGGTCCAGGCACGGTCGACTCTCCTTGTGCCTCCGGGCGGCCAAGGCAACGATCTCCTCCAGCGGACCGGCCAGGTTCTTCTGAATGTCGTTGGACAGGGCCTTCAGCGGGGAGACGTACACCACCTGCGTGGTATCAGGCAGTTTGCCTTCGATGCCCTGGCGCACCAGCCGGTCGATGCAGGTCAGGAACGCGGCCAGCGTCTTGCCGGACCCGGTGGGTGCCGCAATGAGGGTGTGCTTTCCCTCGGCCACGGCTGCCCAGCCCTGGGTCTGCGCCTCCGTGGGCTCACGGAACCGTTCCTCGAACCATTCGCGGACGATGGGATGAAAGTGAGATGTCGACACGCTATGCCTGAACGTCCTGTAGTCCTGGAGGTTTTCAAAGGACGAGATGTGGCTATTTTCCTTGCTGGAGGCCACATTCGCAAGGCGAAAGTGTCACAAGAAGGGGAATAAATCCTCGCGTTCTCCATCACGGTCATTTGAGGACGATGGTCGAGAGCGACGTTTCCCGCAAATGACTGGGGGTCGCACTTTCCGGCAAGAATGACCAGAGGCGGTTTGGTCCGCTCGAATGACGCTTCGCAGAGGCGTTCTTCAGGAGGGCGGCAATTACTTCGAAAGGGAGAAGGGCCCGGCGGTCCAGACATAGTCGTTGTTCTTCATCTCCGCGTGGCACACCACGCAACCATCGGGCGTGCCCTCCTGGTCCACCGTGCCGTCCGGCAGCACCTTGAGCCAGAACCAGTCGTTGTCTTCCGGAGCGTAGCCTTCCACCTTGTACATTACGGTGGTGCCCCGGATCTCGCCGCCGATGGTGAAGTTATTTTTGACTACGATGGAGTTGGGCGGCAGGACCCCCCGCTTCTCGATGACGGCCTCGTAGGCCAGCGGATTCAGGTAGGTTGTGAGGAGCACACTGTGCCCTCCGCCGGCCAGGTATTTCTCGCCCTTACCTGGCCAGAGCTTCCACCTGTCCTGGTAGTCCACTTGCCTCAGGTAGGACATCATGGAGGCCGCTGATGTACTCGGCAAATCAGGAACGGGTGTGGCTGTGGGAGGTGGTGAAGTTGGATACGGGGTCGCGGTCTGTGGCGGTGTGCCGGCAGCGCACGCCGCCAGTGCAAGGACCGCAGTCAGCAGGCCAAGTAGAGGAATCCAGAAAAGAGGCTTGGGCATATATGTGGTGGGGTCCTCTTCGGGCATCGAGATTTACTGTCAAACAATCCTATCCCGCGCCATTTCCGAAAATCACATCAAGGAATGAGAGTCTCGTGGGGCTTTTGTGAACAAGTGTGAAGATGTGGTTACCGGTGCCCGATTTCGCCTCGCCGTCGGTAGTGGCGCACACAGAGATTTAACCGGGCTTCGGGACACTGGCCCCCTGCAAAAATGGGCAGGCGAGCGAGGTGCCTATTTGAAGGACAGGACCGACTGTCCGGCGGCACCCTCGATGTTCAAATCACGATGATCAGGGCACGCGATTTGACGGCGCCGCAATCCCGCCGTAGCATTGGCGGCGGCGGGTTGCCACCTCCCCTGAGCACTTTCGGCGCGGATGTGAATCAGCCTGCTAGTCCTGTTAAAAGTGAGGCGCCAATGACTCAGATCTCCAGTGAACAGTTGTTGGAGGCCAGGGCCAATCCGTTCGGCGGCATGGTAATCACTCCTTCCGAGCTGCCTGCCGATGCGACAGAATTCGCCCAGAGGCTCAAGGTTTCCCTGAAGGGGTGGACCGAGGAGGGTAAGCGGGCGGCGTGGCTCGAGGTGCCAATCGGGAAGTCCCAGCTGATACCCGAAGCGGTCAATCAGGGCTTTATCTTCCACCACTCCAGCGAAGACTACCTGATGCTCACCATCATCCTGGAGGAAGGTGCCTGGCTGCCGCACTTCGCCACTCACTACATCGGCATCGGCGGTGTGGTGCTCACCCCGGAACGGGAGCTGCTGGTGGTGCGGGAGATCTACGGCGTCGCTGGACGTCCGCCCACGCTGAAGCTGCCTGGGGGCGCTCTGCATCCTGACGAGAACCTTGCCGAGGCGGTGGAGCGCGAGGTGCTGGAGGAGACGGGCGTTCAGGCCGAGTTCGAGGCCATAGCCTGCTTCCGGCACTGGCACGGATACCGCTACGGCAAGTCGGACATTTACTTCGTCAGCCGCCTGCGTCCTCTCAGCCGCGAGATCACCATGCAGGCCGACGAGATACAGGAATGCCTCTGGCTGCCGGTGGACGATTTCCTGTCCCGCGACGATATCAGCAACTTCAACAAGCAGATCGTCCGTGCCGCCCTCGAATCGGAGGGAGTGGTGCAGTCGTTCATCCCCGGATTCGGCGGCCCTGACACCCGGGAATATTTCATGCCCGCCCACCTGGTGGACGGAGAGGGCGTCATTGCCTATCCGGGCCGGGACGCCGTCATCGACGAGAATGCTCGTTAAGACGCAATTCCCTCTCTCCCAACGGAAGGGCTAGGGCGAGGTTTCGCCCCCTCCAATCAGAAACATAACAGCGCAGGAGACAGCATGGCCACCCAGCAGACAGCGGTAAACACCGAGCAGGGTAACACCACTCAGCAGACCACCGGCCGCCCCGTTATCCGATCCACCGAGGGCGTGATTTCCAGCGGCCACTACCTCACCTCCATGGCTGGCGCCAAGATGCTGCTCAGCGGCGGAAACGCCTTCGACGCCATGGTTTCCGCAGGGTTCGCCGCCGCGGTAGTGGAACCCATCGCGTCCTACTCCCTTGCCGCCGAGGGCGTGTTCATGCTCTACGACGCGAATACCGGCGAGGTGCTGTCCCTGAGCGGACAGGGCACCGCACCCGGCCAGGCGACCGCGTCGTTCTACAAGGAGCTGGGCCTGGACCGCATCCCGACCGGCCCCGGCCACGACCAGTCCCACCTGTCCTTCACCCTGCCCGGCGTTGTGCACGCGTACATCTCGTTGGCGGAACGATACGGTACCAAGACCATCGACGAGCTGCTGGCCCCGGCCATCAGGTACGCCGAGGACGGCATACCCAACTACGAGTACATGCTGAACCGCCTGGACTCCGGCTCCACGGCGCAGCAGTTCGACCTTTACAGCCCCGGCGGCTGGGACGTGTTTTACAACAGCCGGCAGGTTCCCGAGCCCGGCTCACTGCTGGTGCAACCCGGCCTGGCCAACACCCTGCGCGCTATGCTGCCCGGTTCGGGCAACGGACACTCGCTGTCCCGCGTCGAGGGCCTGCAAAAGGCGCGTGAGGTCTTCTACCAGGGTCCCATCGCCCAGCTTATCGCCGACTCGGTGGCCAGTGTCGGCGGCATCATGAACATGGACGATCTGGCCGCCTACCGCTCCCGGTACGACACTCCCGTTTCCACCACATTCCATGGTTATGAGATCTACGGCCAGGATACCTGGACGCAGGGTCCAATGCTGATGCAGACCCTGAACATGCTGGAAGGTTTCGACCTCAAGGCCATGGGACACAACACTCCCGAGTACATCCACACCGTAACCGAGGCCATCAAGCTGGCCTTCGGCGACCGCGAGGCCCACTACGGGGACCCGGACTATTCCGTCATCCCCATCGACGGACTGCTGTCCAAGGAATACGCCGCACAGAGGGCCAGGCTAATCGACCCGGCGAAGGCTTACCCGGCCCAGCCCGACGCTGGCGACCCCTGGAAATACTCAAAGAAGTCCAGGGGCGGCAACGGCGCCCACGGTGGCAACGGCCTGCCTTCGGCGTCCGACCCCAACGCCGTCGACACCTCGGCCCGCGATGGGACCACCCACGTGTCTGCGCTGGACAATCAGGGCAACATGGTCTGCGGGACCATCAGCGGCGGCGCCTTCGCCAAGTCTGTGTTCTTCCCCGAACTCGGCTGCGCGCTCAGCACTCGCATCGAGATGTTCAACTGCGAGGAAGGCCACCCCAACGTGGTCGAGCCCGGCAAGCGCCCGCGCACGACGCTGATCAACTACATCATCAGCAAGAACGGCCAGCCGGTGATGACCGTTGGCTGCCCCGGCGGCGACAACCAGGCCCAGGCGAACATCCAGCTCATGCTGAACGTGCTCGTGTTCGGTATGGACCCGCAGCAGGCGGTGGAGGCCCCGCGATTCTCCACCATGAGCAACGTCAACTCGTTCTACCCCCACGTCTACCATCCCGGTCGGCTGGACTTGGAGGAGGCCATCCCCGAGACCACCGCCGAGGACCTTCGCGCCCTCGGGCACAGGATTGCCCGCGCCGTGGACTGCGGTATGGGCGCCACCGTTTCGGTGCGAGACCCGCAGACGGGCCACCTCAGCACCGGCGCCGACCCACGCCGCGCCTGCTACGCCATCGCCCTGTAGGCACTGCCCAAGTCCCGTCCTACCAGACATAGCAAGGCAGATTTCATGAGAACCGAGGCGGGTGTATGCACCCGCCTCTTATTCTGTCGTACCAGCGACGGAGGCCGACGACCAGGATAATGTTCCAGAATGGGACTTTCGCCCTTGAAAGCTACCCCCTCTCCCTTTGGGAGAGGGTTAGGGTGAGGGCGTCCTCTCCAGCTGCGTGACTCCTATCAGAGTCCCCTCTCCCTTGATTGGAGGAGGGTCAGGGTGGGGGTGAAATGGTAGTGCACGGGAGCCTGAGCTAAAGCACTCACCGGTTTCCGGATATTTACTAAACAGTCATACTTTCTTCACTATATTGGATACAATCCAACAGTGGCCCGGTCTAAAATCCTTCACGGTCGTTGCACCAGAACTCTACAGGAGAAGCCAACACATGCTCGCAGGATTGACCGCCGGAGCCATTGCAGCCGTAATTGCGGCGCTGGTCTCACTGCCGTTGCACGCCCCGGTGGACAGCGCCTTCAACAGCGCGACGGTCGCCGTAGCTGCCCTTGTCGTTGGCGTGATCTCCGGCCTCCTGTGGTCCAGATTTTCTGGCCGCCTGATGTGGTTCCTGGCGGGCTTGGCTGCCCTGTTTGTCCTGGCGCTGATAGTAGCGTTCGCCGGCAACACGCAGCTGGACCGGATGGTGTCGTACATGGTGCCCCTGGCGGCCATCGTCGTCGTCGTTTGCGCCGTGCTCACTCCCCTGCTGGCGTCGTTTTTCGTTAAAACTACCATCGGACTGTTGAAATGGTCGCCCGCGATTGCCGTGGTTGTTGCGCTGGTAGTGGGATTTGGCTTGGTAACGCAAGGGGATGCGGAAAGCGGCGAGCTGTCCCTCCCGCCGCGCCCGACGGCTGTAGCCGCCGCACCCACGGAGGCGCCTGCAGTTAACGTTGCCCAAGACACCGAGGATTCAGGCCTGGTTGTCGGTTCTGACGCCTACCTCGTCAGGGAGGGGTCAGAGATCACTTTCACCGTGGAAGAGGAACTGGGCCGCGCACCCATCCGGTTCGATGCTGTGATTACCAGCACGGGACTGAGCGGGGTTGCCAACCTGGGTGGCGAGCCGTCGGTCGTGACTCTGGACCTGCACTCTCTCGAGAGCGACCAGCAGTTCCGAGATCAGTACATCCGCAACACCCTCTTCGCAGACACCGCTGAGGCCGTCGTCACAGTGGATGAATTGCCGGACCTGCCTCAGAGTTTCCTTGACGGCGAAGAGACCACAGGGCAGCTGGACGGCTCCCTGCAGATTGGCGACACGGTCACGCCGCTGGTGTTCGACGTAACTGCCCGAAAGGATGATGGCACCATCAACGTGTTGGGCAAGACAACCTTTTCCTGGGACCAGCTCGGCCTCGCCAAGCCCACTGCTCGATCCGTGGTGTACTTGGCCGATGAGGTGCGGGTCGAGGTGCTACTAGTTGCGGTGGAGGCCCCCTAGCCGGCGACCTCCACGGCCCGGCGTTCCTCGGACGATTTGCGGATGCAGTCCACTAGCCGGTGCAGCTCGACGGCCGTGTCGAAGTCGGGCATCCGTTCGCCCTGACCTCTGATGGCCTCGCCGAACATGTAGTAGAGCTGTCCCACGTTGTAGGGCGCGCCCTCGGGCATCCCTTCCAACACGAAACGGTGTTGGTCGAGGATGTTCAGGTCCTCCAATTCGTCGCTGCCCTTGGCTCCCTGCAGCTGTACCGGGCCGAGTTGAGGCGAGTCCTCGGACGTGGCGATGAGCGTTCCCTCCCTGCCGTATACCTCCAGCCGGTAGCCGCTGCCGGCCCACGGTATGCTGGCCACGTGCGCCGATGCCACCGCCCCGTTTTCCAGGCGGCCGTTGATCAGGATGTTGTCCGGGGATGTTACGTCGAGGTACTGGTCGGTGTCGGTCTCGTACCATTGCTCGCACTGTGTCGAAACCACGGCGGATACCTCGGCGAATTCGCCGGCCACGAATCGCAGGGCGTCGATCGAGTGTCCCGTGGCGATGGTCAGGGTGTTAGCGCCGAGCTCCACGTCCCGCTGCCAGGTGCGTCCGGAGGGACGGGCCAGGACGCCGCCACGGATCAGGGTCATCGAACACGACATAATCTCGCCCACGTAGCCCTGCTCAACCAACTGCTTCATCTGCAGTACGGCGGGAGCAGCCCGAGCCTGCAGGCCCACCACGGCCTTGACCCCCTTCGCACGGGCCAGGTCAGCAAGCTCCTCCGCCTCGCCTGTGGTCTTTCCCAGCGGCCATTCCGTGAACACGTGCTTGCCAGCGTTGATGGAGTCCTTGGTGATCTGGTAGTGGGCGGGAACCCGGAGCACCACCGCCACCGCGTCGATGTCCGGGTGGGCCAGCATTTCGTGGTAGTCGTCGAAGGCCATCGTGGCGCCGTACTGCCGCTTCGCCTCCTCTGCAGTTTCCATGCGGGTGGTGCAGACTGCGGTCAGCTCGTATTCCGGGCTGGCCGCGATGGCTGGCAGGTGCGAGCGATGGGCCCATCCGACGGTCGGGCTGGCCCCGATAATACCCAGGCGAATCTTTCCGGCCATCTTGTCCCTCCTTCCTTGCGTTGCGACTTGCCGATGCGGGTTGGGCAATGCCCAATTCTGCGAGGCACGTTTGTGGCGATTATACAGCTTTGGCCATTCCGGTCCGTCGGCTGTGGCTGGGCCGAAAGTCCACTTGAATTCATGGATTGACTTTATGGTGGCTTCCTTGGTAAATTTCCGGCAACGTTAATTCTGGCTGGCGGGAGGGATTTATGCGCCGTATCCTGATTCCCTTGGTATTTGCCGCACTTTTGACCATTGCGGCAGTTGTGCCCGCTGCTGCCAGCAGCCCGGCTGAACCCCCGAAGAACTATGGGGACGGCTGCGGGTACTCCTCGGACTTGTAGGGTCTGCACCGGATACGATAAGAAAAGGCCTCCCGCCAAGGGAGGCCTTTCTCGTTGCCCTGTTTTTCGTCTTGAGTGGCGACTTAGAGTCGCTGCAGATACCGGTTGATCTCGTAGTCTGTCACCTGGGAACAGTATTCCTCCCACTCAAGGCGCTTGTTCTGTATGAAGCTGGGGAATATATGCTCTCCCAGGGCATCCCGCAGCAGGTCGCTGTCCTCGGCCAGGGAGATCGCGTGCCCAAGGCTGGTCGGCAGGGTCCTGATTCCCAGGGCTTGCCTCTGACCCTCACTCATTTCGGCCACGCTGCCCGCCACGGGAGGCTGAACGGGGTAGTCCTCCTCGATGCCCTTCATTCCGGCGGCCAGCATGACGCTGAAGGCCAGGTAGGGATTGCAGGCCGGATCCGGGGCGCGGTACTCGATCCGCATTGAGGTCTCGTACCCCGGCTTGTAGGACGGCACCCGGACCAGATCGGCACGGTTTACGTGAGACCAGGACACGTAGGCCGGCGCCTCATAGCCGGGCACCAGGCGCTTGTATGAGTTTACCCACTGGTTGGTCACCAGGGTAATCTCGGGTGCATGCCGCAACAGGCCGGTGATGAACTTGCGGCCCACCTCAGACAGATAGTGCTCATCGTCCTCGTCGAAAAACGCGTTCTCCTCCCCCCGGAACAACGACTGGTGAATGTGCATTCCGGACCCGTTGACACCCGCGATGGGCTTGGGCATGAACGTCGCGTAGACCCCTTGCAGCTGGGCAAGCTCCTTGACCACTAGGCGTGCTGTCATAACGCTGTCCGCCATTGCCAGCGCGTCGCTGTACTGGAGGTCGATCTCGTGCTGGCTGGGCGCCGCCTCGTGGTGGGAATACTTCACTGGCACGTCCATTTCCGCCAGGTTCAGCACCGTCTCACGTCGCAGGTCGCTGGCCGGCTGACTGGAGAGCTGGTCAAAATAGCCGCCGTGGTCCAGGGGTGTCGGTTTCTGCGCCTCTTTCTGGCTTCCGGGGTCCTTCAGGTAAAAGTATTCCAGCTCGGTGCCGACGTAGTAGGTGTAACCCAGACGGGCAAGGCGTTGCAGGTTACGCTTGAGGACTGCCCGGGAATCACCCTCAAAGGAATCGCCTCCGGGCCGCTGAATGTCGCAGAACATCCGGGCCACCGCGTTCTGGTGGGGGCGCCAGGGCAGCAATGTGAAGGTGTTGGGATCGGGAAAGGCCCGCATGTCGCTCTCGTCGGAGCGGGCGTAGCTCTCGATGGCAGATCCGTCGAACCCGACTCCCTCCTCGATGGCATCCCGCAGGTCGGCCGCGTTGATGGCAAATCCCTTCAGATTGCCCAGGATGTCGGGAAACCAGAGGCGAACGAATTTGACATCGGCGTCCTCTGCTGTCTGCAGTACATAGTCGCGAGCGGCTTCGTCCACGTTGGTGCGGGTCGTCATTCCTGCCTCCTGTGCCATTCTGCTGCCGGTCCGCTGGTGACGATTATATGGCATTCGCCGAATCGGATACCCGCTACACTGCTAAAGGGCCGTTTGACAATTATTCTACAACAGGGCGTCGATCACTCTGAGAGCCACGAATCCGGTATGAGGGCACCGGCGTATTGAGGGGCAGAAACAAACTTGAAGTGCTGATGGAGGAGAGATGTGGCGCGCCCGGCAGGACTCGAACCCGCAACCCCTGGGTCCGAAGCCCAGTGCTCTATCCATTGAGCTACAGGCGCTGGCAACTAGAGTAACATTGGCCCGTGATCGGACAGGGGCCTCTCTTGGGGCGAGCGACGGGGTTCGAACCCGTGATCTCCTGTGCCACAGACAGGCGCCTTGACCACTCGGCTACGCTCGCCACGTACATCAATGCTATCAAATACCCTGCTCCGATACAAGCAACACAGAGGCAATCCCAAATCGGGCCGAATTGAAACTTGGCAGAGGCCGCGCATAAAATGTTGCGATTGTACTGAGGGCCCAAGTGCAGGTATAGCTTAATGTCTCGAATAGAAAGCGAGGGCAACGAAGACACCGGTATGAAAGTTATGAAGCTCTGGAAGGGACTGGGAATAATCTCGCTGATCCTCGCGCTGACGCTCCTTCTGGCCTGCGGTGGCGAGGCTGCTCCCGAGGCCAGCACCGAGGAACCGACGGCGGAGCCCACCGAGGTGGCATCAGCGGCTCCATCCGATGAGGAGGAACCGGAGTCGAGCAGTGGTCAGAGTCAGGCGGGCGATACCACGCGCCTGGTGCACCTCTATGTTGATCCTCCGACACTCGATCCGCACCTGACCACGGATGCCACCTCGGCCCGGATTATCGTGGAGGTATTCGGCGGGCTGGTAACCATCGACCCCGACCTTAACATAGTCCCCGATCTTGCGGAGAGCTGGGACATCAGCGATGACGGTCGCGTCTATACCTTCCGCCTGCGTCCCGACGCCAAGTTCCACGATGGTAAGCCGGTGACCGCCCACGACGTAGTCTGGTCGCTGGAGCGGGTCACCAATCCGCTGACCGAATCGCCGGTGGCCGACCAGTACCTCGGCGACATCGTTGGTGTCAAGGAAAAGCTGGCAGGCGACGCCACCGAGATTTCCGGCGTCAGGTTTATTGACGAGCACACCGTCGAATTCACCATCGACGAGGCCAAGTCGTACTTCCTGGCAAAGCTGACCTACCCCACCGGGTTCGTTCTGGACCAGGATAATGTGGAGGACAACCCTCGGTCCTGGTTCAGAAATCCCAATGGTACAGGTCCGTTCCGCTTGGGCGAATACGTGGTTGGCGAGACCCTCGTGCTCGCTCGCAACGAAAATTTCCACCTCGGACCGCCCAAACTGGAAGAGGTCGAGTTCATCCTCAGCGGCGGCACATCGATGCTGATGTATGAGAACGATGAGATTCACGTCGCCGGTGTGGGACTCGCGGAACTGGACCGGCTGAACGATCCCAGTAACGAACTCTACCCCGAACTGAGGACCGCCCCGGCATCATTCAGCGTCAATTACATCGGCCTGAACGTGAACGAGCCCCCGCTGGATGACGTGAAGGTGCGTCAGGCACTCAACTTTGCGATCGACAAACAGGAGATCGCCAGCATCGTACTGGGGGACCTGGTCCGGCCAGCCGACGGCATCCTTCCACCCGACTTTCCCGGATATGATGAGGCTGTGAAGGGCTACGAATTTGACCCGGTACTGGCCAGGCAGCTACTTGAGGAGTCCAAGTACGGGAACGACCTGGAAAACCTGCCGCCCATCACCATCACGACGCCCGGCAGCTTCGGGGCCAACGTCAGCCTGGACATGGAAGTTATCCTGCAGATGTGGGAGAGGAACCTGGGCATTACCGCCGAGTTCCAGCAGACCGAGTTTGCCACCTTCCTCAAGGACCTGCACAAAGGCCGATTCCAGATGTTCGACATCGGATGGATTGCGGATTACCCGGACCCGGAGAACTTCCTGGATATATTGTTCCACAGTGAGAGCACCAACAACCACACCCACTACAGCAACCCGGAAGTTGACGACTTGTTGATGCAGGCACGGGTGGAAACGGACACAACCAAGAGATACTCGTTGTACAACGAGGCCGAGCAGATGATCCTGGACGACGCTCCGTGGGTGCCGCTGTGGTTCGACGGCGAGAGCAAGCTGCTGGTCAAGCCCAACGTTCACGATTTCCTGTTGCCGCCACTGATCATTCCGCGCTACCGCTTCATCTACATCACTGAAGAATAGGACGGGAGCTGAAGGCCTGTGTCGTCTTACATTGCTCGCCGGTTGCTGTGGCTGCCATTCATTCTCTTCAGCGTGTCCTTCGTTACCTTCGTCCTTGGAAGGTACGGCCCGGGCGACCCTGTGCAGGTGCTGATGGGCCAGCACAACAACCCCGAGGTGGTAGAGCGCATCCGCGAGCAGCGGGGTCTGAATGACAACATTTTCGTTCAGTATGGACGCTACATCAGCAATGTAGCCCGGGGGGATTTCGGTGAGAGTTTCAAATACCGGGGCCGGACAGTTACTGAACTCCTCAAGCCCAAGATGTGGGTTTCCGCGCAGCTCAACATCGCTGCCATGATCCTGTCCGTGGGCCTGGGTGTGCCCATAGGACTGTTCGCGGCCCTGAGGCAAGGATCGCTGTGGGACACCGCAGCGGTGATGATGACACTGACGTGGCAATCGGTGCCGGTGTTCCTGACGGCGCCGGGGTTGCTCTGGGTATTCGCGTGGAAGCTTGACCTGCTGCCAACGCACGGCTGGGACGGATTCTTCTCCACCAGCATAATCCTGCCTGCCATCGCCATGGGCATACCCGGAGTCGCCATTGTCACCCGCCTGACGAGGGCGAGCACGCTGGAGGTCATCAGCCTTGACTACGTGCGCACCGCCCGCGCCAAGGGCCTGTCAGAAATGGTAGTCCGGCGCCGCCACATCCTGCGGAATGCCATGATTCCCGTAGTGACGTCCCTGGGACTGTCTCTGGCGGGGATCGCGTTCACGTCGTTCATAGTGGAACGGTTCTTTGGTATTCCGGGCGTGGGCAACCTGCTGATTGAGTCAATCTTTGCCAGGGACTATCCGATCATTGACGGAGTACTGCTGATAGGCACAACCATGTTCGTCATGGTCAATCTGTTCGTGGACCTGTTGTACCCCGTGCTGGACCCCCGGATCAGGTTGGGACAGGGCGCGGGAACCTAGAGTGGTAGGACGTAGCGAAACCAGTTCGGTGCTGGCTGAGGGGTCCCCGCGGCGGGGCCGCAACTACCTGACAATATCCCTGCGCCGATTGCTGGCCAACCGGGTGGGGGTGGTCTGTCTCACGGTAATCGTTCTGATGTACGGAGCGGGCCTGTTTGCGCCGGTGGTCACCCCATACGGTTACAACGACCAGAACCTGCAGACCGCCAAGCAGGGGCCCAGCATCGCCCACCCGTTCGGGACCGATCGGCTGGGGCGGGATATCCTCACTCGCATCATCTACGGCCTGCGGACTACCGTCATTCTCACCATTGTGACGCTGACCACCGGAACCCTGGCCCTTGGAATCACCCTGGGGCTGCTGGCCGGTTATTTCGGCAGGATTACTGACACGATCATAATGCGGGTGGGGGAGATTACCACCTCCTTCCCCGACATATTCCTGATCCTGATAATCGTGCTGACTGTTCGACCGCCCATGGTGGACTGGCTTCGCGGTGTGGAGGACACCATCGGTGTGCAATTCGTACACCTGGGAGTTGCAGATTATTTTGCCCTGTCTCTGGGCTTGGCCATCTTTTCTTGGTTCGGCATGGCGCGTGTCGTCCGAGGGCAGGTGCTGCAGGCCCGCGAGGAGCAGTACATCGACGCGGCGCGATCCATCGGTTGCCGGACTCCGCGCCTGCTGTTTCGCCACCTGCTGCCCAACGTGAGCGGGCCGGTCATCGTCCTGGTGTCGGCGTCGCTGGGCGGAATCGCCGGTGCAGAGGTGTTTCTGAGCTTTCTGGGAATAGGCATCCAGCCTCCCGTGCCCAGCCTCGGGCTGATGATCTACGAGAACGGCAGCCTCTCCGTCCTGCGCACCACCCCGCACCTGCTGATGTACCCAGTGGGCACGCTTGCCATCCTCCTATTCACCTTCAGCCTGCTGGGTGACGCGGTAAACGACGCCTTCAACCCACGCGCTCGCTGAATACTTTCCGGAGAGGAACCTCCCCTTCGTTTCGCCGTCCGGCCAAACGTGTACGCCTCGGCCTTGCTGGTGCTATTCCCCGGCATTGCGGTGTTCGGGTTCAACCTGCCGGGCGACGCGGTAAACGACGCCTTCAACCCCTGTGCCCGCTGACCGACCCTATCAGTCCCTTCGTCGCCACCGGCGCACGAAGGGGATTCCCGCCAGGGACAGGGGAGCGACCATCAGGGCCAGGGTTCCCAGCCCCAGGGACGCGGCTCCTTCGGGGGGAGCGGAGCAAGGCGACGATGAACCCTCCGAATCCTCGCTTGAGGAGGTTCCCGCTGGCTCCTCGGTGGGTGCTTCGGTAGAGACAGGCTGTGCGGCGGTTTGCGATTCGGGGTCTGCCGCATCTGATTCTGCCGGGTCAACGGTTTCAGTCTGAGGCGGCTCTGGCTCTGATGCAGCGCTGCCGCTGCCCTCGGTACCCTGCGTGGTATCCTCTGTGCTGGGACTCTCCAACTGACGCTCCAGTTCCTCGGGCGGTGGCAACGCCTCCAGGCCCAGCGACTGTCGCCAGGCGCTGTCCATGCCGTATTGGTCCAGCCCGTAGACCCGGAGCAGGGCGGCGTCAATGTCGCTGGTTTGCCTCAGGGCAACGAATATTTCGGAGATTTTTTCCTCCCCCCACCTTTCCACCATGAAATTGACCACCGACTTGCCTTGGCCGTAGGCGATGATGATGTCCTCCGGCTCACCGCCGAAGGTGTGTTGGTACCAGAGGGGTTTGATCCTGCGGGTGTATATCCCGTAGCGGAGCGCTGCGTCATATTCGTCCGTCTGGTCGATGTTGCCATACTCGGCCAGGCCCTCGTTGAGCCATGCGGGAACAGCGGAATAACTGCCGCCGGCTGCCTCTGCCACCAGCAGGTGCGTGAACTCGTGCGAGGTGGTGCCGGTAACCGTGGGGTCGAACCCGTGGATCAGCAGCACTCTTTCGTCGGAGAATGCCATGCCCTGTGCCTGCAGGTCCTGGGAGACGGTGGCCGACCGGAACGGAAGTGCCATGACCATGTGCCGGTAGTTGTTATAGGTCACGATGCGCAGAGGATCAGTTGGGGCGATTCCCAGGACGCTCACCATATCGTCCATGGTCTCCTTGGCTGCCTCCAGTATGATCCGGGCCCGCTCCTCCACATACTCGCTGTAGTAGTAGACTGTAATCAGGCCGTCATTCAGGGTGAGCCAATGGAACCTGTTGTCCTCGTAGACAAAGTCACTCTCCTCGGTCCTTACCAGCCCGCCGGCCTTATCGCGCACCTCGAAGTAGTAGGAGATCTTTGTACCGGGAGGATAGAAGTCTCCGCCGGAGCCGGATGGCAGCAGGGTCTCGCCGGACACGCTCTCGCCCGGCTCGACGTCGATGCTGCGATAGGAACTTCGCCCGCTCTGGTCGGCCTTCTTGATGAAGACCCTGACCTCATCTATGATGCCCTCGCTTTCCGCATCAACTCGAAACACGATACCGTCGGGGAAATTGCTTTCCGCCGTCGCCACGTTAACCTCGATGTCGCCCTCATCGGCCAGCAGGAGCGATGACCCCATCATTGCTGCCAGCAGAATCGCCGCCAAGATTACTGGAAAGCGCGCTAACTTCATCGTGAAGACCTCGTGGTTCGAGTTTACTATAATCCGGCGTGCCGATGCCAAGGCGTTCAGCCTACCCTGAACCCGTTCCGACTATCAGGTTCAGCTTGACTGCCAAAATGCCGTTACCTACAATCATTTTTCGTGACAGTCAATTTGCGCGAGGCGGCTAAGTGTACTGGCGCAATTCAGAGATCATCCAGAAATCAGAAGTGGTGCGTGATAAATGGCGATTAGAGTAGGCCGGGTTGTTCAACTGAGCTTCGAGCCCTTCTACATCGATATGGAGCGGCGCGGAGTGCAACTGGTGGATGTCGGCCTGAACCAGGTGGCCGAGGCGATTCGCGAGGGGGAGATTGACGGCGGCCCCCTCCCGCTCACTGACAGCTTTGCAATGGAGGATATTGCCACTCCCATTGCCGGGTTCTGTCTTGCATCTGCTGCCAGGTCCGGCAGCAACCTCGTCTATTCCCGGGTTCCCCTTGAGGAACTCAAGGGCGGTCGTATCGCCCTTTCCGACGTTGACCCAACCACCGTTCAGTTGTTGCAGGTGCTGCTGGCCAAGAAATATCAGGTCGGCGCGGCGGAACTGGTGCAGACCGCCGACGATCACGACGCGCTGGTGATATCCGGCGACGCTGCCCTCCGGCGCCGGAGAGGAATGCGCGGTTACGGACATCGCTACGACCTGGGGGACGAGTGGCACGATTTCACGGACCTTCCTTTCGTGTTTTCCCGCTGGATGCGAAGAAGCGATATGGAACACAGGGATGCCATGCTCCTTGAGGATACGCTTTACGTTGGCCTGGAGGAGGGTGTGGACAGCCTGTTCCACCTGGCGGACCCGCGAGAGAACCTGCTGATGCTGGCCCGCGACGTGATGGAGTACATCATCGGCTACAGGTATTTCGTAGGGCTGTCCGAGCAAAAGTCCATGAACCTCTTTCGCAGTTATAGGGACCAGGTGGTAGCGTCCTAGACCATTCGTTTGATGATAGCTCGTGCCGGAGGGGCGTCCCGTGGTGAAGGTAATTGACCGCTGTTACGAGTCCACGGGCCGCCCCGGTTTCATTTGCGATTTCTCTCCGCCCCGTTCAGGAAACGCAGCGGAAGCGCGACGCGGAGACATTCCCGCCGATTTCATATCTGTGGCCTACAACCCAGGACGGACCGTTCGAGCAAACTCCGCCATGCTGGCCGCGGCGATATGGCGGGAGACCGGCAAGGAGACCGTCTTCACCATCGCCACCCGAGATATGAACCGACTGGCGCTGCAGTCGCTGCTGCTGGGTGCTCAGGTACTGGGACTGGAAAACGTCGTGGTGGTGCAGGGCGACCGGTTCGACAATCGCGACCGCGCTCTGCTGGCAGTGAATGGCTATCGTCCCACCGAACTCATCGCCGCGATCCGCGCCCTTAACTACGGTACCGACTTTCGGGGCTCCAGCCTCCGGGAACCGACCAAGTTCTGCATTGGCGCGACCTTCGACGTGGGGCGCGGCATCGACGAGGAGGCGGAACTCACCTCGAGAAAAGTGGAGGCAGGGGCGGACTTCCTGATGTCGCAGCCCATCTTCGATCCACAGGATGCCCACCGCTTCCGGGAAAGCTACGAGCAGCAGAGTGGAGAGGCGCTTTCAATCCCGGTGTTCTACGGCCTGCAAATCCTGGAGCAGGGCGGAGTGCTGTTCAGCAGCGTGCCGGAGGCAGTGAGGGTCGAACTGGAGGCAGGAAGGTCCGGTGTGGACATCGCGGAGGACCTGTACGGCCGCTTCCGGGAAGCAGGCCTGCGCAACATCTACTTGGTGCCCCCCATCCGCCGTGGCGGCGCCCGCGACTACGCGGCCGCGAGGGAGTTCCTGGGGCGGGCCGGGTAGAAAGAATACGATCAAACAGGCATGTCACCGGGGCGCTTCAGATTTGGAGGCGGAGCGATGATTCAGACCATCGCCGAGCATCCAGAAGCCCGCGACCAGCAAAATGAGTGCAAAGAGAGGGAATACCAAGATCCACCACCCTGTTGACTGGTATTCCCAACCCGTGCTAACCATTCCCCCCAAAGACGGCTGTGAGGGAAATACGCCAACACCCAAAAAAGTTAGAACAAATTCCACAGCTATCAGGAAACCCATCTGAATTATAAGCAGCCCGGGCAAAATACTAGCCATTTGGCATATGGATTCGCGCATGCCCGTTGCGTACTCCGAGAGTCCTGACTGGCTGGCCCGGCCAATTGATGCAGCAGTCATCAGGGTTATCGCCCTGTGTCTAATCACCTTGACGTAGCGCGGCCAGGTCGTCAAACCAACTATGATAGTGAGCGTACCCGTTCCCGTCCCGAAGATTGCGATCAGGACGAGAGCAAAAAAAACAGTAATGAACAGCCAGCCTGCTTGTATTAGCAGCGATACAGGGAAATAAGTCTCCACGTCGAACAGGTCGTCCCAGGGGGCTGGGTAGTAACCGAGCGCGATGCCGGCGAAAGTGCCTATCACCGCGCCGATTGCCAAGGACCCGAGGGCGATAATGAGAGAGGTCCGAAAGCTGAACAGCATGCCTGTCCACATATCTCGCCCGAGGTGGTCGGTTCCCAGAGGGAATGAAAGGCTACCTCCCGGCATGAATATCGGCGGAGTGAACCTCTTTTCGAAACTTATACTTTCCGGATCGTGGAGGGACAGGACCGGCGCTAGGATCGCCATTGCTACTGCAAGGAAAACAATCGCCGATCCTGCCGCGATCTGCGTTTTCGGATGCATACGCATTGATCCTTCCCCGATAGGGCAGGGCAGTTCACCCGCACAAGGGGAATTTAGTTAGAAACCCCGTACGATGGAAACGGCATTCCCTCTACCAAGTGATTGACGATTCTCTCCTGCCAGAGTTTCTTGGCTGGGAACGATTGCGTATTGGTGTGCTTGTTTGAGGGTTCCCTACGGGCTCCACGGCACCGGCGCCAGGCTGTCCAGCGGATCAGTGACTACGTCGACGACGGCGGGGCGGCCTGAGGCGAAGGCCTGCTCCAGCGCGCTCTGGATGTCGCCGGGGCGCTCCACCCGGATGCCGAAGCAGCCGATGGACTCCGCCACCGCCGCGAAGTTGGTGTCGGTGAAGCTCCACAGCTCCTCGGGATGTCCGCCCTCCAAGCCGGCGTAGGCACGGTGGTCGCCGCGCTGGTCCTGGCTGAGGGCGCTGTTGTTGTTGATGACAAAGACCACGTTGATGTTGTTGCGCACCGCCGTTTCCAGCTCGGCGATGTGATACCAGAAGCCGCCGTCGCCGCTGAAGCACAGCACCGGACGGTCGGGCAGGGCGCACTTGGCCCCCATCGCCGCCGATAGTCCCCAGCCCAGTGAACCGGCGCAACGAATGAATTCCTGATTCGGGTGGTTGAAGTCGATCATGCTGCCAGTCCAGATGCCGGCGTGACCGGTGTCTGCGACCAGCATGGCGTCGGACGGCAGGAACTGCGTGATCTCGCTGCACAGCCGCTCGGGGATGATGGGGATCGCTTCTGAGTTGACACGGGGTGCCACGTCGTCGCGCCATTCCTGGACCAGTTGCTGTGCGCGCCCGACCCAGTCGGCCCGGCCACCGATGGGCTCCAGCGCCTCGATCATCCGTCGCAGCGTGGCCTTGGCATCGCCGTGCATCGCGACCTGGGCAGGGTAGGTACGGCCGAGTTCCGCCGGGTCAATGTCTATCTGGATCACGGGAGTGCCAGGAGAGGGCACGCGCCACTCGTTCGTGACCTGGCTGCCGGTGTGGCTGCCGATGTAGAAGACCAGGTCGGCCTCGTTGACAACACGATTGGCGCACCAGCGGGAGTAGGACCCGACCACGCCAACGGCCAGCGGGTGGTTATCGGTGATGGTGCCCTTGGCGTTCAGGGAGGTGGCCACCGGGATATTCAGCATCTCGGCCAGTTCCACAACCTCCTGCTGTGCGCCCGAGGATGTCACGCCGCCGCCGGCCACGATGACCGGCCGCTGCGCCGAGGTCAGGGCCTGGGCAGCTGCCCGTACGCTCTCCAGGTCTGCCTCGGGACGGAAAGCGGGACGCTGGGCGAAGGTGGATTCGAAAATCACCTCCAGGTCCGCCTCCGCCTCGGTGGCGAAGTCGCCGCTCATACCCTGGACGTCCAGGTGGACCGGCGCGGGGGCCCCGGTGGTCGCTTCACGGAAGGCCTGGCGCAGCAGGTGGGGGAGCTGCTCTGCATTGTCGACCACCGCGCTGAACTTGGTTACAGAGGCAAAGGGCTTGGAGTGTTCGATCTCCTGGTAGGCATTTTTGTACTGCTCATCGGTGCGCTTGTGCCCCGTAAGGGCGATGACCGGGGACAACCCCAGGTAGGCGTCCTGCAGTCCGGCGGCCAGGTTGGCTGCGCCCACCGACTGCGCCATGCAGATGCCGGGCTTCCCCGACGCCCGGGCGTACCCGTCGGCCATGTAGGCGGCCGCCTTCTCGCCGTGGGTGATTACCCGCTTGATGCCAATCAGGTCCATCTCCGCCAGCGCCCGGCGGAGGATCGCCGGCACCAGGAAAACGTGGGTTACGCCGTAGGCTTTCAGGGTGTCGGCCATGAATTTAGCGCCAGTCATCCGCGCCATAGCATTTCTCCCGATTTTGAATTGTCTTGATTCGACATAACTATCAAGGGCGCAGAGATTATACAGTCTGAGCTGTATTCACTGCGCCCTCGTAAGGCTTTTGCTTGTGCCGGGTCTGAGCTAGATGTCCCTCTCCTCGAAGACCTCCTTGGCGACTCGGGCGGCATTGGCGGATACAGGCCAGCCGCCGTAGAAGGCCATGTGGCAGATGATCTCCGAAATTTCGTCCTTGGTAACGCCGTTGTCCAGGGCGCGCCCCAGGTGCCCTCGGAGTTGGTCGGTGCGGTAGAGGGCGATCAGGCTCGCCACGGTGATCATGCTGCGGTCGCGCTTCGAGAGGCCGGGGCGCTCCCATACGTCCCCGAACAATACATCAGCGCTGAGTTCCGCCAGTTTGGGTGAGACCTCGGCCATGACGCTGCGTGCTGTGGTCATAGGTTTACCTCTCTGCGATTCAACTTTCGTTCGGTCCCGTTGGTTGTAAGGGCGCACAGCTGTGCGCCCCTACGATAGTCCGCGGAGTTGGTTTCTGGGGTCAGGCTGAAATACCAGGTCCCCAGGTCTGGCCGAATGCTGCCCGTTCGATTCTATGCCCCGTGAAGTCGGATGCCTTGATGCCGGCCAGCCACAGTGCGGCCTCGCGGATGGTCTCCGGCTCATCCATCGGTATGCCCTCGGTTCCGAGCCAGTGGCCGCGTCGGTTCATCCAGGTGTCCACCTTGCCGGGGCTGAGAACGTTGACGGCGATGTCGTGCTCACGCACTTCCTCGGCGAGGTTGGTGTAGGCCCGGTCCAGCGCTGCCTTGGTCATCGAGTAACCGATCCGTCCGGGACGGTACCCCTGCGATGCGCCCGATGTGATGCAGTAGATCGAGCCGCCGCTTTTCTGCTGAATCATGGCGGGCAGCGCGTACTTGCAAAGCAGGACCGGCGCGCGCACATTGGTGGCCAGGGCCCGGTCCAGCAGGTCCTCGTCAAGCTCGGTCACCGGCGATTCGCAGTCGATGCCAGCGTTTGATACCACCACGTCGATGCGTCCGAAGTGCTTGATCGTCTCCGACACCAGCATACGCAAGTCGTCGGCGGAGGTGACGTCACACTGCACCGGCAGGGCCTCCCCGCCGGCGGCCGCTATCGCCCGGGCCGTGTCCCGAATGTCTCCGGCGGCGTGCCTCGGCCACTCCGACTGCTCCGAAACGTCGCTGATGGTGCGGGACGCCACCACCACCTGCGCCCCGGCCTCGCCGTAGGCCAGGCAGATCTGTCGGCCAATTCCGCGACTCCCGCCGGTGACTATCGCCACCTTGCCACTGAGCGACATCAGCTTGCCGGCCGGAAATAGGGAATCGTGACCTCGTCGCTCAGGGCTTGGAACACCACCTCGACCGCCATGCCGACTTTGATGTTCTCCGGGTCCGGCTCGCACTCAATGAGGTTGGACGGCATGCGCGGCCCTTCTTCGAGCTCGACGATGACAGGGACGTAGGGTGAGCGGTCGCGGAACGGGGGCGTCGGGCCACGGTGCACGATGGCGAAGGTGTGAATCGTCCCCCTGCCGCTGCTCTGGATCCAGTTGGTGTCCCTGGAAAAGCAGTTGGGGCAAATGTCGCGGGGGTAGAAATAGGCGGTGTCACAGGAGTTGCAGTGGCGAAGCCACAGCTCTCCCTCTTTGCACTTCTCGAAATAAAAGTCGGATTCCGGCTGAGGAGTGGGTGCCGGAATGGGCGGCGGCGACTGCTGCTGGGTCATAGTGGCCTCTCCATGATTCCGTTCGGGATCAGATGCTTCCCGTGTCTCATTGACCGCCAAAAGAATACGCAGGAGCGTCGCACCCGTCAAGGAACGGATCATTTCCCGCACAATCAGGGCCTGGCTGGTTAGGTGGAGCCGATGTGCGTTTGGTTCCCCCTCCCAATGAGCCAGGGTTGATTATCGAGTTACAGGTTCCGCTTCGTATTGTGGCACCGGATCATTACAGGGAATTAGCGACTTCAGCGGGAAGGCATTTTTCAGCAATTAAGGATTGCCGAACTGCAGGACTCAGGTCGTCGATCGCCTCAAGAAGCAGGCTGCCATGCTCTCGCATCTTTTCCTCTTGTTCCAGATTCTCTGCGGTCAAGAGAATCTTAGGCACCTCCCTTGCCGCCGCATCTCCCCACTTCATCTCTGCCTCTGAAACCAAGGTTGAAAACATTTCTTCGAAGGATTTGGTTTCCGAAAATACTTCGATTCCCACCGCATCCTCCAAGTCCCTTATTATGTCCCGGAAATATGCTGTTCGGTCCCATGTTGGATTGACCTGCAAGTCATGGTAAGTGGCCAGCTCGTCTGGGGGAGTAAGCTTCTCCATACCATCTGCCCAGTCCTGACTACTCGAGAACGTGACTTCGCCTTCCAGAAAACCCCTGGTCAGGTCACCGCACGCCTTTGCGTATTCCTCAACGGCCAAACGCTCCGGTTGGCACGCTACGATTGCCGCCAACACCAGAAATAGAAACGCAACCATAACGTGGGAGCCAAATCGTTTATTTAGCATTGATTGGTTGTCCTTGTTCGCGCCTGACGCCTTTCGGGACGATCAATATGCATACCTGCCACATCCACAGTACTTGCCCCTGTTCGCAGCTTGCGGTATGTTCGCCGTCAAAATCAAACGGGATCAGTCGGAGGGCGAGCCATGCGAATCGCGGTAATGGGCGCGGGCAGCGTCGGCGGATATCTCGGCGGCATGCTGGCGCGAGGCGGGCACGACGTGTCCCTGATGGTGCGGGGCGCCCACCTGGAGGCCATCCGGGAGCGGGGCCTGCGGGTGGTGCGGGACCACGAGGAATTCACCGTACATTGCGTTGCCACCGATGATCCCGGCGAGGTCGGCTCTGTTGATTTGGCCCTGCTCACCACCAAGACCTACCAGAACGTTGTGTCAATACCGGCCATGGCGCCGCTGGTCGCCCCGGACACCACGGTGCTCTGCCTGCAGAACGGTGTCGACAGCTACGTTGGGGTGGCGGAACGGTTCGGGCCGGAACGTGTGATGCCCGGATGCGTCTATATCGAGGCCGGGACGGAGGGCCCCGGTGTGGTGCGCCAGTCCGGCGACGTGGTCCGCGTGGTTTTCGGCGAGGTCGACGGGTCGCTGTCCCAGCGGGGCAAGGCCATCGAGGACGCATTGCTTTCCAGCGGTATACCTGCGGAACTGACCTCGGACATACGCACCGGACTGTGGTCCAAGTTCCTCTTCATCGCGACCATGGCAGGGACGACCGCCATGGCGAGGGAAAGGCTGGCTGAGTTGATGTCTCGTCCCGAGTGGCGCGAGGTGGTCGTCGGCTGCCTGCGGGAGATCGAGGCCGCCGGGCGGGCCAACGGCGTGAACTTCCCCGCTGACATCCACGAGACGACCCTGGCCTACATCGAGGCGAACCTTGAGGACCTGCAGGCCTCCCTGCACACCGATGTAATGGCCGGGCGTCCGCTGGAACTGGAGACGTTCGCCGGCGCCGTGGTCCGGGCCGGGCGTGCGGCCGGAGTGTCAACGCCGATCAACGATGTAATCTACGCCATGCTCAAGCCCCTTGAGAACGGGCAGCCTCCGTAATGTGCCCACGGTGGTAGGTCCTACAGTAAGGTTGCCATTGACGTGTTCAACGCCAGGTCTCATTTTGCGCCTATCTTTGACACTACTTACGGCGCCCCTTAGCATAGTCGCACTATCTAATGCACATCACCCTACCAGGAGGAAATCATCATGGAAGCCAGCATGGTCTCTCACATCGCCATCTGCGTTAGGGACGTGGACCGCTCCCTCGGTTTCTACCGGGACATTCTCGGAATGACCGTTGATTTCGACCAGGTGCAGGACACCACCAGCGGCGGTCTGCCCAGCATCTACAAGCACTCCCGCAATACCCGCCGCACCACCCACGTCCGTTACGGCCCGGGCAAGACCGCCCCATCCCTGGTGCTTACCTGCCACCCCGGAGAGGAGCCCGACGGCGAGCCCATCAAGCTGGACCAGGTGGGCATCAGCCACATTTCTTTCACCGTACCCGACGTCAAGGCGCTGGCCGACGAACTGGTCAGCAAGGGCGTGGAACTGGCCGCTCCCCTCGAGGGTTTCACCGCTCCGGATGGCCGGGTCAGCAGCATATTCGTCTACGACCCCGACGGCATCCTCGTGCAGTTCGACGACCACGGCTAGCAGTCAGCCTGTTCGCAACACGAGCCGAAGGGAGGAAGTGCCGATGTCTGAGGCAGACCAGCAACAGCTAAGCCACGCCGACCGCCACGACCTGGACAAGTTGGCCCGTTGGAAGTCTGGGCTCGACACTGCCGGCGAGACTGGCGATTCCTCCTTTCCAGCCTGTGCGATTTTCCTGGTCACCGGAGAGGACCGAGCCTCCCACGACATCTTCCGGCGCTTCCGATCAGCGTTCGAGGAATTGGGGGGCGGGTTTCACCACCTCGTGATTTTCGGTCAGCACGGAGTGTCCACGACCCAGACAGCCTTCCTGGGCCAACTGGCCATCGCCGCGCAGAACGTCCCCGTAGTGGCCATCGCTCCCATGGCCGGCGAACCTGGCACCGTCTACACCATCGAACTACCCAAGGGCGATCGGGACGGCGAGCTTGACGAGTCCCATGCATGGGGTGTCGCTCTACGGGCAGTGGAGGCAGCCTCGTCGGATAAGGGGGAGCTTTCCCTGGGCGATGTTGACGGACTGGAGGCACGCAGGCTTTGCAGCGGGTCGCTTGCCGCCACGGTGAACGAGGTACTGTTGGAGCTTGGCGAAGACAGGTAGGGGCAGCTCTCGTGGCTGCCCCAATCGCTGGTTCACTCGAAGCACTGCCGCCTCTACATAGCAGCATTCACTATCGTCCAGATTCCCCACCCAAGCAGCAACACGCCCGTGATGCGGCTGACCCACTCTGCCTTGGGGGATACTTTCTCGGCCAGCACGAAGGCCGCCAGAGCCGCGATCCATACCAGGTTCATGATCCCCAGCACGAAAAGCAGCAGCATCAGCGCCCAGCAACAACCGAGGCAGTAGACTCCGTGTTCCAGGCCCATTCGCAGGGCCCCGCGAGGGCCTTCGCGCCACGACGTCATCAGGAATCCCATGGGCGTGCGGCACTGTTTGAGGCAGTTGTATTTCAGAGGGCTCCACTGGAACACTCCGGCCAGCACGAGCAACCCTCCGCCCAGGTATCCGCTGGTCGACTCGCCCATCATTGAGGACAGCAGGGATGCCTGGTGCAGTCCCCAGTTGCCGCCGGTCGCCGCCAGTGAGAATGCCGCCCACACTATGACGTATCCCGCAAGGAATATGCCCGTCGGAACGTAGGGCGCCTCACGTTCCTTTCGCCGGCGGTTCACGGTGGCGAACATCAGCAGCATGGGGGTTGCCGACGGGGCCATCATGGCGACCATCATGACCGCCCACATCACGTACATCAGGCCGAAGTCCGCTGCACTCCACGAGCGCATGTTGGCCATGGCCATCCCCATGCCGGAGGAACCCATACCGGCGTCCGACTCAGAGGCCATCTGCATGCTGCCCATACCCATGCCGGTTTCGGACAGGTACACGGTGTAGGCCCAGGCAATGGCGGCGATAATCAGGATGGCGGCGACGATAATTACCCTGTCTTTCCGGAGCACTTGCTCCAGGGCTGAAGGGGCAATTTCAGCGGCAGATTGAGGCTGTCCGGTCGTCATTTAACCGTTCCTTGATGAACCGTCGAATCTACTGTCCGAGGCACCATCGGCCATCGCCTCCGAATGTAACTCACAGCTTGACCCTATGTCGAGGGATGCTATAATTCACGCCGCAGGAGGTGGGCAATTTGGAAGCATTTGATTTCGTATCTGCAAAGAGTATCGATGAGGCCGTTTCGATACTGAACGACAAGGGAGACAGGGCTCGAATCATCGCTGGTGGGACTGATATTCTCGTGATGATGCGTGCCGGTCGCCGTCTGGCCGACGTGGTAATCGACGTAAAGGATATCCCGGAACTCAGCCGTATGTCTTACTCGGCGGAAAATGGTCTGAGCCTCGGCGCCGCCGTGCCCTGCTACCAGATCTACCAGGATGCGGCCATATCGGCTGCATACCCGGGTCTGATTGACTCCGCCACGCTGATCGGCGGCATCCAGATCCAGGGCCGCGCCACAATCGGCGGGAACCTGTGCAACGCTGCCCCCAGCGGCGACTCCATCCCCGCGGTCATCGCTCTCGGAGGGGTCTGTCACATTGCTGGCCCTAACGGATGGCGCACCTTGCCCGCGGAAGAGTTGTGCACGGCCCCGGGCCAGAACGCGCTCCAGCAGGGCGAGATGCTGGTATCCATACAGTTTCCCGCTCCAGCGCCGCACTCCGGCGCCAACTACCAGCGGTTCATCCCTCGCAATGAGATGGACATCGCCGTGGCTGGCGTTGGCAGTTCCGTAGTGCTGGACGGCTCGGGCCAGAACTTCGTTTCCGGACGCGTGGCACTGGCCTCCGTCGCTCCCACGCCGGTGTTCTCACAGGCCGCGGGCGACAGCCTTGCCGGAAAGCCGGTCAACGACGAATCCATCCGCGCTGCTTCGGAACTGGCTATGGCCGATGCCAAGCCGATCAACGACATGCGCGGTACCATCCGCCAAAGAATTCACCTTATCGGCGTGCTGACGCGCCGCACTCTCAATATCGCCGTCGAGCGGGCCAGGGGAGGCTAGAGGATGCCCGGAGTTGTACACGTTCAAGCAAAGATCAACGGCGAGGACACCAACTTCCTGTGTGAGCCTCGCCAGAGCCTGCTGGAAGTGCTGAGGGACGTCCTCGGCATGACCGGCACCAAGGAAGGATGCAACGACGGCAACTGCGGTGCCTGCACCGTGATGCTGGATGGCCGCATCGTCGATTCGTGCCTGGTCCTCGGCGTTGAGGTCGCGGGCCGCGAGGTCCAGACCATCGAAGGGATGGCATCGCCGGGCGGACTGCACCCGCTGCAGCAGTCGTTCCTGGAAAACGCCGCCCTCCAGTGCGGCATCTGCACCCCCGGCTTCCTGTTGGCCTCCCGCGCCCTGCTGGACGCCGAACCCGATGCCGACGAGGGCCGCATTCGCCACTGGCTGGCAGGCAACCTATGCCGCTGCACGGGCTACGACAAGATCGTCCGCGCCGTGCTGCAGGTGAGCACCACCAGCAACAAGTAGGGTCTCCCCTCGTGGGTACCCACGTTGAATCGATTGCCTAATAGGGGCGGGTTTTAAACCCGCCCCTAACGATATGGTGATTTATCACAAATGTGGAGGTAGATGAGCAGTGACAATTTCGAATCAGGTCCTTTCCGAGGTTGAATACAATATCGTAGGAAAGAGGCCCATACGTCCCGACGGCGTCGACAAAGTGACCGGACGGGCCGAGTACGGCACCGACACGAAGCTGACCGGTCTCCTGTACGGAAAGGTGCTGCGCAGCCCGCATGCTCACGCTCGCATCCGCTCCATCGACACTAGCAAAGCCGAGGCCCTTCCCGGCGTAAAGGCCGTGGTCACCGCCAAGGATCTGCCCATTGCCACGCTGTCCAAGGAGGAGTTGGGCGGAGACTATGGCAGGCTCAAGTTCGCCTCCGACCACATGATTGCCAGCGACAAGGCTCTGTTCAAAGGCCATCCCGTGGCTGCTGTCGCGGCGGTCAATGTCCACGTGGCCGAGTCCGCCCTGGCGCTGATAGAGGTGGACTATGAGGTGCTGCCCGCCGTCGTCGATGTCCGCGAGGCAATGAAGGACGGCGCGCCCCTGCTGCACGAGGACCTGCGCACCTCTGCCATGGGCGAGATCGGAGACAAGCCCAGCAACGTGGCCGCCCATCTCAGCTACGAGAAGGGCGACGCGGCCACAGGCTTTGCCGAGGCCGACGCAATTGTCGAACGGGAATACACCACCGCCTCCGTTCACCAGGGCTACATCGAGCCCCACAATTCCACTGCTCTCTGGAACGTTGACGGGCAGCTGAACGTGTGGACCAGCACCCAGGGCGCCTTCGCCGTTCGCGCCGCCGTGGCCGATGTGCTGCGCTTGCCCGTTTCCCGGGTCAAGGTCACGCCCATGGAGATCGGCGGGGGATTCGGCGGCAAGATCGTCGCCTACCTCGACGCCATCACGGCCCTGCTCTCCAGGAAGGCCGGCGCGCCGGTCAAGCAGTACATGACCCGAGCTGAGGTCTTCGAGTCCTCGGGCCCGGCCCCCGGATCGTGGATGAAGGTGAAGGTCGGCGCCAAGAACGACGGCAAGCTGACCGCCGTTCAAATGGAAATCGCCATGGATGCCGGCGCCTATCCCGGCTCACCGGTCATGCAGGCTATCACCTGCGCCTTTGCCTGCTATGACGTGGAGAACGGCAAGATCGACGGCTACGACGTTGTGGTAAACAAGCCCAAAACCGCCGCGTACCGAGCCCCCGGCTCGCCGCAGGCCGCCTTCGGCGTCGAGACCGCCATCGATGAGCTGTGCCGGCAGCTGGGCATCGACCCCATTGAATTCCGCCTGCTCAACGCCGCCAAGGAGGGCACACGCCGCATCGAGGGACCTGTCGCCCGCCGCGTCGGACTGGTGGAATGCCTCGAGGCCGCGCGCGACCACGATCATTACCGTAGTGCGGTGGAGGGCGAGAACCGCGGCCGTGGCATCGCCGCGGGCTTCTGGATGAACCGTGGCTTCCAGTCCAGCTGTGTCATCACAGTGAACTTCGACGGCACCGTCAGCCTGATCATGGGCTCGGTGGACATCGGCGGCACCCGCGCTTCCATATCTCAGCAGGCCGCCGAGACCCTGGGCATCGCCTACGAGGACGTCAAGCCGACGGTCGTGGACACCGACTCCATCGGCTACACCATGGTGACCGGCGGCAGCCGCACCTCCTTCGCCACTGGAATCGCCGCCATCGAGGCCGCCGAATCGGTCAAGGCCCAGTTGGTGGCCCGCGCCGCCAAGATCTGGGATACAGCCGAGGAAGACGTGGAATACGTCGACGGCGAGGTGCGCCACAAGTCCGACCCGGAGCTGCGCCTGGGCTTCAAGGACCTTGCCCGACAGCTGGCCACCACCGGCGGCACCGTCGCCGGACAGGCCAACGTAGACCCGCCGGGCGAGGGCAACTCCTACGCCGTCCACATTGCCGACGTGGAGGTCGACCCCGATACCGGCAAGACCGGCATCACCCGCTACACCGCCATCCAGGATGTGGGCAAGGCCGTGCATCCCAGCTACGTCGAGGGCCAGATCCAGGGCGGAGTCGTGCAGGGCATTGGCTGGGCCCTGAACGAGGAGTACTTCTTCGACGACAGCGGCCGCATGATGAACCCGACCTTCCTGGACTACCGCATGCCCACGTCGCTCGACCTACCCATGGTCGACACGGTGCTGGTTGAGGTGGCCAATGCCGGCCATCCCTATGGCGTGCGTGGTGTCGGAGAGGTGCCCATCGTGCCTCCCATGGCCGCCATCGCCAACGGCATCCACGGGGCCACCGGACTCCGCCTCGACAGCCTCCCAATGTCTCCCGGCAAGATCCTGGAGGCCGAGTGGGAGAGCAACGGCAGCTAGTCCATCAATGGCTTTTCTTGACAGGGGCAGGAATTCAGCCTGCCCCTGTTGTTTTTCTCGTTTCCTTAGTCCTTCAATATCAGTGGTCCGCTGATGTCCCTCTCCTTCTGGGAGAGAGTTAGGGTGAGGGTGTTCCTTCGTGGTGGCAGGTGTCTGAGATTGAAGACCTCACACCCACTCCGCCCCTCCCACTCAAAGCCGCACGAAAGCCAGGAGCCCCTCTCCCAATAGACCACAAGGGTTGAATCGTTCCCACCGGAAAGGTAATCTGAACCTGTCCGTTTGGGGCGCTGCGTGGACATCTGCAGGAACGGTCCCGCTAGGAGGGTGTAGGTGGTCAAAGTATTCATCCCGACAATGCTGCAACCGCTGACCGGCGGAGTGAAGCAGACGGAATGCCAGGGACGCAACGTGCGGCAGATTATCGATGCCCTGGAGGACCAGTATCCCGGCATCAAGGCACGGCTGGTGGAGGACGGCGAAATACGCTCCAACCTGGCCGTAGATATCGATGGCGACGTGGCTCGCATGGGTATGCTGGAGCGTGTCAGAGAAGACAGCGAAATCCACTTCGTCCCGGCCATCGCTGGCGGATAGGCAGGACCGGAATCGTTTGACTGCCCTGATCGGGGCCGCTTACAATGACCGAAATATTTCAAGCTGGTAGGAAGAGGCGCATTCACCTCTGGGGACCGCCTCATTTCCAACACAACTCGCGGGCGGAGATGACAAATAAAGAAACTTCCCATCCCTTTTCTGAAAAAAGAGGGTCGCTGGGCAGGGTGGAAAGGCTGGTATCTTCTGGTGGCGTGGTGTTTCGGCACAATGGGGGCCGGATCGAGACCGTGCTATGCGGTCGTTCGGAACCCGTAAGGTGGAGCCTCGCCAAGGGAACCCCAGATCCCGGTGAAACGCTAGAAGAGACCGCCCTGCGGGAAGTACGGGAAGAGACGGGTCTGGAAGTAGAGCTGGAAGAACCCCTGGGCAGCATCGAGTACTGGTTTGCGGACAGGGATCAGGCCGTCCGGTATCACAAGACCGTTCATTTTTACCTGATGTCTCCCGTTGGCGGCCACATCGATCAGCACGATCCGGAGTTCGATGTCGTTCAGTGGTTTGACGTCGATGAGGCCCTTTCTTCCATGGCCTACGGAAATGAGGCCGGCGTTTTGCGCCGGGCCGTTGACCTCATAAAGTCAAGACAAGGTCAGGCCTTTGATGGTTGAACTTCAAGGCGCCAAGGTGATCCTTCGTGACAAGCGTATCGAGGACGCCGAATTCGATTATCGCTGGCGCAGCGACCCTGAAATCGCAAAGCTGGATGCGGCCTTCCCCCTGAGCATGACCTACGAACGCTACCTGCGTCTGTTTGAAGACCAGCTGCGTTATCCCACTCCCGGATCCCACCACTTTGGCACTGACGCCGCCGATGGCACCTACATCGGCAACTGCATGTACTACGACCTCGACAGCATCAACAAAGAGGCGGAACTGGGTATCGTCATCGGCGACAGGGACTACTGGAGCAACGCCTACGGCTACGACGCCGTCACCACCCTCCTCCTCGACCACATGTTCAGCGATCTCCAACTGAACCGCGTCTACCTCCACACCCTCGACTGGAACGAGCGGGCCCAGCGTTGTTTCGAAAAGTCCGGGTTCAAACCGGTGCGCACCGTCAGGCGAATGTCTCAGGACTTCATCCTGATGGAAGTGCTCAGGGAAGAATGGATCGAGACCGGCGAGGACCGGCTTGCCGCCAGGTTCAGGGGGATGGAGCCCGGAAGCTCCCAGAGCAATGGTCGCTCCGCACCGGCCGCACCAGACAATTCAGAGGCCGCCGCTCCCGCCGAGCCGCCGCAACCACGTCGCCGCTCCGTCTTTCCCCAGTCCTGATCGTTCTGGAGACTACCGCGCAAGCTCCCTCTCCCTCGAGAGACAAAGCCGAGTGAGGGCGGAATTGCAGTGTACTGAGGCCACTTCAGGCAGCCGCCGCAGGATTTGAGATTGCGGCCTAGCTCTGCCCGGCCACTACGGCCAGTGCCGCGGGCAGGCTGACCGCTCCGGTGTACAAGGCCCGGCCCACAATCACTCCCTCCACGCCCGTCGGCACCAGGTTGCGGATGTCCTCCACCGACGACACTCCTCCCGATGCCAGTATGGCCATCCCTGTCTGCTGCACCAGGCTCGCGTTGGTGTCCAGGTCAGGCCCGGTGAGCATCCCGTCGCGGGCGATGTCGGTGTACAGGAGCCTTTCCACACCCAGTTCCGACATCTGACCGGTCAGTTCCAGCACCGAAACTTCGCTGGACTCCTGCCACCCCTGCAGCGCCACCATCCCGTCGCGGGCGTCCACGGAGACCACCACGCGGCCAGCGCCGTGGTTTCGGCACACCTCGGCCACCATGGCCGGGTTGCGTACGGCAGCGGTGCCGATTACCACCCGGTCAACGCCGGCGTCCAGCCAGGCGCTTGCCGTCTCTGCGCTGCGGATCCCACCCCCAACCTGCACGGGAATGTCCAGCGCATCGACTATGGCTGCGATTACCTCGAGGTGGGCGGGTTCCCCGGTTGCTGCTCCGTCCAGGTCCACCAGGTGCAGTCGCGGCCCGCCCTCCTGCTGCCAGCGCTGGGCCATGGCCAGGGGGTCATCGGAGAATACAGTTTCCCGGTCAAAATCGCCCTGGTGCAACCGAACGCACCGTCCGCCGCGAAGATCAATGGCTGGGATGACTTCCATTGGCACCTGCTGTTCTTGGGGTTATTTGCATGAAATTCCCTCCCCCTCAGGGGGAGGGTTAGGGTGGGGGTGAACTGCCGTAAGATAGTGCCCTGGCCTGTCTCTACGAACCCCGTGCCGCCATTTCCACGAAATTGCGGTAGATGCGCAGGCCGACGGGACCGCTCTTCTCGGGGTGGAACTGGGTGGCGACCACGTTGTCCCTGGCGTAGGCGCTGCAGAACGGCAGGCCGTACTCGGTGGTGCCGACAACCCCGGACACCGCGCTTGGACTTGCATAGTAACTGTGAACAAAATAGAAGTAGCTGCCCGAATCAATCCCGCAGAAGGCGGGGTGTTCCTCGCTCAGCTCAACACTGTTCCATCCCATGTGGGGGATCTTCAATGACGCTCCGTTCCCCGCGTCTGGCAGGCGTTTCACCTTTCCGCCGACAATGCCGAGGCAATCCGCACCCGGGTCCTCGTCCGTCCAGTCCAGCAGCAACTGCAGCCCCAGGCAGATTCCCAGGAACGGCCTGCCGCTGGCGGCGAACTCCTGCAGTGGCTCCACCAGCCCCCGCTGTGTCAGGGCCGACATCGCCGCTGGGCCTGCGCCCACGCCCGGCAGCACGACAGCGTCAGCGTCGGGCAGCTCAGCCGGATCTCCGGTTACCAGCGGGGTTACGCCCCAGGACTCCAGCGCCCGGGAGACGCTGCGGAGGTTTCCCGACTCGTAATCTACTACGACCAGCTTCATGAGTGTCGCCTAGGCCCTCTGGCCAGTGGCGCGCTCTATGGGCAATTCACGGTCCTCGTAGCGTGCCACCACGAACAGAAGATCGCCCAGCCGGTTCAGGTAAGACACCAGAAGCTCGTTAGTCAGCAGGCCTTCCTCACCCATGGCCACCACCCGTCGCTCGGCGGTGCGGATGATGCACCGTGCCATGTCCATGGCCGCCGAGGCCGGAGATCCTCCGGGCAGAATGAACACCGTGGGCATGGTCATATCTTCTTCCAGCGAGTCGATGGCGTTCTCCAGGCTCTCCACCATCTCCGGAGTTACTGGCGAGAAGTGCTGCTGGAACAGGTCGTACTTGTCGGGGTCGGTGGCCAATTCGGCGGCGACAGTGAACAGCTCGCTCTGCAGGTTGCGCAGGAGCTCCTTCACACCGCTCGTCGCTGGACATGGCCCGCGCCAGACCCATGGCCGAGACTGCCTCGTCCGTGATGCCGTATGCCTCGGTGTGGGGGTTGTTCTTGGAGATGCGCCCCCCCATATAGCAGGCTGGTCTCCCCCCTTGTCCCCGAACTTGGTATAGACCCGTTTGCGGTATTCTCCGGAACTCCCGGAATCAGACGAAGAGGACACAGGCGTCACCATCCCCAGCAAGTTCTAATCTCCACGGGCGGCCCAAGGCCACCGGTCGATTTTAGCATACGCTGATTCATTGACCTTGGTACAGAAAATGTAAGCGACCTGAGCTCGCGCGTCAGCAACATGACCGTCGTTTGGGGATATAATTGCACCAGGATCAACTGCGAGGAGAGTCGTTATGCCCAACGAAGTACGCATTATTGGCGTCGAGGGGATGCCCGAGCTTGGCCCCGGGGACGACTTGGCGGGATTGATGATAGACGCCGCCGCTGCCCAGGGAACCCCCATTGAGGAGGGCGATATCCTCGTGGTCACCCAGAAGGTGATCTCCAAGGTCGAGGGCAAAGTGATGAGCTACTTCGACGTGGAGCCGTCGCAGCTGGCTATCACAATCACCGAGGGGCACCGGCGCGACCCCAGGCACACCGAAATGATCCTGCGGGAGGCAGTCCGCATCGTGCGTATGGACCGAGGAGTCATCATCGCGGAGACCAAGCACGGCTTCTATTGCGCCAACGCCGGCATCGACGCGTCCAACATACCCGGCGACGGCACCATCGCCCTGCTGCCCGACGACTCCGACGCCTCGGCGCAGGGCATCCGCGCCGCCGTCAAACAGAGGCTGGGCATCGAAGTGGCCGTGATCGTTTCCGACACCTTCGGACGTCCCTGGCGCAACGGGGCGGCCAACGTGGCCATCGGAGTTGCCGGCATGGACCCGCTGCTCGACTATGTTGGGGCCGAGGATGCCCACGGCAACATTCTGCACACCACCCAGATTGCCGTGGCCGATGAGCTGGCAGCAGCCGCTGAACTGGTTACCGGCAAGGCGCTGGGCATACCCGTGACCATAATGCGCGGCTATGCCTTCGAGACCATGGAGGACGCCACAATCCAGCGCCTGCTAAGGACCGGCGAACGAGACCTGTTCAGGTAGAGAAACACAGTTCCCTCTCCTTTGAGGGAGAAGGTTAGGGTGAGGGTGATCCGTCCGGTGCCAGCGTGGCCTCGGTTGCAAGCAACTCAACGTCCGAAAAGAGCGGCAGCTGCCGCACCTCATCCGGCTCCGTGAAGTTGCTGACGCCCACACCCAGCAGCCGGAAGGTTCGCCCGGGCGTCAGCTCGACGGACAGCAATCGCCAAGCCAACTCGCGGATGGGATCCGGCTCGTTGGATGCCGAGGCAAGGGTCGACTGTCTCGTGAACGTGGTGAAGTCGGCCAGGCGCATCTTGACCGTTACGGTGCGGCCCCGCAGCCCCTTGCGTTCCAGGCTTCCGGCCACTCCCACGGCCTGTTCCTCCAGGACTCGCCGCAGCTCAGCGGTATCGCCCAGATCGTCGGGGAAGGTGGTCTCCGACGACACCGACTTGGTGACGCGCTCAGTATGCACGGGATCATCGTCCTGTCCGACGGACCGCAACCGGACACCCTCCGCCCTTTGGCCGAACGCCCGCGTAAACCACTCCGGCGATTGCGCTGCCAGGGCGCCAATGGTGTCCACGCCCTCGGCCTTTAGCCGCTCGGCGGTCTTGGGCCCAATGCCCCAAAGTTTTCCCACTGGCAGCGGCGCCAGGAACTCGGCCTGATCGCCAGGCGGTACCACCACCAGCCCGTCGGGCTTGTCCAGGTCCGACGCGATCTTCGACACCGCCTTGCTGACGCTGACGCCCACGGAAACGGTCAACCCCGTCACCTCCTTGACGCGGCGCTTCAGGTTCCAGCGCCACGCCCAGCGGCCAGCGGCCCTCG
>CAXXOI010000003.1:0-47428 GCA_963664175.2 Dehalococcoidia bacterium
TTGTTCTGGATGGGAGTGGCATTCGAGACTCCGCTAATCATGTACATGCTGGCCTCGCTGGGAATCGTGTCCGCGCAGAGGCTCTCGCGGTTCCGCAGGTACTGGGTGGTAATTGCGTTCATTCTTGCGGCCGTCATCACGCCCACCTTCGACCCGGTGAACCAGGCCCTGGTGGCGGGCCCGCTGCTGGTACTGTACGAGATCGGGGTGCTGCTGGCCAGGTTGGCAGGCCGGAGCCGGCGGGAGACCGAGACGGCAATCGTGCAGAGGTAGTCGAAGAGCGCAGTTCAAAGAAAAAGGACCGGTTATCGACCGGTCCTTTTGATGTTCGGGTTTCCCATTTGTTCAGTAAGGAGTGCGCTCATCGCCGCTCTTTGCGGTCGGCGGCGGGTCCTGTGGCTGCTGCTTGTCATCCTCACCCATCAATGCGCTCTTGAAGGTGCGAATCCCCTTTCCCATGGAAGAACCAATTTCCGGAAGCCTGCGGGCGCCGAATATGAGCAGAATGACCACGAGGATTGCCAGGATTTCCCAGAGTCCCAGCGGTCCGAGTCGCATATCATTTCTCGCAAAGAAGATTATTTGAAGTGCCATTCATACTATCAGAAAGGGCGGTAACAAACAAATTCCCAAGTCCGTTGACTGGGCCATTTCAAAGTCTGTCGCCCTCAATTTTGTCTGAATCAGGATTCAGAGGATTAACAAATTTCCAGGATTGAGAGTCATCCTGAAAATCACAGAATCCAGATAATCCTGATTCAGATGGTGACCTTGAAAATACCTTGGTAACTTGCCCAGGACAGACTTGACTCGACATAAGCTATCGAGCTTTATATTGTGCCTGCCGCCATCGCACCGCTATAATTCGTCGCTGTATTGGCAATCTGTTGCGCGCAGAAGCGGACGGGTTTTTCCGAGGATGGGATGGAATCTAGCTATGACCTGGTTGTAATCGGATCCGGCCCAGGCGGATACGTAGCCGCGATTCGCGCCGGCCAATTGGGGCTTAAAGCGGCCGTGGTGGAACGGGAAGCGTTGGGCGGCACCTGCCTCAACTGGGGGTGCATACCGACCAAGGCGCTGCTGAAAAACGCTGAGATCGTTTCCTACGTGCGGCGCTCCGAGGAGTTCGGCCTCAAGTTTGACGGCTTTCACGCCGACTACTCAGTGGCCATGTCCCGTAGCCGCAGGGTCGTGGATCGCAACACCCGGGGGGTACGCTTTCTCCTGCGCAAGAACAACGTCGACCACATCACCGGGACCGGCCGGCTGGCCGGGCCCAACCGGGTGGCCATAGACCCGGAGGGCACGGTGGTCGAGGCGAAGAACATCGTCATCGCCACCGGCGCCCGGCCACGGTCCGTGCCGTCCCTTCCCGTAGACGGAGACCGGATCATAACCAGCCGCGAGTCCATCGTCCTCACGGATCTTCCGAAGTCCATGGTCATCGTCGGGGGCGGAGCCATCGGCGTGGAGTTCGCCTACGTCTACGCCATGTACGGCGTGGAGGTAACCATCGTCGAGCTGCTGCCGCGCCTGGTTCCCAACGAGGACGAGGACATCAGCACGCAGCTGGAACGCTCGTTCAAGGGGTATGGCGTCAACGTGTTGACCGGAGCGGGAGTCACGGGCGTTCAGACGCGACCCGACGGCGTAACCGTTTCGGTCGACCAGGCAGGGACCGCCCAGTCCATTGACACCGGGATGGTGCTGGTGGCCGTGGGCGTTCAGCCCAACGTCGAGGAACTGGGCCTGGACTCGGCCGGTGTAGCGGTGGATCGCAGCGGCATAGTGGTTGACGAGTACTGCGCCACCAACGTCGCAGGCGTCTACGCCATCGGCGACGTAACCGGCAAAATGCCGCTGGCCCACGTGGCGTCGGCTCAGGCAGTAACCGCCGTGGAGCACATCATGGGGATGGAACCCCAGCCGTTGGACTACGTTCACATGCCCCGGACCACCTACTGCAATCCTCAGATTGCCAGCTTTGGACTGACCGAGGCCCAGGCCAGAGAGCAGGGGTACGAGGTGAACGTGGGCGTGTTCAATGCTCTTGCCAACGGCAAAGCGCTGGCCATGGGAGAGACCGAAGGCATGGTGAAGCTGGTGGTCGACTCCCGTTACGGCGAGCTGCTGGGCGGGCACATGATTGGCCCGGAGGTCACCGAGCTGCTGGGCGAGCTTTCCATGACGCGCATGCTTGAGGGTACCACCCTGGAGCTGGGCTGGACGGTACACGCCCACCCGTCGCTTTCCGAGATGCTCAAGGAGGCGGCGCTTTCCGCGCAGGGGCGCGCGGTGCACATGTAGAATGCAGACCGGAAATCAGTCGTGCCAGCTGCTGGTGTGATTCGCAGATTTCCGCATGTGTTTTTTCGAAATTCGAAAAATCGTTTGTGCAGGGCGGATAGCGGCGGTATACTTGGCGCGTAACCCGATTCATAGCGAATGAAACCCATGATCCGTTGATTACTGTTATTGGCGGAACGTGAATGCAGGAGCGGCTAGATGGCATTGGGCACGTACGACTTCGCAATGGGCATTGGTGGTGAGGCGGGTCAGGGCATTGCCACACCCGGCGACATTTTCGCTCGCATCATCGTTCGTCGTGGGCTGCATCTCAGCACCTACAACGCCTACCAGTCCATCATTCGCGGCGGGCATATCTTCCTCACCCTGCGAATCTGCGACGAGGAGATATTCACCCACGGCGACAAGCTGGATCTCCTGCTGTGCCTCAACCAGGACACCATGGACCGCCACCAGCGACTGATCGGGCCGGGCGGCCGCGTCCTGTACAACAGCGACAGTGTCAAGCCCGGCGAATCCAACGGCGCAGACCTCTGCCCCATACCGGTGGGTGAGCTGACCAACAGCCGCAACCGCCTGATTCAGAACACCGTAGCCATGGGTGCCGTTTCATCCTTGATGGGCCTGGACTTCCAGGTGCTGCAGGACAGCCTGGAGCTCCGGTTTGCCAGGCAGGGACAGCAGGTGGTGGACCAAAACGTGGAAGTGGCGAAGGCCGGATTCGACTACACAGAGTCCAACTACCGCCCGTTCGCGCAGCCACTGCCCCAGGGAGGTAAGCCCCTGGCGGTGTGGTCAGGCAACGATGCCATCGCCATGGGTGGAGCGGCGGCAGGTGTCAAGTTCTACGCCGCCTATCCCATGAGTCCTGCCTCCGGAATCCTGCACTGGATGGCCTCCAACGCCAGGAACCTGGGCATCATGGTACGGCAGGTGGAGGACGAGATAGGCGTCTCCAACATGGTTATCGGCGCGGCGCATGCCGGTGCCAGGTCCATGTGCGCCACCTCCGGCGGCGGGTTCGCGCTGATGACCGAGGCAGTCGGTGCGGCAGCAATGATGGAGATCCCGGTGGTTTACATCGACGTGCAGCGCGCTGGCCCTTCCACGGGCGTGCCGACGAAGACCGAGCAGGGCGACCTGTGGCAGGTTCTGGGCGCGAGCCAGGGCGATTACGAACGTTTCATTGTCGCCCCCAAGGACTCCCTCGACGCCTTCAACACTATGCCGGAGCTGTTCAACCTTACAGACAAGCTGCAGTGCCCGGCCATCCTCATATCCGATCTGCTCATATCGGAGGGGCGATACAGTGTCGACCCCGACGCCATCAACATGCACCCCGCCATCAACCGGGGACAATTGATCACCGAATCACTATCCCCCAACGGATACAAGCGGTACGAGAACACCGATAGCGGTGTCTCCCCCAGAGCCATTCCGGGCCTTGAGGGCTACGTGCACGTGGTCGCCACCGATGAGCATGACGAGGACTCGACGCTGATAAGCGACGAGTTCACCAACCCGCACAAGCGCCGGATGATGGTTGAAAAGCGGGGCCGCAAGATGCAGGATGCGGTGGAGCTGATCGCGCCTCCCGAACTGGAGGGTCCCGGGGATGCCGAGGTGACCCTGTTAGGCTGGGGTTCGACCCACGGCGCCATGCAGGAAGCTCGGGGACAGCTCGCAGAGCGTGGAATCACAGCAAACCAGCTGACAATCAAATGGATTGTCCCCTTCCACGCCGACGAGGTTTCCCGGATCCTGAACGCGGCCACGAAGGTGATAATAGTCGAGAATAGCTACTCCGGGCAGTTTGCCCGGTACCTGCGCAGCGAGACCGGGTTCTCGGCTCACGGCCACATCCGTAAGTACGACGGAGAGCCGTTCATGCCCCACCACATCGCTGACGGTGTCGCGGAGCAGATGGCTGGCAAAACTGAGCAATATGTTCCTTATCAGGAAATAATGGTCTAGGCAGGTACGGCCAGGACCTTTCTCTCGGGAAGCGCGGCAGGGGCCGCAAGTCTAGGAATTGAGGTGTTTCCATGGCAACCGTAGGTGTGGGCAACGGCAAGACCGAGATCCAACTGACGGCCAGAGATTTCCGGGGACAGGTCAATCCCGACTGGTGTCCCGGGTGCGGTGATTTCGGCGTTCTGAACTCCCTCCAGCGTGCATGTGCCGAACTGGGGCTGCAACCCCACGAGATACTGACTGTCAGCGGCATCGGTTGCTCGTCCAACCTGCCGGGTTACTTCAACTCCTACGGCATGCACACCCTTCACGGCCGCTCCTTGGCGGTGGCCACCGGGGCCAAGCTGGCCAACCACGAACTGACCGTGTTCGTAACTGGCGGCGACGGGGACGGATACGGTATCGGGGGAAATCACTTCGCACACTCTGCCCGCCGTAACATCGATGTGACCTACATCGTGATGAACAACCAGATTTACGGTCTCACCACGGGTCAGGTCTCGCCGACCAGTAGCTACGGCATGAACACCAAGAGCACTCCCTTCGGCAGCGTGGAGACTCCCGTCAATCCCATCACATCAGCGATAATGAACGGCGCCACCTTCGTCGCCCGCGGCTACAGCGGCGATGTTCGCCAGCTCACAGACCTGATCAAGCAGGGAACGAACCACAAGGGATTTTCCCTCATCGACGTCTTCAGCCCCTGCGTGACCTTCAACCGCGACAATACTCACGACTTCTTCAAGGACCGCATCCAGAAGCTGGAAGACGAGGAACACGATCCTGGGGACTGGAAGACCGCCTGCGAGAAGGCGCTGCAATGGGGCGACACGATCTACACCGGCCTGTTCTTCCAGAAGGAGTCAGTGTCCCTGATCGAGGCCGAGCCGGTGCTATCCAAGGAAGGCCCGCTGGCCAAGCGCCCCCTGGGCCTCAGCCAGGAGCAGGCTGACCGAATCATCCAACGGATGATGTAAGGCTGGCATCAATTACTGAACACCTCGGGAGCGTCGTACGGCGCTCCCTTTTCTTTACCATGGCACGGAGGGTCTTGCGGTTGCCCACGGGTTCCCCTTGCTTTAATATCTAGCCGAGACTCCGCAAGTACAAATGGAGTCAGCCAGGTCAGCTCTGAAGGTCAGGAGGCACAATTGGCCACATCTGTTGTGATGCCCCAGTTGGGCTACGATATGCGCGAAGGCACTGTCGTTCGCTGGATTAAGCAGGAAGGCGACGAGGTGGTGGCCAACGAGGTAATCGCCGAGATAGAGACCGACAAGGCGGTGGTGGAATTCAAGCCAACCACCGGCGGCGTACTCCGGCGGATAATTGCAGGTGAGGGCGAGGCGGTGCCGGTGGGGCAACTCATCGCCGTCATTGGCGACGCGGACGAGGCGCTGCCCGACGACCTGGCCGGACCTTCTACCGCCCCGGTAGCAGAACCTGAGGCAGCCCCGGCGGCCCCTGCAGCACCGGCCCCCGCCGTGGCAGCCGCACCCGCCGGGGAAGTCCGCGCTTCGCCCATCGCGCGTCGGTTGGCCCGGGAACAGGGAGTGGACCTGGCGACGCTGACCGGCACCGGCCCCGGTGGCCGCATCGTCGAAGCCGACGTTCTGGCCGCCGCCGATGCCGCAAGGGCCGCAGCGGAGGCCGGACGGATCCTGGCCTCGCCGCTGGCGCGCAGGTTGGCGCGCGAGAACGGCCTGGACTTGGAGGGGGGTCACCGGGACCGGCCCGGGAGGCCGGATCGTGGAGGCCGATGTAAACGCCGCGGTCGCGGCCAGGGCTGCCGCGCCTCCGGCTGCGGCGGCACCCTCTTCCACGCCTGCCTCCGAACCTGCGGCGGCCCCGGAGGGAGCCGAGCGGGCAGACCTGTCCCGCATGCGCCAGACCATTGCCCGCGTAACTTCGGACAGCAAGCAGCAGGCGCCCCACTTCTACGTGGCCGTGGACATCGATATGACCGCGGCGATGGCCCTGCGCCGTGATGTGAACGACGAGCTTCCTTCGTCCAGCCGGGTGAGCGTCAACGACCTGATAGTGAAGTCCTCGGCCTTGGCCATCGGCAAGCATCCCAAGTTCAACTCGTTCTTCCGCGGCGACCACCTGCAGATGAACCCGTCCATCAACGTGGGCATCGCCATCGCTCTGGAGTCGGGTCTAATCGTTCCCGGCATACCGGAATGCGAGAACAAGACCCTGGCCCAGATTGCTGCCGCCAGCCGTGACCTCATCGACCGGGCCAACAACGGCACGCTACAGGCCGAGGAATACGCAGGGACAACCTACAGCGTCAGCAACCTGGGGATGTTCGACGTCGACAGCTTCACTGCCATCATATTCCCGCCCCACGCGGCGATACTGGCAGTGGGCGCGGTAAAGGAACAGCCGGTGGCCCGTGACGGTCAGCTGGCCATCGCCGAAATCATGAAGGCCACACTGTCCGTAGACCACCGTGTCGCTGATGGTGCAGAGGCCGCACAGTTCCTGATGGAGATAAAGCGCCTGCTGGAAAAGCCCGTGAGCCTGCTTCTGTAGTGGGCCTTAATCCCGCATTTCGACACATTCGAACTAGGAGTAATAGCGTGCCCAACTTGACCGGCGGCCAGTCCATCATCGAGTCCCTGAAGGCCCATGAAGTTGACACCGTCTTCGGGATCATCAGCATACATAATCTGGACCTTTTCGACGCCATGTTAGACCAGCAGGACAGCCTGCGCTTCATCGGTGGCAGGCTGGAGCTGGGCGTTGGCTTCATGGCCGACGGCTACGCCCGCGCAACCGGCAAGCCGGGGGTGCTCATCACCAGCACAGGCCCCGGGGCCGCCGATTCGATCGGCGCCATGGGCGAGGCGTATTTTTCCGGTTCACCGCTGCTCCAGGTGACCACCAACGTCGAGAGTGACTTCATCGGCCAGGGCCGCAACACCACGCACGAGGTCAAGGACCAGCTGCGGATGTTCGAGGCCGTGACCGACTGGAACGCCATGGTGAGCGAAATCGAGTCGATTCCGGATAACCTGGTGGAGGCGTTTCAGCGCTTCCAGAACCGCCGTCCCCGTCCCATTGAGCTGGAATTCCCCACCGATATCCTGGGCAACAGCGCCGACGTTGAGATCATCGGCCCCCGGGACCCTGGTATACCACAGGGAGACCCGGCGCTGGTTGAGCAGGGGCTGCAGCTATTGCTCAAGGCAAAGCGGCCCGCCATCGTGGTTGGCGAGGAAGTCCAGATGCTGGGAGGCACCGAGGAGATAGTGCGGCTGGCCGAGGCGTTGGGGGCACCGGTGGTTACCTCCGACGGCGCCAAGGGTGCGTTCCCCGAGGACCACCCGCTGTCCCTGGGCACCATTTTGGGTGGACGCATCTGGGGCGAAAATCCGGCCCAGAAATGGCTGTCCACCTGCGACGCCGTGGTAATCCTCGGGTCGATAATGCCCCACCGCTCCACCACCGGCGTGCAGCTCAACCTGCCGGGCACGGTGGTGCATGTCCTGCTGGACGGCGACTTCATCGGCAAGAACTACGATGCCACAGTGCCCATTGTGGCCAACTCCCAGGCGGTGGCGCAGCAGTGGCTGGGCGCCATCGGCGGCAGAGATGTGAGCAAGGGCCAGGCTTACGCCGACGAAGTAGCGTCGGTGAAGAAGGACATCCATCGCACATTGCAGGAGACATGGGGCAACGAACTCAGGGTGTTCGAAGCCGTCAGGGAGGCGACGCCTCGCGAGACGGTCTTCTCGCTGGACCCGACGGTGCCCGCCAGCCGGGCCTCCCGCTGCCTGGATATCTATGGCCCGCGAAAGTACATGCATCCCCATGGCTGGGCCGGTCTGGGGTTTGCCTTCCCGGCAGCCTTGGGCGCCAAGGTTGGCCAGCCCGACAGCCCGGTGGTCTGCATCACCGGAGACGGCGGGTTCCAGTACAATTTCCAGGAGTTGGCCACCGCTGCCCAGTATGACATTCACCCCGTGATCCTGATGTTCAACGACAACGCTTGGGGCGTGCTGAAGGGGTACCAGAAATCACGGTTCGGAGACCGGCTCTTCGCCACCGACCTAGTGAACCCCGACTTCTCCAAGCTGTTCGATTCCTACGGGTTCGGTGCCACTCAAGTATCCACGGTGGCCGAGCTGGGCCCGGCCCTCGACGCAGCCATAGCCTCCGGCAAGACTCACCTCGTTGAGGTTGCCATCCCCGACGGGTTCGGAGCCTTGGTGTAGGTCGAGGTCACGTATCGATATACGCAGAACAGGGGCGGGAGCGAATCCCGCCCCTGTTCCTGTCGAAAATAGGCCAATCCAATTGCACTGGCGGAAAGACCGACCTCACCCCGAATATTTGACATAAACGGACTGTTACTCGAAAGTAATCCTGCTATGAGCAGACCAATCGATTCATCGTTAGAGAGTCGTGAGACTCCTCAATACCCCCGCCGGGTTTACCCTCTGGACAACCGCGACCTGTCCGAGGAGCAGATCGCCGTTGCCTTCGCCATGACCTCGCGAAGGCCGGAGCCCTTTGACGAGATTGCGCGGGAGGTCAGCGAGGAGAAGGCTGCTGACTTCCACGAGCGGTGGGTGCTGGGTTACGGTCATGCCTCGGTGGCCGAGCATGCCGTCATCCATATGGCTGTGGAGAACATCTCCCGTCTGGCCTGCGACGCACTGGAGGACAACCGGCTGGCGTCCCTATACGGAAAAATCGTCGCGCTACCAGGTGATGGATGCGGGGTATTTCCACGTGCCGTCGGAACTGGATGACCACCCCGCCCTGCGACGCGAATACGCCGAGACCTGTAGGCACCTGTTCGATGTTTACCAGCAGCTGATCGATGCTTGCATGGAGTACCTGCGCAGCCAGCATGCGAAACGGGCCCGGGAGAGCGATACAGCTTACGGCCTGCGGCTCCGCCGGATCGCCACCGACGGCTGCCGTTCGGTCCTGCCTGCCTCCACGCTGACCAACGTTGGCATCACCGCCAATGCCCGAACACTGGAGCACGCGATATCCAAGCTGATGTCGTCAGAACTGGTAGAGGAGCGTGAGCTTGGCAGCGAGGTACGCGATCAGGGGCGCAGCATCACGCCGACGCTGATCAAGTATGCCGACGAAGTGGACTACCTGCGGCAACGGCCGGAAAAACGCCGCGAACTGGAAGGACGGATGGGCCAACTGGTCAAAGAGTCGGTGCCATCGGGCGAAGTGCGGCTGGTCCACTGGGACACGCAGGCCGAGGAAAAGCTGGCTGCCGCGTTCCTGTATGGCTCGACCGGTCTCGGATACCAGGAGGCATGGGACCGAGCCCTGCCAATGTCCTCGGAGGAGCGCGGCCGACTGATCGACAGTTTCCTGGATGGAATAGGGCCTCACGACTCACCGCCACGGGAATTGGAAGTCGTGGACTACACCTTTGAGATCCTGTTGGACTACGGTGCGTTCCGGGAATTCCGGCGGCACCGCATGCAGACATACCTTCCGCAGATTCTGACCGTAGCGCACGGCGTGAGAACCCCCTCGATAATCGCCGACGCAGGACTGGAGGGTCCCTTCACCGAGGCCACAGCAGTGGCGGAGGACCTGCATCGCAGGATTCATGGCGATGTATCACCCGCAGTCGCCCAGTACGCCGTGACTCACGCCCACAATCGCCGGGTGCTGTCCAAGCTGAACCTGCGGGAGTGCTATCACCTGTTCAAGCTGAGGACTTCCAGGGAGGCCCACGAGTCAATCAGGGAGCCGATGAAGGAGGCTCTGCGGCAGGTCGAGGCTAAGCATCCGCAGTTTTTCCGGCACCTGCAGCTACGGGGTTAAGGAGCTTTCAGGCGGGCAGCTAAGCCGGCCATTCGCGCGCCCAGTTCCCTGGCCTGTGCTAGGTCGTCGTCGTTGGCCCCGCCCGCGGCGGTGGCGCCGTAGTAGGAGCCGGACACACGCATTCGCTCCGACCACGGCAGGCCGACGATCAACATCCCGCAGGCCAGCATCCAGTGGATTAGTTGCTTAAGCGTGGTCTCGAGGCCGGAGTGGCGTCCCGTTCCCGTCGTGAAGGCCGCGCCTGGCCGGCCCACCAGGAGCCGCTCCTCCCACAGGTCTCCCTGGTCATCAAGCCACTGCTTGAACGAGCCCGTGATACCGCTCCAGTTGGGGGAACCCAGTATGATGCCATCGGCGGCGAGGAGGTCATCCCGGGAGGCTTGATCAATGGTCAGCAGCGACGGTACGGCGAGACCGCTTTCTTCCACGCCGTCCCTGACGGACTGCGCAATGGCCTCTATCGAGCGACCCTTGGGGTCAATTAGAACCAGGACTTTCGCTGTCACATGGAGCGTCCAGGCCTATGGGTCGGAGCAGTCCAGGGTGTACCCACAGTTGGGGTAGGAGATTTTGCACTTGTTCTTGACCATCTGCGCCCTGCAGATGCCGCAACTGAGGTCTTGTCTGCCCTGAATTTGCCGCAACGCCAACTCCCTTTGAGGAATTCAGAGATGGAGGAAATTGGGCCGCGTATATCAGCGCCTGGTGAGGTAGCCAAGCCGGATTCAGCGAGGACAATGTACTGACAATCAGGAGGTAAGAGAACGGAGTCGGCGCAGTTCAATTCAGAGTGGCTACCAGAACGAGATCGCCAACCATCCCTGACATGGCCCTGGTGCGCTCGGAATCGTCTGAGGGAGAGGCAGCCGCAATTCTCGTGCCGTGGCTGATCTGAACGGAGTCATACTGCAGCAATGATTCCTGCGCAGACATTGGCATTGTTCCCCAGCCGCGATCGTCCACTTCCATATCGCCGGCCCAGTACCATTGACCATCCTTGGTCAGCCACACATGATACGCGGAATCCGGCCGTGGCTCGGGCAGGTTGGAGGCCATCAGTACCGCTTCCCTTCCATCCTCTGACAAGACCAACACGCCCTTTGACTCTATTCCAAGAGCAGCCGGTCTCAAAACGAGGGTCTGGTTCCCGGGCTGCGCAAGGGCGTAGCTGGTTTCCTGCCAGCGCTGCAGATTGCCCTGCATCTGGGACACCGCACTGGACGTTTGGGCCAAGGCGGACGTAGTGGCCATGCTCTCGTCCAACTGGCGGCGCAGCTGTGAGTTCTCCGACTGAACGTCGCCTACCTGGTCTGACATCTGAAAATTCAGGGCCGTCAACCCGAAGATCGCCAGCACGGCCAGGACTGCCACAACCGGGGCAAATACCCGGACCCACCTTGATGAAACCGAACGGGTTACCCTTGACCAGCTACGAGGAGGGCGGGGATGGGATACCGATACTGTTGGTGATACTGATGGCTCAATGGCTGCCAGAACGCTCCCGCCGATAGAATCCAGCAGGCGATGCCGCAATTCCACAGGCGCTGCCACTTCTGGGACTGAATCGGCGATGGCGGAAGCGACTCGCAGGTTTTCGCCGACCATCGTCGAACAAATCTCACACTCTTCGACGTGGTCCGCGACCACAACTTCCTCGACCGGCTCCAGGGCGTCCAGCGCGAACGCCTCGAGCAGGTCGTAGGGATGCCGGTTTTGTCCGCTACTTGTCGTCATCTTCCTGAAGCACGGCACGCAGTTTTTGCATCGCCAGTCGTACTCTGGTCTTGATGGTACCCAGAGGTTCCGACAGCAAATCCGCCATTTCAGACTGGGAATAGCCCTCGAAGTAGGCCAACAATATCACTTGCTTTTGATTGTCCGGAAGGCCGGCAAGTGCCTTCATGATCCGCTCCCGATCCAGGTTCTGTTGCACCTGATTCTCGACCGAGGCGCCACCCGAGGGCAGTCGCTCCAGTGTCTCGTAGCCCTCGGGGTCTGTCATCTGCGCGGTGCGTCGGCGGGAACGTATGACGTCAATGACCCGGTGGTGGGCCACGCTCATGATCCACGAGCGGGGCTGGCCTTTCTCGGCGTTAAAACTCGCGGCCTTGAGCCAGATGTTCATGAAAACATCCTGGGTGACTTCCTCGGCCAGGGGCGGCTGCTTCAGCATGTGCAAAGCCATAGAGTAAACGGCCGTAATGTACCGGCTGTACAGAAGATCCAGCGCATCCCTGTCTTGGGCAACGATCCGTCGCAGCAGCTCCCGGTCGTCCGGCTCGTCGGAGAACGGGGTGTCGCCATCGTTAGCCTGTCCGGCCGATGCGCGGTGACTTCTTAGCGGCCGCTGGGCCTCCAATTCTTCACTACTCACTATATACGCAAAGAGCGGGCCATCGGATTTGAGCAGGTTGTATCAGTTCAGCCTGCTCAGGGTCACTTTCAGGGAATCGATCCAGGACCTGACCTCAGATGCGTCACGGGCGCCCTGTCCCTGGCTCAGGTAGGTCTCTAGGCTGCTGATGGCTGCACGGTATTGGTGCAGGTGCTGCTGCAACGCCGCTGCATCCTTGTGAAGGTCGGTGGCGTCGGGTCTCACCACCAGCATCCGCTGCGTGACCGTAAGCGCCTTCTCCGCCGGTCCGGATCGTTCATACACTACTTTAAGGTTGTTCAGGATCCTGAAGAGGAACTCGTACTTCGTGCAGGGAGCCAGGAAACGATCATCCCAGGTAAGGCGCGGGCCGAAAAGCCCTTCCGCCAGCCTTCGACAGTCATCCACCCAAAGTGCGTCACTGCCGTTGAACGGGTCAAAGTAGACATCGGTACCCTCCAGACCCACCAGGAAATGGCCGGGCATGCCGATCCCGTGCAGGCGAATTCCAGCGCGGCGGCCGACCTCGATGAAAAGCAGCGACAGGGTTATGGGGATTCCGGTCCTCGAATCCAGCACTCGATTGAGGTAGCTATTGTCAGGACTGTAGTAGCTGGTCGCATTTCCCCTGAATCCCAGGTCGTCTATAAGCAGTCGCCCTAGCTCCCGGGCCCTTTCCTCCGCTGGCATGACTTCCGGTGCGCGCTGCCTCAGAGAAGAAGCGAAGCCGTCCAGCATACCAAGATACCCTGGCAGGTCAATGTCGGGGTATTCCTCCCCGGCGACCAGCAGCGCAGCCCTTGCCAGATCGAGGTCTTCCTCCGGGCGGGCAACAAGGCGTTCGAACTCCTTCCGGAAGAAATCCACACCGGGGCCATTGCTTTCGGGATCGGTCATCGGCCAGCCTCCGGAGCGGATCGGTCAAACAGGTGAAATGGTACCTATAGTCACTCTAAGGGATTATCAGGCTGTCAAACAAGGGATCAAGGTTGGTCAACTCATCGAGTCTGCCCAGGGTCTCAAGTGCCAATCCGCATTGCGAGTCGGAGAGACCAGCACCCGCAAAGCTGCGAAATTTGGCTTCCATGTCCCCATCGCTCATCGGATTGTTTCGATGGCCCCGGGACCAGGGAGCGTGGGCCGACTCAGTCCTGCCGTCCCGTGATGTGAGCGTAATGCGGCAGTTGTATTCGCCCGGGTAACGTTCGGTGAATTCCGGTTCCTCGACAAGGGTCATACGCGACATAATGTCTCGTAGGGCCGGATTAGCTATGTGCTTGTCGGTAAAGCTGCTGGGCGTGACGGGACCATTCAGAATGGCCGATGCCACCAACCACGGAATGCTGTGGTCGGCGGTCTCTCTTGTCTTTGGGTCCCACTTTTCTGGCTCACTGGATGCGGTGCTGGCGGCCACCTTGTATGTCTTAATGTGAATCGACTGAATGTTGTCGACGGGCATTTTTTTCCGCAATTCCAGCGCCAATCCGATGGGATTCTGGGTATGTATCTGGGACGGGTAGGACTTGTAGATCGTGCGGGTGATCCGAAACGGGTCGTCGGCACCTCGCGCGCCACCCAGTGGAAAGTCGGGCACGTTGACCGGTCTGCCGACAGCCTGCTCCCACAGCCCTCGTCGTCCCTCGAAGGGTTCTCCGGGTCCGGACATTCCCTTGGCCGCCAGTTGTGCGGCGAAGACTGCGGAACGGGAGGCGCTGGCCGCAGCGCACCCCTTCCACATGGAGAGCTCGCCGGTTCGGGTCACCGCCAGAGGTAGGTGAGGGGAGATGGCCAGGGAGATGGCGTTTCCGACCTGTTCCCGATCGAGCCCCATCACCTTGGCCGCGCCGCAAACGGCGCCGACGATGCTGAAAATGCCCTGGTCCCAACCGAGATCACTGGCTACCACCTCGTCAGAGAGGCGGCAGAAGACCTCGTAGGCCAAGGCGATGGACGTGATGACCGTTCGTCCGTCGCTGCGGTGAGGATCCGCCACAGCGAGCACGGCTGAAATCATGTCGCTGGGATGCCCGCCCCCTGGCGAAAAGTAGGAATCGTTACAGTCGAGATAGCGCACGGCAACGCCGTTGGCGAAGGCAGCCAGGTCCGGTACCGAGTGCTCAGCGGTTCCCAGGATGCGGGACTGCAACGGGCCGAGGATGCCCTCGGCCATGCTGCGGGCAATCTCGGCAGGCTCCGAGTCGAACCCGCCGATGGCGCATCCCATTGTGTCCACCATGGTCCGTTTCACCCGGTCCACCACCTCAGGCCCCAGTTCCTCATAGGTGAGGCCGCAGGTGTAAGCGCTGAGCATCTCGGTAGTGCGGTCCATTGATTCCTCTCCGTAAATCGGACCATGCCCGCAATGGGCGGAAACGAATTCGCCGGGTCCTAAGGTGTTAAGCCTATCTGATCACGGCTTCGGCCATGCGTTCCAGTTGCTTGCCCATCTCGTAATCATTGGCGACGTGATCGGGGCGCACCACAACCCGGTCGGCCCCGGCATTCAGGTATGACTGCACGAGATCGTTTTCTGCGGGTTGGCCGTAGATGCTGATGGTGATGGACTTGGGGTCCCGTCCCACCTCCTCAGCCATGGCATCGAGGCGCTTGCGGCTATCCTCCACCTCTGCGGGGGTGATGCGGTTGGGCAGCCAGCCGTCAGCGTGGGACACGATGCGGCGCAGCACGTTGCGGGCCATCCCGCCGATGATAATGGGTGGGTGAGGCTGCTGGGCCGGCTTGGGATAGGACTTCACAGGCGGGAAATTGTAGTACTTGCCGTGATATTCAGCCTCGTCCTTGGTCCATAGTTCTTTCATCACTTCAAGAGCCTCGCGAGTCTGCGTCCAGCGATGCTCGAAGTCGCCGCCGAAGATCTCGGTTTCCTCCCGCAGCCAGCCGGTCCCGATGCCGAACAGGAAACGCCCGCCGCTAAACCGGTCCAGGCTGGCGATCTCCTTGGCCAGCAGCAACGGATTGCGCTCCGGCACCAGGGTGATTCCGGTTCCCAGCTTGATGGTACTGGTGGCCCCCGATGCACGTGCCAGGGCGATGTAAGGGTCGGTAAAGTGGGAATACGTCCAAGGGATCTCACCGCCTGTGGCGGGAAATGGACTGTCGCTGTGGACCGGGACCGCGGGATGCTCTGCGTACCAGAGCGATTCAAACCCCAGTTCCTCGGCCTTTTTTGCCATGAAAGCGGGATCCACGGTGTATGCCGGCAGCGGTGTGGAAACTCCTACGCTCATCTGTTTACCTCCCCAAAATGTGCGGTCTATCAGTCTAGCCAGGAATCGGACTCCCTATTGCCGATTCGTGAATTAGGTGCTATCCCAACGTGAATTCCTTGAATGTTTGATGGCCCCTAAGGGATCGCTACACAGGTTTGCGCGGGGCAAATCCTGGGCTTGGCTTAAACACTGGCCTCCACCAATTGCCTGGCTACCGCGTCCTCCGTTAGAGGATCACCTCCTCCTCCATGTCGAGATCGTTCGGGGGTTCGTTTCCGGCGAAGTTGCGCCACCAGTTGGCGAAGACGTCGGCGCCCTGTTTGTCCCGCAGGCGGGTGAGATGCACACGGGCCTGCGAGATCACCGGCAGGTTGTGGTCGCTGGCCAACTGGTAGGTGCGCGCCGCCCAGGTCAATGCGCCCTCGACGTCGTCCCGCTCCTCGGCGGCCATGCCCAGCTGGCCGTAGGTGCGGGCGGTTCGGCTGACGTCCTGGATCTCCTCGAAGATCTCGCGGGCGCGGTGATACCAGCTCTCGGCCTCCTCCAGCTTCTTCTGCTCGTGGAATAGTACTCCCAGCTGTCTGCACTCGTCGCCGGCACTGCGCCAGTCGCCCAGGTTTTCGTACTTCTCGAGGGCCAGGATGAACCAGTGCTCCGCGTCCTCGGGGAACATCTGGCGGCCCTGCTCCAACAGGCCGAGGTAGTGGAACTCCACAGCCATCTGCGCCTCATTGCCCATCCGGTCGCTAAGGGTCAGGGCCTGCTTGTACCAGTTTTCCGCGTCATCGTACAAGAACTGGGAGTGAGCCACTGTGCCCAGGGCGTGGTAGATCAGGACCGAGGTTTCCTCGTCGCGGGCCTCCTCCAGGATTTCGCGGGCCCGGTGGTACCAGCTCTCGGCCTCCTGATACTCGAAGCGGAACTGGGCACAGAGGCCGAGGGATCGATAGTCCTTGACCATCTCTTCGGCATCCTCCAGGCGCTGGTGAATATCCAGAGACTTGGAGAACCAGTCACGGGCGTCGGTGTAGCGACGCTGGTACTGCCGGACCAGTCCCATACCGTAATAATCGTCAGCGATGGTCGCGACGTCCTCGCTTCCCTCTATGATGGCGAGGGACCTGGTGTACCACCCGTCGGCCTCGTCCAGCCGCCAGCGTTTCAGCGCAACCTCTCCCATCTGGTGGTATACGGCTGCAGCCTTCGGATCGCTTTCGGCGTTGGGCTGGGCTTCGAAGTAGTCCAGCAGTTGCCGGTTCAAGGCATCGGCGCGTCCGAGCTCGTTGGTCTCGATGCACTCCGAGGACTCGGTGCCCAGCAGATACAGCCAGAGTTCGACGGCGCCGTTGGACTGGGCTTCCTCCGCCGTGCCTCCCGCCACATCAAGCAGTTGGCGACGCAGACGACGCAGCTCCGGATAGCGCTTCTGCATCCGGTAGACCTGGGCCAGTGGTTGCGTCAGCAGTTGGGCGTTGTCCCATTCCCGCGACTCGAGGGCCAGTCCAAGGGCCTGCGTCAGGTTACCCTCCTCGGCCAGGATCGCGTTGGTCCCCGCCTCCTGGTTTTCGTAGAGGGTTTCCATGAAATAGTCGGCGGTGTCGGCGTAGACGCGAACGAACTCCTGTTCAAGCGTCGCAACGCGATCAGGAGGAAGTTGTCGGTAAAGGGCGCGGCCATAGAACCAGCCCATGGAGGGGTGTATCTGGTAAACGCTGGGTGTGATGGGTTCCAGGAATCCCGAGTTTCGGGCCCCTCGCAACAGGCTGCGGCATGCTCCCCAGCCCAACTGTTCCCCCATCACCGAGCGATAGGTGTTCTCCTGAGTGATGTGCGTCAGAATATCCATCATCACTCGGCCTCGGAAAAGGGAGAGGAAAGGAAGGTGGGTCCTGTTTCGGCGCGGCATACGCTGGAAGGCGTTTTCCATCACCACCGTCAGGCACGGCGGGCGTCCCTCTTCCCCTGCACCAGGCTGGAAAGCTTCAAGCTCCCGGCGAAGTTCGGTCAGCAACACCGACGAGGGCACCTCCTTGATCAGGGGAATTGCGACCTCCATGGACAGGGGGTGTCCCTCCAGGAGTTCCAGCAACTCCAGGAATTCTGATCCCAGCCTGGCGGGGTCGACGTCCGTCTCCTCCATCAAACGCGTGGCGAACTCGATCATGTCCTGGCCAGTCAGGCCTGGCAGGAAATACTTGCCGTGAGGTGCCGTCAACCAGGCCTCAGCATCCCTGCGGCTCACCAGTAGGACGGATGTCTTTCCGCCCTCGGCGGTCAGTTCTCCAAGAAACTCGTCCAGTTCCGCCAGTTCGCTGCTCTCAAGCAGACCGGTTCCCGCGTAAGGAAAGCCAGCGAGGTTTTCGATTCCGTCCCACAAGAGGAGCGTGTTGTGGTCCCGCAGGTATTCCAGTAGCCAACTGCGGCGGGACGCGGCCGGGAGATCGCCGAATTCGAGGCCGGCCAAAGCTGTGCCAACTTCATGCAGGGCCTTGTCGAGTCCTGCTCCCACATCGAAAGTGGTATAGAACACACCGTCCTGCCGGTCGCCGCTCTTTTCCAGCCAGGAAGCGAGACCCAAGGCGACCTCGGATTTTCCCACTCCCACGGAGCCGTTTAAAAGCACGACAGGGCTGGAAGCCAAGGCTGCTTGCAGCTCCAAGATCTCGCGGCGGCGTCCGATCAGGCCGTACGGGCCACCGCGAGGCAGCTGGCGAGGTGGCGGCTCTGGTGTTGCGGGCTGCATTCCGGGGATCATCGGCTCCTGTACTTCTGGCTTAACGGCCATCGGGTCGTACTGCGCTCCCTGGTAGGCCAGGGGAGTGACCCAGTCCCAAGAAACCAGCGGTCCCGCAGCCGATGGCCTGTGGGGGTTCTGCATCAGGGCGCGGCGAGCGCTGGCGACAGCGCGGGCTGCTCCGTCACCGCGGGCGATACCGGAATAGAAGGCGTCGGCGAAGAGCTTCCTTCCTGCTCCACCCAGCGGAACGGGGAGGACCGCTATCTCGGGGACCCCGTTTTGGCAGAGAACTTCAGCTGCCGACTGGGAATCATGGGGACCTGCGCCGGCCAGCAGCACCACAGGAATGCCAGCGCCGGAAACGGCTTTGCCGACCCTTCCCATGTCTCTGATTGCGACAGCATCGGATCCGTTTCCCTGTACATCGACACAATCAAGGTGCAGAAGGTGATAGTATCCAGCCCGGTCAGCGAGGTGCGACTCAAGCGCTTCGACCGTCGCTGTGTTGAGGCACTCCAAGGAGACTTCTACATCCAGCGCCTCCATGGCCGCAAGCGCCTCGGTTGCGATGCCCTGGCTGGCGGGTGGACATAACACGAGCACATTGAACTGGGTTTCAGACAGCCCGCTAACCGAGAACGAGGGCAGTTGCCCGGGGGGAGTTGACAGCCGGGTCACCGCCTCCGCGCGGGTGGCCACGTACCCTGTATCGGGGTGGTTCAACAGTTCCCAGGGCAGGGCCAGTATTTCGGGACGCGAGGAGACGACTGTTATCCGGAAGTCCTCGGTAGCCTCAGGGGAAATCTTCGAGAAAATCAAGTCGGTTTCTGGGCTGGAACGGAAAAGGGTCTCCAGCATTAGCCGGCCTAGGTCCCGCAACCCGGTTTCCACCGCGTCGGCGCGAGAACGTGAATCGCCGAAGGGGCTCGCACTGTACTCAGTGAACAGCCATTCCATTTCCTGGCGCTCGGCCTCGGTGAGCGGAAATGGAAAGGCTATGGGAGGTGCGTTCAGGCGGCTGCCGTCGTCGTTGAGGATGGAGAGCTGAATCTGTCCCGTCTCAGGAAGGTCGAGGATTTCCAGTGTGAGGGGCAAGCTGTCCTCCGGTAATAATGCAGGGGATAGAACTAATGGCTAAACGAGCGAAGTTTGGGCTCGGTTGTATATTATAAGGAAGGGCCGGAGCGCAAAGGCGACCCGGCCCTATACTATCATTGCCCGCACAGGCAGTCCAACGAGCTGCGACGGCTGAGCGTTGAGCGACCTACTGCGCGGTGTATTCCCCATCCACAGCCATGGCAAGACCAGTGACCAGCGAGGCTGCGTCCGAGCATAGCCAGGTAACCGACTCCGCAATCTCCTCGGGAGTGCCCAGACGACCGATGGGCTGCCGCACGGGAATGGTGGCCTCGTACTCGGTGCCCCGACCCCCGATCAATCTACTCATCATGGGCGTGTCGATGATACCGGGACACACGGCGTTCACCCGGATACCGTCACGGGCATATTCCAGGGCAGCGGCCTTGGTCAGCCCTACCACGGCGTGCTTGCTTGCTACGTAGGCTGACATGTTTCGGGAGCCGACAAGCCCGGCGCCCGAAGCGGTGTTCACGATGGCCCCTCCGCCCTGCTGCATCATTTGCGCTAGCTCATGCTTGAGGCACAGCCAAACGCCCTTGACGTTGATATCGATGAGGCGGTCCCACACGTCCTCTGGGTAGTCGTGGATGCGGCTTGTCATCTGGCCTTCGATACCGGCGTTGTTGTAGGCGCAGTCGAGTCGGCCGTAGGTCGAGACCACCTGCCCCACCAGGGACGCCACATCGTCGGGTCGAGAGACGTCCGCGTGCACGAAGATGCCGTCGCCGCCCGCCTCCTTGATGGCGCTGAGTGTCTCCTCGCCACCATCGGCATTGATGTCTGAGACCACCACGGTAGCGCCCTCCCTGGACATAATGAGTGAGGTGGCCCTACCGATGCCAGAACCTGCGCCGGTTACCAGGGATATTCTGCCGTCAAGTAGTCCTGCCATTGACTGACCTCCTTAATCAGGGACCGTCTGCGACCGATCCCCAAGCCTACGCACCCTCAAAGAAATCGGCTATGTTCAATTCCAGACCGGGAAGCACAACCGACTCCAGCGACTCACCAGCGCCACGGATGTAAGCCCGGCGCCATTCGTCCCCTTCCAGTTGCAGCACTTCGGCGGCATGAATCTGGGGATATACCAGCCAGCACTCACGGACGTTGAGGCTGGCATAATCGGCCAGTCTCCCATGGATTTCGGCTCGGGTATTGCTGGGAGAGATGATCTCCACTACCAGGTCCGGGCCGCCCTCAATCCGTTCTCCCAGTATGTCCGCCCGCTCGTTGCTGACGAACAGCAGGTCCGGCTGACGTACTCGCAGCGGGTCGCGTTGCACCACGACATCGACCGGGGCATAGAATAATTGTCCCAATTCTTGCTCGGATACGAATCGGTCGACGGGTCGGAAAATGTGCTTAGATATGACTTGGTGGTAAAGACTGGGGCCAGCCACAATCACCTCTCCGTCCACGATTTCACACCGTATCATTGTCTCCGGGGTTTCCAGGTATTCCTCGTAGGTGAGCTTGGTTCCCGTCTGCAATGTAGTCATGCCCAATTCCTCCTTGGCCTACGTCTCACCGGAGCGGCGGGCGTCGGCGCGCCAGTCGTCGGGGCTGGGCTCGCGGTCGATGGCTACATCTACCACCGCTGGCAAGCCGGAGGCTTGCGCCTCCCGCAGCGCGTCGGGCAGGTCGCGGGAGTCCTCGACGTGGACTCCGAAAGCTCCGAATCCCCGGGCGATCGCCGCGTTGTCGGTGGGGTAGAACTCCGACGCAATCTCTTGGCCGCGAGGCTGATGGTCCAGCACCATGCCCAGCGCGTTGTCATTGAACACGACGCAGGTCATGGGCAGGTCGTACTGCATCGCGGTCGAGAGGGCGTTGACCGTCATCATGTAGCCGCCGTCTCCGGTAACCGCCGTAACTGGCCGATCAGGGTATACCAGCTTCAACCCCACTGCCGCCGGAAGGGCCCAGCCCATACCTGCCGTGCCGCCCGGGCAGTAGAAGGTGCCAGCCTGCTGGGCTTTGTACAGGTGGGCCATCCAGGTGCGGTTGTTCCCCGCGTCCAGGGCGTAGACCGTTGACGGGTCGGAAGTTTCGTTGAGGATTGAGACCAGGCGCTGCGGCGTAACGGGTGAGGAGTCCCGATGCATCTCCGGGTCATCGTAGAAGGACGTTGCCGACTTGCGTGCCGGGATGGAGTTGGTCCATTCGGCCCGCTGGGAAGCTTGCGACTGCGCCGCCTCTCTAGAAGCCGAAACCAGCTGGTTCAGAATGCTCCCCGCATCGCCAACCAGGCCTAACTCTACTGGGAAGCTCCAGCCGGCGTTGCGCTCGTCGATGTCGATCTGGATGACCCGCTGTCGCCGTGGGTCGAAGATGTCCGGCCGCTCACGTACGGTTTCCTGCGACCGCAGCAACGCGCCCACAACGATGACCGTATCTGCTTCGCCCACCACACGGTTGGCAACGTCCTGGCCGTAGGTGCCGACCATGCCCACCGACAGCGGATGTGTCTCGGCGATGGCGCTCTTTCCCTTGTAGGAGGTTGCAACGGGTATTCCCCAGATCTCGGCCAATTCCTGCAGCTGCTCATGGGCTCGGGCCACGTGCACGCCGTTCCCGGCTACCAGCACCGGCCGTCGCGACTGGGAGAGAATGTCGATCACGCGCTGCACATCGGATGGTGCGCTCTCCGGCTTGGTGGTGTTCAGGAACCCTGCGGCGTTGTGAATGAACGGCGGCGACTCCACGTCCACCTCGCCACCGATGGCCGCCGACCGCATGACCACGGAGGATGGGCCAGGCCGCCCGCTGATGGCATGCTTGATGGCAATCTGGGTGGCGAGCACTGCCTCCTTGGGACTTGCAGCCAGTGCGGTGTACTTGCTCATGGACTTGAAAATGTTGGGCAGGTCGATGCTGCCATATTCGCCCGCGCCGGACTGGTTTGCCGGCCGCTGGGCCGCCCCTCCGTCGGAAGTGTCGGTCAGGACCAGCATGGGAGAGCTGCTGAGCATGGCCTCCATGATGCCGAAGGAGGCGTTGGAACCGATGAACAGCCCCTGGCCCATGACCACGGCGGGCTTGCCGGTGGCACGTCCGTATGCGTCGGCCATGATCGCGGCGGCTTGCTCGTGCCGCACCAGGATGGTCTTGATCCGGTCCTCCCGCCCATAGAGGAGCTGGAAGATCTGTCCCGTGCCGCCGCCAGGTATGCCGAAAACGTACTCGACCCCGGCTTCCTCCAGGGTCTGGACTATCATTTCGCTGGCTGTGGGCATGCTGCCTCCTGAATCGCTTCTCGATACCCTGCAAATTCCCTTCATTATAAATAAGGAAGGGAAGGCACAGTTTTTTGATCGCTATCCGTCAAGGGATGATATCCGTGCCCAAATAGGCGGTCAAGGAACTCCGAGGGAGCTTCGGTGCGGCGCGTCATCCTTGACCGCCAACAGGGGCGGGCGTATTATCGCCGCATTCTGGATTCAAAGGGCAACGTTGGCGCGTCGAACACCTAGGTTGCAAAGCGCCAACGGACAATCGCCAGAGCGGGAGAGCAGCCATGAGAGGCGGCGACGCAGTCATTCACGCATTAGAGAAGGAAGGAGTCCGCTACATTTCCGGATTCGCCGGCGGGGGAGAGGCTCCGCTCTGGCCTGCGTTGCGGGCATCCGAGCAGATTACGGTGTTTTCCGCCCGGCACGAACGCATGGGCGTGGAAATCGCCGACGGCTATGCCCGTGCCACCGGGCAGGTGGGCGTTGCCTTGACCGGGACTGGCCCGGGAGCCACGAACACTCTGACCGGCATCGCCGGGGCCTACGCTGACAACATTCCGGTGCTTCTGCTCATGGGACAGCATCCGCTGGGCAGCATGGGACGCGAGATCCAGCAGGAGGTGCCTTCCAGCATCTTTGACAGCTTCGTCAAATGGAAGGGCACCATGTCCCGGGTGGAGGACATTCCGGCAATCATGCGCCGCGCCTTCACCAACCTGCGCTCCGGATCGCCGGGACCGGTGGTTCTCGAGATGCCGCAGGACGTCCTGATGATGGAGGCGCCCGACGAGGTGCTTAACTACGAACCTGTCGGGCAGGGACGCCGCGCGGCGCCCGACGCGGCGGACATTGAACGCGCGGCTGAGATCCTGCTGAACGCGCAGTTCCCTGTCATGAACGTGGGAGGGGGTGTGCTGGCCGCCGAGGCCTGGGACGAGGCAATGGAGCTGGCCGAACTTATGGGCATGCCCGTCGCCAGCACCCTGGTGGGGAAGGGAGCGTTTCCTGAGAATCACCCCCTGTCGGTCGGTGGTGGAGTCTATCCCAAGAGCAGGTACGCATCCGGGGCCTCCTATCTCGTCAACCGGCGGGCCGACGCCGTCCTTGCCGTGGGCAACTCCTTCCGGCTGCCCAACGCTACTGACGGTCGACCTATTCCGGAGGGCGTCAGCCTGATTCACATAAACGCCGACTCCGGGGATCTCAATAAGATATACCAGGCCGAGGTACCGATCCTCGCCGATGCCAAGCTTGCCCTGCGCAGCCTGATAGACGCCGTCCGCGACCGGATGGGCCCGGGAGGCCCGCCCTCGGCGGCCAGGCGCGAGGAGATCGTGGCCGAGATCCGTGAGGCAAAAACCAAGTGGCTGGCAGAATGGGAATCGACCTTCAATGACCCATCGGCGCCAACCAACGGCTACCGGGTGGTTCAGGAACTGCTAAAGGTAGTTGACCTAGACAAGACCATCGCGTTGCATGACGCCGGGGGAAGTCGCGGGTACCTCTCCCCCTTCTGGCCCGCCACCCGTCCACGCAACTACATCGGCATGGGCGGAATGGCCGCCATGGGTTGGTCAATGGCCGCGGCCATAGGCGTGAAGCTGGGTCGTCCTGACCACCTGGTGTTCAACGTGCTGGGAGACGCGTCCTTTGGCATGGTTGGCATGGAGCTGGAGACCGCCGTGCGGATGGGACTGCCGACGCTCACCGTCGTGCTGAACAATGGAGGTACCGGCGGCGGGTTGATGGCAATGTCGCGCGACAATGCGGCTCCTCCGCCGATGGCGGAACTGGGGGGCAACTTCTCCATGGTGGCCCAGGGACTCGGCGCCTACTCGGAAAGGGTGGAGGACCCTGCGGAATTGCAGGACGCCTTCCGTCGCGCCATCGCGGCCACCGAGAACGGCCAGGCGGCGCTGGTCGAGGTCACCATTCATCCGATGCCAACGCCCGAGACTCCCGAGGACTGGACCCTGTAGAGGCGCTGACGTCTGATTCTTTTGGAGGGCACTGGCTAGTGCCTCCCGGGTATTCTTAGGGTAGAGGCCGCGATGGCAGCCAAGTACGAGGAGATCGATCGTGTTGCAGTCGTGAACGACGGCGTCCCGGTCGAACTGAAGCTACAACGTCGCCTGGATGTAGGCCCAACTTTTCTCCTGTGTTGGAGGACCCGCTATCATTCGGCTCCAAGGAAATCTAGAAGGTTCTACAGCTCCAGGGCCGAAGGGTTCTGGACGATTCCAGTTGACATTGCCTTGGACTTGTTAAGGCAGGCCTCAAAGCGAGGGATGCTTGACTCACAATATGATCAATTTGACGTCGGAAGGGTAGATTCTCGCGATTTGGACACTGATGCGCGGGACCGTTTGCTACCCACCATAGCTTGCAACCAAGGCGAACCTGAATGGGGCGCAGACCCTCTATTCGTAATTTGCCACAGCCACGATGACAATTGGCGTGAGATCATGATCGTGGATACCGGTCGTACGTTCTGCACATTCAGGTGCACGACAATTGATGACGCATACAGGATGGGCATTTACGGCGACCGGCTTGATGGTTCGTGGAGACTGGACAACGCCATGCAAGATGCCCTTCCCGGATCGGTGCGAGAATTTATGCGTGTCCTGGAGGAAATCAGCAAATGAAGAGTGTTGAGATTGACCGCAGCAAGAGGTTGAAGGAAGAACCGGCGAAGGGCCACAACCGGTGGCACCCGGACATTACTCCCATTCTTGAAGCCGATCCAGGCGAAGAGGTCCTGCTGGAAACGAGGGATGCATCCGATGGCCAGATGCACCCGGCAGTCACTGTGGCCGATTTCGACCGCTTTGACTCCAAGGTCTCCCATCCGCTGACCGGCCCGGTTTACGTAAACGGCGCCGAGGCAGGGGACCTGCTGGAGATCGAATATGTAGACATCATCCCCCAGTCCTACGGATGGACCAGGAACCGTCCTGGCGCTGGATTCCTTCGCGATCTGTTCCAGGAGCCGTACTTCGTGAACTGGGACATCAAGGACGGCTGGGCAACGTCGGAACAGTTGCCGGGAGTGAGAATCCCCAACGGCTCCTTCATGGGCACGGCGGGTATCGCTCCGTCCCGGGAGCAGATGGGAGCGTGGGCGCAACGGGAGGCCGACCTGGTGCGCCGGGGTGGTGCCGCCGCGCCGCCAGACCCTGAGGATGCGATCCCTGCCGGGGGAGCCATCGCCGCCGAGGGCCTGCGAACCATTCCGCCGCGAGAGAACTGCGGAAACGTGGACGCCAAGCAGCTGACCAAGGGCTCCCGGTTGCTCATACCGGTGAATGTTCCCGGCGCCCTCTACTCCTGTGGCGATGCACACTTTGCCCAAGGGGACTCAGAGTGCTGCATTACGGCCATCGAGATGGGCGCCACTGCGGTTGTACGCTTCCATCTCCAGAAAGGGGAGGCGGCGCGACATAACATCCGCTGGCCTCGGTATGCCCATCCGGGATACTTTCTGCCGCCGGAGTGGGCCGCGCCACGTAATTTCATTGCCACCATGGGCATGCCCATCCGAGACGACGGTACGCAGGAAGGGGAGGATCTCACCCTGGCCGCGCGCAACGCGCTTGTAAACATGATCGAGCTGTTGCAGGAAAGGGGTTGGAGCCGCGAACAGGCCTACGTAATCTGCAGCGTCGCCGTTGACCTCAAGATCAGCAACGCCGTTGACCTGCCGAACGTTACGGTCTCTGCTTTCCTGCCGGAGGACATCTTCCAGGGTTGAGGCATGCGATAGTCGCCCACTGCGGTCACTGAGACAAGTCAAAAGAAAAAGCCGCCCAGTATGGGCGGCTTTTCGCGGTTCCTTCGGCTGCCTGTTTAGCTGATCTTTCTGATCTCTACCACTTCGTTGGGGGAGACGGCGATCCGCCTTACACTTATACCAAGTTTGAGCAGCCAGTAACCCAGGGTGGCCTTGCTGACGCCCAATTCCTCGGCGGTAGCTGAAAGACCCACATCATTGACTCGCTCGGGGAGCAACTCCTCGAGAGGCCGACTATGTTCCTTTTCTACACGCAGCATCAGCTTTGTCTTTCGTGCCACGATGTGCCTCCTAATGTCGCCTGCACTATCTCGTCCTCTGAAGTGTCCATACGGTATCACGCGCTCGGACAGGTGTCAAGACTAAGCCGAATATTTTCCTAAACGCATTTAAGAAATATTTAGACACTCCCCGACGTATCTGGTTGCATGACTCCCCCGACTCTAGTGCCTCAGATCGAGGCCCGAGAATCATTACGCAAAGGCGGAGACGGCACAAGGGCGGGATGGCAATTGACACCATGTAGAGCGCCGAATAAGCTCAGATACAGTTTCGTTACCACTAGAGGAAATGTATGCAGACACCTACGATCCGTGACGTGTACCGGGCCCGGAAGACCATCGCTCCCTATTTCAGGCCCACGCCCTTGCAGTATTCCATGGCCTTGAGCGAACTCCTGGGTGCTGAAGTGTACATAAAGCACGAGGAGCACCTTCCCCTGGGGGCCTTCAAGTCGCGGGGCGGCATCAATTTGCTGGCGAGCCTCTCCCCCGAGGAGAAACAACGCGGACTCATCACCTCCTCCACTGGCAATCACGGCCAGTCTTTAGCCAGTGCGGGGCGGGAGTTCGGCGTGCGGGTCCTGATCGGTCTCCCGGAAAACGCCAACCCGTTGAAGGTCGCAGCCATGCGTTCCCTTGGAGCGGAGTTGCTCTTCCACGGGGAAACCTTCGACGATGCGAGGGAGTACAGCGAACGTTTGGCCCGCGAGGAGGGATATCGCTACGTGCATGCGGTCAATGAGCCTGAGCTCATTGCCGGAGTCGGGACCGCATCGCTGGAAATTATAGAGGAAGCCCCTGACATCGACGTATTGATGCTGCCCCTGGGAGGAGGGTCAGGCATTGCCGGGGCCTGCATCGTCGCAAAGGCAATTGATCCTGCCATCCAGGTGTACGCTGTTCAGTCTGATGCGGCGCCGGCCGCGTATTTATCATGGAAGCGGGGCGAACTCGTGGACGCTCCCATGGACACCTTTGCCGAGGGGATTGCCACAAAGTCAGGCTACGAGTTGCCGCAGCGCATCATGACCGATCTGCTGGACGACTTCCTTCTGGTGAGCGACGATGATATAAGGCGGGCCATAGGCCTGCTGGTGGAGAAGGCTCACACTCTCGCCGAACCGGCGGGAGCAACCGCGCTCGCTGGCGCCGTGAAACACGCCGACCGCCTGAAGGGAAAGAAGGTGTCCATTACGATCACTGGCGCCAACATCACAGCGGAGAGACTGTCAGAGGCTCTGTCAGTGTACCAGTCCGCCGCAGAGTAACGTTACATAATCCGAAGGCAGTACGCAGATCACATTGCGTACGAGATGTAACACAGGTCAGGAGTTACACAACATAAGCAACGGTTAATGTAACATAATGCAACGTCTCAGATGCTACCCCAGGAAGTACGCAAAACCTCTCACTCTCGTGCAAAGAACCGCGCCAGTTCGTCGCGTGCGAACACGGGGAGTGTAACCTCATCTCCGCTGCGGGAGAAAAGTATTCTCCCCTCCTCCTGGGGCAGCATCTGTCCGATCTCCCAGGCATCGATGCCAGCACGCTCGAGGCCGTGCAGCAGGTTCGGCGCATTGGGGGCGGGTAGCACGATGAGCAACGCCCCTGAACCCAGAAGACCGAGGGGATCGAGGCCCAGGGCATTGCACGTTTCTTCGGTCTCGGGAAGCAGTGGTACACTGCCTTCCTCCAGGGCTATACCAAGCCCCGATGCCTGAGCAATCTCGTGCAATGCAGTAACCAGGCCTCCCTCTGTGACATCATGCATCGCGTGTACTACATTTTGTGTAGCAGCTATCCTCGCATCGGTTACCACGCTGATTCCAGGCGAGTGTAATAGCGTTGCACTCCGCTCAATTACACTTGCGGGTACTCCGGACATCCTCAGATTCTCCGCGCAGTCCCGAGCGAGTATGGCGGTCCCTTCAATGGCCAGCCCTTTCGTTACCACTATGCTGTCGCCCTCCTGAGCTCCACCGGTGGTGACCAGACTTTCCCGCTCGACCTCCCCGAGCATGGTACCCATGACGATGGGGCGCTGGATGCCATGAGTCACCTCGCTGTGCCCTCCGATCAAACTGACGCCCAACTCACCGCAGGCGCCAAGGACATCGTCGAATAGGCGGGAGGCGTCGTCCTCGGTGAACCATTCCGGAGCCAGGATCGTGGCCAGGAACCACTGTGGCGTCGCGCCGGTGCAGGCGACATCGTTGGCGCAGACCTGGACGGTGTACCATCCCGCGCGGTCGGTGGCGAAAGTTACCGGGTCCGTCTTTGCCACCAGCAACCGGTCCCCGAAGTCGAGGGCGGCAGCGTCTTCTCCCACCTTCGGGCCAAGTACCACCCTGGGGTCGTCGAGACCAACTGACCCCAGCAATCGTTCCAGCAATTCAGGGGGGAACTTTCCTATTTCCATATCTGCTCCGTTCCGAAGCTTCCAGCCTTGTGGCAGCAATCAGTATTTGAACATTCACCCGAATTCAAGGCGTAATTCTCACGAAAGAGGAAATCCACGGGCTGATCGGACTGTCAAACACAGAGAGCACAGAGAACACAGAGATTTTGTGGGAGAGGGGAAATCAAAAAACTCCGTGATCTCTGCGCCCTCTGTGGTGAATATCCTGGGATAGCTGGCTTTTCTCTTTCGCTGAAACAGCGGGACTGCGCCTTGGCGGATTCGGTTGAGGCACGCCGCACCTGCGCGAGACCACCTTCCCACTTTACAGGGCGCGGTGCCCTTTGCTATATTTGTAGGTGCAGGGTCCTTAAGGGCCAGGGATTCTGCCACTGTTATGGTGGGGCGTTCGTCTAGCGGCCCAGGACACCGCCCTCTCAAGGCGGAGATCAGGGGTTCAAATCCCCTACGCCCTACCAATTCCTCTCTCCCCCTGCTCTTGCGCCAGGTTCTTGGCCATCTGCAGCGTTTCCACCAGTTGCTCCATATTCAGCCGTCCGGTGTTCGTGTTGCGCGGGCTGGGATGGTAGCAGCCCACCAGTAACGGTACCCCCGGAGCCAGTTCGTATACCGCACCGTGTCCGAACTTGGCTCTCGGCCGCTCGGCCCCCAGGTCTTCCATGGCCCTGAGAGCGGCTTGAAACGCTATCTGCCCCAGCGCCAGCACGACCTTGAGGTTGGGAAGTGCCCGCATCTCCCGCGCCAGGTAGGGCAGGCAAGTCCGCTGCTCCTCAGGGGTAGGGCGGTCCCCCGGCGGGACGCAACGCACCGCGGCGCAGACGTAGGCCCCCGTGTATTCCAGCCCGTCATCCCTGTGGTCCGATAGCGGCTGATTGGCCAGACCCGCCTGGTGCATTGCGTTAACCAGGAAGGTGGCCGAGGCATCCCCGGTAAAGACCCTTCCCGTCCGGTTGCCCCCGTGGGCCGCCGGGGCGAGGCCCAGTACCATCAGCGGCGCCGACGGGTCTCCGAAGCTGGGGACGGGCTTGGCCCAGTAATCCCAGCCCCTGTAGGAAGCCCGCTTGGTTTCGCCAATTCGCTCGCGGTGCTCCACCAGCCGAGGGCATCGTCGACACGCAATTATCTCTCCGGTGACCTCACCCAAGGCTATTGTCGCCTCTTCCACCCGGATATCAGGATTATCCTGTTTGTTGTCTTTTGACATTCGCCTCATTCAGGTTCTCTCGCTGCATTGTGCGGGGCATCCCGACAGCGGGGAGACTCTACTGGGTAATGTATAATACCCGCCAATGCAGGGGACGGTCAGCCCGGCCCCGTTTTCGAACCTGCCGGAGGTCAAGAAATGATTGATCAGGAACGCTTGGTCGACTCATTCTGCGAGTTGGTCAAGATCGATAGTCCTTCGGACGAAGAGGAAGAAGTTGCCAGGCATCTTACCGGGCGCCTTGAAACACTCGGTTTCACCGTCGAAAGGGATGCCCACGGCAACCTGATTGCCTCGGAGGAGGGCGCCGACCCCCTGATGCTGTCCGCCCACATGGACACCGTGGAGCCGGGCCGCGGCATCAAACCCGAGGTGAAAGGCGACCGAATCGTGTCCGACGGCACCACTATTCTCGGCGGCGACTGCAAGGCCGGCGTGGCAGCCATTCTCGAGGGACTGGAGAGCATCGCGCAGGACGGGGGTCTCCGTCGCCCGGTGCAGGTTGTCATGACCCGGGGAGAAGAGATCGGACTGGTAGGCGCAGCCAACCTGGACTACTCCATGATCCGCTGCCGCGACGCGGTGGTCTTCGATGGGAATGGCCCGGTTAACACCATTACCGGCGCTAGTCCCACGTATATGCGATTCGATGTCAACGTGACCGGACGGGGCGCCCACGCCGGCGTGGAGCCGGAAAAGGGCCTCTCGGCCATCCGGATCGCCACCGAGATCATCAATGACCTGCCCCAGGGCCGGCTGGATGAGGAGACTACGTTCAATGTAGGCCTCATCACCGGCGGGACCGTGCGCAACGCCGTTCCGGTTGACGCCAGCTTCGGGGGAGAGTTCCGAAGCCACAACACCGAGACCATCGACCTGTTGCGAATGCAGGTGAGGGACACCTTGCGCAAGGCCAGGGAGAAGTACCGGGACGCCACGATCAACGAAGAGATCGAGATGATGTTCCAGATGTATCTCCTCGATCCCAACGAGGCCATAGTGCAGTTGGTGACCAACCAGTTGAAGAACATGTCCATGAATCCCAACATCCATCCCTCGGGCGGCGGTACCGACGCCAACGCCATGCGCCTGAACGGCGTGGAGTGCGTGGTGGTGGGAATGGCCACCAACGAGATGCACACGGTGAACGAGTACGTGGTCATACCGGACATAATGGCAACGGCCCAGTTCTGCCAGAACATACTGACCATCAACCAGCGGGCCCGGGCGTAAGAGAGGGCCCATCCCCACCCTAACCCTCCCCTGTCGAATCGGAGGGGACTACCGAGAGGCGGAAATGAACGGCGCAGAACTCAAGCAGACATTAAAAGAAGGCGGACGTGTCTTCGGCACAATGATTACCCACGGACACAGTCCACGCTGGATTCCCGTACTGTCGGGCGTTGGCATCGACTACGCTGTGATAGACACGGAGCACAACCCTCGTGGCCGGGCCGAACTGGGCGACTACCTGACAATGTTTAACACCAGCGGGGTCGTCCCCATCGTTCGCATCCCCATACCTGACTCCCACTACGTGACCATGGCCATGGATGCCGGGGCGCAGGGCGTGCTCGCTCCATACTGCGAGACGGTGGAACAGGTGCGGGAGGTGGTGGCCGCCGCAAAGTGGCGTCCTCTGAAGGGCGAGGCGGTAGACCGCGTGGTGGAGTCGGGCGACCACATCAGCGACGCCACCCGGGCCTACCTCGAAGAGCGGAACAGGAACAGCATCGCCATCATTGGCATCGAGAGCGTTGCCGCTGTCGACAATCTCGATGCGATTCTTGATGTGCCGGGGATCGATGGCATCTTTGTCGGCCCCAACGACATGAGCATCTCGCTGGGCTATCCCGACCAGTATGACCGCCCCGAATACAAGGAGACGGTCAAGAAAGTAATCGACAAGTCTGATGCCAAGGGCATTGCGACCCTGGTGCATCACCAGACCCCCGACCTGTCCACGTACTGGATCGAACAGGGCGCCAGGTTCGTGCTGCACGGCACCGACCGGCGGGCGCTGGCGACCGGATTCCAAGCGGACTTCAGCAAGCTACGGGAGGCCGCCAAGTAATAGCAGTCCCTGCCGACAGAACTTGGCGATCATTCAAGCCGCCCATCCCGAGCTTGTCGCGGGATGGGCGGCTTTCTGTTATTGGCTTGCTGGGGAAAGTGCGGGTTACTCTTGCCTGACTCTTCAGCCGCGTTCCCAGCGCTCCCGCAGGGACTCGACATAGACCCGGTCGTAGTCGCCGTAGTGGGCGTTGTCTGGATTCTCGCTCAGAAGTTCCGCCCAGAGGTATTCGATATCCTGCCACTGGATGGGATACGGCGGCTGGTCAAAAAAGGCGGCCACGGCGTCGAAGGGCGTTGAACCCTGCGGGCGGCTGACGTAACCCATCATTTGAAAGTTGTCGTACGTGTTGCCGTAGTCCGACACGAACCGCCCTTTCATCGCGGCCAATATCATAAACGTAGGCATGTATACAAACCGACCCCTTCGACAAGTTCGGGACGGGCCTGGCCCTCACCCGGAGTGAGAGGAGTCTGAGCAAGCGGAATCTTGCTCACGCCTTACTTCTTGAGAATGTGCACGGTGGTGACGTCTCCGGCGCCGGAACACTGGGCCACGCCGACACGAGCCCGTGCCACCTGTCGGGGACCAGCCTCCTGCCTAAGCTGCGTTACCGTCTCGTGGATCATGCGGATTCCCGAAGCGCCGAAGGGATGGCCCATGGCCAGCAGTCCGCCATCTGTGTTGACCGGGATATCGCCAGTCAGGGCGGTCCGTCCCTCAACAGTGGCCTGCCAGGCCTCGCCGAAGGGGACGAGATGCAGAGACTCGATCTGCTGCAGCTCTCCAATGCTGGCGGCATCGTGCACCTGGCAAAGGTCGACGTCCTCCGGCCCAAGGCCGCTCATCTCGTAGGCCTGCAGGGCGGCGGGTTCGGTGCGATAGGGACTGAAGGCGGAATGGTCAGCCCCTCGGCCGTTGAACTCACCGGAGGTCAACACCGCGGCGGCTATGGATACCGCGCGGTCCTCGTCGATGCCGTACTGGCCCAGGGACTCACGGGCGCACAGGACCGCTGCGGCAGCGCCCTCGCTGGTGGGACAGCACTGGAAAAGGGTTAGGGGGTCGGCAATCATCCTCGACTGGAGAACCTCCTCCAGCGAATAAGTGTCCTTGCGGTGGGCGTATGGATTCAGCGTCGCGTTCTGCCTCGCCTTCACCGAGACCTGGGCCAGCGCCGTTGCCGGGACGCCGTGATCCTCCATGTAACGCCGGGCCCGAAGCGCGTAGCCGGCCATCATGTGGTCGCCACCGATGAGCCGCTCCGGGGCGTCTTCGGAGGTGACGGTAACCGGGCCGCGCGGCACCTTCTCTGCGCCGAAGGCCAGGGCCATGTCGTAGATGCCCGTGGTGATGCCCCAGTAGGCTTGCCAGAAGGCTGTGGATCCGCTGGAGCAGGCGTTCTCCACGTTGATGATGGGAACGCCGGTGAGGCCCAGCTTCGACAGTGTGGTCTCCCCGAGGGACATTCCCTGGTAGTACACGTGGCCGAAGTAAGCTATGGGGATGTCCTTCCAACGTACTCCGGCGTCTTTCAGGGACTCAACCACGGCATCCAGGGCCAGGTCGCTGAGATCCTTGTCCGGGAAGCGCCCGAATGGGTGCAGGCCGACCCCGGCCACCACGACTTCACGTCCGGCTCGTAGTTGTGCCACGGTCAATGCCTCCGCAACTGATTCGAATTCGCGAACGGAATGGGAGCGACGGACGGCCCTAAGCCGGCCGCCACTTGTAGACCAGCTTTTCCGGGCCCCCCTCTTCAGGGGCCACGGCCATGATTGCCAACTCCACGGGCATGCCTATGGTGATGTCCGACTGCTCGCAGTCAATGACCTCGGCCAGCACCTGCGGTCCCGACGGCAGCTCCACCTGCCCCAGGACGTACGGAACCTCTCCGGGCCAACCTGCCGGTGGGATGCGAACGATGGTGTAGCTGTAAAGCGTGCCGGATCCCCCAAGGTCGACGGCTTCCACCTCGAAGGAAGTGCAGGACTGGCAGAAGGTGGCGGGTCCGAACACCGTGACACCACAATCGTTGCAGCGAAAACCGATGAGTGTGCCCTCGGTTCCGGCCTCGTTGGTGATCCTCAATCGTCGCGGGTCTACTGATTGCGGCATGATGGTTCAGGTTAATCTTGCGCGAATAGAGTGTCAACAAGACAACCCAATTGCGGACGGCTGGCTATCAATCCTGTCCAGGGACCGCGGATCCGTCCTGCTCGTCTGCTATACTCTTCTACGCCTTTTACGGAATCCTCCAGAGCTTGAGACCGTATTACATTGGCTGATTCAAGACATCAAACAGCTCCGACCAAGACAGGTGGTGTAATCAACCAGGCCCTGCGCATCCTTGAGGGTGGTGGGGTCGTGGCGATACCCACCGATACGCTCTATGGGCTGGCCGCCAATGCCTCCAACCCCGTGGCAATAGAAAGAGTGTTTGCGATAAAGGAGCGGCCCGAGGGGCTGGCCCTGCCGGTGCTTCTATCCGGCCCAGACCAACTGGAGCAGGTGGTCGACGAAGTTCCTCCGCAACTTCAGGCCGTCGCCGAGGCGTTCTGGCCGGGAGCAATGACCCTGATTGTCAAGCGAAATGACTTCCTGCCACCGCGCCTGACTGCCGGACACCCGACGGTGGCCGTGCGGGTGCCCGACCACCCTGTACCCCGGGAGCTGGCGCGCAGGCTGGGACGTCCGATAACCGGCACCAGCGCCAACATCAGCGGCGCCGCTGACCCCATGACGGTGCCGGAGTTGCGAGCGCAGGTGGGAGACCGGGTTGACCTGCTTGTCACCGAGGGACCCGCGCCCGCGGGGACCGCGTCCACCATCGTAGACCTGTCGGGCGACGAGCCGAGACTGGTCCGGGCTGGAGCCGTCCCGTTCGAGAAAATTGCGGCCCTTCTTAGCACCGGGTGAGACTGTTCAGATGATCGCCAAGTACGAAACTTACAGGCAGGCTATTGAGTCCGAACTGCGCGACGTGTTCGACGGCCGCGATGGTTTCCTCTACAACCTGCTGCGCTATCATCTCGGCTGGGTGGATCAGAACGGACAGCCCGACGACGTCGGCACACCGCTGCATTTCCAGGGCGCAGTGGCGCTGGTCTCCTGCGAGGCACTGGGAGCCGACTTTCAGGCCGCCGTTCCTGCCGCTGCCGGAGTGGAACTGGTGCACCACTTCACCTTGGTACACGGAGAAGTGCAGGCAGGAAGAGCCGAGAGTGTCGACCGCCCCGGAATCTGGTGGGTATGGGGGCCAGCCCAGGCTATCAACGCCGGGGACGGCCTGCACGCCCTGGGTCGCACGGCCATGATGCGCCTGAGTGCTCAGGGAATGCCCGCTGACCGGGTGTTGCGAGCTGTCAGGTCGCTGGACCAGGCTTGCCTGCTCCTCTGCGAGGGACAGTACATGGACCTGGAATTCCAGGACCAGATGATGGTTACCTCCGGGCCGTTCCTGGACATGGTCTCTCGCAAGGCCGGTGCTCTGTCCGGTGCTGCTGCCGAGGCGGGGGCGCTGGCAGCGGGCGCCGATGACGCTGAGAGCCAGGCACTTCATACCCTGGGCGTCAAGCTGGGATCGGCGTGGCAGATTGCCCGCGACATCGACGACTTCTGGGGTGAGCGTGGCGATGCCGTGACCGCCAGTAACATCATCGCCCGGAAAAAGAGCCTGCCGGTCGTTCACGCCCTTGAGCACGGCAGCGTTGCCGCCAAGCGTGAGCTTGGCGCCATTTACATGAAGCGCGTGCTGGAAGCGGATGACGCCGCCCGTCTCGTGTCCATCCTCGAGGAAACCGGCTCCCGCGATGCCGCGGAAAAGACCGCGCGCAGTATGGCAGAGGACGGACTGTCCGTCGCATCCGACGCCGGTATCTCCGGGGATGGCCTGGATGCGCTGCGAGAACTGACAGAATGGGCGCTCTCCGGCGGGCTGTGAATTCGCGATGCTTCAATCCATTCAGTCGGGTCTGATACCGACGAGGGAGATTTGAACAGTTGGCCAAGCGCAGACTGTCTCAGGTTGACGTAAGCGGCAGCAGGGTCCTGGTGAGGGTGGACTTCAATGTCCCCATTGAGCAGGGCATTGATGCCATTTCCGGATACGATCAACGTCTCCGGGCAACGCTGCCGACAATCCAGCACTTGATAGAACAGGGTTGCCGGACCATCCTCTGCTCCCACTTGGGGCGTCCACGGGGCAAGGTCGACGAGGCACTCCGACTGGCCCCTGTGGGCGATCGTTTGGCCGTTCTGCTGGATCATCCGGTGAAGAGCCTTCCGGAGATCACTGGTCCGGCAGTCCAGGCAGCTATTGCCGCCATGGCGCCGGGCGACGTCGTGCTGCTGGAGAACCTGCGCTTCCACGAGGGTGAGGAGGGCAACGATCCCGCGTTCTGCCAGGAATTGGCAACGCTGGCCGACTACTTCGTGATGGACGCCTTCGCCGTGGCACACCGGGCCCACGCCTCGACGGTCGGTATCACAGAGTTCCTGCCCTCGGCTATGGGCTTTCTTGTGGAAAGGGAAGTGTCGTCCATGGGGCGGGCCCTGGAATCGCCCGAGAAGCCGTTGGCAGCACTGATGGGCGGCGCAAAGGTGAGCGACAAGATCCTGCTCCTTGAGAACATCATGGACAAACTGGACCATCTGTTCATCGGCGGTGGCATGTGCGTCACATTCCTGAAGGCGCAGGGCCATGGAGTCGGGGCCTCGCAGGTTGAGGAAGACCGCCTGCAATTCGCGCGTGACATGCTGGATGCGGCCGGAAAGCGCGGCATCCAGGTGCACCTGCCAGACGAGGTGGTGGTGGCCAGTGAGTTTGCGGCGGACCCTGCCACGGTCCAGGTGTCATCGGCGAATGATGTGCCCGAGGGCGGCATAATTATGGACATCGCGCCCTCGGCAGCTCAGGAATTCGCCAGCGAGTTGCAGACGTGCCGCACCGTCATCTGGAACGGGCCGATGGGCGTCTTTGAGATGCCGAGATTCAGTGAGGGAACCAGGGTGGTGGCACAGGCCATCGCCAATTCGGCGGGCATGACCAGCGTGGTCGGCGGAGGGTCGACGGCCGAGACCGTGGAGGCCCTGGGGCTGATGGACGGCATGACCCACGTGTCCACCGGCGGCGGGGCTTCGCTGGAGTTCCTGGGCGGTATGGAATTGCCGGGCATCGCCGCGCTCCCTGATTCGGACTGAAGAATCTTGACCTGCACCGAATGTCAGAATGCGAGGGAACACCCTCACCCTAACCCTCTCCAGAAGGGAGAGGGAACAAGCGGCCTCCCGTTGGGAGAGGATGCAAATGGCCCCAGTTAAGGAGACATAATGATTGACATCGAGGAACTGCGCGACTGCTATATCAACACGTCATCAAAGATGGTGCTGCTGGTAGTCGACGGGCTGGGAGGACTGGCCCATCCCGAGACCGGCAAGTCCGAGCTGGAGACAGCCAACATCCCCAACCTTGATGCGCTGGCCCAACGTAGCGCCTGCGGGCTGACCACGCCTGTCCTTCCCGGTGTGGCTCCTGGGAGCGGTCCGGGTCACCTGGCCCTGTTCGGCTATGACCCTCTCAGGCACATGATCGGACGGGGAGCGCTGGAAGCCCTGGGCATCGATGTCGAGCTGCAGCCCGGCGACGTGGCGGCCCGGGGCAACTTCTGCACCGTCGATTCCAACGGCCTGCTGGTTGACCGGCGTGCAGGACGGATCCCGACGGAGTTGAGCGCCCCGATCTGCGAACGGCTGGACCGGATCGAGTTGGATGGCGTTCAGGTGGATGTGTTCCCGGTCCAGGACTACCGGTTCGTACTCCGGCTGAGAGGAGAAGGGCTGTCAGAGGAGGTCACCGAGACCGACCCTCAGCGTGAGGGCGTTTCGGCGCTGCCCGTCCGTCCGCTCAATCCGGGCGCGGAGCGGACCTCCGACCTGGTCAACCAGTTCGTGGCGCAGGCAGCGCAGCTGATGTCTGAAGAGGAACGTGCAAACATGCTGCTGCTGCGCGGCTTCGCCCAGATGCCCACCCTGCCTCTCATGGGAGAGGTCTACCGCATGAACCCGGCCGCCATCGCCGCTTACCCCATGTACCGGGGACTGGCCACCGTGGCGGGCATGCGAGTGATCCCCACCGGGCGTCATTTCTCGGATGAAGTGGAAACCCTGCGCCAGAATTTCGACTCCCATGACTTTTTCTTCATTCACTACAAGCCAGCCGACGCTGCCGGAGAGGACGGAGATTTCGACGCCAAGGTGCAGACGCTCGAGGAACTGGACCCGCTGATTCCTGCCATCCGTGAGTTGGAACCCGACGTGTTTATGGTGGCCGGTGACCACGCCACCCCCGCCATCACAGCTGGCCACAGCTGGCACCCGGTGCCGTTCATGCTCCACTCACGTCTGACGCTGGGCGAGGGCATACCAGCCTTCAACGAACGGGAGTGCCGTTACGGCTCCATCGGAAGCATTCCGGCCACCAACGTTATGCTGATGGGCATGTCGCATGCCGGGAAGATGGCCAAATACGGCCCCTGATTTGCCTGCCACTGTTCTGCCTTTTTCCGCTATGGTATGGGGCAGTTCTAAACTAGACCATTAGAAACGGGAGAAAGTGCAGGACATGCCCCGTTCCATAGTCGCCGGAAACTGGAAGATGAACACCACGCTGGACGAGGCCGCCACCCTGGCCTCCGAGGTTGCCGAGGGATCCGCTGAGGCAGGCAGCGTGGAACTGATACTCTGCCCCCCTTACATTTCACTTGCGGCCGTACGACGGGCCGTAAATGGCAGCGGGGTCCACGTCGGGGCCCAGAACATGCACCACGAAGCCTCCGGCGCGTACACCGGCGAGGTCTCTGCTTCGATGCTGCGCAGCCTGTGCCACTACGTGATTCTTGGCCACTCCGAGCGTCGCCAGCTTTTTGGAGAGACCGACGAGACTGTGAATCGCAAGGTGCATGCCGCCCTTGCCACCGGGCTACGCCCCATCGTCTGCGTTGGTGAGACCTTGGCGCAGCGCGAGGAGGGCGGGGCAGCCGATGTGGTCGAAGGGCAGGTCCTTGCCGGGGTGGCCGATGTACAGGACATAATGGAAGTCGTCGTTGCCTACGAGCCAGTGTGGGCCATCGGGACCGGACGAGCCGCAACACCGGAAATCGCCGAGGAAATAATGGGTGGTGCCATCCGCGATGCCCTTCGAGATCTCTTCGGAGACGATGGCGATACGGTGCCGCTGCTCTACGGCGGCAGTGTAAATGCCGGCAATGCCGAGGCCTTCGCTTCCCAGCCCAGCATCAATGGCGCCCTGGTGGGTGGAGCCAGCCTCCAGGCCGACCAGTTCCTCCAGATTGCCTCCGCCGTCAAAGGCGCCAAAGGGTAACCCCTCGCACCCTCATCGATGGAAGGAACGAGTCCCCAGCAGCCGGTCATTTGCGTAGTGGGGCCCACGGCGGTGGGCAAGACCGCGCTGGCGGTGGCCCTCGGTCAAGTGATCGGCGGCGAGATTATCAACGCTGACAGCCGCCAGATCTACCGGGGAATGACCATCGGCACTGCCAAGCCTTCCCCGGAGGAACTGGCAACAGTTCCCCATCACCTGCTCGACATAATCGAGCCGCCGGAGCCGTTCGGAGTGGTGTTGTTCCTGGAGCAGGCCACCGCCGTGATTCACGAAATCGCTGAACGCAAACGCCTGCCCATCATCTGTGGCGGCACTGGGCAGTATGTGTGGGGACTGGTTGAGGGTCAGAGTATCCCTGCGGTTCCGCCTGATCCTGAATTTCGCGCGGAAATGGAAGCTGAGGCGGAGCGGGTTGGCGCGTTCAATCTGCATCTACGATTGGCAGCTATCGACCCCGTCAGGGCCGCCGCACTGGATCCTCGAAACGTTCGGCGAGTGATTCGGGCGCTCGAGATCCAACGCGCTACCGGGCGCAAACCGTCTGAGATTGGTACTGCCAAAAAGCCATCCGTCAACGCGTTTGTTCTGGGATTGACAATGCCGCGCGATGCGCTATATCGCCGCATCGACAAACGGGTGGACCGGATGATGAGCGAGGGGTTCCTGGAGGAGGTGCAGTCGCTGGAGGAGGCTGGGCATCCCATGGGGAAAGGGCCGCTGGCCAGCCCAGGCTACCGGGAGCTGGGACATTACCTGCAGGGTACGCTGTCGCTGGAGGAAGCAGTGGCCCGTACCAAGACGCAGACCCACAGGCTTGCCAGGCGACAATACACCTGGTTCAAGCCCTGCGACCCCCGCATCAGGTGGCTTGATGCGTCCGAGCCTGATCTCCACGATACGGCGGTTGGAATAGTCACCTCCTTCTTGGAGAACCTGGAAAATCGACCCCCTGTGATACAATGACGACCACTAGGGATGGCTCCATATCAACCGGATTTCAAGGCAAATCGGGAGCTTCGGCGATGCAATTCACCAAGATGGAAGGGGCTGGAAACGACTACGTCTACATAGACGCACGCCACCAGGAACACGACTGGCCGGAGTTGTCGCGCAGGATGAGCGACCGGCACTTCGGGGTCGGCAGCGACGGGCTGATTCTGATCGCAGACTCCGATGTCGCAGACCTGAAGATGGTGATGTTCAACGCCGACGGCTCCCAGGGCGAGATGTGCGGCAATGGGATCCGATGCTTCACCAAGTACGCCATTGAGCGAGACATTGCGTCGCCCTCAGGAGACGGGCTGAAGGTGGAAACTCTGGCTGGAATCCGCACCGTGGTGCCGACGTACGTTGGCTCGCGGATCGCGGGAGCGCGGGTGGCAATGGGCGAGCCGATCCTGTCTCCCGCCGAGGTGCCGGTTTCTCTGGCGGAAGAGCTGCCACCTCCGGTACTAGGGTATCCGTTTGCGATTGATGGTCATGACCTGCCACTGAGTTTCGTATCGATGGGCAATCCGCACGCGGTGACCTTCATTGACCAGCCGGTTGCGGACTTTCCGTTGCACACCGTGGGTCCAAAAGTTGAGCATCATCCGATGTTTCCACGTCGGGTGAACTTTGAAATAGTAAACGTGGAGGCAACGGGAAAACTGACCGCCCGGGTGTGGGAGCGTGGCAGCGGGGAGACGCTGGCCTGCGGGACCGGCGCCTGCGCCATCGCAGTGGCGGCTAGGCTGTTGGGGCACTGCGGTGACGAGGTGGACATAACACTACCCGGAGGCACTCTGCGCATCCAGTGGGACGGAAAAGGCGAGGTCATGATGGAGGGTCCGGCCACCGAGGTATTCACCGGGGATTGGAGCGTCTGATGACCACGGCGGGAACCAAACGGCTGACCTTCGAGGAATGGCAGGCACTGCCGGTGGCAAAGCAACTTTGTGAAGTGGTTGACGGGGTGCTGGTAATGCCGCCGAGTCCAACGGACGAACACCAATGGCTTGGGTTCGAATTCGCATCGCGACTTTTAACGTTCGTTAGGGAAAGAGAGCTGGGCATCGTATTGGTTGCTCCACGCGATGTGGTAATCCAGACCGCCCCGTTGAGAGTCAGGCAGCCCGATGTGCTATTTCTGAGTGCTGCACGGACCGGCATCAGAAGCGCTTCCCAGTTGTCCAGACGAGCCCGAATCGTAGAGCCACCAGATTTGGTGATTGAAGTATTGTCACCCAGCAACACACCGCGTGATATCGAAGAGCGCCTGGAGGACTATCGCAGCATCGGTGTTCCGGAGTGCTGGCTGGCAAGTTTTGCCTCCCGCACAATACAGGTAATCCGACTGACATCGGACGCTTCGATCACCGTTGCCACGTATGGGTTGGGGGATGTGCTCCGTTCTGAGGTTATCCCGGAATTTGAGCTTGCCATCGACGACGTATTCGGGCCGTTGCTGGGGACAGAATAGGCTGGATATCTTTCGACTCACCCTTATTCAAAGGGATCAAATATTATCTTTTGGTAAGAGACAGAGGCCGCAAAGATGCAATTTTCTGAACGATTGGGCAAACTGGCGCCGTATCCCTTTGTGGAAATCTCCCGCATTATTGCGGCCAAACGGGCCGCCGGAGCGGACGTGGTAACCTTCGGCATCGGCGATCCCGACATTCCCACGCCGCAGCCGATCATTGACCGTTTGCTTTCCGCTTCCCAGTATCCGCCAAATCATCGATATCCCGAGACGGACGGACTTCCGGAGATGCGACGAGCTATCGCCGAGTGGTACGACAACCGCTTCGGCGTGAAACTTGATCCCGACACCGAGGTCCTGCCGCTGATCGGGGCCAAGGAGGGCATCGGCCACGCCGCTTTTTGCTTCCTCGACCCCGGCGATATCGCGCTGGTGCCCGACCCGGCCTATCCGGTCTATGGAGTGGGGACCATGTTCGCGGGAGCCGAGAGCCATGTGATGCCGCTGTACGAGCGCAATGGCTGGCTGCCGGAGTTTGACGCCATTCCCGCCGAAGTCGCTCGCGCGGCAAAGGTGATGTGGCTGAACTACCCCAACAACCCGACGAGCGCCATTGCCACGGCAGAGGATCTCGCATCGGCGATGGCCTTCTGCCGCGAGAACGACATTGCGCTGCTGCACGATGCGGCCTACAGCGAGGTCGGATACGACGGATATCGGCCCATAAGCTACATGCAACTGGACGGTGCCAAGGAGATTGGCATTGAGTTCCACTCGCTGTCCAAAACCTACAACATGACTGGCTGGCGCATCGGCATGGCGGTGGGCAATGCCGACATGATCAAGGCGCTGTTTCAGATCAAGGCTAACCTGGACTCGGGCGTGCCCCAGGCTGTTCAGGAAATGGCCATGGAGGCCCTTACCGGCCCGCAGGACTGCGTGGACGACAACGTGGTGATCTATCAGAAGCGCCGCGACCGGGTGGTGCAGGCCTGCCGCGCCGCCGGAATGGAGGTGGACGTTCCCCGCGCCAGCCTGTACATCTGGGCCAGGGTGCCCGCGGGATTCAGTTCCGCCGAGTTCGCACAGCGACTGTTGGAGGATCTGGACGTGGTGGTGACGCCCGGCTCCAGCTACGGCCGATACGGCGAGGGCTTCATCAGGCTGTCGTTGACCACGCCGGACGAGCAGGTGGAGAAGGGATGCCAGCGAATTGAGGGCTGGACGATTCCAGCCCCTCAGGGAGGTTAGCCCATCGCCAGGAATGGAAGGCGCCGAGGTGGAGCGGACTCTCACAAGGGTTCCGCGAAGTCCGTCCGGCTGGTTGACGTAACTCCTGAACAGGAACGCGCCATTCTCGTCGCGGTGGAAGTCAAGGGCCGCGATCATCTCTGGACACTGGACGACAGCCTCGGTGAACTGCAGCACCTCACCGAGTCGGCGGGCGCCGAAGTGGTTGCCACCGTCCAGCAGCGGGCCGACCGGCTCACCCCCACCTACATCGGCAAGGGGAAGCTGGAGGAACTGCAGGAACTGATTGAGGAGAAATCGGCCAGCGTCGTCATTTTCGACGATGAACTGACGCCGACCCAGCAGCGCAACCTCGAGGCGTTCATATCCCCCAGGACATTCACCCGCAATGGCGAGCAGACCGAGGTCAAGGTAATCGACCGAACCGCCCTGATCCTAGATGTATTCGGTCGCCACGCCTCGACTTACGAGGGCAAACTGCAGGTTGAGTTGGCCCAGCACGAATACCTGCTGCCCAGGCTGGCAGGCCAGTGGTCTCATCTTGAGCGGTTGGGCGGAGGTATCGGGACACGAGGCCCCGGCGAGACCCAGATCGAGACTGATAGGCGGCTGGTGCGCCGCCGTCTGCAGAAGATCAAGTCCGAGCTGGACGGCGTCAGGCGGCGGCGCACCTTGCACATGGATCGGCGCAAGAAGTCGGCCATACCCATGGCCACGCTGGTTGGCTACACCAACGCCGGGAAGAGCACGTTGTTCAACGCGTTGGTGAATGCCGGGACTGGAGGCGATGCCTCGCTGGCCGCGAATCAGCTTTTCTCGACCCTAGACCCCGTTACTCGCCGCATCCGCCTACCGTCCGGAGCGCCGCTGCTTCTGAGCGATACGGTGGGATTCATCCAGAAGCTTTCTCCCAACGTGATAGCCGCCTTCCGCGCCACTCTCGACGAGTTGGACCGGGCCGACGTCTTGCTGCACGTTATCGACGTTTCCCACCCAAAGGCACCGGAGCAGACCGAGGTGGTGGAGCAGACCCTGGATGATCTGGGTCTCGGCGACCGCCCACGCCTGCTTGTCATAAACAAGATGGACTTGCTTACCGACTCGGCGACTTCGAACGTGGAGTTGGCCGAGGTCCCCGACATCACGCTCGGCACCAATTGGGAAACGAACGCGGCGGACGGCGTGCTGGTGTCGGCGGAAAAGGGTTGGAACCTGGACCACCTGCTGTCGGAGATCGAGAATCAGCTGGTGGAGCTGGACGGCCCGCTGCTCATGACCGAGGAATACGCCGGCGGCTGGCGGTAGGGGCGGCCGCTGATCCGGGTTCCTGTGCGTTGCAGCGTTAAAAACTGCGTTACAGTTTGGTTCGCACAAGATACGTTATGTTCGTCGAGGCCCCGATTTTTGCCTCCTTGACATAATCTAGCTTACTCGGCGAACCGTGGTGGAGCGGCGCGAGAGGTGGTTCGACAGGCCGCGGGCGTCGGAATCCGGAGGTGGCAGGGTTGCGCCGGTGGCTGGCCCTTCCTTATAATTGAATACTGTCCCGAGCGGGGGCGGTTAGCTCAGTTGGTCAGAGCGCCTCGTTCACACCGAGGAGGTCGGAGGTTCAAGTCCTCCATCGCCCACCATGTCGTAAGGGACTTCGAGAACCGGGCAGCGGCCCGGGTTTTCCGGGCCGAGGTGGCGGAATGGCAGACGCGCTGCGTTCAGGGCGCAGTGTCCTTACGGATGTGTGGGTTCAAATCCCTCCCTCGGCACCAACTCAGCAAACCGGTCCCCAAGTATCAACCGTGCGCTTGTAGCTCAGTGGATAGAGCGCTGCCCTGCGGAGGCAGAGGTCGTGAGTTCGAATCTCGCCAAGCGCACCATTAGTTTTCTTCCCCCCTTCCCTGTCATCTACGTCATAGTTTCCTGAGGACTCCTCTTCCCCTTGAACCGGGCGGGTACGTGACGAGGGCAGTCCGACACGAGAGGCGACCGGATCCGATTGCCTTCAGGCTGTCTTGGAGCTAGGAACGCCCCCAGCCTGACCCTCTCCCTCCGGGGGAGGGGAAATGTAGCTCACCTTCACGTCACAGCTTGGCGAACCTCTGCAGCCTTTGACTGGCAGTGTCCACTCCGTAAATGTTGCCCTGTGAGTCGGTGTACACCTGGTGGGCGCCCTCGAAGGTCCGTCCTCTCGCCAACAGCTCCCCGTCCAGGCTGTACATGCTGATGCGCGGCACCTGGTCGGTGACGTACACCACCTGGTTGGCATCGATGTGGACTCCCATGGGGCACTTGAAGTCGGTCCACTCCGATATGAACTCTCCTTCAGCAGAGAACACCTGCACCCGGTGGTTCTCCCGATCGGCCACGTAGACCCGCCCGTCATTGGAGACGCGGATACTGTGCGGTACCCTGAACTGGCCAGGGCCGCTGCCAGGGCTTCCGAAACTGCTTATGTAATCTCCTTCGGAGCTGAACCGGTGAACACTGGAGTTGCCGTATCCGTCCGCGACGTACAGCTCGCCGGACGGGGCCACGCACACATCTGCAGGATGGTTGAAGGGTGCCTGCATCTCGGCCCGGTCCCTGGTTCCCAGGGTGCGTTGGAGATTTCCGGCAGTGTCGTATAGCAGCACCTGGTGGGCGTCGCGATCGACGAGGTACACGGTGTCGTCGGGGCCCACGTGGATGTGATGCGCGTCCGCGGGCACGCCTTCCTGCCTCTGCCACACTCCGCGAACGGTGCCGTTGGGATTGAAAATCACCACGCAGGGTCCCTGGCGCTGAAACACGTAAACTCGGTCGCTGGAATCGACTGCCACGCCGCTGGGTCCCAGTAGGGTCATACCGCTGAGCAGCTTGGCCCACTCCGGTTGGTATTCGTACCTGAAGTCCCCTGCCCCGATGGTCGTCGCCATTGTTTCCTCCCGGTTATTTCATTGTCGCGTGCTATACTGCCGATGAGGGCAGACGGTCTGTTTAGCCTCATAATACTTGATTTTCGTCCTGTCCGGATGATTGCCGGACGGCACCGGGGGAACAATGGTCAAGCTGGATGGATCTGTAGTCATAGTCACCGGATCAGCCACTGGAATGGGCGCCGCGGCGGCCCGCGTTGCGGCTTCCAAGGGTGCAAGGGTGGTGATCAACTACACCAAGAGCGAGGCCGAGGCCAAAGAGACGGCCCAGGCGTGCAAGGACCTGGGCAGCGATGCCGTGTTATGTCAAGGAAATGTGGTTGAAGACGCCGATTGCCGCCGCATGGCTGCAGTGGCCCTGGAACGCTGGGGCCGCATCGATGGGCTGGTCAACAACGCCGGGTCATCGGTGTTTGCTAGCGCGACCGACTTGGAATCTTTGTCGGGCGAGGACTTCCTAAATATCTATGCGGTGAATGTGGTGGGGGCATACCAGATGATTAGGGCGGTAACTCCGACCTTCAGGTCGCAGGGAGCGGGCTCCATCGTCAACGTTTCCTCCATTTCGGCCATCACCGGTGGCGGTAGCTCCATCGCCTATGCGGCCTCAAAGTCCGCGCTGAACACGATGACCAAAGGCCTGGCCCGCTCACTGGCGCCTGAAATACGGGGTGAACGCCGTATGCCCCGGACCGGTACCGACGCGCTGGTGGGGAGACGGCCTCGGTGAGGAGGGTGCGCAAAGGCTGTTCGAGAGTTTCGAGCGACAGGTGCCGCTGCAGGAGGCCCCGACGGCCGAGAGTGTGGGGGAAACGGTGG
>CAXXOI010000004.1:0-60633 GCA_963664175.2 Dehalococcoidia bacterium
AGATGAAGGTGCCGGCGTTGCCGTCGTCGGCGCGGCACAGCCGGTTGCCCCGGTGGCGACAGATGTTCAGGAACGCGTTTACCTTGCCCTGCCGGTCTCGTGTGACCAGCACCGGGTCCTCGCCCATGTAGGTGGTCAGGAAATCCCCGGGATTGGGGATCTGCGTTTCGTGGCAGAGGAAGAGCCAGCAGCGGGCGAAGATCTGCTCCAGCTCCTCCTGGTAAATGGATTCCTCGCTGAAGATGCGGGGGCTGATCAGGCCCCTGTCCAGGTCGACCAGGTTGTTGACTTCTGCCAGCACCATGCGTAGCTCCTCCCTCCGGGTCTGTTTCGGGAATCAATCATCGGATTTGATGAATTGTATTACATGAGAGGCCGGAAGATAAGGCTGGCCATGGGGGGCTTGGTGCCCTTCAATTTTTCCCTCCCCCTCAGGGGGAGGGTTAGGGTGGGGGTGATAGCCCAGTGTTCAGTCGTGCCAGGGCAGCCACAAGGGCTGCCCCTACGGGTGGCCGTTGTGGCTGCCCTACAGCTCGGCCCAGTTGCGGGCGGCCATCAGCTCTCTCCAGCGCTTGTAGAACTGGCGTTGGTTGCTGTCGCTGAACCGGTACTGGCTGGTGAGGGCTTCGTAGTCCTGGTTGTAGCTCTCGTGGCCCAGGCCCATCTGGTAGTTGAGCATCTGGCGGCGGGCCACCACTCCCCGGCTGGTGAGGGTGCAGTTCTGCCAGTTGTCCATGTCGTCCTGCTCAAAGGTGCCGGAGGGGCTGAAGCCCTGGATGGAGAGCTGTCGGATGGCCTCCTTGATTTTCGGGGGGGCCGCCTTGTCGGTGAAGGCCCAGGCCCAGATCTCGATGCTGTCGGGGCCTTTAGGGTGCCATACGCGAAAGGAGTGGGAGGTAGTCCTGATCATGGAGAAGTTGGGGAACACTGTTCCCACCACAGGGTTCAGCATCCGAGTGCGGGGGCCAAGGCGTGCCGCGAGCTCCTCCCGGGTCTCCTCTTCGTAGTCTTTCAGAAGCTGCAGGGGCTCGCTGTTGTAATGGCCGTCGACGGCGATTATGCCGTGGCCGTTGCCGGGGGAGACAAGGCCGCCGCCGGGGCTGATGCCAGCAGTGACGCCGAAGCCGGTGCGTATGGAAGACAGGTGGGACCACTGCACGTGGTAGGCATCGCCGATGAAATTCTCGGCAGGAAACTTCCAGTTGCAGGGGACGACCCACTTGTGGACTCCGCTGAGCACCTCGGACCCGCCCTCACGACGGTCAAAGAGTGTGTCCAGGTACCAAGCCATGGGTCCGAGGTAGTCCAGAAGCGGCGGAGCGTCTTTATCGAATGTTGCGAATATCAGGCCCTTGTAGCTGTCCAGCTGGGCCACGGGGATGAGGCCCCACTGGGACTGGTCCAGCTCGTTGTAGTAGGCGTCCTGCAGGTTGGGCACGGCGGCTAGCTTGCCGTCGGCGCCGAAGGCCCAGCCGTGGTAGGCGCAGATGAAGGTGCCGGCGTTGCCGTCTTCGGCGCGGCACAGCCGGTTGCCCCGGTGCCGGCAGATGTTCAGGAACGCGTTGACCTTGCCCTCCCGGTCGCGAGTGACGAGGACCGGGTCCTCGCCCATGTAGGTGGTGAAAAAGTCCCCGGGGTTGGGGATCTGCGTCTCGTGGCAAAGGAAGAGCCAGCAGCGGGCGAATATCTGCTCCAGTTCCTCCTGGTAGATGGAATCCTCGCTGAAGATGCGGGGGCTGATCAGGCCCTTGTCCAGGTCGACCAGCGTGTTGACGTCTGCCAGGACCATAATCGTTCCTCCCCTCGGGTCGTCATCTGGAATCAATCATGGGTTCTGATGGATTGTATTACAGGCTGCAAATTAAGGTAAGGCGAGCGACGGTTCTCGACATGGGGGTTGGCAGGCAATCAGAGCTCAGACAAACCCTGCGTAGGGACGACCGTTGTTGTCGCCTGGAAATAGGCTGGGCAGCGGTAAGGGGACGCCCTCACCCTAACCCTCTCCCGGAGGGAGAGGGAATCTAGTCTATAACTCGGCCCAGCTTTGCGCTGCCATCATCTGGCTCCAACGCTTGTAGAACTGGCGCTGGTTGTTGTCGCTGAACCGGAAGCCGCTGGTCAGGCCATCGGTTTCCGCGCTGTAGTGGTCGTGGCCGACGCCCATCTGGTAATTGAGCATCTGGCGGCGGGCCACCACTCCTCGGCTGGTGAGGGTGCAGTTCTGCCAGTTGTCCATGTCGTCCTGCTCCAGGACGCCCGAAGGACTGAAGCCACGGACGGCGATGAGGCGGATGGCATCCTTGACCTCCGGCGGCGCGGCGCGGTCGGTGTAGACCCAGGACCATATTTCGATGTGGTCCGGGCCCTTGGGATGCCAGACCCGGAAGGTGCGGGCACTCGCCTTGAGGATGGAAAGGTTGGGGAATATGGTGCCGACCAATGGGTTCAGCGCTTCCGAGCGAGGACCGAGGCGCTTCTCCACCTCGGCCCGAATCTCGATTTCGTAGTTCTTGAGAGCCTCCATCGGCTCGCTGGTGCTGCCGCTGACGGCGCACCAGATGCCGTGGCCGTTGCCGGTGGAAACTGCGCCGCCGCCATCGACTGCCTGGATTGTCGGCCCCACGCTGAACCCCTGGAGGATGGGCGACAGGTGCGACCATGGAGTGTGGTACGTGTCGCCGATGAAGTTGTCGGCCGGGAATTTCCAGTTGCAGGGCGCAACCCACTTGTGGACACCGCCGATGACCTCGACGCCGCCCTCGCGCCGGTCGAAGAAAGAGTCCAGGTACCAGGTCATGGGCCCAAGGTAGTCCAGCAGCGGCGGAGCGTCTTTGTCAAACGTCGCGAAAATCAGGCCCTTGTAGCTGTCAAGCTGGGCTACCGGGATGAGGCCCCACTTGGACTGGTCGAGCTCGTTGTAGTAGGCATCCTGCAGGTTGGGCACGGCGGCCAGCTTGCCGTCGGCGCCGAAGGCCCAGCCGTGGTAGGCGCAGATGAACGTGCCGGCATTGCCGTCTTCGGCTCGGCAGAGGCGGTTGCCCCGGTGCCGGCAGATGTTCAGGAACGCGTTGACCTTGCCCTGCCGGTCGCGGGTGACCAGGACCGGGTCCTCGCCCATGTAGGTGGTGAAAAAATCGCCGGGATTGGGGATCTGCGACTCGTGGCAGAGGAAGAGCCAGCAGCGGGCGAAGATCTGCTCCAGCTCCTCCTGGTAGATGGAATCCTCGCTGAATATCCGGGGGCTGATCAGTCCCTGGTCGGCATCCACCAGCGAGGAAACGTTAGTCAGGACCATGTGTAGGCCTCCCTCCGTACTGCTCGGTCAGTCATCATTACTGCAGGGATTGTATTACAGTCAAGGCGGTAGGATAAGGCGGGCGTTTGGGTTTAAACGCCGACGGCGGGGAGTCGTCGGTGGTTCGGATACGGAATTGACGTGGATAAACAGGATGGACAGGATTGGGGGTGTAAGGGCAGGCGCACCGGGACGCCCTCACCCTGACCCTCTCCCAGAGGGAGAGGGAATTTGGTTTATAACTCGGCCCAGCTTTGCCCGGACATCAGCACGCTCCAGCGGCGGTAGAACTCCCGCTGGTTGCTGTCGCTGAAACAGGAATCGCTGGTCAGGCCCTCTTTCAAGACATTGTAGCCCTCGTGGCCGAGGCCCATCTGGTAATTGAGCATCTGGCGGCGGGCCACCACGCCCCGGCTGGTCAGGGTGCAGTTCTGCCAGTTGTCCATGTCGTCCTGCTCCAGGGTCCCGGCAGGACTGAAGGCGCGTAGGGCGACCATCCGGATGGCCTCCTTGACCTCCGGGGGAGCGGCGCGGTCGGTAAATACCCAGGACCAGATTTCGATGTGGTCAGGGCCCTTGGGGTGCCATACCCGGAAACATCGGGTGCTACCCTTGAGCAAGGACAAGTTGGGGAAAATAGTGCCGAATATGGGGTTCAGCACCTGGGCACGCGGCCCCAGGCGGGACTCCACCTCGCAGCGGATCCGTGCCTCGTAATCGTCCAGGACCTCTGTCGGCTGGCGGGTCGAACCGCTGGCGACGGTGAAAATGCCGTGGCCGTTGCCTGTGGATACCGCCGTGCCGGAATTGTCCGACTGGGTTGTTGGTCTCGGCGTGAATCCGGCGACGATGGACGACATGTGCGACCAGATAAAGTGGTAGGAGTCCCCGATGAAATTCTCGGCCGGGAATTTCCAGTTGCAGGGGACGACCCACTTGTGGATGCCGCCAATCACCTCAGCACCGCCCTCGCGCCGGTCGAAGAATGCGTCCAGGTACCAGGTCATCGGGCCGAGATATTCCGCCAGCGGCGGCGCATTTGCGTCAAAGGTCGCGAAAATCAGGCCCTTGTAGCTGTCAAGCTGGGCCACGGGGATGAGGCTCCACTTGGACTGGTCCAGCTCATTGTAGTAGGCGTCCTGCTGGTTGGGCACGGCAGCCAGCTTGCCGTCTGCGCCGAAGGCCCACCCGTGATAGGCGCAGATGAACGCGGACGCGTTGCCGTCGTCGGCACGGCACAGCCGGTTGCCCCGGTGCCGGCAGATGTTCAGAAAGGCGTTGACCCTGCCCTGACTGTCGCGGGTGACCAGCACCGGGTCCTCGCCCATGTAAGTGGTGAAAAAGTCGCCGGGATTGGGGATCTGGGTCTCGTGGCAGAGGAAGAGCCAGCAGCGGGCGAAGATCTGCTCCAGCTCATCCTGGTAGATGGATTCCTCGCTGAATATGCGTGGGCTGATCAGGCCCTTGTCCACGTCAACCAGCGTGTTGACATCCGCGAGCACCATGATTGTCCCTCTCTCCGGGCTTGCTCATAGAACCAGTTTTGGGGTTCGATGGATTGTATTGCGGGAAGAGATGGATATCAGGCGCGAGGAGTGAGAGAGTAGTGCGGATATTGTGAATATGTATGGGTGGCTGCGAGGGTGCCCGTTACGAGTTTACCCCCTAACCCTCCCCCATCAAGGTGGAGGAAATCACGGGAGCACCTACGCTACGGAGCCGTGTATTGCGACGGTCTCGGAGTACCGGCGGCCGGCCGCCACGGTGGGGTCGTCGTCGGGAGCGTCGCCCATAACGCAGACTATGGCCCAGAGGCCCTCCCGGGATTCGCGGGCGGCGCGGTTGACCAGCTCCTCACGGTTGCCGTCGTTCATGGTCAGCTTGACCCCGCGCACCAGGTGGCCGACGGCGGCGATGGCCGCGGGGTCCGCCACCAAGTAGTCGGCCATGTTCAGCATGTCCCTGACCTCGGTGGTGAGGCGGGCAGGGTCACCATCGCCCAATGCCACGATGTTCAGGGCCCGCTCCTCAGACCGAAAGGCGGCGACGAACTGGCGGGTCAGGTCGATCTGGCGGGCGTGGCTGGATTCGTGCCCCGATGTCCGCTCCAGCAGTTCCAGCAGGGTCAGGCCGGGAAAGGAGTTGGCAGGATTGGGTTGAGTTGCCGGGCGGGCCAGCAGCTCCGGGGTGAGATCGGTCAGCAGGGCCCGGAGCCGACGATGAGTGGCCTCCTGGTGCTCCAGTTCCTGCCGAAAATGCTCATCGCGGCTGGAGAAAGGCGGAAGCATCTCCATCTCGCCGCGAGCGATTTTCTCCAGGGCGTCGACGTAGCGTTCTGAGTCCAGGTGCAGCAGCACGTCGCGGACTGACCAGCGGGCGCCCAGGAACGCCTCCTCGGCCTCCAGGCCCTCCAGCGACTTCAGCAGTATCTCGTGGCCCTCGTCGAGGCGTTGCAGTGCGGCGTCGCGGCGCTGCAGGATGGATTGGCGCTCTTCAGGTGTCAAGGGTGTCTCCAATAGCTGTCTGAACTGTGATTCGTTTGATTATATGATTACTGTGATTCCAAGTGTAAGCCAAGGACAGCGAAATCAGGGAAATCCCTTAATCAAACGAATCACAGTTCTGATTTCTTCCGGCGTTGGCAGAGGCGGCGATGCTACAATCGAATCGTATGGCTTCTGAGACTGGCAACCGGGAAAAGCTGGCGGGCGCGAGGGTGCCCGCCGAGCGGCTGCGTCGCATGCTCGACCGGTTGGCGGCGGACTCGAGGTTCGAGGACTCGTCGTCGCTGTATCTGGCTCCCGGAGATACGCCCGACCGGGTGGCACTGGCCGCGACCGGCTGGGACCGTCCTCTCGCAGAGGTGGGCGATGCGGCTCTGGGGGACGGCTGCGGGTTGGTGGGGGTGCGCTGTGGCGATCGAGGGTTTCTGGTGGCGCCCCCATTCCCCGTTAAGGAGACATTCCTGTCCATGGATTGGGATGACGGGCCGCTGCGGCTGATCCTGGACGGGAACTACACCGTGGGCGTGGTGCTGGTGCGGCTGGGCCGGTTCTCGGTGGCGGTGTTCCGCGGCGGCGAACTGGTGGAGGCCAAGACTGACTCTCGGTACGTCAAGGGCAAGCACCACGCGGGCGGAACCTCGCAGCTCCGGTACACGCGGGTGCGCGACGGGCAGATCCGCCGGCTTTATGGCAAAGTCTGTGAGGAGGTGCGGGCCCGGCTCTCACCGCGAGAAGTGGGGCTGGACCACGTGGTGCTGGGCGGCGAGCGATTCACGCTGAACGGGCTGCTCAAGGACTGTCCGGCGTTGGAGGCACTGCAGCCCATCACGCTCAAGCGCAGGCTGAACATCCGCGATCCGAAACGTGATACTCTGCCGCAGGTCGCGACGATGCTCACGGAGAGCAGAGTTTGGGAGCTTGATTTCGACTAACCACAGAGAACGCAGAGAGCACAGAGATTGTTTTAGATAAATCCGAATATTCTCTGTGCCCTCTGTGCCCTCTGTGCCCTCTGTGGTTGAACCCTGATTTTGACGGAGATGTTAAATGGCTCTGGGTGGTTTTAATTCTGGCGGGCGGTTGCTGGAGTTCGACAAGGTGCTGGGGCAGCTATCGAGCTACGCACGAACGGCTCTCGGGCGGCAGCGTGTGGCGGAGCTGGAGCCGTCGGATGACCTGCTGGAGGTGGCGACGCGCCAGCAGGAGACCACAGAGGCGCGGCGGTACATCGACGATGGCGGATCGCTGGAGTTCGGGCCGGAGCAGGACATCACCGAACTGGTCCAGCGCGCCCTCCTCGGCGGCCTGTTGCGGGGAGCCGAGCTGTACGCCGTCCGCTCCTTCGCCAGGGCCGCTCGCTTCGACCGCGACGAGCTGAGAGAGCGAGAGACCCTGCCGCTGCTGTCCAGCCTGGCCAGCAACATCCCCGACCTGGGCCATCTCGACCGGGAAATCGGCGCGGCCATCAGCCCGGCGGGCGAGGTGCTGGACTACGCCAGCCCGTTGCTGGGGCGGTTGCGGGCCGAGTCGCGGCAGGCGCAGAGTCGCCTGAACGACATAATGGAGCGCAACCTGCGCCGTTTCCAGCGGGCCGAGGTGGTGCAGGAGCCGATCATCACCCAGCGCAACGGACGCATGGTGCTGCTGATCAAGACCGAGATGCGCTACCGCGTTCCCGGAATTGTCCACGACGTCTCCGACAGCGGCGCCAGCGTGTTCGTCGAGCCGATGGCAGCCGTCGATATGGGCAACCGATGGCGGGAGGCCAGGATGGCCGAGGAGCGGGAGGTGGAGCGGGTGCTGCGCCAGCTCTCCATCCGCGTGGGCGAGACTGCGGAGGACGTGCTGCTGGCCCTGGACATCGTGGCGCGGTTGGACCTGGATATCGCCAAGGCCCGCTACTCGTCAACACTGCGGGCCACGCCTCCGGTCATAGAGGATGTGAGGGATTACCCCCACCCTGACCCCTCCCTTAAGGGGGAGGGAATCCATGGCGACGAGCGTACCCCGCTGCGCAACCTGCGGCTCAGCCGCGCCCGGCACCCCCTGCTTGCGGGTGATGTGGTCCCCATCAGCCTGAACCTGGACTCGCAGCGGGGGGTTCTGCTGATCACGGGTCCCAACGCCGGGGGCAAGACAGTCGCGCTCAAGACCGTGGGGCTGCTGGCAATGATGGCCCATGCCGGGCTGCACGTACCGGCCGATGAGGCCCGGTTTCCGGGATTCGACGGCATCTACGCCGACATCGGGGACCAGCAGAGCATCCTGGAGTCGCTGTCGACCTTCAGTTCGCACATCACCAACCTGCTGGGCATCATGCGCCGAGCCACCGGTCGGTCGCTGGTGCTGGTGGATGAGCTGGGCACCAGCACCGACCCCGAGGAGGGCGCGGCACTGGCCACCGCCATACTGCGGCACTTCCAGCGGATGGGCGTGTTCCTGGTGGGCACCACGCACCAGCGCGGCGTGGCTCGCGCCGTGCAGGAGCACCCGGGCATGCAGAACGCCAGCGTCGACCTGGACCCGGATACGCTGGCGCCCACGTACCAGCTGACGGTGGGGCTGCCCGGACGCAGCTACGCCCTCACCATCGCCGCCAGGCTGGGAATGCCGCAGGATATCATCGACGATGCCAGCGCCGGAATCTCGCCGGTGGAGCAGGCGACGGAGACGCTGCTGCGGGAACTGCAGCAGGAGCGCCGCACGGTTGAAGAACTAAAAGAGGAGGCAGAATCGGCCCGGCTCGCCGCCGTCGGTATGCGCCAGCAACTGGAGGAGCAGCTGGGTTCGGTAGAGGCCACTAAAATGGAACTGGTCGAGGAGGCCCGCCGCGAGTTGCAGCTGCGTACCAGCCATCTGGTGGACCGGCTGCAGCGGGCTGAGCGTTCCCTCGATCTGGCGGCTGCCCGGATGGCCGCCACTTCGGTGGGCGTAACGAGTGGTACCTCAGCTTCCCCGGAGCCACCCGCTGAGTTCCGCGAGCACCGTGACGAGTTGCGTGAGGTGCAGCAGGAACTGGACGCCGCCGACTGGCGGCCCATCGAGGTGAATCGCACTCCGTGGCACGAGCGGCTGCAGAGCGGCGACCGTGTCTACGTGCGGGGCATCAGCCAGCCGGTGGAGGTGATCACCCCTCCGGATGGCGCGCCGGGTTCGGCGCAGGCCCAGCGGGTCGAGGTGCTGCTAGGGACCATGCGGGCCAGGATCCCGGTGTACCAGCTGCAGAGCCTGGCCGAGGGGCATCCCGCAGCTGCCCAGCACGGAGTTCACCTGGACCGCGCTGAGAACCGGCCTTCAGTCCCGCGGCTCCCCGACCCGGAAATGGACCTGCGCGGCCTGCGGGTGGACGAGGCGGTGTCGCGCGTGGAGACGGCGCTGAACGACGCGGCGCTGGACGGCGTTACGCTGTTGCGCATCATCCACGGCAAGGGCACCGGGGCGCTCAGGCGCGGCATCCGCGAGTTCCTGGCGGACCACCCGCTCGTGCAGACCGCCACGGACGGCGAGGGCGCCGGCGGCGACGGGGTGACGGTGGCCCACCTGCGGTAGAATGAATATTACTATTGGCGCTCAAGCGTACCGCTTGCTAGAACATATTTGGGAGGACCACCCGGAGCGAGTGGGTCAAGTTACAGTGGATCTCATAGTCGAGACCATACTTGAGCCCGAGCGAACCGCACAAGGCAAGTCAGGCCGCGTAATCTACTGGAGATGGGTTCCGGAACTGAGTAATCGCGGAAACTATCTGAAGGTGGTGGTGGACCCAACGGTTACCCCTTTTGTTGTCATTACGGCACTGCCAGACCGGCAAGAACGCAGGAGGCAGAGGAGAAACTAGAAAATATGCCCACCCCTTACACGTACAACAAAGAGTACGACATACTTTCTCTCTCTACCAAAAGGGACTACGAGGAATCAGCCGCGATTGCCTTTGATTTGATGGCCGACTTCGATACCAAGGGCCATTGCATGGGATTCGAGCTGCTGGACGCGGCCGAATTGTTCCTTCACTACTTGTGTCCTGATGAATATCCGGAGCCGGACCTTGAGGGCGAGAATCTGAACATCAAATATTGCGCAGAGTCTGACACCCTCTCGTTTCTCAACGACAATCCGGTGAGCTACAGCGAGACCGTAATCGAACACTGCATTGCTCACCTGGACTCGGAGGGTGACCCGGTCGGCTTTACGCTGGAAAGAGCGTCGGAGCGGATTCTGCCCCTTCTGCTCACAAACGAACGCCGCAAACTCAAGCCGTCAACGGGCGGTGACTGACCTCTACATCCCCTGGAACCAAGGTTGGCGGCGGTCGGCGAAGGCCTTGATGCCCTCCTGGAAGTCACGGGTGCGGGAGGTCTGGGCGAAGGCCTCCGTCTCGGCATCCAACTGGTCCTCGATGGTTGAGTCCCATGAGCGGTTGTAAAGTTCCTTGACCCGTCCGTAGGCGACGGTGGGTCCTTCGGCCAGGCGGGTGGCGGTCTCCAGGGCGTGGCGGTCCAGCTCCTCGTCGGGGCAGACGTGCGAGACCAACCCCAGCTCCAGCGCTCGCGGCGCGCCGATGGGCTGGCTGGCCAGGTACAGCTCCATGGCCCGCCCGGTGCCCAGGAGCCGGGGCAGCAGAAACGTCGATCCGCCGTCGGCGGGGGCGCCGATGTTGGCGTAGGCCATCAGGAACCGTGCGCTCTGGGCTGCCACGCGCATGTCGGCCGCCAGAGTCAGGCTGAAACCGGCTCCCGCCGCGGCCCCGTTGATCCCCGCCACCACTGGTTTGGGCAGCCGACGCAGCGGCAGGACGACCCGGCTGTGCAACATGTCGGCCAGCTCGCGGATGGCATGCGAGATTCCGTCGACGCCCGTTTCCTCCAGGGTGGCGACCAGTTGACGCACGTTGGCGCCAGCGCAGAAGGAGCCTCCCGAGCCGGTCAGCAGGACGGCCCGGATGTTGGGCGAGGCGCACTGCTCCACGGCGTCGCCGAGGGTCCCCATCATCTCGGGCGTCAGGGCGTTGCGGGTCTCGGGGCTGTTCAGGGTGATGATGCCCACGGCTCCCGAGGTGCTGAATTTCACTGACTGTTCAGGCATTGGCACACTCTCCTGCAATAGGGCCTGCAAACTTGTCCAAGTGAATTATGGCACGCCGGCCGTTGCTTGGCATCACGCAGCGCCGGCGTTTCGTGATCTGGGTTGTGACGGGCCGGTCTTTGGGGGCGAGGGTTCCCGGTACGCCACTGACCGTAATTCGAAAGGTACCTAGGTGTGGCATCGAATCGATTGCGTTGATCAGTAATGCGGGTACCACTCCAGTCGACCCACCATCGCCGCGGTCCCCTGTAATCCCACCAGACAACGATGAGAATGGCGGCAACGGAGACTCTGACCCCGTTGATCCACCTACCGCCACGCCGACGCCCACGCCCACAGGCACAGCCACACCGACGCCGACCCACACGGCCGCGCCGCCACCGCCAACGGACACGCCCACTCCCACTCCCACGCCGACGCACACTCCTACCCCCACCGGAACGGCCACACCTACGCCGACAGCAACGCCCGAGCCCACCCCGACCGACACTCCCACACCTACGAACACCCCCAGGCCGGTCCTCGACGACGAGACAGTGCGGGAGATTCTCGAGGAAGGTGATGATGGTCATGGATTTCCGGGGTTTGGAGGCGCCGAGGATCTGACAGAAGACGACGCAGGGGGGACGCTGACTCCCATCCTCAGCGCGACGGCCACGCCGACTCCAACGGCTACGCCTGCGCCGACCCATACTCCAACACCTACGCCGACGGCCACCCCAACGCCGACACCGACGCATACGCCGACACCGCTGCCGACGGCCACGCCGTTGCCCACAGCTACGGTAACGCCCACGCCGACACCAACCACCACACCCACGCCGCTGCCGACACGGGCCCAGCTGGTGCTGTTGCCGGCGCCCACGGTCGAACTACCCAGCCTGGAAGAGCTGGGCGTTCCGGTTATCGGAGACGCCCTGCCGCGAGTCCGCGACGCGCTGGGGACGGTGGCCAACGTGGGCCGGGACCGCCTGACATTGGTGCTGATCATGGCGGTAGTGCTAATGGTATCCGGCCTGGTGTTCCTTTACCTGATGCTCCGTCGGCGCTAGGTGGCCAACGAGCGGCGTGTGTCACTCTCTCCTTGGCTAGGAACTGGAGAGGGGGCGTTTTCTAGGCGGGACAGCGTCCGCGCAGACTCGAGGATCACCCCCTCCCTGGCCTCCTCCATCACAGGGGTGGGAATTTGCCAGCCTCAGCAGGGGCGTCACTCCTGGGGGCTCATGCGCTCCACGACGCCTGCAATCCCGACGGGGGCATCCTCATCATCCTCGTTGTCGGCTTCCTCTGCGGGCTGAACCACGGGAACGTGCATGGTGAACTCGGCGTACTCGCCGAAGATCGTGTCGACGACCAGATCGCCGCCCATGCGGCGCGCCACGTCGGCAGCGATGGGCAGTCCCAGGCCGGCGCCCAGGGCACCCTCGCGGGTGGAGAAGAACGGATTGAATATCCGGTCCACGATGTCTTCGGCGATTCCCGGGCCGTTGTCCCGCACGAGTACCGAGACGACTTCATCTGCCAGGTGGCTGGAAACGGTGATCTGCGGTATGTACTCCTCTCCCAACTCCGACCGCTTGGACTGCATGGCAAAGCAGGCGTTGGAGACGAGGTTGACGATGGCCTCTCCAAAGTCCCTCTCGGCCAGCATTTGCTCACCCACGGACTCATCGAGGTCGAATTCCAGTTCCACGTGAAAATCTTCGAACTCCGACTCGAAGGTGTCGCTGCCCTGCTGCGCGGCCTGTCGCAGTAACGCGTTCAGATCAGCCAGCACAGGTGTCCCACCATCGGCACTCAGACCCCGCATTCGCTCGACGATGGCCAGGGCTCGCCCTCCGTTGTAAGAAACGCGGCTCAGGCTCTCGGTGATTTCACCGGTCAGCTCGTCCAGCAACGACGCATCGTTATCGGTCATCCGGTCGCGATAGTTGTCCAGCATCTCCGCCAGTTCCTGGTATAAGTCCAGGGAGCCCTCGGAGAAATTCTTGACGAAATTCAGGGGGTTGCTGATCTCGTGGGCGACGCCGGACACCAACTCGCCCAGGGCGGCCAGCTTTTCCTGGGCCACTAGGCGGGCCTGCATGCGCTGCAACTCGGCGTTGGCCTCCCGCAGCTCGCCGTAGAGATGCTCCACCAGGTTGAGGCGCTGCACCTCCAGCGCCTGCTGCCTGAAGTGTTCCAGAGCGTCCGCCAGCTGACCGATCTCGTCGCGCCCCACTTCCGGCACCGGGGTCTCCAGGTCCCCGCCGGCCATCCCCCGCATGCGGTCGGAGAGTGCCGAGAGGCGCCGTACGACGGCATTCCCGACCCAGAACCATGCGGCGACGGTGGCGGCGATCACACTCACAATGCTGATGACTGCCAGCAGCACACGACCCTCGTCGAAGCTCTGGACCGACTGGCCCAGTGCCTCTGCCGAGTGGGCCTGGGTCTGCTCCAGGAGGGTGGAGGTTGCTGCATCAAGTGCGTCGCTGTTCTCTGCGAACAGCGCGATCAGGTCCGCTCTCTGGTCGGCCAGCGCCAACTGCAAGCGGCGAGCGGTGAATACTCCGTTGGCGCCGCCTCCCACATCGGCGATGGGCTGCTCCAGTCTGCTGGCGACCAGGATTCTGAATTCCCCCAGCATGCCCTCCAGTGCGGCGTTGTCCTCCGCCCTAAAGACCTCCCCCAGCAGCCGCAGTCCGGCCACCGAGGTTTCGGAGTTGGCTGGTATGTCAGCCATGATGCCCCTGAGGCGAGCGACCTCTCCGTCCGCGGCCTGGATGGCGGTCCGGTTGTCGGCCAGAGCGTCAATGACGCTTGCCAGCGAATAGGAGGCCTCGTTCGCGGTGGCAGCGCCCTGGGACAGTTCGGGGATACCGTTGACCTGGCTGAGAGAACCGTTGAGGTTGTCCAGGGACTGGCTGACGGCCTCCTTGCGATCTGAGGCAGACGAAAGTACGGTCCCGGAAATGGTCTGAAGGCCGAGGGTTTGCAGTCGCTCCGCCTCTCGCGCTGTCTCCCATGAAGCCTCCAGCACGGGCACCGACTGTTGCTCGGCCTCGTAGTTGAGGTCGCCGCTGCGCTCGAAGTAGTAGACGCCCACTCCGCTCGACACGAGGGTCAGAATAACCGCGAACCCCAGTGCCAGGTACAAGCGGGTCCCGATACCGCGCCATCTGTCCAGAAGGTAACGCATCTCGCTGCCTACTCCTTACGCACCGTTATTGGTACGAGTCCTGTAGGACTCTCCCAAGAGTCTCCAGGATCCGCGAGGGGTATCCCCCGCTGAGGCGGGAATTGCCTATCGCATTTTGCCGCCCATAGCCATGAAAGCCGAGGGGAGTCGGGCAACCACAAGGATTGCCCCTACATGGCGACAGCTGATTCCAATACATTGACGGAGTGGCCAAAAGGCGAGTCGAGTACGGAGATGGATTCTAGTCCGGGTCCTCTCTCTGCACCAGGTGCACCAGCCAGCCTCCGAGACTTGCCGGGTGAATGAAACCGATCTGCGACTGCCTTCCTCCCGGGCGTCCCACCTTGTCGATGAGAGTGATCCCCCGTCGGTCCAGGCGTGAAAGCAGCCCGTTGATGTCCCTGACCTTCAGGCCGGTGTGATGCAGCCCCGGACCACGGTTTTCAATATAGCGGCTGATGGCACCCTGGTCCTGGCGTGTGCTGCCGGCGTTTCCGTAGTCCACGCTGCCTACGGAACTGCGGTCGAGGTTCTGCAGAAACTCCATTTCCAGGTCGCCCACGGTGATGAAAGAGACACGGAGTCCACCGATGAATTCGGGCTGATGATTCCGGTAAACCACACCGTACTTGTCGGAGGTGAATGCCTCGGTCTTGGTGGAAATCTCGACGTCGGTCTGGGTGCTTTCGATGGGCCATCCCATCTTGTTCGCGAACACCTCGACGACCTCCGCGTTGTCGGCGCTGGCCACCCCGAGGTGGTCTATCCGCTCGATGTCCCGGTCCGGTTCAGCCTTCACCGTAAGGGACAGAGGATCGGACAGGTATAACAGGGTCCTGCATGTGGCCGTGGGATTCAGCAGCACGCGCCGGACGCCGTCCAGCCCTGGCTCAGGCTCCACGTCCACAGCGGGCAGCCCGAGTTCGGCGGCATCCAGCACCCTGCCGACGAGGCCTTCAACGTTCACGGCGATGTGGTGCAGCCCGGTTTTCTCGGCGCCGCCGACAAATGGGTCGCCCAGTTCAAACAGCGCCAGGGCAGTCTGGCCGACTGGGAAGACAGGCGCGTGCCGTCCGGTATCGCCGATTTCGCAACTTCCGCGTGGCAGGTCAAAGTCGCGTTCCAGTATCGCGGCCACGGTGGAAACATCCCTGACCACCACTCCGACGTAAGCCAATTCGTTTCCGATCATCACAGCCCCTCCCGTTGCTGATTCTCCCTTTGAAATCAGGCTCTGGCGCCCAGGCTTTTACCATGGGGCGCCAGATTCATGCGACGCCAAGGATTATGTCGGCTATTATACGAGAATTCGGGTTTCCCAATCTCTCCGCGAGCATACCGGGAATACCGGAAAGCTGAACGAGGTGCCCGGCGTGAAGGGCATGGAGCCTACGGGCACCATTGTATTATCGGGGAAAAACAGCAAGCAGGAGTGAGAATATGCGAGTCATAAGAATTGCCGAGGTGGAGACGGTCCCCATCGACACGGCCACGCCCATACCGGGGTGGACCGGAGGCGAGGTCCGGCGCACACGCCAGCCGCTGATTCCCGAGGGGACGAGCGAGAATTTCAGCAGCAGCGTGGTCAACTTCGAGCGGGGCGCAACGACCGGCTGGCACACCCACGAGAGCGACCAGATCCTGATGGTGACGTCAGGGGTCGGCATCGTCGCCAACGAGACCGAGGAGCAGGAGATAAACGTCGGCGACGTGGTCCACATCCGCAAGGGCGAAAATCACTGGCACGGAGCGCGGGCCGAATCCTACATGAGCCACATAACCATCACAGCGGTGTAGGGGGCCATCAACGCCTGAATGTTGGAACGGTGCAAAGCAAAGGGGCGACCTAAGGGTCGCCCCAAGACCATCAGAGTAAGTCTGTTCCGTTAAGCACTAATGGGCGGCTGCAATTTCAGCGCGTTGGCAATCTGTGTAATAGAGTCGTGACTTAGGAGACCTGTATCTGCTAGCGCTCCCAACAACTCCTCGTGGCTATCGCCGGATTTGAGGTCGAAGTTTCCCAATTCGCTTGCCCGGACGATGTCGTCTAGCACCTCCCTGAGGAAATCGCTGTCTTTTGGAGCCTCTTCCAAGCAAGCCTCTAAGTATCCACAAGCGTCCCTGATCGAATTCAAGTAATTGACGACATCCCACTTTCTATACTTTTCGGCCATTTTCAGCTCTCCATTGGGCCGCTAGTCGCTTTGCGAGTCGAATATCTCGCCTCTGAGAATCTTTGTCTCCTCCACAAAGGAGGAGGACTAAGGTCATTCCCTCGCGCACAAAGTATATCCGGTAACCGGGGCCGTAGATTATCCGCATCTCAGAAACGCCGTCACCCGCAGGCCTCACATCACCCAAGTGACCGCGTCGCAGTCTGGCCAAACGAGCGTTGATACGGTCAAGGGCTGATTCATCCCTGAGTCTGCTTATCCATCGCTGAAACTCATCAGTCTCGACTAATTCGATAACTGTTCCATTATTCTGCGCCATGGACCGTTACCAAGCAATTAAACATTGCTGATTGTTTTCCACAACAAATGCCCGTCTCACCCCAGCGCGTCGGCCAGCACCTCCGCCAGGTGGCGGGCCCGGCGGCCCGTCCCGTGCTCGATCTGCTGGCGGCAGGATACGCCCATCACTGCGACCTCCCAGTCGGGGCCCTTGGCGTTGACCTGCGGGAACAGGGCCTGCTCTCCGATGGTCATGGAGATGTCGTAGTGCTCCTTTTCGTAGCCGAACGAGCCGGCCATGCCGCAGCAACCCGCGTTTGTCAGTTCCACCTTGTAGCCCGGCGGGAGACGCAGGGCGTTCAGCGACGAAGCAGTGCCGGCCAGCGAGCGCTGGTGGCAGTGGGCGTGGAACAGCACCTGCTTGCCGGTGTCCCGGAACTCGATGTCCAGCTTGTCCTCGGCCTGGAGCTTGGCCAGGAACTCGTCGATCAGGAACGCCTGGCTGGCCACGGTGCGGGACTGCTCGCCTGGCACCAGCTGAGGGTACTCGTCGCGGAGGGTGAGCAGGCAGCTGGGCTCGCAGCCGATGATGGGCACCCCGTTGCCAGCGTAGGCGTGCAGCAGGCTGACGTTGTGCCGGGCGTTGGCCTTGGCGGCATCCATCATGCCCTTGGAAATCATGGGACGTCCGCAGCAGGGAGCATCGGCCAGCTCGACCTTGTAGCCCGCGGCCTCCAGCAGCGCCACCGCCGCCTTGCCGATCTCCGGGTAGTTGTAGTTCATGTAGGTGTCATTCAGCAGCGCCACCGTGCCGTTGGGAGCTTCGCGGCGGCCGGTTCGGGAGCGGAACCACTGGGGGAACGTCTGACTGGCGAATTTCGGCGCCTTCCGGTTGGGGTGAATCCCGAGGATGGAGCTGGACACCAGCTTTCCCAGCGGGCTGGAGGCCATCCAGTTGGACAGGGGCGCGAATCGGCTGCCCATCCTGCTGTACTTGGCGATGTTGCCGAAGATCCGGTTGCGACGCGGCAGGCCGTTGGTCTTGTAGTAGTTGTCCAGGAACTCGTACTTCAGCTTGGCCATGTCCACGCCGGACTCGCACTCGGCGCGGCAGCCCTTGCACTCCAGGCACAGGTCGAGTGCGTCGTAGAGCCGCTGACTGGTCATGGTTCCCTCGGGCAGCTTGCCCGACATGGCCGCCCGCAGCAGGTTGGCCCGCCCGCGGGTGGAGTGCTCCTCCTCGCGAGTGGCCATGAACGACGGGCACATGGTGCCTTCCAGCTTGCGGCAGGCGCCCATGCCGTTGCACATCTCCACCGCGCCCGCAAAGTTGCTGTCGATGGAAAAGTCCAGGCTGCTGGGCAATGACTGGGCGCTGTAGTCCGGGCCGTAGCGCAGGTTCTCGGTCATGGGCGGGCAGTCGATGATTTTGCCCGGGTTCATGATGCCGTCGGGGTCCCAGGTCGATTTCAGCTCGCGGAAGAGCTGGTAAACCTCGGGGCCGAACATCTTCTCGGTCCAGACGCCGCGCACGATGCCGTCGCCGTGCTCGCCGCTGAGAACTCCGCCGAACTCCTTGGTCAGATCGCTGATCTCGTCGGCGATGGCGTACATCCGGTTGACACCCTCCAGGTTCTTGAGGCTGACGACAGGGCGGATGTGTAGGCAACCGACGCTGGCGTGACCGTAGTAGGCGGCCTCGGTGCCGTGGTTGCGGACAATCTCGTCGAACCGGCGCACGAAATCGCCCATGGTCTCGGGGTCGACGGCGGTGTCCTCGACGAACGGCAGGGGCTTGGCATCGCCGTGCATGCTCATCAGCAAGCCCAGGCCGTTCTTGCGAACGTTCCAGATATTGGCCTGCGCCGCGCGGTCCAGCAGGTTGACGCATGCGTAGCCCATTCGACGCTGCTCGAGGTCGCGCTTGAGCCCCTCCATCTTGGAGGTCAGTTCGTCCTCCGACTCGCCGTAGAACTCGATGGCCAGGATGGCGCCGGGGTCGCCCTCGATGATGGACATGGCGTTGCCCAGCCCCAGGGACTGCCGGGAGCGGTCGAGCACGTTCTTGTCCATGATCTCTATGGAGGACGGTGCGTGGTTAAGGATCTCCTTGACTGCCTCGCTGGCCTGGAAGATGTCGTGGAAGTGGGCCACCGACAACGCCGTCATGGTCGGGCGCGGCACCAGGTTGACCTTGGCCTCGGTGGCGACGCACAGCGTCCCCTCGGAACCGACAACCATGCGCGTCAGGTTGAACCCGTGGCTGTTGGCCGATCCGGCGTAGGGGCCGACTGGCTCGGTGAGAAACTCGTCCAGGTTGTAGCCGCTGACCCGCCGCATGATGCTGGGGTACTGCGCTCGAATGGCTGCGTCGTTGTCCTGCGACAGTCGGCGCACGCCACGGTAGATCTCCGACTCCAGGCCCGCGCCGCTGAGTTTGGCCTCCAACTCGGCGCTGTCCAGCGGGCGAAAGTGGGTGGCGCTGGCGTCGGAGAGCAGGACGTCCAGCTCCATGATGTGGTCGAGAGACTTGCCATATATCACCGAGTGGGCGCCGCAGGTGTTGTTGCCGATGCCGCCGCCGACGCAGGCGCGGCTGGAGGTGGTCGGGTCGGGGGCGTACATCAGGCCGTAGGGCAGCAGTTCGCGATTGAGCTGGTCTAGCACGATGCCGGGTTGGACGCGGGCCCAGTGTTCGTCGCGGTTGACCTCCAACACCTGGTTCATGTACTTGCTGAAATCCATGACGATGGCGTGGTTGACTGTCTGGCCGGCCAGGCTGGTGCCGCCGGCCCGGGGCAGCACCGGCACGCCGTTCTCGCGCGCCACCTCCATCACCGCCTGTACGTCGGCGGCGCTGCGAGGGATGACCACGCCCACCGGCTCCATCTGGTAGATGCTGGCGTCGGTGCTGTACAGGACTCGGGTGAAGGGGTCGAAACGCACCTCGCCCGACACTCTTTTGCGCAGTTCCTGTTCCAGCTCGCGCCGCTCCGATGCCCGGATGCGGTTGGTGGTCGTAGTGGTCGTGGCGGCCATGGCGCGCCTCCTTGAACTATCAAAGGAATTGGACTTTATCGGGCAAGGTTACTACCGGCGTGGACGGGAAACAACTATCGCTCGAAACGTTGTGCTAATCTAACCTCAAGACCTTCCCGAAGCGCAGTGGGAGCAGAATGCCATGACCGCCGAGCGTATGCCCGCCTCCGCAAAATCTCCGCTGTACAACCTCGCGGAGGATGACTTGTCCATCGTATATCCCGATTCGGACGGCGAACCCATGGCCGAAAACGACCATCAACTGACTGCGATGCTGGACGCCATCTCGATGCTGCGCGCGTGGTTCGCCGACCGTGAGGATGTCTATGCAGGCGGCGACATGCTCATGTACTACAGGATGAACAACAACGAGACACGAGTTGCGCCCGATGTGTTTGTGGTGTTTGGCGTGGAGAGCAGGCACAAGCGGGACTCATGGATCGTCTGGCGGGAAGGAAGGTCGCCCGACATCGTGATGGATCTGGCCTCGGGCAGCACCTGGCGTCGAGACATGCGGGAGAAACGGGACATATACGCCGATATGGGAGTGACCGAGTACTGGCGTTTCGACCCGACCAGCAGCTACTTCAGTCCTCCCCTGATCGGCGAGCAGCTGCGCGAAGGCCAGTACAACGCCATGGATTTGACGACCGACGACGACAGCATTCTGCGGGGATACAGCGCCGTACTGGGTTTGGACATTTGCGCGCTGCCCGACGGGAATCTCCGCCTCTACGACCCGGTGAGCCAGCAATGGCTCCGCACCCACGGCGAGAGCGAGGCTGCTTTGCGAGAATCGGAGGCAGCCCGACAAGCCGCCGAGGAGGAACTGCGCATCCTGAGGGAACAGCTGCGGCGATACCAGGCAGGGGAGCAGCCTTAACCGCACCGAGGAAGCGATACTAATCGAATGCAAAGGCCGCCGGGATGAATTCCGGCGGCCCTCGTGTTTAGCTGCGAAAAATGGCTCCCGTTACTCGGACGGGGCAGTCGCTTCGGTCGACCGACTGCGGGAGCGGGGCGCGGGGGTCCGCTGGGCAGCCTCCAGCTGCTGGCGCAGCTTGCGGCTCTCGTCTTCCAGGTCATCGATGCGGTCCTCCAGGCCGATCACGCGCTCAAAGAGGCGATCGATCTGGCTGCGTGAGGGCAGGTTGTATGCCCTGAGCACGGAGTCCATCTGCGGCTCGGAGGCATTGGCCATCCGTTCCTGCGCGACCAGGGACTGTTCCATGTACCGGCCCAGCAGGTTGGCGAATGACTCGGTTCCCATTACCTCGGCGAACACCTTGGCCATGGCCTCAAGCTGCTCGGTCCATTGCTTTTGGGCGTTGACGACAACCTCGGGACCGGGAGTGCCCGCGGCCATGGCCTGCCGGGTCTGTTCCGCCCAGGTGCTGTAGAACTGCTGCCAGACCTGCTGGAGGTCGTTGAACATGGTGAACGGCGGGACCTGCCCCGGCGAGCCGAAGCCGGGTGCCTGGTTGAATCCCGGCATCTGTCCGAACCCAGGCATCGCCCCGCCGGGAGCGGCGCCGAAGAACGGAGGCCATGTGGGATTGGAGGACATTCCGGCGGCGGCCTGGGCCCAGGCTTCGGTGGATTTCTGGAACATCTCGCGCCAGGCCTCGAACGGGCTGGCTGTGTTTTCCTGAGTGGTCATGGCCAACTACTCCTTTTCGCCGACTCGGGACGATACCCACTCATCGATCTTGGGCCAGAGGGTCTGGTGGGCCTGCCTGCCCGAGAACACGGAGATATGGCCGCCTGGCATTTCAACGTACTCCTTGTCCTCGCTGGAGACCACGTCCATCAGGCCGCGGGCGCAAGGCGCCGGGACGATAAAATCCTGGTTGGCCGCAACCACCAGCAGCGGCTGAGCTATACGGCCAAGTTCCACGCGCCGGCCGTTCAGGACCAGCTCACCGTTGACCAGCCGGTTCCTGGCATAGAGGTCGTCCGACAGCTGGTGAAAAAACCGGCCGGGCATGCCGATAAAGTCATTGGCCCAGCGGCTCATGGCCTTGTACCCGTCCGCGTATCCCGGCCGGTTGATGTTGGACCAGAGTCCGGAAAGCGCCTGGGCCTCCAGGGTGGGACGCAGCATCTTGAACCCGGTGTTCATCAGGCTGGCCGGCAGCCCCCCGTAGCGGCGCACGATCAGCTCGGCGGGGAAATGAGGGTCATTGAGCCAGGTCCGGAACAGGCCGCCTTCCTCGAAATTGATCGGGGCAACCACGGCGACGAAGTTCCGCACCGGGGCGTCGGGATTCAGCGCAAGGTAACAGGAGCTGATGGTGCCGCCAAGGCAGAGCCCGTTCAGTGTGATTTCATCGGCCCCGGAGGTCTCCAGGGCGCGGTCAATGGCGCGGGGCAGGATTTTGAACACCGCCTCCTCGAACCCCAATTCCTTGTCTTCTTCGGCGATCTCGCCCCAGTCGAGCAGGTACACGTCATGCCCGTGATCGACCAGGTACTCGATCATGCTGGCTCCGGGCATCAGGTCCAGTACGTAGGGCCGGCTGATACCCAGCCAGGGGACGATGAGGTACGGAGTGCGATGGGCGACGGGAGTTTCCGAGGAGTGGTACCGAAAGAGGCGGGCCTTACCCCGCTTCCATATCACCTCGCGATGGGTCAGGGCCATGGGAGGATCCGCCGGATTCACGACGAACGAGTCCACCAGAGTCTGGACCCGATCCAGGTTTTTCTGCGCCTCCTCCTGCATCTTGGAAGCAAATTCTGCCGAACTGACCACGAGAGACTCCTACCTTTCCTTAGCTCTTTTTGCTCTGGGCGTTTGCAGTTTCCATTGACCAGTTGAACAGGGCTTCGCCGTATTCCACAGCGCCCCTGGCGGCCCGCTGGCTGGACTCGAGCGCCTTGACGTTGCTCTCAATCAGCGCCTTGGTGGCCGCACTTCGTCGCTGCTCCGTTCCGGTGAAGTACTGCACCCAGGCCTGGGTCATAGATTCGTAGAAAGCCGTCTCGCATTCTATGAGTTTGCCGACGGACTCCTGGAACTCGGTCCCGAGTCCGGGAGCAGAGGCGCCGGGCTTGACGGCGAAGCTCTGCCAGATGCCGGGCAACACTGCCGCCATGTTCTCGCTGCGCGTGCGGGCTTGAGCTGCGCCCTGCTCCAGCACCTTGCCGAACTCCTTGCGTTCGGTCTCGGTGGTCTCGCTCATCAGCTTGACTGCGCCGGTTGCTTGAGCGACTCCAGCATCCATGGCGCTGACGGCGCATTCGACTGCCTTGTTGTAGGCCTGTACCAGTTCCTCGGTCCCATTGGTTGCCTTGTCTGCCATTTTCAGATACTCCTTTTCTGTCAGTTCTTGGCCAGTTTGCGAGCAAGGCCGGGGAGTTTCTTGAACTCCTCAGCACGGAGGTGTTCACTGGGACGGTGGTGTCTCCGGTCTGGTCTTCTCTGGTTCTTCGGAGACCGGGGGTTCGGCTGCTGGGTCCTCACTTGTTGGAGGGACCAGGCCGAATACCTGCGAGTAGAGGTCGAAGAATCCGGTGATCATTTTCTGGTAGCCCGACACCACGTCGGTCCACCCCTGCAACATCTGTTCCCCGGCATCGGTGATGCTGTAGACCCGCCGGGCAGGACCGCTGTTGCCTGTCTCCCACTCCGACGACACGTATCCTTCCTTTTCCAGCCGGCGCAGCTCCCGGTACAGAGTGGCGTGGTCAACCTCGGTGAATCCCATCTGGTTCAGTTGCTGCAGAATCAGGTAGCCATGCAAGTTCCATTGCTTCACGACCAGAAGGACCCACGGTGTCATGAAATTTTTGGGCAGCCTTGCGCTGCCCGGCACACTGAAATCTTCCATATATGTACATTTAACACATATATGGTAACATTGCAACCATTCCACTAGAAATTTGCCCGCACCCGTCCGGCCAAGGTCGTGTCCGCACCTGCTGACAATCGCCGGTTGTCCCGAATACTGGACGACTCTACACTGGAAAGGTTGCACGGCATTACAACACGTGAATCGAGACCAAATCAGAATCGAGGAGTGAGACACCAAAATGCCCGAAGTAACCTCACACGCCCCTGGCGCACCGTCCTGGGCGGAGCTTTCCACCACCGATGAGGCCGGAGCATTGGCCTTCTATGGCGCATTGTTCGGCTGGGAGGATGAGCCCAACGAAATGGGCCCCGACTCCTATTACCACATGCAGATGGTGCGTGGCCTTTACGCCTGCTCCATCTACCAGCAGGGCGAAGAGGAGCGCAGTCAGAACATTCCGCCCCACTGGAACACCTACTTTACTGTCGAAAACGTCGAAAATACGGTTGACGCCATCACCCGGAACGGCGGCACGGTCGTGGTGGGTCCAATGGACGTCTTCGAAGCTGGACGGATGGCTTTTTGCCAGGACCCGCAGGGAGCGTTCTTTGCTATCTGGCAGGCCAAGCTGCACATCGGGGCGACCATCAAGCTGGAGCCCGGCGCCATGTTCTGGCACGAACTGCTGACCACCGATCAGGGCGCTGCCATGGACTTTTACGTTGCAGCCCTTGGCGTCGAACGTGGGCCGGTTATGGAGGCAAACCAGTACCACATGCTGAACGCCGGCGGCAGTGAGGTGGCCGGAGTGATGCAGATAACGCCCGACATGGGCGAGTTCCCTCCCCACTGGTCGGTGTACTTCGGCGTGGAAAACACCGATGAGACGGTCGCCAAGGCACAGTCCCTGGGCGCCACGGTATTCGTACCGGCCACCGACATCATCCCATTCGAGGGCCAGCCTCCCATCGGACGTTTCGCTGCCATGGCAGACCCGCAGGGCGCGGTCTTCAACGTCTTCCAGCCCATCGGCGAGGCGCCGCAGCACTAGCCGCACCGGCAACCATCCTTTGCGATTGCCCTCCCATGTTAAGGGGAGGGCAATTTCGTTTTCCGTCCCGAAGCGGGTACAATCACCAAACAACTCTATGCATCCAAACAGCCACGGGAGGCAGCATGACCAGCGCCGCCAATCTGAAGGAACTCCAGGACTCCGCCCTAGAGCATCTTTGGGTCTACCTGAGGGAACCCAGCGACATGGCCGAAAAGGGTGAGCCCACCGTCTTCGAGTCGGGCGAGGGAGTCAGGGTCACCGATGTACAGGGCAATACCTACATCGACGCGATGTCCGGCCTGTGGCTCAAGAACATCGGATACGGCCGCAAGGAGGTGGCTGACGCCGCCTACGAGCAGATGCTCAAGCTGACGTACATGCCTTTGGGCACCACCACCGAGCCGACCATCCGCCTGGCGGAGAAGGTCGCCGAGATCACCCCCGGCGACCTGTCGCGCTCGTTCTTCACAAGCGGCGGCTCCGAGTCTGTGGAAACGGCCATCAAGCTGAGTCGCGCCTATTTCAAGCGGGTGGGTGAACCGGGACGCATCAAGTTCATCAGCCGCCGGGACTCCTACCACGGCGCAACCGCCGGGGCCATGGCCCTGGGCGGCAACCATCTCTATCCTCGCGTCGACTACGAACCACTGATGCCCGGGACCTACCATGCGCCTCAGCCTAACTTCTACCGCTGCGAGTTTGGCAGCGAGACGCCGGAGGAGTGCGGCGAGCGGACCGTCAAGGCCATCGAGGACATAATCAAGTTCCAGGGGCCGGAGACGGTGGCCGGCGTGATCGCCGAGCCTATCTCCAGCCCCATGGGCGCGGTGGTTCCGCCCGACAACTACTGGCCGCTGCTCCGTGAGGTGTGCGACAGGTACGGCGTGCTGCTCATTGCCGACGAGGTGATCACCGGGTTCGGACGGACGGGCAAGATGTTCGGCTGCGAGCACTGGGGCGTCACACCCGACATAATGACGGTCGCCAAGGGAATCACCAGCGGTTACATCCCCATGGGCGGCGCCATCACCCGAGGGCATATCGCCGACGCCTTCGTGGGTAGCCAGCGCGTATCGTTCCGCCACGTTATCACCTTCGGCGGACATCCGGTCGCTGCGGCCGCGGCCCTGCGTAATATCCAGATCATGGAGGACGAGGACCTGCCCGGAAACTCGGCGCGCATGGGCGCCTATCTGCTCGACGGTCTGAAGGAGCTCCAGGAGAAGCACGAGATGATCGGCGATGTGCGTGGCTTGGGCCTGATGTGCGGCATGGAGCTGGTACGCGACCGGGAGACCAAGGAGACCTACCCCGCCGAGGCCGAGCTGGGAAGTCGCCTGACAGCGGGATTCCAGGAAAACGGACTGCACCTGCGGGGCAGCGACAACATGAATGTGATGCCGCCCCTCTGCGTGACCTCCAGCGAGATCGACGAGATCATATCCTCAATGGACAAGGTGTTCACCCAGGTAGGTCGCGAACTGGCATAGTCCCGACGAACGACGCTAACAAAAAAGGCCCGCTCAACCGCGAGCGGGCCCTTTTCTTTGCATTCTTGGGCGGGGATGCTCAGCCCATGGACTCCATTATCTCCGCTAGGCGGCGGACGCGCCCTGGGTCAACTGGATTCGTCACGATGCCCTCGAGTTTCAGGCTGGTGCCGACGATGGCGCCGTCAGCGTGTTCCAGGATGCGAGAGGCGTTCTTCTCGTTGACGCCGCTGCCCACCAGGACGAACCCGTCTGGGACCGCGCGACGCACGGCCGCGACGTCGTGGCTGTTGGTTGGCTGGCCGGTGGCGGGCCCGGAGACGATCAGGCCGTCGGCGAGTGCCCGGCGCGTGGTCTCCTGCGCCACGAGTCCGATGTCAGTCTGGCCCACCGGGGTCGCGTGCTTCACCAGCACGTCCGCCAGGATCTGCACGTCGGTGTTCAGCGAACGGCGGCGGCGGGTGGTCTCGTGGGCCTCGCCCTCCACTATGCCCTCGTCGGTGGCCATCACTCCGTAGTGTACGTTGACCCGGATGAACTCGCAGCCCGTGGCAACCGCCACTGCCAGGGCAGAGATGGCATCATTGCGCAGCATGTTGATGCCCACCGGCACCGACACGGAGCCTCTGACATGCTCCACCGCGAGGGTCATGGCTGCAACAGTCTCCGGGTCCACCCGGCCGGTGCGGAAGGGTGCGTCGCCGAAGTTCTCCACGATGATGCCGTGGGCGCCGCCGTCCTGCAGGATGCCGGCCTCCAGCTTGGCCCGGTTCATAACGGATTTCAGGTTGCCGTTCCAACGAGCCGACCCGGGCAGTGGCAGCAGGTGCACCACACCGATCAGTACCTTCCCCTCCCCGAACAATTCCCGCGCCATATACCAATCCGCCCACTTTAAGATGCGCCAGTGACAAGTCAGGAGTCGCCCGCGTACGGGCCGGCAGCCTATGGATGCCGGGGAAACCCAACAAGGTACAATGAGAACAGATTACGCCTCAGAGACGCCCGTTTCAACAGAAAATCCGCCCGAAAATGGCACAATTATGTCAACTAGATCGTGGTATTGCACTGGCGCCGCATCAGGGACCGTTCAAAGGCGCGAAGCTACCCATGAGTGATAAAATTATGTCCGACGCTAGGGCGGGAGGGACAGCCACGAATGCCGCAGGATTTCATACACGTCAAGGGCGCACGCGAACATAACCTCAAGAACATCGAGATCACCGTGCCCCGCGACAAGCTGGTGGTGATCACTGGCGTTTCCGGATCCGGCAAGAGCTCGCTGGCCTTCGATACCATCTACGCCGAGGGGCAGCGACGCTACGTGGAGTCGCTATCAGCCTACGCCCGCCAGTTTCTGGGGCGCATGGACAAGCCCGACGTCGACTATATCGAAGGCCTCTCCCCGGCCATCTCCATCGACCAGAAGGGCGTATCTCACAACCCTCGCTCCACCGTGGGGACAGTAACCGAGATTTACGACTACCTGCGCTTGCTGTTCGCCCGGGTCGGTGTCCCTCACTGTCCCAAATGCGACAGCCCCGTTGCGCGTCAGACCGTCTCCCAGATCGTGGACTCGATCATGTCGCTGGAGGAGGGCAGTCGCATCACCCTGCTGGCCCCCAAGATTCGCCGCAAGAAGGGCGAGCACAAGGACGTCCTGGAGGCCGCCCGCCGGGCCGGTTTCGTCCGCATCCGCGTCAATGGCGAGATCCAGATGCTGGAGGAGACCGACAACCTCAATCTAAACAAGAACAAGTGGCACTACATCGAGCTGGTGGTCGACCGCATCATCGTTCGCCCCGAGACCGAGATGGCCCGGGTGGCCGAGTCGGTGGAGACCTGCCTGCGCGAGGGTGAGGGCGTGGTCGAGGTGCTCCGGGAATCGGCGGACGGCGGCGACAGCGAGACTCTGGTGTTCTCCGAGCAGTTCGCCTGCGCCAAGTGCAATGTCAGCCTGCCCGAGATCGAGCCGCGCACCTTCAGTTTCAACAGCCCTCACGGCGCCTGCTCGGAGTGCACTGGGCTAGGCTACAAGCTGGCCGTCGATCCGGAATTGGTCATCCCCAACAAAAACCTGACACTGTCCCAGGGAGCCATTACGCCGTGGGTGCGCGTCGGCACCTCCGGGGCTTGGTACATCAGCCTGATGGAGGCGGTGGCCGAGGCCAACGGGTTCTCCGCCAAAGTGCCTGTGCGCGAGATGGACCCGGAGCATGTGGACCTGATCCTGTATGGCAATGGTCAGCAGAAAGTCACCGTCAGCCACCGTACGCACCGGGGCCGCACCTACAGCTGGGACACCAACTTCGAGGGCGTGATCCCCAACCTGGAACGGCGCTACCGCACCACCGAGTCGGACTATGCCCGTTCCCAGATCGAGCGATACATGTCGGCTCGTCCCTGCCGCTCCTGCGGCGGCAAGCGGCTGCGGCCCGAGGCCCTGTCGGTCCGAGTGTGCGGTCTGGGCATCATGGATGTCTGCTCCAAGAACATCGGTGCCGCCGCCGAATGGGTGGAGCAGATTGACCCGGACTCGGAGTACAACCTGAACGGTACCAGCCTGGTGGCCGCCGCCCTGGCCAATCATACGGAGACCAATGGCGCTGCCAGCGCCAACGGCCACCGGAACGGTCGTCGCAACGGCTCTAAGAACGGCCGCAAGTCCTCCAAGTCATCAAGGAACGGGAAGGCCGCCGCTCCCCAGATGCTGTCGACTCGCGACAAGACCATCGCCAACCAGGTGCTGAAGGAGATCGATGGCCGCCTCAAGTTCCTCATAGGCATCGGCCTGGACTACGTCACCATGGACCGCACCGCCCAAACCCTGTCGGGCGGCGAGGCGCAACGCGTGCGGTTGGCAACGCAGATCGGCTCGGGGCTGACAGGGGTGCTCTACGTCTGCGACGAGCCGACGGTGGGGCTGCATCCCCACGACGACCAGCGGTTGATCAACACGCTGACCCGGTTGCGCGACATGGGCAACACGGTGCTGGTGGTGGAGCACGACGAGGCCATGATGCGCTCTGCTGACTTCATCGCCGACCTCGGCCCCCGGGCCGGCGAGCACGGCGGGCAGGTCGTCGCCGTCGGCACGGTGGATGAGATCGAGAAATCCGAGGAGTCCCTGACAGGCCAGTACCTCAGCGGGCGCAAGCAGGTGCCGGTGCCACAGGAACGCCGCGAGGGTAACGGCCTGTCGCTGACCGTGACCGGCGCGCGGGAGAACAACCTGCAGGGCATCGACGTTGAGTTCCCGCTGGGGCGGCTGGTATGCATCACCGGCGTATCCGGATCAGGCAAGAGCAGCTTGGTCTACGAGATCTTGTACAAGAAACTGAACCAGCGCATCAACAACGGGCGCGACCTGCCGGGCAAGCACGACGACCTGCTGGGCGTCGAGGGTGTGGACAAGGTCGTCAAGATCGACCAGTCGCCCATCGGCCGCACGCCGCGCAGCAACCCGGCCACCTACACCGGCGCGTTCACGCCCATCCGCGAGCTGTTCGCCAACCTGCCGGAGTCGCGGGTGCGTGGCTACAAGCCGGGTAGGTTCTCGTTCAACGTAAAGGGCGGACGCTGCGAGGCCTGCCAGGGCGAGGGCTACAACCAGATCGAGATGCAGTTCCTGCCCGATGTCACTGTGCCCTGCGAGATCTGCCACGGCCTGCGCTACAATCGCGAGGCGCTGGAAGTGACAATGCGGGGCAAGCACATCGCCGACGTGCTGAACATGACGGTGGACACGGCGCTGGAGTTCTTCATAAACTTCCCGCGCATCAGCCCCAAGCTGAAGACTCTGCGAGACGTGGGCCTCGGCTACATCCGCCTCGGCCAGCCCGCCACCACTCTGTCGGGCGGTGAGGCGCAGCGGGTCAAGCTGGCCACCGAGCTGTCCAAGCGGGCCACGGGCAAGACGGTCTACCTGTTGGACGAGCCGACCACCGGCCTGTCGTTCGAGGACTGCGCCGCCCTGCTGGGCGTGCTGCACCGCCTGGTGGACGCGGGCAACACGGTGATCCTCATCGAGCACAACATCGACGTGATGAAAAACGCCGACTGGCTCATAGACCTCGGCCCCGGGGCCGGTGACAAGGGCGGCGAGCTCATCGCCACCGGCACTCCCGAGCAGCTGGCGGAACATCCGTCCAGCGTGACCGCGCCCTACCTCAAGTCCGCCCTCGACCAGACACGGGCGTTTGCGGCGCAGCATCAGCACGCGACGGCGGAGGAGTTGGCAGGGGTGAGGTAGGGCAACAATAGAGGCAGAGTTAAACTGGAATGAATTACGCAGGGGCGGGTTTCGAATCCGCCCCTATACTATTGTGCGTCGAGATTTACGCCTGGAGCATTTACCCAGAAAGATGCTCTGACCAGTATACCGCTGTAATGTTGGAGCCCCCTGAATTTAGGAGGGAATTTGGGTTACAGCTTGAGCAGGCCGGTCAGGGTCTTCTGGCCACCCTGGGGGCCGACCAGGGCCAGCCGCAGCTGCTCCTGCTGGAACAGCCGGGTGGCAAGGTCGGAGATGTCTGCCGGGGTAACGGCTTGCAGCCGTCCCACGATTTCCTCGACCGAGCACAGCTGGTCCTGCAGCAGCTCCTGGGAGCCCATCCACGAGGCCACGGCCCGGCTGTCCTCCATCCGCAGCAGCAGGCGGCCGGTGGCGTACTCGCGGGCCTTGTTCAGCTCCCGCTCCTCGGGCTCCTCGCGCATCCCATCCAGCTGGCGCATGACGGCGCGGACGGCGTCGTTGGTCTTGCGCGGCTCCACCCCGCAGTAGACCACCATGGAACCGCAGTCTCGGAAGTGGTTGATGGAACTGCTGACGTCGTAGGCCAGCCCATGTGTCTCGCGGAGGTCCATGAACAGGCGGCTGCTCATTCCGTCGCCTAGAATCACGTTCAGCAGCGAGAGGGCGTAGCGGTCGGGGTCGTTCAGCGAGAGTCCCGGCAGAGCGAGGCACAGGTGCGACTGGTCGGAGCGGCGTCGTTCGATTCGGACCAGGGGTCCGTCGCCGCCATTCTCGGTGACAGCTTCCCACTCCAGCGACGCCTGTGGCTGCCAGCCATGGGTGGCGTCCTCCAGCAGGTCGACCACCTCCTCGTGGGTCACGTTGCCAGCCACCGCAACCACGGTGTTAGCCGGGTTGTACTGGCGCACCATGTAATCCCGGATGGTCTCCTGGTCGATGGCGGCCACGGTGTCCGGCGTGCCGCCCACGTCACGCCCCATGGCCTGGTCGGGCCAGAGTGCCTCGTCGATGAGCAGGTCGACGCGGTAGGACGGGTTGTCGTAGGTCATCCGCAGTTCTTCCTGGATGACCTCCCGCTCCTTTTCCACCTCATCAGGGTCCAGCAGTGGGTTCATCAGCATGTCCAGCAGCACGGCGAAGGCGGTGCGGAAGTGGGGCCGTGCCACCTTGCACCAGAAGACCGTGACCTCTCGGTCGGTGCTGGCGTTCATGATGCCGCCGACGCCCTCGATGGCCTCGCTGACTGCTCCGGCGGTGGGCCATTTCTCGCTGCCCTTGAACGGCAGGTGCTCAATGAAATGCGACACGCCGGCCAGTTCCGGGGACTCGTACCGGGAGCCTGCGCCCACGAAGATGGTGATGGAGACCGACTGGGTGTGCTCCATCCTGGACGTGACTACGCGCAACTGGTTGCCGAGGACCGATCGCTGGAACATTCTTACTCCGAAAGGATACAGCCAAAGATACTGGAACAATCATACCCTACGGCGGGATGCTCCGGGCGGCGTACACCGCCAAGGGGTGGTAAGAAGGGAAGGTCATCCTTTCTCATAGAGAGAAAGCCGAGGCGAGGGCGACCCCCTGCCCGTGGTGGAACGGGGGGATAAGGCGCTGTTAGTCCCCGCCGAAAATGTCCAGTATCCGCAACAGGATCAGGAAAATGTTGAGGAACACCAGGTAAAGGCCCACGGCCCCGGCGATGGCGATGCGGCTGGCGGCCTGTTCGTCGCCCTGCATGGCGGCCTCCTGGGCCAGCTCCTTGATCTGCTTGGTCTCGTAGACTGTTAGGCCCAAGAATATCGGCAGGGCCACCAAGGTGATGATCCACGACAGCATGTTGGAGCCGAGGAACCAGTTGACGATGATGGCAATGAGCAGGCCGAAAATGCCAATCATCAGCATCGTGCCAAGGCCCGACAGGTCACGCTTGGTGGTGTAGCCGATGACGCTCATCACCGAGAACACGCCAGTGGTCAAAGCGAAGGCCAGGACGATGGTGTTGCCGGTGTAGGCCCAGAATATGGTGGAGATCACCACGCCGGTGAGGGCGGTGAATACCAGGTAGGCGCCTCCCGCAATCCCGGAGGGAACGCGGTGCGCGAGGAAACTCAGGCCAAAGAGGCCGACTATCCAGATGCCCAGCATCACAAAGTAGCCGATCATCCCGAAGTTCTCGATGATGCCCTCGAGGACTCCGGCCTGGTAGCTGAGCCAACCGACGACTCCGGTGGTGATGACGCCCAGGGCGATCCAGCCGTACAGGCGGGTCATGGCACCGGTGAAAATGGCGTTGGCGGCCTCCCGCGAGTACAGGCCGCCCCGCGAATCATCGTAATACAGGTTGTTCATTGATTCCTCCGTTCCGGGGAGGGGGTTGCCTCCTCCCAAGCCGATCACAACAACGACGAGGAATCTTTCATCCTCAGCTTCTCATTTTATCGAAAAAACAAAAGGCCGGAAAAGCGTTTGCCTTCCGGCCTCTAGAGAAGACCCAGCCGCACCAGTCGTCAACGTTCCAGCGGGCCTGTTCTTCGATGATGAATTGCAGGGTGCCTATCGGAACAGTGTCGCCTCTTCGAGTAAATGCGACTGAAACTCTCCGGCCATCTTGGTGTCTGTATCGGTGGTGGCTGCCCCGTTGGCGGATGAATATGAACCCGTCATCCATCAGTGCGCGGCTTGGCCGTCGTGCCGGAAGGGAGTGAAGGCGGCCATAGTCGATTTCCCTCACACGGTTATCGAAACGGGAATTGCGCCAGCCGGTTCCTCCGATTCTATAGGAAGGAGAGGAATCCCCTCCTCCTCAAATTCCTCGATTATCATTTCGAGGACCTCTTTGATGTAGTAAATGACCTCTTCTTGGGTGTAACCCCAAGTGGAAGCGCCAATATTGGCCCAGGGGAGGCAATAGATGTGCCATCCCTCCTCGTCAGGCTCCATTGCCACTTTGAACAAATAGGTTTTCACAGTCTCTGTATCTCGCCCGTCCGTCTGGCTTACGGTTCGACGCGGATATTGTCGCCGACCTTGATGGCGCCGCCGTTGATGACTGTGCAGAGCATGCCGCGGCGGTGGTTGAGCTCGGCCTGCAGGCCCTGGCGGATGGCGTCCATCTTGCCGCAGGGCTCGCACTCGCCCACGATCTCCATGGTTACATCGTCGCCGATGAAGACCACGTTGCCGGCAACGGTCTGGGACAGGTCGAGGCCGCTGACCGTGATGTTCTCCTTGATCTGGCCCGGGACCAGGCCGAAATGACCGAGGGTCTCGTTGTCCATGATCAGGACCTGGCGCATGTTGCCCTGGCGGCAACTGCGGTCTCCCTCGATCCCCATTCCGGAGATGGCCGTGGCCTCCTGTACCGGATCGGAGGGTGTTTCCTTGACGCGGGCGATGTGCAGATTGGTGATGCTTCCCTGCTGCATGGCGGTTCTCCTTTTGGGGGATTCTCCCCTTTCCTAACCCTCCCCTGACAGGGAGGAGATTTGTGCCTTGTTGTTTGGCGATTGGAGCTTATGCTAACCTGAAAAGCTGGACTGCCCAATGGCACATCCCTTTCGTGATTGGGATTATATGGGCTGAAGCGATGACGCGCCACACTGAGCTGTCGCGCTGAATACCGATCGAGGAATGGAACCACTCTAATAATGGAGAGACGGCAGATGGCCTACGAATTCATCAAGACGGAAAACCGCGGCGGAGTCCTGGTGCTTACCATGCACGATCCGCCCACCCGCAACGCCCTGGGACCCGAGATGGCGTCCGAGGTCCGAGCAGAGCTGGACCGGTTCGAAGACGACCCCGAGTGCCGGGTGCTCCTGATAACCGGAACCGACCCGTCGTTCAGTTCCGGTGCCAACGTCCGGAATTTCAACCGAAACATCGAGGAGTCCGAGGCGGCCGGCGCCGAACCGGAACCCCTGCCCTGGGGCAAAATGGAGTCGCGCTTCGCCAATCGCGACGACCGCGTGGAGTATGCCGGCGGCGCGCCGCTGGTGCCGCTGCGCATCCACAAGCTGCAGAAGCCGTCCATCGCTGCCGTCAACGGGCACGCCATGGGCGTCGGCATGGGCGTGGCCCTGGCCTGCGACATCCGCATCGCCGCCGAGGGCGCGATATTCTCGGAGGCGTTCTCCCGCATGGGCCTAATCCCCGGCGACGGCTCCTGCTGGCAGCTTCCTCGGCTCATCGGTATGAGCAACACGCTGCTGCTCCAGTACACCGGCGACCGCATCGACGGCATAGAGGCGCACCGGCTGGGCATCGCCAGCCAGGTTGTGCCCAACGACCAGCTGATGGAGGCGTCCATGGAGCTGGCCACCCGGCTGGCCAATGGTCCAACCCAGTCCCACGCCTTGATTAAATACCTGGTCCACCGCAGCCTGGACATGGACTTCGAGGAGAGCCTGGATCTCGCCCACGTGGCACAGGCCCAGGCACGCAAGACCGAGGACCACAAGGAAGCAGTGCAGGCCTTCCTCGAGAAGCGACCGGCAGTGTTCAAGGGGCGTTAGCTGTTCGTCTGAACTGTGATTTTTTGATTTTGGGATTGCCATGATTTAATCATGGCGCTCAAATCAATCACACGAATCACAGTTCAGACTAGAGAGGCAGGCATGAGTACGACCAAGGATCGAGCCGATGCCTCCTCCCGCGACGTGCTGGCCGTGGCCGAGGCGATACTGCCGGAGATCCGCGAGGCCGCCGACAGCATCGACGAGGCTCGCCGTGTGCCCGAATGGCTGGCCGACAAGCTGGCTGCCGCCGGGTTCTTCCATCTCCTGACCGGTCCGGAACACGGGGGTCTCGGCGCCGACCCGGTCACTGCCGCGAAGGTCATCGAGACGCTCTCCACCGCCAGTCCATCGGTGGGCTGGGTGACCATGATCATTGCCACCGCCTCGTTCTGGACCGTTCGCGTCGTTCCCGAGGAGGTCAGGCGCGAGATCTTTGCCAAGGTGGAACCGGGCGAAATCCAGCCCACGGTCATCGCCGGAACCTTGGTGCCCCACGGCCGCGCCGTCCGGGTCGACGGTGGCTGGCGGCTCACTGGCCAGTGGCCCTTCGGCAGCGGCTGCCACCACTCCACGTGGCTGCCCTCGGCGGCATGGCTGTACGACGACAACGGCCCAATTACCGACGAGAACGGTGTTCCACAGTGGCGGGCTTTCCACCTCCCCGCCTCGGACTGTGTCATCCTAGACACTTGGTACACCTCGGGACTGCGCGGCACGGGCAGCACCGACTACATCATGGACGACGTTTTCGTGGCCGACAACTGCGTTACCCGCCACTCGCTGCAGGAGCCATCCCGGATACCTGATCGTCGCTACGATTACCCGGCATTCAACGTGCCCATGCTGTCGGCGGTGGCCCTGGGCGCGGCGCGCGGGGCCGTGGACTCGTTGACCGAGCTGTTCGGCGGCAAGGTGGACCGCCGCAACCAGCGTCCGGTGGCCGGCGCCTACGACAAGCAGGCCGACCTGGGCGTCGCCACCGCCACGGTGGACTCGGCCCGCGCCTACCTCCACAACACGGTCGCCCGAACCTGGGAGCTGACCATCGCCGGGGAGGAGCTGCCCCGCGAGCTGAGGGCCGGCATGCGCCTGGCCTGTACGCACGCAGTTACCGCCTCGACGCAGGCCGTGGACCGGGCGCACTCGGCGGCAGGGGCCAGCTCCATCTACTCGGCCTCGCCGCTGGACCGCTATTTCCGCGACGTTCACAGCGTGGCAGCCCACGCCTTCGTGCGGCAGACCACCATGGCCGACGGCGGGCAGCTGCTGCTGGGACAGGAGCCGGCCTTCCGGGTGTTCTGAGCGGGCATCTGACCTATGATTTCCCTGATTACCGGGTAGATCGCCGCTGTCAATCAATCCCACGAATCACAGTTCAGACCTGGGAATTGTGGAATTGCGGTGGATTGCCCCTTGACGGGGCCTAGAGAGGTCTCTATAATCGTGGTTCGCAAGAGGAGAGGAATCCATATTGATGGTAACGACTGCCTGACATAGGCAACCATTTTCAAAGGGATACCTGAACGCGGTTCGGGATAAGCCCGAGCCGTTTTTTCTTGCCTGCACCTTAAAAAGAGAATACGCGACCTGAGAAAATCCTGCTAAATACTTCAGGTGTGTCCGGATGTTTACCGTAGCGTTCCGGGCGCAACAAACTCCGGGCGGGTGCCCGGAAGGTTTGAAGTTCCTTGCGTGGGTCAAGTTATTAAGAGCTTACGGTGGATGCCTTGGGACCAAGGGCCGATGAAGGGCGCGGCAAGGCTGCGTTAAGCCTCGGTGAGCCGTCTAGCGGGCATAGCCGGGGATACCCGAATGGGGAAACCTTGACCGGTGTTGAGTCGGTCAACCTGCTTTTGCAGGGGGTAAGTGGGGGAACTGAAACATCTAAGTACCCCGAGGAAAATAAATCAACCGAGATTCCCCTAGTAGTGGCGAACGAACGGGGAACAGCCCAAACCAGTGCGACCTAACGGCATGAAGGCCTATGTCGCATCGGGGTTGTAGGAGTCGCCTGGGACCGCTTCATCAGGTCCGCAGGAGTTACAAATCCGTACTCTAGTCGAAGGAACCTGGGATGGACCGCCATAGAGGGTGAAAGCCCCGTAGGCGAAAGGGTACGGACTCCTGGCGAATTTCCTGAGTACCACGGGGCACGGGAAACCTTGTGGGAATCCGGGGGGACCACCCTCCAAGGCTAAATACCCTTGGTCACCGATAGCGTACCAGTACCGTGAGGGAAAGGTGAAAAGAACCCCTAGCGGGGAGTGAAATAGATCTGAAACCGTAAGCTTACAGAAGGTCGTAGTCCCGATTCGTCGGGATGGCGGCGTGCCTATTGAAGAATGATCCGGGGACTTAATGTATGGAGCGAGGTTAAGGAACTGTAGTTCCGGAGCCGCAGCGAAAGCGAGTCTGAATAGGGCGATTAGTTCCATGTATTAGACCCGAAACCGGGTGAGCTACCCATGGCCAGGTTGAAGGTTCGATAACACGGACTGGAGGACCGAACTCGTGGCTAGTACAAAAGCTTGGGATGAGCTGTGGGTAGAGGTGAAATGCCAACCGAACCCGGATATAGCTGGTTCTCCCCGAAATGCATTTAGGTGCAGCCTCGGGTTAGGTGGACGGAGGTAGGGCACTGAATGGGCTAGGGGGCGTGAGCTTACCAAACCCAATCAAACCACCAATGCCGTTTATCCGATGCCCGGGAGTGAGACAGTCACAGATAAGTGCGATTGTCGAAAGGGAAACAGCCCAGACCACCGGCTAAGGCCCCCAAGTGCAGACTAAGTGGGAAAGGAAGTTGGGTTCCCCAGACAACCAGGAGGTTGGCTTAGAAGCAGCCACCCTTTAAAGAGTGCGTAATAGCTCACTGGTCGAGGGGTCCGGCGCCGAAAATGTAACGGGGCTTAAGTCTGCCGCCGAAGCCGTGGATGTTCAGGTTCTAAAGACAATGGTCCGGCCCGCACCGGCCTGCTCAGGCGGGTGGGTGCTGGTAGGTCCGGAGTCTTTGGATGACACCTGGGCGTGGTAGGGGAGCGTTCCTCGGGCGATGAAGGTGAGTCGTGAGGCTTGCTGGAGCGCGGGGAAGTGAGAATCCCGGAATGAGTAGCGTAAATCAAGGTGAAAATCCTTGACGCCGAAAGCCCAAGGTTTCCTACGCAACGTTTATCGGCGTAGGGTTAGTCGGTCCTAAGCCGTAGGCAAGAGCCGAAGGCGATGGACAGCAGGTTAATATTCCTGCACCGCCATTTTTTCGCTTTAAAACCAAGGAGGGATGCAGGAGGCTAGGCAGGGCATGCCCATTGGACATGGTGTGTCCTTTTCCGTAGGCGAGTCGGGGCAGGCAAATCCACTCCGACGCTAAGCTGAGGGTTGAGGAGATCGGACCTAAGGGTTACGAAATCCTGTTGACGCCATACTGACCAGAAAAGCTTCGTGGTTATGGAACTGTGGCGACCGTACCGCAAACCGCCACTGGTGGGCTGGGATAAAAGTCCCGAGGCGTTCGAGATAACCTCCGTTAAGGAACTAGACAAAAGAGCCCTGTAACTTTGGGAGAAAGGGCCCCCCGGGGGGTGAAGCCACTAGCTGGTGGAGCTCTTTGGGGGCGCAGATAAGAAGGCCGGGCGACTGTTTAACAAAAACACAGGTCTGTGCTAAGGGGAAACCCTACGTATACAGGCTGACGCCTGCCCAGTGCCGGAAGGTTAAGGGGAGCGGTGAGAGCTGCGAACTGAAGCCCCGGTGAACGGCGGCCGTAACTCTAACGGTCCTAAGGTAGCGAAGTCCCTTGTCGGGTAAGTTCCGACCCGCATGAATGGTTGAACGACTTGGCCATTGTCTCGACGGAGGGCTCGGTGAAATTACGGTGCCCGTGAAGACGCGGGCGACCCGCGGCAGGACAAAAAGACCCCGTGGAGCTTTACTGTAGCCTGGTATTGGGCTGGGAGCTGTCATGTGTAGGATAGGTGGGAGGCTGAGAAGCCCCGACGCCAGTCGGGGTGGAGCCATCGTTGAAATACCACCCTTGTCAGTTTTTGGTTCTAACCTGCAATTGCGGGGACAATGCCTGGTGGGCAGTTTAACTGGGGCGGTTGCCTCCTAAAAGGTAACGGAGGCGCCCAAAGGTCCCCTCAGGACGGATGGAAATCGTCCACAGAACGCATTGGCATAAGGGGGCTTGACTGCAAGACCTACAAGTCGAGCAGGGACGAAAGTCGGGCAAAGTGATCCTACGGCACCGTGTGGAAGGGCCGTGGCTTATCGGATAAAAGCTACCCCGGGGATAACAGGCTTATCTCGCCCAAGAGTTCACATCGACGGCGAGGTTTGGCACCTCGATGTCGGCTCGTCCCATCCTGGGGCTGAAGGCGGTCCCAAGGGTCCGGCTGTTCGCCGGTTAAAGGGGTACGTGAGTTGGGTTCAGAACGTCGTGAGACAGTTCGGTCTCTATCCGCCGCGGGCGCAGGAGGCTTGAGGGAACCTCTTCCTAGTACGAGAGGACCGGAAGGGACAGACCTATGGTGTTCCGGTTGTTCCGCCAGGAGCAGCGCCGGGTAGCCATGTCTGGTATTGATAAGCGCTGAAGGCATCTAAGCGCGAAGCTACCCCCAAGATGAGGCCTCCCTCCCCTATTAAGTTAGGGGGTAAGACTGCAGAGAGACTATCTGCTTGATAGGCCGGATGTGTAAGGTTGGTAACAACTTCAGCAAACCGGTACTAACCAGTCGAGAGGCTTGACCCACGCAATGAACTTCAAACCATTCCTGAAAGACAGCAGGAATCGGATAATCACTCAGGTCGGTGCATTCTCTACATCATCGCGGGGTGGAGCAGTGGCAGCTCGTCGGGCTCATAACCCGAAGGTCGTTGGTTCGAGTCCAACCCCCGCTACCAATACGAAACTTTAAGGCCCCGGCAGTATTGCCGGGGCCATTGATGTATATGAGGAAAAATGGAAGATAATTTGCATCGGAAAATCTTGGATAGATTGATGCAAAACTATAATACACGGCTAATGAACAACGTCGACAGGGGTAGATACGTGCAGGCTATGATTAGTTTTGCTCTTGAGGATGCATGGCACCCTACTAGCGAGCAATGGGATTGGGCACCGTGGGATTTGGAGCACGCATTCGGCATGCGAATGGAAATAAAACAGTCCGCGGCACTTCAACCCTGGTCGGTCATTTTGGATGCTCCCAGACCAAGGCTTCCTAGATTCGATATAGCCCATAGGGAAAGGCACTATACTAAAGGAGGAGGTCGCTGGCCTGTCTACATACCAGGTCGTCCGTCCCACATATACGTTTTTGCTTGGCATCCGGAAACTGATCCGACGATTGCAGATCAGCGGCGCTCCGAACAGTGGCGTTTTTATGTGATACCAAGGGATCTGTTGCCTGGAGTGCAAAGAACTATCGGCTTGAATCCTGTCAGAAGGCTTTCGGAAGAATTCTCATATTATCAGTTGGCCGATGCCGTAAATGAAGTTGCTAGATGGCTATAGGCACTGAATGCGAATTGCTGTTTCAGGTAAGTTTAAGTGATCAACTGAATAAGAATATGACATAGGACATCACTTATTCATACTCGAAACCCCAGCGCCGCTTCCATAGCCCGTTGTCCAGTGTCAGAAAAGTGACTTCTCTGGGGTCAGGGAAGGAGTCCAGGGCGACCGCGACGTGCCACAGATCCGCACCTCGAAGGTAACCGTATCCCAGAATTGTTGCGAACTCGTGGGAAAGGGAACGGACCGGATGGATCCATTGGATTTTTGACAGGATTAACTGATCGAATTGCCGATTCTCACGGGCATGAACTGCCCGTGCTTCTGCCTCTAGGAGATTCGCTGATGTCAACTGGTCAAAGTTATTCAGCCGTGCAGCTGTCTCAGCGGCGCCCGGTTGATGGAATGCCACGGTGACTATCGCCGAAGTATCGGCGTAGGCGGTGGGCATTAACCCCTCTCTTTTAGAAACCGTTCCAGCGCGCCCGGTACATGTGGTCCAGGTTTGAAATCCCTCTTTGGTCCGTACCCCGGCTGCAGCACTCCCCGGCGACGCATCTCCTCCATGTGTTGCTCCAGCTTGTCTGTGCTGTTGGAGTATGGTTGCCGGCGTTCCTCTGGCAGCGGACAGATCTCTGCCACCGGCACGTCTTGGTCGGTGACTATGATCCGTTCGCCGGCAAAGATGGCTTCCAGGATTTCCTGAAAATTCGACAGTACTTCATCGGTCGTGTAGATGATTTTCATTGCTTTTCCGATGATCCGGTAGACTTTTTCGAATTAAGTATATCCTGTAACACCCTGGTTTTCGTGTCCCCTATCGTCGCCCCCGCGTGATCCGCCGGCGGCGTTGCATCTGCGACCAGAACAGCGAGGCGAGCACCAGCACGGCGGCCACAGCGACGATGATGAACATCAGGTTGAACCCGCTCTCCTCCCTGGCCTGAACATTGAAGGAGTGCGTGGCCGGCCCGGCGGGGCTGTGGATGTCCAGGGTCAATTGCCATTCACCCAGGGCATCCAGCCACAGGTTGCCCTCGTACAGCGACGGGTCCTGTGGGGAGCTGACGGCGTCCGTCTCGCCAGGTGTCCCGGGGCCTGCCAGCGACACGCGAATCGTGGCATCCTCAACGGCCTCTTCGGTGTCGTCGTTAAAGATCCGGATGCTGACGTGCAACGGACCGGCGATGGGATCGGCGGGCAGGATGCCCACGCGGAGCAGGTAGGGTCCAGCCACCTCGTCTATCACAACCAGCCGCACTGACCCGTTGGCCGAGGCGGTGCCAACAGCCAAGGCCGCCGTCAGGGCGCAGATGAGGGTCAGGGCAGCAAGCCTGGACGCCAACACTATCCCTCCCTTGGTATAAGAGGGAGCCGCGCCAAAGAAAAACATAAAATTCGGTGTTCTCTGCGCTCTCGGCGTTTACTAGACCGGCGGCTGGCCGTTGTCGCGGCGGACGTCGTTGATGATGTTGCGCACCCAGGTCTCCAGCGCCGGGTATTCCAGCTCGAACTCGCCCAGCAGCCGGCTGTTGTCGACCAGGTAGTTGCCCGAGTCCTCCTTGCCGCCGTCGGCGTCGAAGGAGATGTCAGCGTCGGGCAGAAATCGGCGAACTATGTTCGCCAGATCACCCATACTGACGGGGATCCCTCCGGTGTTGTAGACCGCGTGGTGAGGGCTATCGGACAGGGTAACTCGCACGAAGGCCTCGGCGACGTCGTCCACGTGCACCGGCAGGCGCATGAACCCGCTCTTGGGGAAACTGACCGCCTCACCCGATGCCGGAAGGACCACGCACCGCACGTGGTCGGTGGAGCCGCGCACCTTGTCGGGGCCCGTCACGTTGGCTGGTCGAATGCCGGTGATGTTCATTCCGTAGACGCTGTTGAACTGCTGGGCCTGAAATTCGTTGAAACGCTTGTGCATGGCATACTGGCTGGTGCCGTGCATCGCGTCATCCTCGTTAACCAGCCGGTCGCCGAAATCGCTCTGCTGCCCACTGACGGCCACCGAGCTGGCGTAGACCACCCGGTCGACGCCGCAGACGCGGGCCGCCTCAAAGCAGTTGTCCATGCCCAGTACGTTGAGTTTCATGGTGAAGTGGGGGGTGTCGTCGCCACTTCCCAGCAGGTAGGCCAGGTTCATAATGCGGTCGGGTTTTGAGTCCAGCACTGCCTTGACCACATCTTCAAACTGCATAATGTCGCCACGCATCACGCTGACCAGGTCGCCGAACTCCTCGTAGGACACCGCGTTGGGGTTGATGTCCATGACCGCGACTCGCTCGCCGCGCTCAGCCAGCCGGCGTACGGCCCGCCTCCCGATGAATCCGGTCCCACCCAATACCAGCGTGGTCATGGTCGCCTCCTGAAATTGCGCGCTCTAAGATGCCAGAATGAGGATCGTGTGCGCCATCGATAATCAAGTTTGCCCGCAGGTTTGTCAAGCTTGGGGGCTTTACCCCGCTCCGGCCATCTGACAGAATCCCAAGGCAATCCGAGAACGAGCAGGAAGGCAAATGTCAGAATCATCGCTTCAAGAAAAAGTGGCCATAGTCACCGGGGCCAGCCGGGGCATCGGCAAGGCCATGGCCCTGGGGCTAGCGCGGGCCGGGGCATCGGTGGTGGTGGCGGCCCGGACCGCCGAACCACGGGCCAACCTGCCCGGCACCATCCACGATACCGTTGCCGAGATTGAGGAGGCCGGTGGCCGGGCATTGGCTGTGGCATGTAACGTCCGGGAGGAGGAGAGCATCCGCGAGATGGTCAACACCACCCTCGACGAGTTCGGCGCCGTTGACGTGCTGGTGAACAACGCGGGCATCGGCGGCTATGCGCCGTTCCTGCAGATGACGCTCCGGGAGTGGGACCTGAACATGGCCATCAACCTGCGGGCGCCGTTCATAGCCTGCCAGGCGTGCGTGCCCATCATGATCGAGCAGGGAGGCGGCAGTATCATCAACGTGTCGTCCCATGCCGCCACCAACATTTTCTCCTCCACCCTGGGCGAGGACCATGACGCTGGCATCGCGCTGATCGGCCAGGCCTACGGAACGGCCAAGGCGGGGCTGGAGCGGTTAACCTGGGGCCTGGCCGCCGAGCTGGGGCCGTACAACATCGCGGTAAACGTCCTCAAGCCCCTGCGTCCCGTGGCCACCGAGGGCTTTCGCGTGCAGCGGCCCGACGCCGATTTCTCCACCTGGGCCACGCCGGAGGACATGGCCAAGGCCACTGTCTACCTCGCCGCGCAGGACGCTCGTGGCCTGACCGGCGCCATCGTAACCGACGAGGAGTTGGTCCGGCGCCTGGGGTTGTAATGAGGCAGGCGAGGGTTCAGTCTTCGCTACTCGGCGACTGTCCTCTCGTAATAAACAAAAGGCGAACTGAATTCGCGTCAAACGTAGACCAGACGACCAAGGGAGGTTCGCCTGCATATATGGCGGCATGAAGTAATTCGCCACGGTTATTTGTAAACATTTCCGGAAACATTTCCGGTATTCTGGCGATGTCGAATACAAGGCCGTCTAGTTTTTCATCGAGGGTCTGCGTATCCAGGTCGAGCAGCCCGGCGGTAAACTCGAAAGTTCGCTCTGCAAAGACGTCCCGCACTCTGCGTGAATGACCGTTAGATGACGGTCCAACCATGCTCTGTCGCTATGGCAAAAACTTCGGAGACTTCGGAGTCTGTAGGACGCCGGTTGCTTACAAATACCGATTGGTATGGGATGATTGGACTGCGGCCTGTTACCATTTGTTCCTTTCGAGCTGCCTGCCAGCCTAGGAACTTGTGCGACAACTCGCTTACGCTATCAGCGTTCTCGTCTTCCAGTTCACGAATAACCTCAAGAATTACGAACTGTTCGGCAGGCGAAAAGAGTTGCCATCTCGGATTACGTTTCGCGACAATTCTTTGCTGGTTACCCCGGTTCTCCAGCGAGATTGCGCCGACCTCCATCATCTCTTTCCGAATCGGAACGAGATGACGCGGAACGGGTCCATGTTCGAGCGCAATATAATCGGCACCAGTAATTGGATTTCCCAATTCAGCAAAGGCTCTGAAATCACAAAAGAACAGGATCTTGTTTAGCTTGATGGCACCAAAATAGGTGTGGTCTTCGCACTCGCGAGCGATTAGCAGGATCAGTTCCTTAAATTTGTTGCTATCGAATTCCTGCATGTCTATTGTCCTGTCGGAGCGATTCCGTCCCATGACAATGGTAACATGGGGCGGCAATTATCCATCGTCAGGTCTTTAAGCAGGAGCGCCCCATGGACTTCGCATTCACCCCCGAGCAGCAGGCTCTCAAGGACAGCACCCGTCGGCTGGCTGAGGAGCGCATTGCGCCCATTGCCGAGGAGGCTGACGAGTCGCCTACGGTACACCGGGGGCTGATGGCCATCCTCGCCGAGTCAGGGCTGCTGCGCTACACCGTGCCGGAGGATTACGGCGGGGTCGGCATCAGGGTAACGAACCTGTGCATTATCCGCGAGGAGCTGGCCAGGGTCTCGGCTCAGGCCGACACCAATTTCATCATGCAGGGGCTGGGCAGCTTCCCCATCACCCTGGGCGGCACCCACGATCAGAAGGCCCGCCACCTGCCCCTGGTGGCCCGGGGAGAAGCAATCGCCGCATTTGCCCTCACGGAGCCCGACGCCGGATCGGACGTCCTCAGCATGACCACCGAGGGCGTACCCGACGGCGATGACTGGGTGCTCAATGGCCGCAAGAAATTTATCAGCCAGGCCGGCGACGCCACGACCTATACGGTGTTCGCCAAGACCGACCCCGGACAGGGCAGCCGCAGCCTGTCGGCCTTCATCGTGGAGAGTGGCACCGCAGGGTTCGACGACTCCAAGCGCCTGGACCTGATGGCCGCCCATCCCATCGGCGAGCCGGCGTTCGAGGATTGCCGCATCCCCCAGGGCAACCTCATCGGGGAGCGTGGCCAGGGGCTGCGCCTCGCCCTGGGCACCCTCGACACGTTCCGTACCACAGTGGCCGCCGCCGCCATCGGCATGGGCCTGGCCGCCTACGAGGCCGCGCTGGACTACGCCCGGAACCGCCCTATGTTCGGGCAGCATCTCAGCGATTTCCAGGCCACCCAGTTCAAGTTGGCCGACATGGCCGTGTCGCTGGACGCCGCGCGGCTGCTGGCACAGCGGGCCGCCTGGCTCAAGGACTCCGGCCAACCGACGATCATCAAGGAGGCCTCCTTCGCCAAGCTCTTCGCCACCGAGGCCGCCTCCCGCATCGTCAACGAGGCGGTGCAGATCCACGGCGGCGCCGGGCTGGAGAAGGGCAACCGCGTCGAGCGCCTCTACCGGGAGGTCCGTGCACTGACCATATACGAGGGCACCTCCGAGATCCAGCGCCAGACCATCGCGCGCCAACTGCTGCGGGAATAGCGACTGGCGGACCAGGAGCCGGAATCCCGACGCGAGGTAATGTGCATGGACGATTCCAGAACCGAATACACGGTATGGGTGAGGCGCAGGTCCGGGTGCTTCGGCGTTCCGATATCGGGAATGTGGCTCTTCTTCACTCTGATGTATTTCTTTACTGAAGAGGGCGCTGTCCCCACGGGGAAACTGGAATTCTTTTGGCGCTTCCTCGCCGGGCCGTTTAACTTGGTGTTCTGAACCAACATAAAATAGGTGTGCGACCTATCTGTTTACTGTCGAAAGAGGACAGGATTCCGATACATCTGTTATTCCTGTGACAAGTGAGGACGCCCTCACCCTAACCCTCTCCCGGAGGGAGAGGGGATTAGTCACATACCCTGAAAAATACGGAAGGGCGAATGAAACTCACCTATTTCGGACACTGCGCTTTCCGCTGGGAGACTCCGGCGGGTGTCACTGTGATGGCCGATCCATACCGGAACCAGGCTGGCCGCTACTGGTTCTCGCGGCTGTTCCCCGAAGTCCATTGCGATCTGGGCCTTATCAGCCACGCCCACTTCGACCACGACGCTGCCGACCGCCTGCCGGAGGCGGCATCGGTGCTGCGCATGCCCGGCGAGTTCGAGTCCGGCGATTTGCAGGTCAGGGGAATCGCCGATTTTCACTCCGGTCCGTCGCGCTTGGCCGACTTCCCCAACGTGATGTTCCGCCTGGAGGTGGACGGCGTCAGCTACCTGCACATCGGCGACAACCGTGTCGAGTGGCCGCCGGAGGTGGCGCGTGCCGTGGGGGACGTCGACGTACTGATGGTGACCGTTGACGACTCCATCCACCTGCTCAGCTACGACCAGGTGGACTCGCTGGTGCAGCGTCTGGAGCCAAGAGTGGTGGTGCCGATGCACTACGCCATCCCCGGCATCACCTCGGACGAGTGCGAGCTGCTGCCCCCGGAACGCTGGCTGGATCGTCAGCGGACGGTGCGCCGGCTCGACTCCCACCACGCTGACTTTGCTGCCGAAAAACTGCCCGGCAACACCGAGGTCTGGCTTTTCCGGCCAGCCCCCGAATCATTGGCCGCGCCCGAAACGGAGCCGATTCCGTAAAAGCCTGCCTGAATCAGGATGGGAATTACGCAGTTCGAGATTTCACCCCCACCCGATCCCTCCCCCTCAGGGGGAGGGAACTACATAGCCAACTGCGTAGGTCATATCCTGATTCAGACCACTTGTCTTGCCGATACAGGCCGTGGGCCGTAGAATGCCACAAAGCCAAAGGGAATAAGGGAGATATGACATGGCAGGACTGAACCACCCCCTGGAGAATGTGAGAGTCATCGACTTGGGGCGCCACCAGGCCGGACCCCGGTGCGCCCAGGTGCTGTCCCGGATGGGCGCTGAGGTCATCAAGATCGAGCGGCTGGGTGGCGAGGAGACCCGCTACCACGGCCCGTGGGTCAAAAAGCAGTCCTCCTACTGGGTGCAGTACAACTCGGGCAAGAAATCCCTGTCCATCGACCTGCGTAAGGAGGAGGGCAAGGAGGTGCTCCGGGAGCTGGTCAAGGTCTCGGATGTGGTGATACAGAACTTCCGACCCGGCACCATTGAGAATATGGGATTCGGCTACGAGGCCCTCAAGGAACTCAACCCCCGCATCATCATGGTCAACGTATCGGCCTACGGGCAGTTCGGGCCCTACCGGGACAACATTGGCTACGACCCCATAGGCCAGACCATGTCCGGCATCACGATGGTTACCGGCGATGAGGGCATGCCTCCCATCCGGACAGGAGTGCCCATTATCGACCGCATCACGGCGCTGCACGCGGCGATCGGGACGCTGGCGGCCCTCCACGAGCGCGAGACCTCAGGCGAAGGCCAGAGCATGGACGTGTGCCTTGCGGATACCGGCTACTCCATGACCGAGATACCCATCACTGCCTACCACGGCACCAAGATTCCCCCCAAGCGCGGAGACACCACGGCGCCGCCGTCGGGCATCTACCCCTGCCGCGAGGGATGGGTGCTGATCTCTGCCGGCGACCAACACCACTGGCACCGGGTGTGCAACGCGCTAGGCCGGCCCGAGTGGCTGGAGGACCCGCGGTTCAGCACCAGGCACGAGCGAGCGGCCAACCGGGAGCTGGTGGACGCGGCAGTGCGCGAGGTGCTCTCGGACAAGAGTATGGAACAGGCGATAGCGCATTTCACCGAGTACGACGTGGTGGCGGCACCGGTGAACACCATACCAATGGCCGCCGAGGACCCGCACCCGTGGGAGCGCCGCGCGATGGTCGAGGTGCCGGATTTCCTGGCGGGAGAGATTGCGGTGTCAGGGGACTACTGGCATTTCTCACGGACGCCTGTGAACATCGGCACGACGCCGCAGGTGGGTGAGCACAACGAGGAAGTGCTGTCCGGGATACTGGGCTACAACGAGGAACAGCTGGAGCAATTCCGGCAGGACCGGGTGATCTCCGAGGAACACTCCTACGACGAGATACCTGGGTAGGATCGCACTCTCCAACGGTAGCCTGCATTGCTTGGGGGCGGGTTTCAGACCCGTCCCCAGTTTTGTATTTTAAAGGTGTGTGACAGATCCCCTCTCCCTCCGGAGGAGGGTAAGGGTGGGGCGTCCCCCCGCGACAGGCGAAGTCGTTGGCGCCTGGAATTCCGCCCTCACCCTCAAGGGAGAAAGAGGATTTCAAGACCCGGCTGCAAGTTGTTTGACCGCAAATTGGCGTTGTGCTAGTCTCTCATTAGATGGGGCAACAGAATTTTTAGCTTCTTACAGATTTCGGTAGATTTTGAGGTAATCACGGAGTGGTCGAACCAAGTCTAGCGAGAGGCAACAGTCCGGCAGAGGGCGATTGGCTATCCCTGAGAGAGGCCCGTAGCCTCCTGGACGTCAGCGACACAACCCTGCGCCAGTGGGCTGACTCCGGGCACCTGCGCGTTTACCGCACACCGGGGGGACATCGACGTTTCCTGCGGGAAGATGTGGAGTCACTTACGAAAGCTCCACGACCGCTTCAGGAACCGTCCGGCAGCGACTCCCGGGAGGCGCCGGCTCTGCGACGCATTCGCCGCCGACTCAGCCAGGACAGGGTGACCCAGCAGCCTTGGTTTCAGGCAGTGGAGCCGGAGGGGCATGACCGCATGCGTCTCTTCGGGCGTCGCCTGTTGTCGCTGTTGATGCAACAACCGGGTTCCCGCCGCCAGAGGCTGGAACTGCTGGCCGAGGCACGAGTGCTGGGACAGGAATACGGCACCGAGATGCTGGAACGCAACGTTTCCCTCACCGACACCGTAGAGGCCTTTGTGTTCTTCCGGACCATGGTGCTGGACAGCGCGGATACGGGTTCGTGGTCCAGCATCCTGGAGACGTCTGACAGGGTGCTGGCTGGAGTCTGCTCATCCTACCAGCGCGCCGCCGGGGCGGGCAGATCCGGGTGAATGACAGGCTCTTTCCTGGGAGAAAACGCCAGAACATGGCTATGCAGTGCCTTCCAATTTTCCCTACCAAGCTTTAGAGACTGTTCATGGTGAGCTTGTATAACCACGAACCAACGGCCCTGGAAAGGCCGGTCTTGAGCTTGCCCAAAGACACAGGGCAAACGGGTCGGCTACAATTAATAGACCCTGCAGACCGATGTTGGAACTATGGACGTGATCGACTGGAAGGCCTCGCCGAAACGTTCCGAGGAGGTGGGCATGATTATGGCCGGCCACAACGTGGTCACCCATTGTTATGAGCGACCCACCTTCCCCGACTGGCCCTACACCCACTTCACCATGGTCCACGCCACCACTCCGGAGGGTTGCAGGGAGACCGCTGAGGCCGCCTGCATCAGTGAGCGCCTTGCCTTGGACTGGAGCCGGGAGTACAAGAAGACGCGGGCTGCGCTACTTCGTGCCGGTCTACGACGAGTGGTTCAACGCGGAAGCGGAGGCTCATGGCAGTCCCGCCACTGCGGACTGAATCCTCGATGTGGAAGTCTGAATCAGGGTTTTCAGGATGGAAGGATTAACAGAAAGGGAAATCCAGGATCCTGATAATCCTCTAATCCTGACTCAGATATTTGCGTTAGAAAAAATGGACGGTTGATGACCTCCTACTACCCTGTCTACCTCAACCTGCGCGGTCGGCGCTGCGTCATCATCGGCGGCGGAACGGTGTCCGAGGGCAAGATTGCCCGGCTGCTGGACTCCGGGGCCAGGGTTTGCGTGATCAGTCCCGACGCCACGCCCGGCATCCGGCAGTTTGTAGCCGACGGATCCGTACGTTGGGAGCAGCGCAAGTACCGGGACGGCGACCTGGAGGGAGCTTTCATCGCCATCGCCGCCACCAATGTGCGGGAAGTCAACCGGCAGATTTTCGAGGAGGCCAACCAAAGGGGTGTCATGCTCAACGCCGTGGACGACCCGCCCAATTGCAGCTTCATCGCGCCGTCCATCGTGCAGCGCGGCCCGGTGACGCTGGCCATATCCACCGGCGGCGTATCCCCGGCCCTGGCACGCAAGCTGCGGGAGTCGCTGCAGACCTCCGATGACTTGGCTTGGTCTGACCTGGCCAGCACCATGGCCGTGGCGCGGTCCCACCTCCGGGAGGTCGGATTGCTTTCCACCATTGACCCGCAGCGGTGGCAATGTTGCATCACCCCTGAGCTGCTGACAATGGCCCACGAGGGAAGGGATGCGGAGGCCGTCGAGACGCTGCTGGCCGGCCTTACGGGCGACGAAGGCCGGGGTCTGTGTGATGCCATCACGGCCTGCGTACCCGGCAGCTGTACGGAATACCAGTCTCGCCAGGAATCCCCTCTCCCTTAGGGAGAGGGTTAGGGTGAGGGCGAACTGATGACCCTAAACCGCCCGATCCGCGTCGGCAGCCGGGGCAGCCCCCTGTCGCTGATCCAGGACGAAGAGGCGCTCTCGCAGCTCAGGGTGCGCCACCCTGAGTTCGAGTTCGAGGTCGTCGTCGTGCGCACCAGCGGCGACGCCAACCAGACCGCCCCGCTGGCCGGGATGGGCCTCGGCGTCTTCGTCAGCCAGATCGAGGAGCGGCTGCTGTCTGGGGACCTGGACATGGCAATCCACAGCCTCAAGGACCTGCCGACAATATTACCGGACGGCCTGAGCCTGGGCGCGATCCTGCAGCGCCGCGATCCGCGCGACGTGCTGGTGAACCGCTGGAACTGTAGCATGTCCGAGTTGCCCGAGGGTGCCCGCATCGGCACCAGCAGCCCGCGCCGCACCGCGCAGCTGCACCGCTATGCACCGGGGGTGGAGGTCGTTCCGATCAGGGGAAATGTGGAAACCAGGCTGCGAAAAGCCGAGGGAGATGAGGCAGACGGGGCGGTGCTGGCCGCAGCTGGCCTGGCACGACTGGGAATGCAGGACCGGGTGGCCGAGTACCTCTCGGCACAGCGATTCGTGCCGCCGCCGGGCCAGGGTGCGCTGGCTGTCGAGGTGAGGAAGGATGACCGGCGGATGCTGGAAATCCTGGAGTGCGTCGAACACCCGGCGACCCGGTTCGAGGTCACCGCCGAGCGCGCTTTCCTGGAGACACTGGGCGGCGGATGCTCGCTTCCAGTCGGCGCCTACGCCCGCACCATGGGCCACGAGCTGCTGATGACCGTATACCTCAGCAACCCTGAGGGCACCCGGACCTTCACCGCCAAGGTCGACGGCCTCAAGCACGATCCCCGGCAGCTTGCCGGAGACGCTTACCTCGCCGTCGCCGAGCGCGGCGGCGCAGACCTGCTGGAGGGCGCCCGTCAGCCCCAGGGCCCCCCGGCCACGGAGAATCTGTAAGCGAAATGGATGCAGGACTTTAACCGTTGGTTGGCAAGGTATACCTGATTGGCGCGGGGCCCGGAGACCCGGGGCTGCTGACCGTCAAGGGCCGCGAGGTGCTGCAGCGGGCCGACGTCGTGGTGTACGATCGGCTGGCCCACCCGTCGCTGCTGGTCCACGCACCGGCGTCCGCCGAGCGCATCTTCGCCGGCAAGGCGAGGGGGCAGCAGGAACTGACGCAGGACGGCATCAACGCGCTGCTGGTGGAGTGCGCGCAGGCCGGAAAGCTGGTGGCGCGACTGAAGGGCGGCGACCCGTTCGTGTTTGGGCGTGGCGGCGAGGAGGCCCTGGTCCTGGCCCGCAACGCCATCCCATTCGAGGTCGTGCCCGGCGTTTCCTCGGCCATCGCCGCTCCCGCCTACGCCGGAATCCCGGTGACCCACCGGGGCATCGCCACGGGTTTCACCGTGGTCAGTGGCAGCGAGGACCCGTCCAAACCCGAATCATCAGTGCGATGGGAGGAACTCGGACGCTCCCTGGCCGCCCACGGCGGAACGCTGATGACCCTGATGGGCTGGGCCTCGATGGAGAAAATTCTGGACGCAATGCGGTGCGCTGGGCTATCAGCCGATACCCCGGTGGCCCTTGTACAGTGGGGAACGTGGAACCGTCAGAGAACGGTCGCCGGAACGTTGGCTACTGCGGTGGAACTGGGCCGCGCCGCGGGCCTTGCCGCGCCCGTCGTGGCGGTCATTGGCGAGGTGGTGAACCTGCGCGACGAGCTGGCGTGGTTCGACAACCGCCCACTTTTCGGCAAGCGCGTGCTGGTCACACGCTCGCGCATACAGGCGTCGCGGATGTGCCAGCTGCTGGAGGACGCCGGGGCGATTGCCGTGGAGCTGCCGGCCATCGCCGTTGCGCCGCCTGAGCATTTCGGCCCTTTGGACGAGGCAGTGAACCGACTGTCGACCTACAGCTGGGTGATTTTCGCCAGCGTCAACGCCGTGGACTCGATGTTCGAACGGCTGGACGCCCAGGGACGAGATGCTCGCGCCTTCAGCACGGCTCGTGTCGGGGCCATCGGTCCGGCCACTGCCGCTGCGTTGGAGCGGCGTGGCATCCGCCCCGATTTCACGCCGTCGCGCTCCGTATCCTCCGCCGCCCTCAAGGAGCTGGCTGCGTACGACTGGAACGGAGTCACGGTCCTGCTGCCAGGCGCTGACATCGGTCGCGACGAGCTGGCCGATGGGCTTTCACGTCTCGGCGCTCAGGTCGAGCGAGTGATCGTCTACCGCACCATCACGCCGCCGGACGCGGCACAGCGGGCGAGGGATGCGTTTGCCGAGGGTATCGACGTCGTTACATTCACCAGCTCATCCACGGTCCGAAACCTGCTGGGACTGCTGGAGCAGGACGGCGGCCCGGGCAAGGAGGCCCTGTCCGGCAGCGTCGTCGCCTGCATCGGTCCGGCGACCTCCGGCACCGCCCGAGAGCTGGGCCTGCGGGTGGACATCGAGGCGCAAGAGCACACCGTCGAGGGCTTGGCGGAGGCGCTCATCAGGCACTTTCCCGGGGCTGAGTCCGCCAAATCTGTCAAGCCACTAATCACATAAATCACACTTACGACGAAGGGAGAACCACGTCCATGACCAGCGTAAACGCGTACCCCGAAACCCGGCTCCGCCGCCTGCGTGGCACCAGTGCGCTACGCAACCTGGCTCGGGAGACGCGGCTGTCACCGAAGGAGTTCATCTACCCAATGTTCGTAAGGCACGGCCACGGGGTGCGCGAACCCATCGAGCCCATGCCGGGCTGCCACCAGGTTTCGCTGGACGTGATGTCCGAAGAGGTCGGCGAGGCCGCCGAGCTGGGTATCGGGGGCGTGCTGCTCTTCGGCCTGCCTGCCGAGAAGGACCCGCTGGGCACCGAGGGCTATGATCCCGAGGGCATCGTGCAGGAGGCCGTGCGCACCATCAAGCGGGACCACCCCGACATGCTGGTGTCCACTGACGTCTGCATGTGCGAGTACACCGACCACGGCCACTGCGGCGTCATTGACAACGGGCGGGTGGACAATGACCAGACTCTGGAGCTGCTGGCCCGCACCGCCGTCACCCACGTGCAGGCCGGGGCCGACCTGCCCGCGCCGTCGGCCATGATGGACGGCCAGGTGTGGGCCATCCGCCAGGCCCTGAACGACAACGGCTACGAGGACACGCCGATCATGGGTTACGCAGCCAAGTTCGCCTCGGGGTTCTACGGCCCGTTCCGGGTCGCCGCCGACTCAACGCCCCAGTTTGGCGACCGCAAGTCGTACCAGTTGGACCCAGCCAACTCCCGAATGGCCATGCGCGAGATCGAGAGCGACATCGCCGAAGGCGCGGACATCGTGATGGTCAAGCCGGCCATGGCCTACATGGACGTAATTCGCGAGGTCCGGGAGCGCTACAACCATCCGCTGGCTGCCTACAGCGCCAGCGGCGAGTATTCAATGGTCAAGGCCGCTGCCCAGCAGGGCTGGATCGATGAGCGCCCGGTCACCACCGAGTTGCTGACCGGCATCAAACGCGCCGGCGCCGACATTATCATCAGCTACTTCGCCAAGGACGTTGCCCGCTGGCTGCAGGAATAACGCTGTGAGAGGGAAGTGACGAGGCCTTCGCTATTCATCGTCGAAAAAATAGGAGCGCATATGCCTCGGTAAGACTCGGGAGTGCGCCCCTACTCGTGCCCTTGTGCAGTGTCCTCAGGCAACTGCCCTAACGCTCGAATGTCTCTCCGCTTCCGGTATCGAACTGCACCGACTCGCCTGGGTTCACCTTGAACCAGCTGTCGCCTGGTTCCTGCACCGGTTGCGGCCTGGCACGTTGCACCACGCGAACCCCCAGTTCGGCAAGCATCTCGTCGATGCGACGGACATCGCCGTCCTGTGTTGCCGTCTCCTGCCGGAGCGACAGTAGCTCAGAGGTCATCTTGAGGGCCAACTGCACGCCCGCCAGGTTCAGCCCCATGTCATCCACAAAGTGCTTGATCAGGCGCAGCCGGGCCACATCCTCGTCGGAATAGGTGCGCAAGGCGCCCATGCGCAGTGGCACGATGAATCCGGCTCGCTCGTACTTGCGGAGCGTCTGCGGGTGCATGTTCAGCGCATCCGCCACAACGCTGATCAGGTATATCCCTGGCGTCTGCTGCATGGCAGTTTTCAGTCCCTGTGCCGGGGTGTCCCCGGGTTCTAGGTTTTATAGCTGTCGTGGAAGGAGATGTCAACAGTATATAGGAATATTGATAGCTATTAGATCAGCATAGTTCCGAAGACATATAAATACTTGACACGAACCGTGTCAACTGATACAGTCTAATCAGTCCGAATGGAGGGACAAGCAAGATGACAGCGAATGAAATTGTGAACAGTAACGGCGCGGTGATGGAACGTGAGGTCGGGGACCTGAACAGCAAGGCGGCGCAGCAGGTCTCTGAAATCCTGGAGGAAGCCATCAAGGAGCGCAAGGCGCCCCGGCCCGCCATGGTGTACCGGGTCCCCGCTGCGGGTGTCCGCTATTACTTCTAACAGTCGTGGCACCTCTCCGAGGAGACTGAAGCTCTAGGCAAATTCAGACGGACAATACGGAAATTCGTGAACAGGAGTTGATGAACATGATACAGCGAAGGAATTTTTTCAGCCCATCCAGCGAACTACGGCAGATGCAGGACAACATGGACCGGATGTGGCGTCGATTCGGCTCCTTTAACCACGAGGACGGCGGCGGCATTGAGGCCTGGGCGGCCCCGCTGGACGTGGTAGCCGACGGTGACGATTTCGTCGTCAGGGCTTCCCTGCCCGGCGTGTCACCGGACAACATCCAGGTCTCCATCGAGGACAACGTGCTCACCATAAGGGGCGAAACCGCGTCCCATTTCGAGAACACCGAGGGCAACTACCTGATGCGCGAGCGCCGCAGCGGCTCCTTCCATCGCTCGCTGCGTCTGCCGGACACGGTGGACCAGGACAAGGCGGAACCGCGCTACGAGCACGGCGTCCTCACCGTCAGTCTGCCCAAGGCCGAGGCCAAGAGGGCCAGGCAGTTCGATGTCAAGGTGGCGGAGGGCCCGGCTGCTATCGCGGGCAGCTAATCCCTCGCGACAGGAAGCGCCTATAAGCCGTAGGGGCGGGTTTCAAACCCGCCCCTACACTTTTGCCAGGGACTTGCCAGCTGAGGTGGTCTAGCTGCCGTAGCGGGCGGCGGCCAGGGGGTCGCTGTATTCCTGGTTCTTGGTGCCCCAGAATGCGGCGGCGATGTCGTCGCAGGCGGCCACCAGGTTCTCGGCGTTCTCCATGCTGACGGTCTGCTTGCACTGACCGGCCAGCTTGATGGCCGCATTGAACTTGGCGGCAATCTCGGCGGCGTCGGTGCCCGGCCAGGCGTAGTCTGCCCAGAGGATGCGGAGCTCCTCCTTGCACTTCTCGGCGTGCTCTTCCTTCACCTGCACGTAGCGGTTGAAGGTGTTGGCGAAGGCCTGGTGAGCGGACATTTCGGAGCCGGGAGCCGGATGCTCCAGGTTCTGCATGCGCAGTACCATCTTCTGCACCGTTTGGGCCGCGATCTTGGCACTGATGGGGTCATAAATACCGCAGGGAATGTCGCAATGGGCTTTGGCTACCGCAGGCTTGAACCACCCGATCGGGTTGAACATCATGCCCCTCCGTTTCGAAAATTCCGGGACTGTCGTCCCGTCAAAATTGAGTCCTCGAGTCATCCCGAGTCGTCCAGAAGGTTAAAGGAAATCGGTCATGGGCGCAACCCGTGACGCTGGTCCGGCCCGTGCTAAACTTGAATCATGAGCGTTACGAAATCCATCACAATTTGCCGGGAGCACCCCGGCACAGAGGAGGCTTCGCGCCTCATCGCTGAGCTCGACGCCTATCTGCGGCCGCTGTATCCCATTGAGAGCCAGCACGGCTACAGCATCGAAAAGCTGGTGGAGCAGCGGGTGGAGTTTTTCGTCGTGTACTGCGACGGCGAACCAGCCGGGTGTGGCGGCGTGCAGATCATCTGCGACCCCCATGACCCTGTCGGGCGCTACGGCGAACTGAAGCGCATGTACGTCCGCGACCGGTTCCGCGGGATGGGCCTCGCCAGGCGGATGCTGGCGCACCTGGAGGAGGTCGCCAGGGAGAATGGCGCCGGCCTGATGCGGCTGGAGACCGGCATCCACCAGCCCGAGGCCATCAGCCTGTACGAAAAGTGCGGCTACCACCAAATCCCGCCCTTCGGCAGCTACCCGCCCGACGACCCCCTCAGCCTCTGCTACGAAAAGCGGCTGGGAGGGGCAACGTCAGAGGTTCTGAAGTAGCTCCTGTCAAGCCGATTTGACTATTGTTTGACGCCAGCCAAACTGCCTGATAGATTCGTCTCGGGAGCCAATCCCATAAGGACAATTATCTCGGCTCGACGCACATTGGGCGATTCGGGGAAATTCTTCAGGTCGCAAAATTTGGGAGATGTTATGGTGGCAATACAAGACCCTGAGCTTCTTATCGAGGAAACTGAGCCCGGAGACGAGGAAGAGGCGCAGAACATACGCTACGAGATTATGTCGTTTCCCACAGACTTCACCGTCAAAGTGATGCATGAGAAATGGGCATCGAGCCAATTGGTCATACCCGATTATCAGCGCCGATATGTGTGGAACATTCGGCAAGCTAGTCGCCTTATTGAGTCCTTTCTTTTGGGTCTACCTATTCCCCAAGTATTCCTGTTCAGAGAGCACTCAAACCCAACTCTGTATGTCGTTGACGGACACCAGCGGCTTTCCACCATCGCACGATATTACGACGGACAATTTTCAACTACGCGCGAATTTCGCCTCACTGGCGTCAACTCACCTTGGGAAAACAAGAGCTACACTGAATTGAGCGAAAACGATCGCACAACTCTTGACGATGCGACCCTTAGATCTATTGTCATCAGGCAGATCCTACCCAACGACAATACCAGCGTCTATCAGATCTTTGAGAGGCTGAACACAGGCGGTACTCAACTGAATCCAATGGAGATCCGCAGAGTAATTTTCAGAAAGGCTGCCAACAAGCTGCTTGACCGATTGAACGACAATTCAGATTGGCGAAAGTTGATCGGAACAGCCGAACCTGACCCTCGTTATCGGGATGTGGAGGTAGTGCTTCGAGTTTTAGCCCTTTCAGAGAATCGGGGCAATTACCGAAAGCCAATGAAAAAGTTCATCACTGACTATATGGAAATATTGGACAATCTAGACGACGAACATATCGAACACATCGAGCACAAATTCAAGACAGCTTGCACGATGGTTCGAGCCCAACTAGGGGAAAAACCCTTTCACCTGCGACAAAGGTTAAACTTGGCTGCACTAGATGCAGTTATGGCTAGTACAGTGGAGTTGGTGGATTCAATAAACCCCGATCTGGCAACAGCATACGAAGGTCTACAAGTCGACAAGGAATTCATTGAGACCGTGACACACAATACTAGCGATGTTTCGGTCTTACAAGAAAGGCTTAAGTTGGCTCGGTGCGCCTTCACCGCATAGCGTCATGCCCCTCTTGCTCCCTCTAACGAATTCGGCGATCAGCGATTGCCGGCACCATTTGAATCAGTATCCTGAAACTGATCCGGCTATCTCAGCCTACTTGACGAGACATTTAAACGGGTTGATGTGCTCGGAAATTGAACGGGTTATCACTCGTTTGGTTCGCGAACGACTGGGAAAAGGATGTAGTGATGCTGCAACTGCAAGTTTTTTGCAGTCGCTGGGGCGAAGTTCCGTGAGAAACGCCACTGTTTCGGAAATATGGAACACTATCAAACTATTGGGCGGCGGATACCTGGAAAGATTCTCCCTCTTGTTGGAGGAATCTGTAGGACAGGAAGGCGTCGAGAAACTTGGCATTGCTGTAGGAAAACGTAATGAGAATGCCCACGAAAATCCACCCGACATTACCTTCGGAGAACTCGAAGACGCTTTTTCTATCGCAAACAAGGTGGTTGACGTTGCCAGACTCACACTAGAAGCGTAATTTTTTCGGGCCATAATGGGACTCCTTCTCTGGGGCGCACTCCTGTGCGCCCCCATTCCTTTGTCTATTCCCAGAGGCCATGGCGGACCCTCTTCGCATGCCTTGTGCCGCAACATGCTGCAACCTATAATTGCGCGATAGATTTCCGACTTGTTTCCGCTGGCCGCTCGTCGTTCGAGCCGGTTGAGCGGCAATTAATACTTCCTCATGGAGATGACCCTGTGGCCACTATGACCAAACCCGCCAAGACCAAGCACCGCAGCGCCGAGATCACCCACGACCCGCAGCGCGCGCCGGCCCGCGCCATGCTGATGGCCATGGGCATCACCCATGAGGACATGGAAAAGCCATTCGTCGCCATCGCCAAACCTGGCCAGCGACGTTACTCCCTGCAAACGTCCACCTCGGGCGCTTCGCCAACGCCGCCAAGGAGGGCGTTCGCGCCGGGGAAGGCGTGCCCTTCGAGTTCGGCACCATCACCGTCAGCGACGGCATCTCCATGGGCACCGAGGGCATGAAGACCTCGCTGGTTAGCCGCGAGGTCATCGCCGACTCCATCGAGCTGGTCACCTTCGGTGAGCGCTATGGACGGCCTGATCACCATCGCCGGCTGCGACAAGAACATGCCCGGCTGCATGATGGCGCTGGCCCGGCTGAATGTGCCCGGCCTCTTCATGTACGGCGGCTCGATCATGCCAGGCCAGTACAATGGCCGCGACGTGAATATCCAGGACGTGTTCGAGGCCGTGGGCGGATACGCCAAGGGCGACATAACCTTCGACGAACTGCGGGACCTGGAGTGCCGCGCCTGCCCCGGCGAGGGGTCCTGCGCCGGGCTGTTCACCGCCAACACTATGGCCACCGCCATCGAGGTGATGGGCATGTCGCTGCCCGGCGGACGCCTCCATCCCGGCCATCGATCCGCGCAAACTGGGCGAGGCGCGAGGACGTCGGGCGCGCTGTCACGCGGCTGCTGGAGGAGGACATCCGCCCCCGCGACATCATGACAAAGCAGGCCTTTGAGAACGCCATAACGGTTGGAGTCTCCATGGGCGGCTCCACCAACATCGTGCTGCACCTGCTGGCAATGGCCCGGGAGGCCGAGGTGCCGCTGACCCTCGAGGACTTTGAGCGCATCAGCGCCAGTACACCCTACATCGCCGACATGAAGCCCGCTGGCCGCTACGTGATGGCCGACCTTTCGCGCTACGGCGGGATCGCGCTGGTGATGAAGCGCCTGCTGGCCGCTGGCATGTTTGCACGGCGACGCGATGACGGTCCACCGGCAAGACCGTGGCCGAGAACCTGTCCGGAATCTCCGTGGTCGACGACCAGCCGATCATCACCGAGGTGGACACCCCCCGCAGCCCGACCGGCGGCCTCGCCATTCTGCGGGGCAACCTTGCGCCCGAGGGTGCAGTCATCAAGGTGGCCGGCCACCAGGAGAAGGTGTACCGCGGCCCAGCCCGCGTGTTCGACCAGGAACCCGCAGCGTTCCAGGCCATCCAGGCTGGCCAGGTAAAGGCCGGCGACATCGTCATCATCCGCTACGAGGGACCCAAGGGCGGGCCGGGGATGCAGGAAATGCTGGCAGTGACCGCCGCCATCGTGGGCCAGGGACTGGGCGATGACGTGGCGCTGGTCACCGACGGCCGTTTCTCCGGCGCCAGCCACGGTCCCATGGTGGGGCCACGTCGCCCCCGAGGCTGCGGTGGGCGGCCCCATCGCGCTGTTGCAGGAGGGCGATGAAGTCACCCTGGGACATTCCTGCCCGGCAGCTCAACGTCAAGCTGACCGAGGAGGAGATGACCGACCGTCGCGCCAGGTGGCAGCCCCTGCCTCCCAACTACACCACCGGCGCCCTGGCCAAATACGCCAAACTGGCCTCCTCAGCCTCAGAGGGCGCGGTTACGCGGTAGAGGCCAACTACACTCTCGAAACCCCGATTTTCGGATTCATACCGGTTGTAATACCGTGGTATGATTGGCCCTCAGGAATCGGGAGGAACAACATGGCCAAGATTGCGATCAGCCTTCCTGACGAAGTGCTGAAGGCAGTAGAAAAGGAACGTCTGGGCCGCAGCAAGGTCTTGAGCCGCAGTGAGTTTATCAAGAGAGCCGTTGAACAGTATCTCCGAACTGAAACCGAAAGAACACTGGAGGAGCAATACATTCGAGGCTACCTGGAACACCCTGAGACGGCGGA
>CAXXOI010000005.1:0-81179 GCA_963664175.2 Dehalococcoidia bacterium
TCAGCAGGAGGTCGGGTTTCCTGAACAGTATCCGGGCCAGCTCAGCCCGCATCACCCAGCCGCCGCTGAACTCGTTCATGCTTCGGGAGAAATCGCGCTCCTTGAAACCGAGGCCAAGCAGTATTGCCTTGGCCTCGTGGTCCCGGTCCTCGCCGCCCGCCGCCTCCATCTCCGCGTCCAGGCGCGAGAGCAGGGACATCAGTTCCTGCTGCTCATGCGGGTCGTTCGTCGAGGAAAGCTCCTCCCTTGTGGAGGCAATGCGACTGGCCAGGGTGATGGCCTCGTGGTTGGCGTTCAGCACCGTTTGCAGCAGGGAATCACCGGTAAATTGCGATGGTTCCTGCCGGAGATACCCCGCCGTGGCAAAGCGACGTTGGGTTACGGTGCCGGAGTCAGACAAGGCCTGGCCGGCCAGAATGTCAAGGAGGGTGGTCTTGCCGGATCCATTGGCGCCAATGAGCGCAACGCGGTCACCGTCGGCCAGTGAGAGGTTTAGCCCGCTGAACAGGGTGCGTTCAGAATAGGCCTTGCTGATGTCGGAGGCTAATAGCATGGGTGGGAGGCAACATGATTGTATCATCCTCCTCGGTGATTGACCTGCCCTCGCGGTTGTTTCCGCAGGGCATTTTAAATGTTCCCTCTCCCTCTGGGAGAGGGTTAGGGTGAGGGCGTTTTCTCGCTCGGCGGCAAGCTGGCGAAATACCCGATTTCGGCCCTGATCTTCCAAGCCTAGGGACAATTAAAGGGCCCTGGTAGTTTCCGAGGGGTCTTCCTGTTCTCCAATCAGGGCAACCACAAGGGGCAACCCTTGAGGCTGCCCTGTCCCATCGCCAATTGTCAGGAGGATAGATAGGCCCTCGGAGAGCTTTCCGACCAGCTGACAGCCCTCAGTTGGTCAAGGCCTGCTCCAGGTCGGCAATCAGGTCGTCGGCGCTCTCCAGGCCCACGGAGACCCGCAGCAGGTCGTCTGGCGTAGCGCTCTCGGGCCCCTCGATGGAGGCCCTGTGCTCAATCAGGCTCTCGTAGCTGCCCAGGCTTGTGGCCCGGGTGAACAGCGCTAGGCGGGCGGCAACTCCGAAGGCCGCCTCCCTGCCGCCCCGGACCCTGAATGACAGCATGCCGCCGGGCCGGCTCATCTGGCGCTGTGCGATTTCGTGTCCCTTGTGGCTGGGAAGCCCGGGGTAGAACACTTCGAGGACATTCGGGTGCGCATCGAGGAAGGCAGCTACCTGCTGAGCGTTCTCAGAGTGGGCCCGCATCCGGTAGGGCAGCGTTCGGATTCCCCGGAGTAACAGCCAGCAGTCAAAGGGCGAGGGAACGGCTCCTCCATCCATCTGTATCGCACGCACTTCCTGGAACATTGGCCCGTTGTCAGCGCTGACCACCAGTCCGCCGGTGACGTCACCGTGCCCGCCAAGGTACTTTGTGGAGGAATGGACCACCATGTCCGCTCCGAGGTCGATGCAACGCTGGAGTACCGGTGTGGCCCAGGTGTTGTCGCATACGCAGGCGAGCCCTCGCTCGTGGGCCAGCTGAGCGACCCGGGAAATGTCGGTAATCTTCAGCAACGGGTTGGACGGTGTTTCCACCAGTATTAGTTTGGTCGCAGGAGTGATGGCCTCCCTGACGGCGTCAAGGTCAGTCATATCAACGAAGGACGTGTGCAAGCCCCACCGAGCCAGGCGATGCCTCAGCAGGGCAGCCGTGCCGTGGTAGATGTCTTGCGGGGCGATCAGGTGGTCCCCTGTGGCCAAGGACTGAAACACCGCCGCCAGGGCAGCTGCGCCGGAGGAAAAAGCCGCGGCCGCCACTCCGCCCTCCAGGTCCCGGACACACTCCTCCAACAGTGCCCGGGTTGGGTTGCCGGAGCGACCGTAGACGAAACCGGTCGGATAGGTTCCGTCGGCCTCACGCTGGAATGTGGTGGACATATGAATGGGAGGAGTGACCGCTCCGGTAGCCGGATCCACGTTTCGCCCGCTGTGAACGGCGATGGTCTCTATTTGCACTGCATCTCCATCCCGAGGAATGTGGCCCCCGTGAAGTGTTCGGCGAACAACTTTAGGACGGTGCCCGACGACACGCCGAACCCGGGACACGATTCTAACTGGGAGATCCAGTGCTGCTGGATCCCGGATCGTTGGCTGCGGCTACCCGCCCAGGCCCAATATGCGACGGGCGTTGCCCTCGTTGATCAGGGCGCGGTCCGACTCGGGGCAGTCCAGTCCGTCTACCATCTCGTTGTAAATCTCGATGTTCGGAGGGCCGAACGGGTGGTCGGTGCCGTACAGGATCTGTTCCGCTCCGAACATCTTGTAGCAATACTCCAGGACCTCGGGACTGTGGGATACGGTGTCGACGTAAAGCTTGTCGAAGTAGGACTGCGACGACTGGTCAAGGTCCATCCAGTCGTCGGGCGATGTCCACTCGTCGATCAGCCGGCCCACGCGGCCACGGATATATGGGACGAAGCCACCGGTGTGCGGGACGATCAACTTCAAGTCGGGGTACTCCTGGAATAGTCCGCTCATCACCATTCGCACCGTGGCAAGGGCAGTGTCGAACATGAACGCCATGCCGGGGACCAGGGGGCGGTGATCAATGCCGTTCAAGTTGATGGGGGCGGTCGGGTGCATGTTGATGGTAATGTCGTGATCATGCGCGTACTTGTATACCGGCCAGAATTCCTTGACGTCTGCGGTCTTCTGGTTGATGTTTGAGAATAGGTAGATCCCCTTGAAACCCAGCTGGTTCACGCAGCGGTCGATCTCGGCTATGGTGCGCTCGATGCTATACCAGCCCAGGGTGGCAAACGCCTCGAACTTGCCGGGGTGGGCCTGGATCACCTCGGCGAAGTGGTCGTTGATGCGAGAGGCCCAGTCGTCGGCCTCAGGAGTGCCCAGCAACTCGGGACCGGGCATGCCGTGGCTCAAAACCGAAATTCCGATACCCAGGTTTTCCATCGCCCGCAGCTTCTGGTCGACGTCCGCGTGGGCGGTTGGCGCTGCGTGCAGGTATCCGCCACGGCAGCTGACGAAGTAGGTCCCGCCCCGCAGTACACCCTGGGGCAGCGAACTGCGTCCTGCCAGGTATTCCAGGTAAGGCAGGTAGATCATATGGCTGTGGACATCGATTCGCATGGGTTTCCTCCGAATAGTTCACCAGGCACGCCCGCCTCTCGTTTCCGAACGCGACGGCACTGTTCCGCAGGGCTGGCTTATCCAGACTCAGTTCAGGTTGTAGACCCTGGCCGCGTTTCCTCCGGCTATCTGTGCCCTCTCCTCCAGTGTGCACTCCGCCAGGATCTCCTCAAGGATCTCCCGGCTTCTCGGGAACGTCGATTCCTGGTGGGGGTAGTCGGAGCCCCACTGCAGGGTCTCGACCCCGATGATGTCCCGCAGCTTGATCCCCAGCCCGTCCTCCTGGAACCCGAGGAATACGTTCCGATGGAAGAAATCGCTGGGCAGCATATCGTTCTTGAACCGGTAGCCGCTAACACCCCGTGCCCGCTGGGTGTAGTTGTAGTCCATCCGGTCCAGGAAGTGCGCAGCCCAGGAGACCTCGTGCTCCACGGCGCCCATCTGCAGATTCGGGTAGCGCTCGAACACGCCGCAGAAGATCATGTCCGTAAGCGACATCCGGACGTAGTGATCGAAGTTCACCGTCACCGAGAACCGGTTGGTGCTGGCGCGGTCGCCCTCTCCCGAGCCATAGCGGTTGGTCGCGGCATGCATCGCCAGGGGCATCCCGAGGTCCTGGGCGGCCGCCCATAGGGGATCATAGATCGGAGAATCGTACCGGCGGTCTTCCTGGGGATAGACGGTGATCATGCCACCAATGAAACCCAGCTTGTGGCACCGCTCCATCTCGGCCACCGCAACATCCACGTCATCCACATTTATCATGGCAATGCCGGCGAGGCGCTTGGGAGCGGCTCGGCAGAACTCGCCCAGCCAGTCATTGTACGTCGCGAATACGGCGCTCAGCAGCTCGCTGTCCGGCACCTTGAACAACTGGAGGCCCAAGGTGGGATAGAGGATGCTGACATCGATGCCGTCCAGCTCCATGTCCTTGATCTGCTCTTCGGGGATGTAGCCTCCGGGCCGAACGTTGGCGAACACATCGCCGCTGGTCAGTTCCTCGGGCGATTCAAACCTCCTGCCGGTCTGGGACCCGCCGAACCCGAACCCGGTGGAGATTTTCATCCCGTCGCAGTACCACCACTCGCCGTCCTCCTCCATCACGGTGTGAGGGGCGCGCTCCTTGTATTTGGCATCGATCCTGCTTACCCAGAGATCGGGTGGTTCCATGACGTGGTTATCAGACGAAATGATCCTGTAATCAGCCATGGCTTATCTCCCCGGAGTAGTCTTTGGCGATTCCTGAATGACTATTTGTGCTGGTGATCACTTCCCTCAGGGGAGCAGTGTAATGGCAGAGTAGAGGCTGTACAAGCGAACATCACCCGCGCAGCGGCGATGGCAGTCCCTTGCGTTGCCAGTGCGCTTTCGCAGTATTTGGGCCAATAGCAGCGTGCGGGAGTCTCCGGCGCCCCGCCCGAATCTGTTATGCTTGCGCATTCCCATTGCCCCTGCCCCCAAGCGTCACTGAAGGATTGAATCGTTGTTTTACGGCTGGATATTGGTTGGCACGGCCCTGCTCGCCAACGGCATGTCGAGCGGGCCGGTCTGGAGCGGAGTCGGGGTGTGGATCAAGGCCCTGGAGCTGCATTTCGGGTGGAGCCGCGCCCAATTGACGGGCGCGTTTTCCATGGCCCAGCTGGAGGGCAGCATTATCGGGCCGTTGATGGGGTACCTGATCGACCGGCTGGGCCCGCGTCGGATGGTCCTGATCGGGTTCATAATTACGGGCCTTGGTTTCCTCCTTTTCAGCCGTACCAACAGCATTGTCATCTTTTACCTGTCATACGGGATGATCATGCTGGGGACTGCGGCCGGCACGTGGCTGCCGTTCATGTCGGTGGTCAACCGCTGGTTCGTGCGCCGGCGGGGTATGGCAATGGCGGTCGCCGCCGAGGGTTCACCGCTGGGCGGACTTGTCCTGGTGCCGATCCTGGCATGGGCGGTAACACCGGGCAGTCACGGCTGGAGCGTCACCTCCCTATGGATCGGTGTCGTGTTCCTGTGCGTAGCTTGGCCCATATCTCAGTTGGTACGAGTCAGCCCGGAAGACTACGGCCTGCGCCCCGACGGTGACCCACCGGACTCGGCGGCAAGGCAAGCCTTTAGATCCGTAAGAGCGGCGCCATCGTCGGACAAGCTGCAATTCACTGGGCGCCAAGCCATAAGAACCCTCCCATTCTGGCTGATCACCTTCGGCCACGCTTTCTCCAGCATTCTCTTCGCGACCCTGACCGTGCACCTCGTACCGATGCTGACGGACAAGGGCCTGTCGTTGCAACAGGCGGCAAACATGTTTTCCGTAGTCATGGGAGTGGCTGCGGTCTTTCAACTGATCGGGGGGTATGCGGGAGACAGGCTGCCCAAGAACGCCGTCATTGCCTTCTTCGGCTTCATCCAGGCGGCCGGGTTTCTCATGGCGGTAATGGTCGACAGTATACCTACGGCACTTCTATTCGCGGCCACATTTGGTGCGGGTTTCGGCGGCAGAAATCCGTTGACCACCGCGATTCGAGGAGACTATTTCGGCGAAAAAGCATTCGCCACCATAACCGGCATATCCAGCGCCCCGATGTACGCTCTCATGTTGGCCGCCCCTTTGTTCGCGGCGTTCATGTTCGACGCGACCAAAAGCTACACCCTTTCGTTCCTAATTATCGGTGGCTTTGGAGTCTTGAGTGGTGTCCTCTTCCTGCTGGCCAAGAAACCGACCGCCCTTCCTGCGGAAAGAGGTACGGTGCGCGCCCCGCTGCCAACCGAGTCCGGCGCCTGCTAGGTCCAGTATGACTTTTCCCAATCCCTCTTCGGAAGAGGGTGTCCCTTTCGTTGATGAATGGTGAAAGCTGAAGCCTGGCTGCCAACTGCATCACGCCTCGTAGCAGGCCACTAGGTGGCCGGGAGCTTTTTCCTCGCTGGCGGGATGTGGCTCAACCCGGCATCGTTCGGTTGCCACGGGGCAGCGGTCGTAGAACCGGCAGCGCGGGGGCGGGTCCAGGGGTAGGGCAAGGTCGCCGCGGATGTCTGGAGCCTGCCGTCGGTGTCCGGGCTGGGGCACGGGCACTGCCGACAGCAGGGCTTTCGTGTAGGGATGGAGCGGGTTACGCAACAGCTCCTCTGTCTCTCCCACCTCCACGATCTTGCCGAGATACATCACTGCAATGCGATCGCACATATATCGGGCCACCGCCAGGTCGTGCGTGATGTGCAGGTAGGAGATCTCCAGGTCCTGCGCTAGCTGTTGCATCAGGAGCATGATTCCCGCCCTGCTGGATACGTCCAGCATGGAGGTCGGCTCGTCCGCCACCACGAATTCCGGGCCAATGACCAGCGCTCGTGCTATGGCCACTCGCTGCCGCTGGCCTCCCGAAAGCTCGTGCGGATGGCGAAACAGGAATTCCGATGCGGGCGCCAGGCCGACAGAGGTCAGAATCTCTCGCACTCTCTGGACCCGGTCCATTACGCTGCCCAATCCCTGCACCGACAGGGGCTCGGATACGATGTCGTAGATCGTGCGGCGGGGATTCATGGATTCGTAGGGGTCCTGGAATATCATCTGCGCTCTGCGACGGAAATCCTTCAGCGGCTTGCCCCGGAGCAGGGATGGGTCTACCGTCGAACTGCTAGCGTCGGCAGCTCCGTCGTTGGCGAAGCTAAACTGTATGCTGCCGTCGTCGGGCTCGATCAGCTTCACCAGCAGCTTGCCAATGGTGGTCTTGCCGCAGCCTGATTCTCCAACCACTCCCAGGCTCTCTCCCCGATGCAGTTGAAATGAGACGTCGTCCACTGCGTGAATGAAACTCGACGGCCTACGGAACAGGTTCTTGGAAACGGCGAATCGCTTCGTCATGCCACGGACCTCCAACAGCGGCCCCGTCGCAAGCTCTGCGTCGTTCGGTTCCTGCGGCAACGTCACTTGCTCGCTCACGGCGTCGACCCGCTCGGGGCGGCTGCCGAGTCGACGGGATGCCAGCATGCTGCCCAGTGGTTTCCGCGATTCACCCTGGGAGGCACCTCTGTTCGGCAGATATCCGTCGAAGCGGGACACCTGGGATGGAATGGGCAACCGGATGGTGGAGAAACGAGGTCCGGAGGCTCTCCGCCGAGTACCGCAAGGGGTTTTTTCTCCCCCATCAGAGTCGGGAATGAGGAAACGAGGGCCGCAGTGTAGTGGTGTAGCGGGGACGCCAACACCTCTGTGGTGGCACCCAATTCCACCAGACGCCCCGCGTACATCACGGCCACCGAATTGGTCACCTCCGCGATGACGGCGATGTCGTGGCTGATGTAAATCACTGCGAGGTCAGTCTCAGTCTGTATGGCCTTCAGCTCCCTGAGGATTCTGTCCTGCATGATGACGTCCAGGGCCGTGGTGGGTTCGTCGGCGATGATCACGTCAGGGTCGCAGGAGAGGGCCATGGCGATGACCGCCCGCTGGCGCATGCCGCCGCTGAACTCGTGGGGATACCGGTCCATCAACTGCGGATCCAGCCCGACCTTGCGAAACAGGTCCGCAACTTTCTCCCTGGCACCGGACTCCGTGCGTTTGAGGCGCCAAGGCGCACGTTCGCTCCGCACACTCTGTGGCGCCGGAGAGAAATGGGCGTGCGCCTCCATCGCCTCCGTTATCTGGTCTCCAACGCGGTACACGGGGTCCAGGACGTTCATCGCTGCCTGAAACACCATGGCGATGCGGTTCCAGCGGAAATGACGTAGTGTCTCCTCGGGCATGCCAAGCAGGTCTTGTCCGCCCAGCACGACCTGTCCGTTCGACACAAGTGCATTGTCCGGCAGCAGGCCCATGAGGCAGTTGGCGATCGACGACTTGCCGCACCCTGACTCGCCGACCAGCCCAAGGGAATGGCCTCGGGCCAGGCGGAAGCTGACGTCCTGAACGGCTTTGACCTCTCCCTGTCGAATCTGATAGGACAGGGAAAGGTCTTTCACCTCGAGGACCGCGTCAGACGGCATTTGTTCCACCTTTCAACAACATGCCGATCAATTGCTCCTTCGTCGCAGCCTGGGATTCACCACTTCGTCAAGGGCGCGCCCTGCCAGGTAGAACGCGCTGCACAGGAAGGTTATGGAGGCTCCTGCAGGAACGATGAGCCACCAGTACTTGGTCCCGCCCAGCAGATAGCCTCCAGTATTGGCCGTATGGATCATGATCCCCCAGCTCATTCGCAGGTCCAGCAGGCCCAGGAAGGACAGCACCGCCTCGGCGAAAATGGCGTTGGTGACCGTGAACATCATATAGAGCAACGAAAGGGGAAGCAGGTGCGGGACGATATGGGCAAAGATGATGTGGAGATGGCCGCCACCGGCGACGCGGGCCGCCTCGATGAACGGCTTGACGCTGACGGTGAGCGCCTGTGACTTGAGGATGATGGCCGTGCCGCCAAATCCTCCCAGCAATCCGATAATCAAAGCAATGTAAAACAGGTTCAGGTTGAACAGGGCGCTGAGCACAATGAGCAGGGAGATCGATGGCAGGGCAATGACCAAGTCGGCCAGGCGCATGAAGAATGCGTCCAGCAGTCCGCCGAAGTAGGCCGAAACAGCCCCCACGACGGTGGCTATCCCTACTGTAACGAGGGCGGCGGTTATGCCGAGCACGAACTCGGACCTGGTGCTGTACAGCAGCTGGCTGAGCACGTCGCGGCCCAGTGGATCCGTTCCCAGCGGGTGCTTCCAGCTCGGAGGGGCGGGTTGTTCCACCTGGTCAAATGAATAGCCGGTGACCGGGTCGTAAGTGGCAGGGTCCCAGATCGTAGCCATCAGAATGGGATGCGAAACAGCCATCAGGGCGAAGACCGCGATAATCAGGAGCGACACCACGCCCAGACGGCTCTCCACGAAAATGTTCCAGCCTTGTCTGAGGGAACGGGCCGCCAGGACCAGCCGGTTCAGCAGGAACCCGGCCCGTCCCCATCCGGAGTCGTCGTCTGTGAATTCCGGCGGCAGGGTGGTCATTTGCCGGCGGGAAATCACTGGTACCGGATCCTCGGGTCAAGCATCACGTAGAGGACATCCACTGCGGCGTGGGCAAGCAGGGAAAGCAGCCCGATGAACAGCATGGACCCCATGACCAGCGGGAGGTCCTCGCTGCGGACAGCCTGCAACAGCGTCAAACCGGTGCCAGGCCAGGAGAATATGCCCTCGATTATCACGCTGCCATCTATTGCAAAAATCAGGCTGTAGACCAGGCTTGTCACCACCGGCAACAGGGCGTTGCGGGCGGCATGGTGGTCTCGTATCTGCTTTTCCGGCAGCCCCTTTGCCCGGGCGGCCATGACGTAGTCCTCCCGAATGGTTTCCAGCATGCTGTTTCGGGTAAGGAGCATGGTGCCTGCAAATGAGATGAGCGTCAGGGTCGCTACGGGTAGGACCATATGCTTGAGTATGTCCAGTGCCAGGGCTCCCATGCCAGAGAGAGCCCAGGCCAAAATGATAACCAGTACGCCCAAGGCCATTACCGGTACAGCGTAGAACAAGGGAACGCGGCGTCCGAATTTTCTCAGCAGCAGTACGAAGACCAAAACGAAGGCAAAGAATGCGGCTGCGGAGACCAGCATGTTGCCAAAAACGTAGTTGGCGCTGACATCGGCTCCTCGCCACACCAGGGGGTCGAGAAATTTCCCGACAGGAAACCAGCCAAGCTTGAAGGCAAACACCCAGATCATCATCAGCGCGAACGCAGGCGTGAATGCCGTGAACAGCGTGGCGCCGGAAATGGTTGCCGCGTATTCGAACAGGCCCCCACGCCGCCAGGCGATGGCTTTCCCGAGGAAGAAGCCAATGTAGAAAGAAATGGTCGTCGCGGTGAGGAACAGCATCAACGTGCGGGGCACCCTTTCACCGATGACGTCCAGGACAGGGCGAGGGAAGTGCCCGAACGAAACCCCGAAATTGCCGGTGAAGGTGTTCTTGAGGTGGATCAGGTACTGCTGCCACAGCGGCTTGTCCAGGCCGAAAGCCGCCCGCATTTTATCCTTGACGTCGGGCGGCAGGTCGGGGTTTAGAACATAGAACGAGGCGTAGTCCCCGGGCTGAGCGTTAACGAGGAAGAAGGTCAGCGTGATAATCAGGAACAGCGTGAGGGCCATTTGCCCGACGCGTCGTAGAATGTAGCCTGTCATGCGCGCCCACCTGCGCATGATTTGGAACGCTTACCTGAACGTGAGCAAATGCCCTGATTCGCCATCCCTGTGGTGCAAGAGAAGACCAACGTCGAGGAGGGGCTACATCCATAGCAATCCGGCCGCACTAGCCTTTCCTCCCTACCCTGAATCTGCCCCCTCGGACCCGGAGCGATATATCAGGCGGCACCCAATTTCGAGATGATCACAACGAACGTGGTTTCCCCGTTCATCCCTCGACGCAAGCCGGTACCATCACTTGAAATTTACCAAGGTGGGCATGCCTGAAACGCTCTGGAGTCCTCCCCAAGTCTTGGTGTACGGGAACTCGATCCTCTCACTGCGGTACGTTTCGATGATGGGAGTGTCGAACAGCACCACGTAAGGTAAATCTTCCGCTACGAAAGCCTGCATCTCGAACACCTGTCGCCGGGCCTCCTCCAGGTCGGTTTCGGCAAGTAACTGGTCCGCGAGGGCGTCGAACTCCGGATTGTCGTATCCACCAGCATTGTATCCCTCAAGTTCGGAATACCGGCTGTGAAAGAACGACTCCAGGTAGTCGGGGAACGGGTTCAGACCCCATCCCAGAATCCACATGTCAAAGTCCTGCTGGTTGAACACCCGGTCTACTATAACGTTGAATCCGGTGAGGTTGGCTCGCAGCGGAATGCCGACTTCGTTCAACCATCTCTCGATCCAGATTGCGAAAGTGGAGCGAAGGGGATCATAGCCCGGGCTGGGGGCCAGCACCTCCATGGACGGAACCGGCTGGCCGTCGGGCATGGTCAGGCCTTCGCCCTGCTGCTCTACGAACTGCCCATCCTCGCTCAGACGCGGTTCGGTTTCCCAAGTGAATCCGGCATTTTTGAGGAGGTCAACGGCGCCTTGAATTCTCTCGGCCCTGGTCATGCCCATGCCGATGAGCGGGACATCGGGGTTGTACCACGCTCCGTTGCCCTCGGGCACCATCGTATACATTGGAATGGCTACTCCCTGCAGCACGGTGTCCACGAGGAATTCCTTGTCAATTAACGTGGCCACTGCCTGCCGGAAGGCCTTATTGTCCATCGGAGCCTTGCGGAAGTTGAACCCCAGGTACCGCACTCCATCCGACGCGTTTTCGATTGTGGTGAGACCGCCCTCACTCTGCAGCTGCTCCTGAAGTCCCGACGAGAGCCCCAATGGGTTCAGCATGAAGTCTATGTCGCCTTTCTTGAGCGCTAGGACGGCGGCGTCCTGGCTGCCGTAGATCGAATAGATCGTACTCTCTGCGTACGGGCCCTCCGTGTACTCCAGTTGCGGTTGTCCGCTGGGCTCGCCGTAAGCCGAGAACTCGTAGGCCCCTGGCTTGGAGGCAAAGTATGCCCCATCGGAATACTGCGCAATGCTGGCGCCCGCAAAATAGTACTCCGAATTGCTGGACTTCTCAGCGAAGGCGCCCCGCTCCCATTGATCGAAGATGTAGCCGCCAGCGCTCGGCTCGCCCTCCGGAGCGTGGGCGAAGAGTGCCTTTTGCTGCTCCGTGAGCTCCCCTGCCTGCCGGGCATCCTCTACCACTGGCTCCCAATACGACTTGGAGAAAATGGGCATGAATGCAAGCCCGAACTGCCAGCGAGCGAGCCCGGGCTTCTCCTTGAAGTAGATCGTGAGGGAATAAGGGCCGTCTGCCTCGGCCCGCTCGAAATATTTCGGGTCCACGATAGAAGGCCAGTTGCCGGTTAGCTGCATGTCGACGGCGGTGTGCGCGGTAAACACGAAGTCCTCAGCGGTTACCTCGTTCCCGTCGCTCCATTGCACTCCCTCCTTCAGCTGCACCTGGGTTTTCCAGAGCGTTTGATTGCCCTCAGTTACTTCCTCCAGGGGCTTCGGAAAGTCTGCGGCCAGCGAAGGAATCCAGTCGTATCGCTGTGCGGAGTAGCCGTACAGGGCAGGTTTTCCGCCTCCCAGCACGTATCCGTTCCACACCGTGCCGTCGGGACCGAGGTAGGCCCAGTGATTGGTGGTGGTGAGGTCTTCCGCGATGCCTATCTTGAATATCCTGGGTTCGCTGGAGGTTTGCTCCCCTTCTTCTTGAACCTGCCCCGTTGCTGGAGCGACTGTCTCCGTCGGCCCTGGAGCAGGGGTAATCACAACTTCCCTAACGACTTCGCCTGAACACGCCGTCAGGGCGACAACCAAGAACAGTCCCAGAATGAATCGCAATCCCATACAACGCGCTGCCCTGTACTGAATAGATAGAAAAGTACCTGCAAAAATAGCAGGGCACAGGGGCCTTATACAAGCACCCTTCGTCCCCGGTACTCGCAGAAAATAGCAGTATTACCGTGGCTGCTCGTGAACAGTGAGGTTGACCACGATGGCTGACAAAGCAGGGGCCCTGGGAAATGAGCCTCTCCCGCATTGGAGATGAATTCCCCAGGGCAAGGAGATCTCAGCTTTCGGTCACTTGCGAATTGGATAAAGGTCAGCCCGGGCTTCCCAATTCACTCACCCAGTGCTCGTAGCCAAGGGCTGGGGCGGTCCGCAACAGTGAGAGGAAGATCCAGGGGTAGCAAGCGGCGGCCGCGGCCCGTTCAGCCTGCACGGCTGCCGCCTCCGGATGTATCTAACGCAATCGGCGAAGTGGACGGTGGGAGCAGTCTGAAATCCTGGGAATCTCTTGACGAGGAACTCGCCCTGACGGCTAATCCTCCGGTACCCTTGGGGCGACGTCATACCGGTCGTCGGTTAGCAGCCCGTTTCTCACAGCCCAGAGAACCATTTCCTGTTTCGACCGGACGCCTATCTTGTTCTGAATGCCGTAAATGGCATTCCTGATGGTGACGGTTTGATTCCCCCTGAGCTTGGCGATATCTGCGTAAGATCTGCCAGATGCGAATAACATGAGAATCTGCTTTTCCCGGTCCGTCAATCGCTCGAGAACTGAGGTGTCTGCCATTTGAGGAATGGTGCGCATCCCGGCGAATAATCTTCGCATAACCTCCTGTGGTATACGATATTCGCCATCGGCCACATCCCGTATCGTGTCGATCAATTTCTGGGAACCTGACAATTTCCTGAGGTAGCCGGTCGCTCCAGCATAAATCGCCTCCAGAACTTTGTCCTCTTCGCTGGAGGCGGTAAGCATCAATACACGGGCTTCCGGCAGCGATTCCTTGATTTCCCGACAGATTTCGATTCCGTCCCTTCCGGACAGAATTACGTCCATTACGATTACGTCAGGCTCCAACTCGTGCGCAAGCGCAATTGCCCCGTCGCCGTGTAGGGCTGAACCCACAACTTCCAGGTCATCAGTCCCTTCCAGCAGCCTCTGGAGACCGTCAAGCATGATCTGATGGTCATCAACCAGCAACACCTTCACCACACGATTATCACGCAATTCATCGACCTCCTTGTTTCAGGGCGTTTGGTAACCAGCAAGTGACCAAAGTTCCCGGTTCCGACCGGTCCGATGATACTTCCAGTCGCCCGCCCAATTGCTCTGCGCTATCGAGCATGCTGAGAATCCCCACGCCGCGGGCGCTGTAATCATCCGGCAGCCCGACGCCGTTGTCCATGACGGAAAGACTGATACCCTTGGTACCAAATTCGAGCGATATCGATACATCAGTGGCCTGTGAATGTCGCACGACATTGGTAAGACTGTTATGAATTATAGAGAAAATAAGTCCCTTTGTGCCGGGAGAGAGAGGTGGTTCTTCCCCTTCCAAAGTCAAATGGACTGGTATGGAGGTGAGGTCCGTAAATGTGACCAGATGAGACCTCAGTACTGATCCCAGTTCGTTGTCCCGGAACAATTGACCACCTTCGAGGGGGGCCTGTATCTCCCACAAGATGGTTTGGGCCAATGAGTGAGTCGCATCCAGGCTGTTGATCAGGGCCTGATTCGACTGGTTTGCGAGTCGCCTGGCCGTTTCGATCCCGACGCTGAGCATATACGTAGTCTGTGCCACCGTGTCGTGTATTGTGCGGGAGAGCTCGATTCGTTCTCTCTGAAGTTCCAGGGCCTGTGCTACGGCATCCCTGCGGCGAATTCTCTCGTACCGGGCCACGAGGTTTACGCACGCGATCACGACAAACATTGCAAGAATTCTGACCAGGAGCGTCGTCTCCTGGTCTCCGTCCAGCGAGTAGTTTGGAACGCTCTGTATCGAAATCCCTGCATACACCAGGGAAACTATGACTCCGCAGGTGAGGCAAGCAGCAAATGAGGAAAACATGACACTGAACAATGCCAGAGCAGGGTAATACAGAACATAATGCCCGTTGAAGAAACCGTCGCTGTTCCAAAGTCCCCATGAAATCCCGATCAGGTCCGCCACGCTGAGAGCCAGGGCACATTGCCAACTTACTGACTTGCCTCGACGCAATCTGTAGTGAACGAAGGCGTTGAAAAATAGTACGGCCAAACCCAGCAAGTTGTTGGGAATGTATGAAGGAGCATCCAGGTCGGGACGGTAGTTATTGACCGCAAGCCATCCAATAACTGCCACCCAACGCACCCAGACGGTAATTTGCAGATCATACCTGCGGTCGTTGGTGCTACTCCACTCAGAATCCCGGAACAGAGACCTGAGGAGCGACATCAAAGTAGGTGCCAAAAATTGTTCCTGGTGTCCCGCCGTGCGGAACTCGATGGATTGGATACCCCCAAGCACTGACGTTTCCCGCACAGCATAGCGTGTAATCCGTAATCGTCAAGGTAAAATTATACCTGTAGTGTCAAAGGTACCAATAGGCTGTTTCGAGAGTCATTGGCATCCAGAGTAGTTTTCCCGTGGCTTTCGCTCGACGGCACTCCGCTAAAGGCGTCGAACTGACTGGCTCCGCGCCAGAGTTTGTGAGCCGTAGGTGATTTGGCATTTTTCATGTGGAATCTGATGCTTGGTGAAAGTATGATTCCATTTCTTGCCTTGTCATGATTCCGGTGCGTGAGCGGGCGAGTTGCTAAAAACAGGATGGATTTGACAGTTTTGACCGGGCGAAATACTAATGCTAGATAGTTCAAATGGTATCTATAATCCAAAACTATTGAACCAAAACTATTGTCAAATCTTGATTCGCTCGTAACTGATTGCATTTCCTCATAAGCCTATTTGGCATTGACTGCATCAAAGCTGCTGGTCCCGAAGAACTAGGTCAAGTAAAAAGATCGGATACCACGTGGGTCATAATTGCCCCGGTCCTCGTAGCTCGGTCCAAATGCAGCGGGTACGGACCGCTGGTTTCCCTCTGTCGAAGCCAAAACGCTCGTGAGTCGAGGCATGCCGTACATCGTCGAATGCCAAACTAGGGCGAATCGACAATTCGTGAAAGCTTGAGTTAGGCGCACAGGCAATGTATCTGGGCCAAGGTGGTAGGGTGTAAGTCTGAATCAGCCGTGTGGTGGAGGCAAGGGGATGGGTCAGTACGAGCTCAGCGCATCCCAGTGGCAACGGATAGAGGATTTTCTCCCTGGACGCCCAGGGCACGTGGGGGTGACCGCCAAGGACAACCGGAGTTTTGTAAACGGCGTTCTCTGGGTACTACGCAGCGGCGCACAGTGGAAGTACTTGCCTGAGGAATACGGCAACTGGAAGAGCGTCCACAAGCGCTTCACCCGCTGGGCCAAGTCCGGTATCTGGCAGAGGATATTCGAGGTACTGCTTGAGGACAAAGACAACAGCTACGTGATGATCGATTCCACCATTGTCCGGGTTCACCAACAGGCAGCGGGTGGAAAAGGGGGAACAAGGATCAGGCTCTTGGGCGCTCCCGTGGCGGACTGAGCACCAAGATTCACATGGTGTGCGATGCACAGGGACGTCCGATACGATTCGCCCTGACCGGCGGTCAGGCGTCGGACGGCCCCCAAGCCATACCACTGCTGGAGGGGATAGAAACCGGTGCAGTGATAGCCGACAAGGGCTACGAGAGCAACAGGATACTGGCTTTCATAAGCTCATCGGGCGCTACTGCAGTAATCCCGCCCAAGTCAAACCGGAAAGAGCCATGGAAATACGACAGGGAACTCTACAGTGAACGCAACCTGATAGAGCGGGCATTCAACAAACTGAAACACTGGCGCCGCATAGCCACCCGGTATGACCGCAGGAGCGTCTACTTTCTCTCAGCGCTCTACCTGGTCTCCTCTGTCATCTGGGGCTAACAAATTGTCGATTCGCCCTAGTCTCCCTTCGGTTAATCTTGGGCCTCCAAAACGATCGGACGGATGTGCTTGGATGGCGCCAGGATTTCCGGGCTGGACTTGACGCAGCCATTGCCCGCTACCATTTAGGCTGGCCCGGAGGAGTGTGAGCTCGCCCTTGCCGGGTGTCCGACGCGTCGGCAGGCATATCCGGAAGCGTGAGGGCCCCGGTGCCGAAGCGAATAATTGGGTAGAATTGAAGCATCAAGCGTCAAAATTTAAGGAACCGGTGGAGCTGATGAAGAGAAGCACCTCGAGGATACTGACCACCCACACCGGCAGTCTTCCCCGGTCGTCCGATCTGCAAGAACTGCTTCGGGAACGGGAGGAGGGAAAAGCATTTGATCCCGGTCGCCTTGCTGTGGGTGTTCGGGAAGAGGTTTCCGATGTTGTTTCCAGGCAGTGGCGTGCCGGAGTAGATGTCGTTAACGACGGCGAACAGGGCCGCTCCCAGTACGCGACCTATGTGAAGGAACGATTGTCGGGCTTTGAGGGTGAGCGGGTAATTCGCGCCCGTCCTCGCCTGGATGACGCGGACTTTCCGGAGTTCGCTGCCACGCAGACCCATTATTCGTCGCGGAATCTGCCGCAACCTGCGTGCACCGGTCCCATCTCCTGGAAGGACTGGCCCGCTGTGCTGCAGGACATTGACAACCTGAAGTCGGCTTCTGCTGGCGTGCCAGTGGAAGAGGTATTCATGACGGCGGCATCCCCCGGCGTCATAGCCAATTTCCTGCCCAACGAGTACTTCCCCACCGAGGAAGATTATCTGTACGCCCTTGCCGACGTTATGAAGCAGGAATACAACGCCATCGTCGACGCTGGTCTGCTGTTACAAATCGACTGTCCCGACCTGGCGATGACTCGGATTACCCAGTTCTCGCATCTCTCGGTCGAGGAATTCAAGAGAATCGTGGAGCAGCATGTTGAGGTGATCAACTACGCTCTGCAGGGCATTGACCCCGAGAGGATGCGGCTGCACCTGTGCTGGGGCAATACAGAGGGTCCGCACCACCATGACATTCCGCTCAGCGAGATCGTGGAACTGGTGCTCAAGGCTCGTCCGGTTGGACTCTCCTTCGAGGGAGCCAACCCCAGGCATGCCCACGAGTGGAAAGTCTGGGAGAACGTTGACCTCCCGGAGGGCAAGGTGCTGATTCCGGGAGTACTGGACTCGACTACGAATTTCATCGAGCACCCGGAGCTGATCGCCCAGCGAATCGCCAATTACGCCAACATTGTGGGCCGCGAGAATGTCATCGCCGGCAGCGACTGCGGTTTCGGCACATCGGCCTGGGGCCGCAAGGTCGAGGCCAACATCGCCTGGGCCAAATTGGCCTCCATGGCGGAAGGGGCCCGCCTGGCATCCCAGCAGTTGTGGTAATGTTGGGGTACCAAAATCAGGAGTAATGGACCGGGTGAGTAATCAAGCACTGTCTGAAATTCTCGCTACTGTGGGATTGGACCCGCGGGCTGCAGCCAAGGCGGATATAACCGGGAAGGCCGATCCTGTCCTGCCGACACCCTTTCGCATTGGAGAGACCGCCGCTGCCAGCCTGGCCGCGGTCGGGCTAGCCGTCTCCGACCTCTGGAAGCTTCGCTCCGGCCGGAGTCAGGATGTCGGTATAGACGTCCGGCGAGCGACGGCATCCCTGCGCAGTGGACACTACCTCAAGATGGACGGCAACCCCGTTGCCGCCGAGCGCACTCCGGTGATGGGGGTCTATCCGGCCCAAAATGGTCGCTGGAGCTACCTGCACTGCAACTTTCCCAACCACCGGGATGCCGCGCTGGGCGTTCTTGGCGTCCCCGAGGATCGGGAGGCCGTGCGCCGGGCTGTAGCGGACTGGGATGCGCTGGAGCTGGAGGAGGCCATTATTGCCGCCAGGGGCGCCGGTGGAATGGTCCGCTCCATGGAGGAATGGGCCATGCATCCGCAGTCGGCGGCAGTGGCTTCCTTGCCTCTGCTGGAAATCGAGAGGATCGGCGACAGCCCTCCTGAGGCGTTTCCCGATGGCGACCGTCCGCTTTCCGGTATCAGGGTGCTGGACCTCACCAGGGTGCTGGCCGGCCCGACCTGCGCCCGCACCCTCGCGGAGCACGGCGCCGATGTGATGAAGATCAGCGGCCCGCACCTGCCGTTCAGTCCGTCCCAGGAGCTGGATACGGGGCACGGCAAGCTCTCCGCACACATCGACATGCGGGACGAGCACCAACTGGAGACGTTGCGGGAACTGGTGCGTCATGGCGACGTGTTCTCGCAGGGGTATCGCCCTGGGACATTGGCGCACCGAGGCCTGTCGCCACAGGACCTGGCGAGGGAGCGCCCGGGCATAGTGTACGTCTCGTTGTCCGCCTTTGGACGAGTTGGTCCATGGGCCGACCGCCGGGGGTTTGACACGGTCGTACAGACAGTCAGCGGGATAACCCACCGGCAGGGGCAGCTCTTCCCGGGCGCGGAAGAGGGGCCACAGTTCTACCCCGTGTCCGCCATCGACTACCTGACGGGCTACCTGATGGCCTTCGGTGCCATGGTGGCGCTGGCCCGCCGAGCCCGCGAGGGCGGCAGCTGGCTGGTGAGGGCATCTCTGGCGCAGACCGGTCGCTGGCTGGTCGACAGGGGAGAGGTGCCGGAATCCGAACTCCGGGATGTTCCCCGTGAGTTTACTCTCGAGGAAATCGAGCAGTGGTGCACCGAGACCGACGTGCCGGGAGGCAGACTTACGCACCTGGCGCCGTCCCTGCAGCTTTCTGAGACCAAACCGCACTGGACCAGGCCGACTGTGCCGCTGGGCCACCACGAGCCCGTGTGGCCGGAACGGTAGGAGGTAGCCGGGAGACACCGTGGAGGGCACGGAGATACGTTGGAACTGTGATTGGTGTGATTGATATGATGGGCAGGATTATTCAACCACGGTGAGTCTGTTCATAATCAGGGAAATCCCCTAATCACAAATATCACAGTTCAGACGACCCCCTGCCCCTTCGGGGGAGGGGAGACACCAGGAGGAATTCAAGATGGCAGAACTCAGCCCGGCCAGAGTGCTGGAAGAGTTGAAGAACAACGGAATCACCCACGTGGTCTGGCTGCCCGACAGCGAGACCAATTTCCTGTATGTCCTGATGCGCGACGAGCCGTCGTTGGACCTCGTGACTGTGAGCCGTGAAGGCCACGCTTTCTCGACGGCCGCCGGGCTTGCCGCCGGAGGGGCGAAGCCGGTCATTCTCATCCAGAACACCGGACTGATGGAGTCCGGGGATTCCCTTCGCGGCTGGGGCCTCGGCATGAACACGCCGGTGGTGATGATGGTGGGCTACCGGGGGTGGACGCGGCATGGCGTGATCACTGATACGGCGGCATTCTACACCGAGCGGTTCCTGCACGCCTTTAACATAAACTACTACCTCGTCGAATCCGATGAAGACGCCGACCGCATATCCATCGCTTTCAAGGAGGCGGCACGGGAAAAACGTCCGGTGGCCGTTCTGGTTGGCGACGAATATCACGGATTCAATGTGAGTCGTTAAGTCCGGTACACACGAAAGCCCTTTTCGGACACGAAAAGGGAGGGGAAAAGAAGACTATGATGAAGACAGCGGAAATGCTGCAGGTGTTTAGCGAACACCGGGGCGATGCCATCGTGATTCCCGGCCGAGGAGGTCGGTTCTGGGTGGAGATGAGTGATCAGCCCGACCGCGACCTCCCGCTGGGAGACCCGGCCATGGGCGGACACGCGTCCTTCGCGCTCGGACTGGCGCTGGCTCAGCCGGAGCAGAGGGTGGTGCTGTTCGACTCCGAGGGCGACGTGTTGATGGGCATGGGAGCCCTGCCCACCATCGCGGAGAAAGCGCCTCAAAACCTCTACCACTTCATGCTGGACAACGGCGTCTACGCCACGACCGGCGGCCAGCCCGTTCCCAACGCCGATGTGATGGCCTACGACGTGGTCGCCCAGGGTTGCGGGTACCGCAAGACCTACTCCATCGATAATCTGGAGGACTTCGCCAGCCAGATCGAGGAAATACTGGGACAGCCCGGCCCGGTGTTCGTGGCCCTCAAGATAGATCCCGAAATCATAAATGTGCCCATCAACGCCCGTCCGCAGTGGCAGCGCAAGTCCCGCAACCAGGCGGTCGCGGACATGAAAGCAGAACTGGGAATCGAAGGCTGACAGGCCCGAAGGCGGGTCAGCAAATAGGGGGACTCACAGGGGTGATGGATACCATACTGCGAAACGCCAGGGTGAACGATGATCCGTCTGCCCCGCTGGTCGATATAGGGATCGAGGGCGGGATAATCGCCGCCATCCAGCCCCATCTCGAGGCTGAAGGCGAGGTCATCGACGCAGGCGGCAGACTGGTCTCGTCCGGCTTCGTTGAGACCCACATTCACCTGGACAAGTCCTGCCTGCTGGACCGTCTTTCGTCGCAGCGGGGAGGCCTGAACGAGGCCATCGGCGAGGTGGCCCGGCTCAAGGCGGAGTGGACTCCGGATGATGTCTACCAACGCGCCAGACGAACGCTCGAGAAGTGCGTGGCCAACGGCACGACCCGGATGCGAACTCACCTCGAGGTGGACCCGGTCATCGGGCTGCGAAGCCTGGAGGGCATCCTCCCCTTGGTCGATGAGTTCCGATGGGCCATGGACATCGAGATCTGCATCTTCCCGCAGGAGGGGCTGCTCAACAACCCCGGCACCGACGAGCTGATGGTGCAGGCCCTAGGACAGGGCGGCAGTGTAGTAGGAGGCGCTCCCTACACCGACAGCGACCCCCACGGGCAGATTGACCGAGTTTTCGAAATCGCCCGGGAATTTGATATCGATATTGACATGCACCTGGACTCTGGTCCTGATGCCGACTCCCTTGACCTCGACTACGTTTGCGACCTGACCGAGCGCTTCGGGTACGGCGGGCGGGTTGCCATCGGTCACGTGACCAAACTCTCCGCCCTTTCCCCTGATCTCCTGCAGCAGAAATCCCGCCGGCTGGCGGAGGCGGGGGTGGCGGTTACTGTGCTTCCCTCCACCGACCTGTACCTGATGGGGAGGCACCAGGAGCATTCGATGATGCGCGGCGTGGCCCCGGTACACCGGCTCCTTGCCGATGGCGTGAACTGTTCCCTGTCAACCAACAACGTTCTCAACCCCTTCACCCCATTCGGTGACTGCTCCCTGGTCCGGATGGCGAACCTCTACGCCAACATCTGCCAGGTTGGAGACCCGCAGGGCCTTGAGGAGTGCTTCGAGATGGTGACCGCGCGCCCGGCCCGTTTGATGCGGCTGCCGGACTATGGCATTGAGGTCGGGAATCCCGCTGACCTGGTGGTACTGGATTGCGAGAGTCGCGCCGCTGCGGTCACCGAGGTGGTGTATCCAGTGATGGGTTTCAAGAGAGGAAGACGGACGTTCACCCGCTCCCCTGCAATCCTGAACACACCTGACGGCTCGACAGGCTCACCACGAGTAATGCTGATGACTAGCTCAGATTTCGCAGGCCCACCGTCCGATCCCCTAGGTGCCTTCTGCCGGGAAAACCAGGCGGCACTGAAGGGCTCGGGTAGCGGCTCCCTGGCAGGCCTCACTTTTGCCGCCAAGGACGTGTTCGACATTGCCGGGAGCCGGACGGGGTTCGGCAGCCCTACGTGGCTGAATACGCACCCTCCGGCCGGGGCCACCGCTCCCGCGGTGCAGAGACTGGTTGACGCCGGCGCGGACATGGTGGGCAAGGTGCTGACCGACGAGCTCACCTACAGCCTCAACGGTCAAAACGCTCACTACGGGACCCCCGTGAACCCGGCGGCGCCTGGCCGAATACCCGGCGGTTCCTCCAGCGGCTCGGCGTCCGCCGTCGCGGGAGGGCTGGTCGACTTCGCCATCGGCACCGATTGCGGCGGGTCGGTTAGGCTCCCCGCCAGCTACTGCGGCATCCTCGGCATCCGGCCCAGCCACGGAAGGGTCTCGCTGGAGGGCGTCGCGCCCTTCACCTGGAGTTTCGATGTCGCGGGCTGGTTTGCCAGGGATCCCGACGTATTTGCATCCGTGGGCAATGTGCTCCTGGACGACCGGGAGTCCCTCCCGCCACCACGCCGCCTGCTCTTCCCGACCGATGCATTCGGAGTGGTCGACGCCGAGGTCGCAGATGCCCTTGCGCCGGCGGTCGAGTTGGCATCCGGCATCATTGGCAGCAGGGCTGACATTGTCGTCAGTCAGGACAGGCTGATGGACTGGTTCCACACCTTCCGGACCATCCAGGCCTGGGAGATCTGGTCGAACCATCGCGAGTGGATCGAGGAAGCGAAGCCCGAATTCGGCCCCGGCATCAGCGACCGGGTGGAATGGGCGTCCCGCGTCACTGACGAGCAGGTCGAAGCCGCTCGCAGCCGGAGGGACGCCATCGTCCAGCGCGTCAGAGGGTTGTTCGAGGAAGGAGACGTGCTCTGCCTGCCCACCTCACCCAGAGTCGCGCCGCTGGTCGACACTCCGCAAGGGGAGCTGGAGGACCGCATTCGTGCCCAGGCCATGATGCTGCTGTGTATCGCGGGACTGGCCGGGCTGCCCCAGGTGAGCCTGCCGCTGGCTACGCTGGATGGTTTGCCGCTGGGCTTCTCGCTGGTAGGGCCCTGGGGAGCAGACACCCAGCTGTTGGAGCTGTCACGGCGTATCATGGCCCGCGCCTGAGAGGGTGAATTGGCCGCCGGATTTTTCGAGATGACGGCGAGCGTTCCAGGACAAAGGCTTCCGAGCATTTGAAGCCCTGCTAACCAATCGTCATTTCCGCCAAAGCGGGGATGACGACAGGCTCACTATTTGAACCTCCAGGCGCGGCTGCCCTGCCGCAACTGCCCGTCTTGATGTATCAGACGCTCACCGGCTAGCCACGCAGCAGGGGCATCACCCGTTCGCTCATCAAACGCATTGACCTCGCGGTTTTTTCCGTTGACACGAGGCCGCGGTTGGTGAGCATCAGGTTCCGCACGCCAGCGTCGCCGAGTTGCCGCAGTTGCTCCGCCACCCGTTCCGGGCTGCCGACGAGCAGCTCGTTGGTGCTTGGGTTTGGGCTGTCCCCATACATTTCGCGGGGAATGGGAGCGGTCTGGCGGTCCATGGTGTACTGCGGAGGATTGTACCTGTTGCGGAAGCCCTCCATGGTCACGTAGGCCTCGTGGAAAACGGGCAGGTACTCGTCGAATGCCTGCTCATCGGTCTCCGCGAGGTGGATTTCCCGCCAGACCCAGATCTGGTCCAGATTGGATTCTATGGTGGCGTCGTCGTAGCCGGACTCCTCCATTGTCTCGCGGAAGAGGCTTATGCCGTCGCCCACGTGGTTCGTGGAGCGTCCCCGGAGCAGCACCGGCCTGCCGATGCGCGCCATCTCGGCAATGGATTCGGCGTTGAGGCATGCCCGTGCCAGGCGAGGGTGTGGCTTCTGGTAGGGCCTGGGCCGCATCGAGGGAACGGAGACCTCGTAGTGCTCGCCCTTGAACTCCAGGTTATCGGTGGTCCAGGCCTTGATCAAGAGTTCCTCGGCCTCGTCCAGCTGCCTGACCCCCGTTTCCGGGTCGGACCCGAATCCGATGTACTCGTAGGCGTTGTAGTTGGAGCCCTTGGCCGTTCCCACTATCAGGCGGCCCTGGCACAGATTGTCCAGCAGGGCCGTCTGGATGGCCACCCGCACCGGGTTGTGCAGCGGCAGCTCGAGGATACCGAACCCGATTTCGACCCGCTTGGTCTGCACCGCTATGGCGCTGGCGAAAACCAGCGGGTCGCCGTAAACGCACTCCCCTGTGAAGTAATGCTCGGCCAGCCAGACGGCGTCGTAGCCCAGTTCCTCGGCCAGCAACGCTTCGTCCAGGCACTCCTGTATGGCCCGGTGGTCGTCGGAGTCGTCAAATCTCATGGGGTAAAAGAAGTGGCCGAAGCGCATTGTTCCTCCTGGTCGAACTGGTTTGCGATTGGGGCCGTCGCCCGCCGCGTGTTGGGCGTGGGACAGTGCAAGATATTATAGTCGCGGCAGCGCCGAGGGGGACACCGGCCCCGTTGGCCGACGGTCCATGCACCAGTCGGGCACCGGTACGTCAGGGCCTGACGAGCTACTCCATGGCCCGAGCGTCGGGCAACCCGAGCAGGAACTGGCCGTGGTTCTCGTAGGCGGCATCGCTGACCATCTGGTGCTGGGCCCCTGCGTTGAGGTCGCGGAGGCACCGCTGCAGGATGCTGGAATCGAACAGCGCAGTGCCTCCGGCGAAGCGGAATGCCTGGGTTACGATGTCCAGGGCAACGTCCGTCGAGTAGGTGGCGCAACTGCGCATCTCGGCCTGCAGCGCCGGAGGGGGAGTATGCCCATCGCAGGCAACCTGCCAGGCACGCTCGAGGATCTCCACGTTCAATGCCCGGGTGGCGCGCAGTTTGAGATCGCTTTCGCTGAGCATGCGCTGGAATACGGCGCGCTGAGCGAGGGGATTTACCGAAACGTATCCGCGGGTCTTGGATTGCCCCACCTCGATGATGGCGTCCAGCGCCCGCCGGGCCACACCCAGGGCGAAAGCCGCGTGCTCGTTGGTGACGAAGGCGGGCCGGCCCAGCCGGTAGAGAGGGCCGCCGCGCAGCGGTTCGGTCAGGGATACGTCGTAGGCGAAACTGGTGGGGACGAAGAGGTCCTCGACCGAAAAGTCGCAGCTGCCGGTCCCGCGAAGACCCATGACGTGCCAGTTGTCGTGGATTTTGACGTCGGACGTCTGGACGGTGACTCTGATCTGGGCCGGGTAACCAGGTTCGTCAGTGCGCACTCGCGCCCCGGCAGAGATCCACTGAGAGTGTCGAATTCCGCTGGCGAATGACCATCGTCCGGTGACAAGGTATCCACCGTCAGTGGGAACCGCAGTGCCATAAGGCGCGAACACGCCCGCTGTTCGAGGAGGCTTCCCTCCCGCAAATATTTCCTCGATTGCCTCGTCCTCCAGGAAGGCACCGACTCCGCCCAGGCTGGCCGCGCCGATCATCACGCACCAACCGGCGGAGGGCTCGATTTCGCAGACCGCCTCCAGCACGTCCAGTTGGGTGACGAGGTCGGCTTCCGCGCCTCCTAGGACGTGGGGCAGCTTGAGGCGGAACAGGCCAGAATCATACAGGGCGTCCGCAGAGGCCTTTGGCAGCGTTCCAGTCGCCTCGCCCTCCGGCGCCGCAGCCTGCAGGACGGGGCGCACGTCTTCCACCGCCTGCATGAGTATGCGGTGCTTCTCTTTGCGGTCTGTGGGAAACATTGCCAGTGTAGTCACCATGACGTATCCAAGGCCCGCTACTCGTCAACCTTCGGGATAACTTCCTGCACCAGGACGTCCATGGAGTCCAGCAGTTGTTGCAGGCTGCCGCAACCATTGAAGTTGATCTGGAACTCCCCAAGGCCCGCTTCCTGCCTGTAGCGCTTCATGTCCGACGCTACCTGATCCGGAGTGCCCTGCCCGGTTGGCCGGTCCCCGTTGCTTGAAGGCCCGGGGGAGCTGCCGGTTATGTTGCTGAAATTGACGCGGAAGCTCATGCGGGTCCTTGGGGGATCCTTGGCAAGCGAGGACGAAATGTCCGCCAGGTATTTCTGGTTGGTCATCAGGTCTTCCAGGGCCGTTGGTGTGGGCTGCCACACCTCGGCGAATCGCGCGGCGCGTCGCAGGGATCCTGCCCCTGAGCCGCCGACCCAGATCGGCGGGTGGGGTTGTTGCAACGGCTTCGGGTTGACGTGCATATTCTCGAATGAGTAATACCTCCCCTTGAAGGAAGTGGCTCCCGGCGACCAGCATTCCTGCCAGAGCTGCAGGTATTCATTGGTCCGGCTGCCGCGCTGCCGGTAAGGCTCCCCCAGCGCGTCAAACTCAGCCTGGTTCCACCCGGAGCCGACGCCTGCAATGGCCCGGCCTCCGGACATCTGGTCCAGGGTGGCCAGCATCTTGGCCGTGACTATGGGGTTGCGGTACGGCATTATCAGCACCGAAGTGCCCAGTTTTATCCTCGACGTGCGGGCCGCAACATAGGAGAGCACCATCAGGGGATCATACACATTGCGCCACAGCTCGCTGCGGGGCGAGTCGTCGACTATCACGTGGTCGTTCACAAAGAGCGCGTCGAATCCCAGTTCCTCCGCCTTGCAGGCCGTTTCCACGATGGCCTGGGTGGTGGCAGGGAAGCCAAGATAGTCCGCGTTGGGAATCCGGAAAGAAAATTGAGCCATACCGCCTCCGGGGACAGGTCGTAAGCGATGTTCATGATAGGCCCAAAGGTCAAGCGGATACAATGCAGGCAGGACGGACTGGTGTTGTCTGAACTGTGATTCGTTTGATTTTGGGATTTCTCTGATTGGGACTCCATTCCAGAGCATCCCTAATCCTGTGAATCCTGTTAGGACTTACGTACTTGAGAGCTATCCCCTCTCCCTCTGGGAGAGGGTTAGGGTGAGGGCGTCCTCCCCAATTGCGGAACTCCTATCCTGCATCAGAAAGATCAAGTGTCGTACCTACTCTACAATGCCCTGGCTTTGAACTGGATAAGACCGATGCCGGTTCCGTTCGTGCTAGGATACCTTCGGAACCGTTAAGCCAATAAAGGGCACAGGGCTGTCAGAGCATTGACCTGGAAGGAGGCGAATATGGAATCGAAGTTCGTGCAGGCCGGCGATGTTTCGCTGCAATATTACGAGGAGGGCAACGGCCCAGAGACGCTGGTTCTAGTGCACGGCTATGCGTCGTCCGCAGTGCTGTGGCGCTACACCATCGAACAGCTGGCCAAGGAGCGGATAGACGGTGATTCGCGATTCCGAATCATCGCCTTCAACAACCGTGGGGCGGGAGATTCCGGGCGAGCCGACTCCGAGGACGGGTACACCGTGCAGTCCTTCGCCGCCGACCTCCATAACGCCGTGTCGGCCCTGGGCCTGGATGATTTTCTCCTGGTCGGCCACTCCATGGGCGGCGCCACGGTCACTCAGTTCTCCCTTGCCCACCAGGATCTGCTGCGAGGCCTGGTGCTGCTGAACTCCGCTCCTCTCAGCGGCAGAGTGCTGGCTGATGGCTGGGAGGAGACCCTGCGGGCCTCCTTTGCGGCGGGTGGCCTGACCCAGGGTGACATGGGTTTCCAGGCACCCCACGTAACCGAGGACTTCGCGGAGGAGGTCAGGAGCATTATCCTGCGGAATCCCATCGAGCGCGCCATTGGCGGACGGCGCTCCATGGGGGCATTGCGGCTGCGAGACAGGATGGGCGAGATCCGCGTACCAACGATGGTGGTAGGCGGCGACCTTGACGATACGGTCGGCGTCGACAACATCGTCGCTGAGTACCTGGCACTGCCGGAGGGGAACCGCAGCCTGCACGTATTCCACGGCATCGGGCACTCGCCCAACGTGGAAGTGCCGGCACGGCTGGCCGGTCTGCTGACCCGGTTCGCCAGCGAGGTGAGCACTCGCACTGCCGCTGCCGCCGCCTAGCTGACAAACTCCCGCGCCAGAAGGTCCCGGCAGTAGGAGACGATTTCGTCTCGAACGCGGGCGAACATTGCGTATAGGTCGCCCGCTGCCAGTTCGGGCCGGTCCGGGTCCTGAAAGGAATGGTGGAGCGCCCTCTTCGCGCCGGGAAACACAGGGCAGGCCTCGCGGGCCGAGTCGCACACCGTCAGCACCAGGTCGAAGTCCCGACCGGTATATTGGTCTACGTGGGCCGAGGTGTGGCCGGAGATGTCGATTCCGACTTCGGCCATGGCCCGGACGGCCATTGGATGCAACCCCTTGGGGTCGGTGCCGGCGCTTTGCGCATCCACGGCCGTTCCGCCCTGGTGGCGAAACCACCCCTGCGCCATCTGTGACCGGGCTCGATTGCCTGTGCAGACAACCAGAATCCGGAACGGTCTTGCTGCGTCCGTCAAGTCAATCTCCCTTACCCGACAAAATATTGGAATTTCGCTGTTAAGCCATCAAGTCCCTTCCTGTGAGGTCCGTTCATGGTGAGCTAGTCGAACCACTGACAAGCGGCCTTCAGGGAATCTCAGGCTCGACGTATGGGCTACGATTGGACGGCCCTGATCAGGACTCAACCTCTCCAGGGGGGTAGTTCTATCCTGGCTGGGGAGGATTGCTGTTCAGGTCAAAACCACAGCGAGGGCAGTTTGCCGCGGCGGAGGCCCTGCGACGATTCACCTGTTCCATGAAGCTTGAACCAAGGATGCCGGCCGGCAAGGCGAAGATGCCGATCCCCAAGAGGGCTATGAATCCCGCGAGCAGGCGTCCGCCGGGCGTGATAGGCGCGACATCGCCGTAGCCAACTGTTGTCACAGTAATGATGCTCCACCACATGGTCTCCGGAATGCTGGAAAACTCCTCGGGCTGTGCCGACTGCTCGATGTAGTACATCAGCGAGGACGCCAGCACCAGCAGTACTGCCACCACGGAGACCACGCCCAGGAGTTCATTGCGCCTGTCGGAAATCGCGGCGGAGAGGGCCTGAAGGCCTGAGGAGTACCGCGCCAGGAGAGCGAACCTGCTTACCAACCGCAGGGCCCGCAGCGCACCAAGGTCCACGCCGGCCGGGAGCACAAACAGGATGAAATAAGAGATCACGGCAACGGCATCCGCTATCATCAACGGTTGCATCGCAAAACGCAGGCGCCCGGTCAGGGGATGAGCGTACTTTGGATCCTCGGTGCAACTCCACAGGCGGAGGGCGTACTCGATCGCGAATATGCTGAAGGAGACCAGCTCAAAGAAATAGAAGAACCCGGGAGACAAAGAATGAATGCGCTCGTCCGTAACGATTACCAGTGCCGCCACATTGGTCAGAATCAACAACAGGAGCGCCGTATCTACGGCCCGACTTGCCCGGTCTTCACCCTCGTCGATCGATAGGATTTCAAAGACCCTGCGCTTCATGTAAGCCTCCACGTAGAGCCCTGGGCCGGCGCGGCCGCAGGGGCTCTGCTCATCGCCCTTTAGCTGTGGCCGCTATGCTATCATCGAAGTTGCGCGTTTTACGAAAGCTGGCGCCGGCCTCGCTGAAACCGACAATCAAAATTGAGAAACTGGGCAATGAATGACAGTACCTCTCCCTCCCCTGCCATAGAAACCCGGCAGCTTGTCCGGCAGTACGGTTCGCTCCGGGCTGTGGATGGCGTGGACCTCGCAGTCCGCAAGGGCGAGATCTACGGCTTTCTGGGCCCCAACGGCGCGGGAAAGACCACCGTCATTCGGATGCTGGTAACGCTACTGGCGCCGACCAGCGGTTTCATTACGGTGGCAGGATACGACGTGATTCGGCAGCCGGACCTGGTGCGTAGCCGCATCGGTGTCGCCCTCCAGGACGCGGCGCTGGACAACAAGCAGACGGGACGGGAACTCCTCCGCTTGCAGGGTCTTCTGTACGGACTGGGTCGAAAAGAGGCGGACCGAAGAATCGATGAACTGATGGACCTGGTGGATATCGGCGACGCCATGAAGCGCCAGATAGGCACGTATTCCGGAGGGATGAAGCGTCGACTTGACCTCGCTGCCGCGCTGATCCACCGCCCGGAGGTGCTGTTTCTGGATGAGCCGACGACGGGTCTGGACCCCATCAGCCGCTCTCGCGTGTGGGAAGAGGTGCGCGAGATCAACGGCGCGATGGGCGTGACGGTATTTCTCACCACGCAGTACCTGGAAGAGGCGGACGCCCTCGCGGACCGTGTTGGGATCATCAATAACGGCCAGTTGGCGACCCAGGGGTCTCCCGCCGAACTGAAGCGGGACCGGGGCGCCGACCTCATCGTGGCAAGAATCGATGGGGATGCGGACGGTGCTACCGAAGGACTTGCGTCTATTCCGTCCGTTTCCGCCATAGAAGCTCACGGCAATGAAATCACCATCAGCGTCACCAACGGAGCCTCGCTGATCAGCGCCGTGGCTCTGCGATTGAACGAGATGGGTTTCAACGTCCAGCAACTGACGTTGCGAACGCCCACCCTCGACGACGTCTTTCTGCACGTGACGGGCGTCCGTTTCAGTACGAACGGAACGGAAGGGGAATCGACGGAAACAGAGTGAGCTCTGGCCTCCGTAAGTGCCGTGATACGAAGGCAACCGCCTGCCGTACTTGCGCGAAGTCCATTATGAGGCTAGCCCAAAATGGCCACTACCCTTAAGGAGAAAGGTTTGGTTGGGGGTGAGAGGGTTGAATCAAGAAGCCTACAAAGAGAGCCAACACTGTGCTAGAGACTGTCTCTAGGTCAACAGGAGATGCAGATGTCAGCGGTTTCGGCAGGTGATGCGCCGCGCCGTCAGGGAGCAGGAATCGTCCGGGACCTGGTATCGGTTTCCGAGAGGGCGCTCCGCTCAATAAGCAGGGACCCGGAAACAACTATTCCTGCCCTGGTTATCCCCGTGTTCATGTTCGCCATGACCGTCGGGGCGCTGGAAGACTTCGCCAGGAACATTCCGGGCCTGGACTATCGCGCCTTTCAATTGCCGGTAGCAGTAATGTTCGCGGTGACCGGAATCTCGCGGGCCACCACAGTGGTCACGGATATACAGACCGGCTATTTCGACCGATTGGTCATGACCCCGGTGAACCGCCTCGCTCTCCTGATAGGACTGATGGTAGCCGACTTCGCGCTGGTGATGGCGCTCACGGTCCCGGTGATCATCATGGGCTACATCGCCGGTGTGCAATTCGTAACCGGTGTTCCCGGTATCCTGGCGTTTATGGTGATGGCGGGAATATGGGGGCTAGTGTTCTCGGGATTTCCCTACGCCATTGCCTTCAAGACCGGCAGTGCGGCAGCCGTTAACACCAGCTTCCTGCTGTTCTTCCCGTTCCTGTTCATGACGTCGCTGTTCGTGCCGCAAGAGCAAATGACTGGCTGGCTCGCCGCGGCCGCCGACTACAATCCGGTCACCTACATCCTGGATGCTCTCAGGTCATTTATCTACGGGGGTTGGGACTGGCAGGTGATGGTCAACGCTATCATTGCCATAGCGGGAGTTGGCGTGGTCAGTCTAGGCCTCTCGTTGGCAGCCCTGCGGGGACGCGCCACCAGGAAGTGAGCCCTGGCGGAATCAGGCGGGCGCCGGGCCTCCAATGGCCTGGCGCGTGTTCGGGATGGGCTATCTGATTGGCACTCCCAGCAGTTTCCGCGCCTCATCGCGGGCCGCCTGTATCGCCCCGGGCAGGTCCGGCAGTCGCTGCTCGCTGCGGGGTTGCAGGTACAGGAAGACCACCTCCTTAACCGGTTTACCCGTCAGTTCCTGCAGAGCGTGGGCGTAGGCGCCTCCCTGCATCCGGTACCGCTGGACGGCCTCAGGCGCTTCCTCGCCGGTGATGGAGTCGGTCTTGTAGTCGACCACAACATATCCGTCATCCTCCTCGAAGAGCAGGTCGATAAACCCGTGCAGGGAGCCGCCGCCCGTGCCGATGGCCACTGGCACCTCTCGCAGCAATCGCCCGGAGGCGACGGCCCGTTTCACGATGGCGCTGTCCACCGCGACCCTGCAGAGCCGCTCGATTTCGTCCTCACGCCCCGGCACGCCCTCTGCGGCCGCCTGCGCCCTGGCGCGATCGGCAATTCCGTCACCTGTCTCGAGGTCAACCGTCTGCAGCACTGCGTGAACGGCACGCCCCACGGAGGTGCCTGCCCTGCCCCTCCGCCAGGGTTCGTTGCTCTCCTGCTCCGGTTTGTCGTCTGCGTCGGAGTCCTTTGCTTTACCAAGTATCGTGGCGGCAATGGAGGATGGAGCACTGATTTCATCGAAAAGGGCCTTGCGTTCTTTGTTCCATTGTTCCATCGCCGCGACGGAATGCTCAAACGGAGGTACGACCGCAGTTGGGGTGTCAGTTTCGTCGGTCTCCGGGGGTTCGACGGAAAGACCGTCGCCTGGGACAATCTCGGCCCACAGCTCCGGGGTTTTCTCCATAATGCCGGCGATCTGTCCTGCAGCTGAATCGGTTCCCGCCTTGTTGCCAGTGCGGCGAAGGCTGAGGACCAGATGGTCCCGGGCCCGGGTGGTGGCCACATACATCAGCCGGACCCCTTCAGCTTCGCTCATTCGCTTTTCCGACTCAGCCAGATCATCGTAGCCATCCGTGCTGAAGTTTTCGTTCTGGTTGCCGATGCGCACCTCGATGCGGCCGCTGCGGCGATCGAAGAGCACCCGGCCCACCCTGCCGGCGAAATCTGAATTGATGCCAGTTAGGATGACGACCGGAAATTCCAGGCCCTTTGATGCGTGGATGGTCATAACTCGTACCGCGTCCTCGTCGGTCTCCGGTACGGCAGCCTCGGTAACCCGGGCGCGTTCGCTGATCTGGTCGTCTATCCATTGGATGTAGTCTCGTAGCGACCTGCCACCGGCGGCTTCGAACTGCCATGCCCGCTCCACCATGAACCGATAGCGCCTCCACTGCTCGCGCATCCGCGCATGCATGTTCGGCGGTTGATCAATGGCAACCTCCATCAGCATCCGCTCCCTGACGAATTGGTCAACGAGGGCCCCGGATGAACGGGCATGCCTATCCTCGTGAAAACGACGCAGCACTGACAGGGCTTCGCTGACGGGTCCGGGCGCACTTCCCTCGGGTTCAGCCAAACAGTTGAACCTGCCACCGTTCTGGTGATGCAAGAACAGTTCGACGTCGCTGCAGCCGAAGGCCGGCGAGCGCAATGCGGCCACCGTGGCGACCTGGTCGGCAGGGTTGTCAATGGCCTTGAGGCAGTTGAGAAGGTCGCGAATTTCCTGGGTCTCGAACACGAGGGACGCGCTTTCCAGCCGGAAGGGGATGTTGGCACGCTCCAACTCTCGCTCGAGGGTGCGCAGTCCGGTACGGCGTGGCATCAGGATGCAGATGTCGGAATAGCGGGCCGGCCGGTAGGTCTCGCTTCCGCACTTCCTAGTGTTCTCTTCATCCAGCAGCGGCCACTTGTCGTTCACGACGTCCCTGAGCAGGATGGCGATGTCCCTGGATTCCTGTTCGCGGACCGGATCGATCCTTGTCCCCTCCGCAACATTGGCAAGAGCCCAGACCTGGGGGCGGATGGACCCCTCGACCTTGCCCTCCCATCTCGGAAACATTTCCTCGTACCTGGACTGTTGTTGGATGTCGCCCCTGGACGCATCCGCTGCCTCACCCATCCAGATGGAGAAGACGTGATTGACCCAGTCCACCAATGCCGATTGTGACCGGAAATTCTGCACCAGGCTAACTACGGTCCCGCCCGAACGTTCCAGCAGGTGCTGCAACTGCACCATCTGGACCACGTCTGCCCGACGGAAGCGGTATATCGATTGCTTGGGGTCTCCCACCACGAACAGCTTGGCCCTCTCAGGCGCGATCTGCTCCCACGACGTCGGCCGCTGCGGTCCCTCTGTGCCTGCAGCCACGGATTCGGCCAGATACATGGCGATCTCGGTCTGTATGGGGTCGGTGTCCTGCGCCTCGTCGATCAGGATGTGGCTGAACCTCCTGCGAAAATGATCGCGCACTGTCAGGTCATCCCTGAGCAGGTCGCGGGCCCAGATCAGCAGGTCGTGAAACTCGGCCCTCCCCTCCGCATTGCGTTGGTTGGCGTACTCCAGTGCGAACTCCTGCAGTGCGCTGAGAATCGGCAGCAGACAGGCCCGCCGTATCTGGGCGAGTTCGTCGCTGGCGACATCGTGCAACTCTTTCAACAAGGCCTTCAAAGCGGTGCAGGCGTTGTCTCCTGACAATGGGTCCACATCCCAGTTATTCCGGTTCCCACTGCCGGTCGACAAACGCAGAAGCCTGCTGAGCAACCGCAGCGACGCGGGAGTGCCGGGGGTGGTAGCTGCAAGCCGGCGCAGGGTCGGCAGCTTGCCCTGGACGTGGGCGTAAAGAGGGTCCTCGCCGCCCAGGCGCGCATATTGGCAAAGGCGTTCCAGTTCCGGCCTCTCCTGGACCAAGGCGTTTGCTGCCGATAGCGGAGGCATCTGAGACGAGCCGAAATCGATGTCCCGCAGGTCGGTGTAGTTGCGGTGAAATTCCAGGGCAACGGTCCTCAAATCGCCGGGTGTAATCCCGAGGGTCAGTGCGGTAGCCAGGTCCTCAGTCAGCGGCAACTTGCCCTCGAGCGCCTCTTCCAGCCAGGTGTCCCAGGCTTCATTGAACTTGATGCCTGCCGCAATGTCGTCGGTGGTCTCGAATCCCGGGGGCAGACCCGCCTCCAATGGCCGCTCGTGGAGCAACTGTGCGGCGAAGGCGTGCAGCGTGCGGATGGACGCCTGGTCCAGGTCTGCTGTGCCACGTCTGCAGCGTTCCCGTTCCGATGGATCGCGGCCTGCATCGTCCGCCGCCTGCTCCAGCCGCTGGCGCACCTTGTCGCGGAGCTCGGCGGCCGCAGCCTCGGTGAACGTGATGGCGGCAATCCGGTCGAGGGATGTCCTGCCCGAGGCGACGAGATTCACCACTCGGTTCACCAGGCTGGTGGTCTTGCCCGTCCCGGCGCTGGCCTGCACGAACAAAGTTTCGTCAAGTTGCTCGACGATAGTGGAGCGGATACCGGAGTCAGCAGGGACGAATTCCGTGTTATTCAGGGTAGATGAGGAAGTGTTCTGGTCGGTCAAACTTATCCTTCCTCGTCTTCGCCGGAAAGCGTGAGGTAGCCTGCAACAGCCAAGTCAGACCTCTTTCGCTGCCAGAGGTCTCCGCGCCTGGCCGGGCAGAGCGAATTGAAGTCGCAGTACCTGCAATTTTCGTGGCCCGGGTTTTCCGGGTGGCCCACCCAGGCTCCCGGTCGCGCCGGAAACAGTCCCGCCCCGATGCCCTCGATGATGCTGGCAACGCCATGCCTGAAACGTTCCCTGGTTTCGCCGTCATCAATGTCGAAATGGCTGGACGGGGCGAACCTGGGCCTGGCGGAAGTGCGCGTGAACCAGTAAGCCGCTGTGACGTCGGTGGACTCCGGGAAAATGGTGTGGGCCGCCAGGGAATACACCCCCAGCTGGAGCCGTTTGCCCCGGTCGATGACGTCGTCGTCCAGCCCCTTATACGGCAGGGGACTGCCGGTCTTGTAGTCGATTACCAGGGCAGAGGCGCCGTCCTCCGAGAGGTCAATGCGGTCGATACGGCCTCGGAAGAACAGTCCTGTTTCCGGATCATGCACCGAGAGCGCCTCGCCCCCCATGCCGAAATCGGCTTCCGCCATTATCCGTGTTGTGCCGTGCAGGGCACGAACGCTCGCGTCCTCCTCAAGGAAGGTCTCGAGGTCGTCCAGAATTTCCTGCTTTGCCAAGTCCCACAGCAGGGCCCTGCCGGTAACTCCCCGACGCTCCGCCTCCCGGAAGTGCGACTGGGTAATCTCCAGCAGCCGGTCCCTGGCGCCCTGGTCCCAGGCCTGCCCGGGTTGCGGTATGTTGCCGGCAGCAACGGCCTCCCGTATGAACTCCTCGAGGATGTCGTGCACAAGGGAACCCCTGTCCAGGGCGCTGATTGTGGTGGTTTCCTCGGGCGTTTCCAGCGCGCTCAAGCGGAGGACCTGGCCCAGGAAGTAGCGGAAGGGACAGGTCGCCCAAGCCTCGAGGCTTGTGGCCGAAACCGGTGTACCGGAGGGATTCAGGCGGAACTCCTTCGGGGTCAGCGTGCCCGACAGAATCCCGTCGAACTCGGTAAACCGGCGCAGGTTGCGGCTGCGGCCCGCACGTATGGCCCTTGCTGCGGAGCTTTCAGCCACCAAGGGGTGTTCCCGCATCCGACGGCCAGCGCCCCTCCACTGCAGCAGCCGGCGCATCGTGTAATCGCGCTGGTCAGCCAGGGCGGTATCGTCGGCGCCGACGATACCAAGCTCCGATGACGCCGTCATGGTCAGCCAGGGGCGATCATGCAACTCCGCAAGGTCTCCCGTGTACACCGGGCGGCCCTCCAACTCGGAGGCCTGCTCGAGGAACCACCTGGATGGATATGACTGCCGCTGGGAGGACCCGTCGGCCAGGGAGTAGGACAGGGTACGCCTGGGAGCGGACGCCAGGGCCGAAAGGTAATCGTGCCGTTCCCTGGCAATCCGCGTAGTCGCGCGGGACTGGCCGCCTGCGGCCACCCATCCGGATTCCGGGAGCAGCGGATCCGGCCTGACGGCTGGGGGCACCGCACCCTCGATCATGCCGACCAGCCAAACGGCGTCAAAGCACATTCCGTTAGCTGTGGCAAAGCTCGATACGAAGACGCCCGAGCCGGTGGGTCCGAGCTGTCCGACAGGTGCGGTGAGCTGTTCCCGCACCGTTCGGCGGAATGTCTCCAGGTCCGTTGCCGAATGTATGCTGTCCGCCGACGACAGGCCCTCCAGAAAGTCCTCGATACGAACCGCGGCATCGCCGTCCGATTCGCTGAGTCGGCGAGAGAGATAGGTGTCCAGCAATCGTCGCGCCCATTGGCAGTGGCTGGTCCAGCTGCTGCCTGCGTCTGGCGCCGCCAGGTCCCTGGCCAGCAGCTCCACGAATACCAGGGCGTTTCGGGCCGCAGTTGCCTCGTACCGCATCTGCCCAGCCCGGCCCTCGGAAATCTCATCTTTGGCCAGCCTTCGTTCGGCCTGTCGTTCGAGGTCGCGGGAATACCTGTTGAGAGAGTCCCGCCATTGCCCAATGCTGCCCACAATGCCGGCCCTCCGGCTCAGTGAATCCCAGTAGCTGGGATTGAACCCGGGAGTCCTCCCCGAGGGCGGGCTTATTGGGCATCCGGTCAGCCAGGACATAACGTCATCGCGACGCAGGGTTCCATCGGCCAAGTCCAGCAGGCCGAGGAGCGTCCGTCCCGGGCCGGTGTCGGCCAGGGCGTCTCTGCCCGGCCCTGCCAAGGGAATGCCGGCAAGTTCGAGTTCCACGGGGATCAGTGACGCATAGGGGTTTTCCGCCCGGTACAGGATCGCCATTCGATGGAATGGGGTCCGCCTTTCCGTTGCCTCGGCGATGATCTGCCGGATGACCCAGCGCAACTCCTCGTGGGCGCTGGGTGCAATGTGCAGGGAGGCCTCCCCCTCGGGAAGCTGGAATGGGATGTCTTGCCGAAACGGCGACCCGTTCGCTTGCGTATCACACTTGAGGGTCCGGTACAGTTCCTCCGCCGGGCGGTCGGCATTGGCATCTCCGGTGGTTCCCAGCACTACCGCACAGCGGTTCTCAGTCCAGAGGGCCTCAATCAGCCTGGTTTCTGCGGGTGTTACGTCGTTCGGGAGGTAGAAGACAATCAGGCCCAATTCATCCAGCGCGTTGGGTCGTCTTGCGCGTAAAGATTCGACTGCCGCGTCGGCCAGGTCCTCCTGGTCATACCACTGAGAAACCGTTTCCTGTCGGAACCGCCGGAACAGCCTCACCACCTCGGAACGGACCTCCCCCTGTTGCTCCAGGGCGTCTATCACCTCAGCCGGAGCCTCGCGCAGCTCGCGGAAGGATGCCCGCGTGCTGGTCTGCGTGGCAGGATGAAGGCTGACAGAGGCCAGCGGTCCGGTGGCGCCAGCCAGGGTGGCTTGGACGGCGACGCCCTCCAGAAAGCTGGCGAGCGGCCTCCGTCCTTGTTGCGCGAGGGTCGGGGCCCCCAGCATTTCCGAAAGCACGGGCAGAACTATGAACCGGACATTGGCGAAGCCCCTGCTCCCCAACTCATGCCGCAGGCTCAGGTTGGCATACCGGGACGGGCCGACCACCGTTACAGGGGCGAGTACATCGCTCCCCTTGGCTTCATCAATGAGTTCCCACAGCCGGTCCTTGATGTTGCCCGGCTGGCGTTCCGCGATCAGTCGCGGCACACTGTTGGTCGTATCGCTCATGGACAAAACATATCACACTTCGGCCTGTCATTCGTCCGTCGATGAAGAGGGAAAGGGGCCGCGTAAATCTTGCTGCGGCCCCCGGATTGCTGGATTAAACGTATGGGTGATGGTCGACGCTAGCCGTTGCGGATCCACTCGGCGCAGCGCTCGCCGATCATGATGGTGGTGCAGTTGGTGTTGGCGCGGATGACGTTGGGCATGATCGATGCGTCGGCGACCTTGATGCCCTCGAGACCGTGGATGCTGAGGTGCTGGTCTACCACCGACATGGGATCGCTGGACGGGCCCATCTTGCACGTCCCCGACGCGTGAGTGGTGTTGAACACGGTGCGGCGCATGTAGTCGTCCAGGGCATCGTCGGAAGCCAGGTCCTCGGCGGAGGGGTGGGTCACCTTGTCGATGATGGAAGCGAATGACGGGTGCTCCAGCAGCTTGAGACTGATTTTGACGGCCTCGCGCAGGCGCTCCACGTCGCGCTCCTCTTCAAGGTAGTGGTAGTTCAGCGACGGCTGCACGTGCGGATCGTTGGCCGAGAGCCGCACCTCGCCCTTGCCATCGGCCAACTCCAGGATGCACTGGATGCGCACGCCGCCCGGCTCGAAGGGATCGGCCCCACCGATGGGAGTGGAGAAGGACGACGCGGTGATCTGCATGTCGTTGCGATCGGGTGAGCCGGAAGCGGTGTAGCGCAGGGCGCACTGGGTGCGTGGCGCCAGCGGGTCCTGCGGATGGTCTTCACGCACGTCGCAGATGAGGGCCACGATGGGATGGTCGCGAAGGTTCTGCCCCACTCCTGGCAACTCGTGCACCACCGGAACGCCCATCTCGCGCAGGTGGTCGGCCGGACCGACGCCCGACAGCATCAGGATCTGCGGCGACGCCATGGCCCCTGCGCTGAGGACGATCTGGTCGCTCTCGACCTGGAACACCTCGCCGCCGCTCTCTACCTCCACGCCCACGGCTTTCTTGCCCTCAAACAGGATGCGGCGCACCACGACGTTGGCCTTGACCGTCAGGTTCAGCTTGTGGCGCACCTCGCTCAGGAAGGTGAGGGCCGTGCTCATCCGGACGCCCTCGGGGTTGTTCATGGGAATGGGGCCGACTCCGCCAGAGTCCGGGGCGTTCATGTCGTAATCCTCGGGATAGCCAGCGGAGAGGGACGCCTGCACGAAGGCCTCCTGGAAGGGCAGCCAGTCCTCTTTCTTGAAACGGCGGACCGGTATGGGGCCCTCGTTGCCGTGGAAGTCGTCGGTGATGTCGAGGTCTGTCTCCATCTTGCGCAGGAACGGAAGGCAGTCGATGTACTTCCACTCGTCATTGCCTTCGGAGGCCCAGCCGTCGTAGTCCTCGGGCACGCCGCGCAGCAGTACCTGGCCGTTGATGGCGCTGGTGCCGCCGACGACCTTGCCCCGGGGCGCGGGCAGCATGTCGGTCTGCTGTGCCGAGCCCTGGGCCCACCAAGTCCAGTTGTGCGGGGCGCCCTGGGCCGAAGCGTCGGGCTTGTACCCGTACTTCAGATCGTCGGGGTAGTAGTGGTAGTCCGGATAGTCGGGCCCGGCTTCCAGCAGCAACACCGAGCGCTCGGAGTCCTCGGCCAGGCGAGAGGCGACCGTGCAGCCTCCGGACCCGGCTCCAATAACGATAACGTCGTACTTCATGGCTACTTGCCCTCCTTGATGAAGTCGGAGATTCTTTCGGCAATCATGATGGTGCTGACGTTGGTGTTCGCCCGCGGCGTATCGGGCATGATGGACGCGTCGGCCACATTTAGGCCCTCGAGACCGTGGACCCTGCCATACTGGTCGACCACGGCTGTGGAATCCGACGCGGGGCCCATCTTGCACGTGCCGACCAGGTGCTGCGAGGTGCGAACGTTCTCGTGCAGCCAGACGTCCAGCAGATCGTCTGAGGCAACCTGCTCGTCGGTGGGATACAGCCTCTCCTTGAGAATGTCCTTGTAGGCGTCGCTCTCGGTGAGCCTGACGATCAGGCGGACGCCGTCGCGCAACCGCTCCGTGTCCCGCTCGTCCTCAAGGAAGTGGTACTCCAGCAGTGGCTGGTCGTGGGGGTCAGGAGACGTGAGCGTCACCTGGCCGTGGCCCATGGCCAGGTTCAGGATGCAGGACATTCGGAAGTCCTCGCCCGGACCGGTCAGGTCGCCCATGGGCGTGGAGAAAGTGGTTGGGAACAGCACCATGTCGTTGCGCAGGTCGGAACCCGTCGCGGTGTAACGCAGGCCCAGCTGCGTCCTGGAGGCCTCGAAGTTCATGGGGAAGCCATCCTGGGCGCTGAAGGCGATCCCGACTTGCGGATGGTCGCGGTAGTTCTGTCCCACCCCGGGCAGGTCGTGGACGACAGGAACGCCCACCTCCTCGAGGTGCGCCCGTGGGCCCACGCCCGAGTGCATCAGGATGTGCGGGGAGGCGATGGACCCTGCGGATAGGACGATGCGCTCGCCCTCAACGATGAACGTCTCGCCGCCGCTCTCCACCTCGACGGCCACGGCCTTTTTGCCCTCGAACAGTACGCGGGTGGTCAGGGCGTTGGGCTTGATGGTGAGATTGAGGCGGTGCCGGATGGGGTTGATATAGGAGAGCGCTGTGCTGAGCCTGACGCCGTCCACATTGTTCACGGGCAGCGGGGCCACACCGGTGGACTCAGGGTTGTTCATGTCCTCGCCGGCACGGAATCCCTCGGTGACGCAGGCGGCGTGGAAGGCGTGCATCAGCGGCTCCCAGGCCTCCTCCTTGTGGCGGCGCACCCGCATGGGACCGTCGTTGCCGTGGAAGTCGTCGCGGATGTCCAGGTCGGTCTCCATCCGCCGAAAAGTGGGCAGCAGCTTGATGTACTCCCATTCGTTGTTGCCGGCCGCGGCCCAGGAGTCATAGTCCTCGGGCAGCCCGCGTAGGAACACCTGGCCGTTGATGGCGCTGGTGCCTCCCACCACCTTGCCCCTGGGGGCATACATGTCGTTGGGGCGCTCTGGGGTGGGCTTGCCTACGAAGGACCAGTTGTGCTCCGAGCCGTGAAGCGAGGCCAGCTCCGACTGGTAGCCGTTTTTCAGGGCCTCCGGGTAGTGCTCGATATCCGGATAGTCCGGCCCGGCCTCGAGCAGTAGGACCGACCGCTCCGGGTCCTCGGATAATCGCGCCGCCATGGCGCATCCCGCCGACCCGGCCCCCACTACAATCACGTCGTACTTCATTCTTGCACCCTCGGCTTACAGATTGATTCCAGAAGCTTACAGGTCGCTAGGATAAGCCAACCGCGTGGGCTGTTCAACCGTGGGGCTTCCTGACGGCAGGGTTGGAGCGAACGGCCGTCGCCAATGGGCGAAAGGATGAGGGCGGCTTGAGCATGGGTGGCCCCGCAGGCGAGGTTGTGGCCCGGTCCCCTGGCACTGTTAAATGTGAGGATAACTCACAGGGGAGCGCCCCCCGCGAAAAGAAAAACTGCCGGCGTGCAAGGACAGCCGGCAGCTCAATGGTGAGGGGAAGTGATCAGTTTGGGTCAAGCATCCAGTGTACGATTGCTGCCGGAAGGCAACCTGGCATCATCAGGAACGCTATGTAGCTCATGGTCATAGAAAAGCCACTGCCATTGTATTGTTCAACCCATCCGTGGCGAACTAACCAACTGTGCATAACGAGTTCTCCTTTCGAGAAACTCGCCTTGCGGAAGGCAACCGACCCTACCTCTTTGACCCCACGGCAACCACTGCTAAAATGACAGCGGCCTGTACTGGCCCGCGGGCGTCTCCGCTTCGGCGGTGCGCCAAAACGCAAAAGGTCCTGCTGGAGTCACGACCTCCAGCAGGACTTTTTAGCGATTAGCTACTGGATGACGGACGCTTTCAGCGTCCCACTAGGGAATCAGGAACCTGGGTGCTTGCCGCTGACATCTCGGGCGCCCCACATCAGGGTCTCTTGGGCGTCGAGTCGCGAGTTGGCCCGCCTGCTGCCAGCGATTGGTCTGGGCAGGAGCGATGGTACACTCTCCACGGACCCGCGTCAAATTGTGCCGCGGGAATGACGGGCCAACACTTGAGTTGTTGACCATCCGACCGTGGCCGGCGCTTGGAAGCGCCAGCGCATGGACAGGTGGCCTTCAACAAGCCCCGGGTGAGCCGCTGCCGGGAGCCGGCCACGGTATTCCCTCGGCCTGCAATTATCCTACGGATCAGATGCCCAGCAGGTGCTCCAGGTTGCCGTGCAGGATGGCCTCTTTCTCTTCCGTGGTCAGGCTCTCCATAGACAGGATCCACGACACAGGCCAGTCGGTGGCCATGTCAAAGGGCCAGTCGGTGCCGAAGACCACGCGATCGATTCCCACGCTGTCTATCAGGTACCGCAGGGCCTCCTCGCTGAAGGTGACGCAGTCGTAGTAGAACTTGTCGAGATATTTACTGGGCGGCTGGCTGATGTTGACCCGTGCCTCTTGCCGTACCTGCCAGCCCCGGTCCATGCGCCCGATGCCGTAGCAGGTGTAGCCGCCGCCGTGGCAAAGGCAGACGCGCAGGTCGGGACAGGCGTCCATGACGCCGCCGTAAACGAATGAGGCGAATGTAACGGCCCTGTCGGCCAGGTTGCCGATGGTGTTGGGCAGGTGGTACCGGTTGCTGCGCGGGGTGACGACCGTGTCCCCACCCTGGTGAATGAGGAACAGTGCTCCCGACGCCTCGGCTGACTTCCACAGGGGCATGAACTCCGGATCGTCAAAGGTCTTGCCGCTGACGTGGTCGCCGATCATCGCTCCCTTGAGTCCGATGTTCATGGCGTGTTCCAACTCGGCGACGGCGGAGGTGACGTCCTGCATGGGCAGGGTGGCGAAGCCAGCGAACCGGTCGGGATGGTCCTTGACCAGTTGGGCCACGTAGTCGTTGCACTCCCGGGCCATGGCGGTGGTGGCTGCGGCGTCCCGTTCATAGTTGTAGAAGGACGCGTTGGTGGACAGGACATGAACGTCCACGCCCAGGGAATTCATGTCGGCTATACGTTCCTCGGGCGTCCATGTGGTGCGTGGGTTGTAGAGCATGTTGGGGGCGTCCGAGAATTCCATCCCGTGCCAGGTGCCGTGCTCCCTGAATGCCTTTATGAATCCCTCGGGAGAAATGTGCGCGTGAATGTCTATAGTCCGCATTGACTGTCACCCGGAAAGCAAGGAGTTGCGCCTGCCCCTGCAGGTCGCATCCGTCGGTCTAGTGCTGGTGATGTCCGGTATCCTCCGGCGCGGCGGCCAGCAAGTCGATTCGGTCCAGCCACTTGACGCTCCAGCGTCCGGCTTGTCCCGGCACCACCAGGCGGCAGGGGCCACCGTGCTCGACGGTCAAAGGAGCCCCGTTGTGTCGCAGCGCGACCATGATGCCCGCGTCTCGCGCCTCCGCCACGGTCATGCCAACTGTGTAGCCTCCCGAGGTGAAACCGACGTACTGCGCCTCCTGCAGCGGTCCGGCGTCCTTCAGCAGGTCGCCCAGAGGCACTCCCTCCCATCGCTGGTCGGGGGCCACCCAGCCGCTTACGCAGCGGAAATCGTCCACGATTTCACCCTGGGCTAACTGTGCCAGTCCTGTGGCGTCGAATTCTCTCGGCCGCTCCACCAGGCCGCCGATGGCCAGTCCCTGCCAGGCGGCGTCCGGATTCTCGGCGCCGCAGACGGGCAGTACTTTGAGAACATCCCTGCTTTCTTCGGTCATGTATCCCCCGTTTCGAGTCCTGGAAAAGTCTGATGCGCTGCTGTTCAGAATCTGTAAAAGGGTCGTCTATTGGCGAATCTTATCGCGGGCGGGTGGCACTGTCCACAGCAAGGAGACGAGTTGCCGTCCGTCTCCCTCTGGGGATTCCCGGAGTAGTTTGGCGACCCAAGACCGAAAACACCCTGAAACGAAGCCTCAACGGTTATAATTGTGGCTGTAGGGCACCCTTGTACCTTCCCGTCGAATCATCCTGTCTCAGCAGTCAGTGCAGGTCGGAGGAAACCATGATTCTTGGGGCGATCACCAATTCGTGGCGCCTGCAACTGGCAGATCAGTCCCTGTTGAAGCTGGTGTCGCTGGCTGAGGCGAGGGGCGCCCGCCACATAGAGTTGCGGCAGACGTGCCTGGGAGCCTGTGAGTCGGGTGAGGGTGACGACTGGAGACCATCGCTGCCGGGACTTGCCGCCGTGGTTGAAGCACACCCAGACCTGAGCTACGACTTGGCCATGGCGTGGCCCTGCCTCACTCGAGAGTCGAACCCGCATGGGGAGGCCTGGCAGGCGGCGCTCGAAGGGGCCCGGATGGTGGGCGGAGACACGCCGCAACTGCGGATCGTGGATCCCTCGGCCTCCGGGAATGCCTGGGAGACTCCTGCTGACATTCCCGCCGAGGCTTGGGGGCTTGCCGGGCTGGCCACCGAGGCGGCAAGGCAGGGAGTCATTCTGTCCATGGAAAACTCGGGCCAACCCATCGCCAGCATGGCCATGCTGGTCGAGGCGGTGCGGGAAAGAATGCCTGAGGAATTCCGGGGATACCTGGGCCTCTGTCCCGACCCCACCAATCAGTTGCGACGTTTTCCGGATTCCGATCCGTTGCGAGACCTTGAAGCGTTGCCCCTCGATATGCTCAAGATCGTGCATTTCAAGCAGATGCGGGCAGGAGAGGCGTGGTCCACCGTTGACGACGGCGACCTGGACTGTCGCGAGATGCGGGACATTCTGGCCGCCAAGGGTTACGATGGCCCGGCCATAATGGAAATACCGCCTCATACCGAAGTCTTCGCCAATCTCGAAAGCAGCTTTGCCTATCTTGGCTGATTGAGAAGCCCCCAGTTCCGGGTATCGAATTCCCCTGTCCACCCATTTGAACAGTTGATGGGGAGTCGCCAGGCATGCAGAATCCAGCAACCCAGGACATATTCGGAAGTCCACCCGGCGACACTCGATGGGACGCACTCATCGAATGGACCAGGCTGTTTTACGTGTGGGACCGCTTCCAGGAGACGGAACGGGACTACAAGATGGAAATTGCCCATACATTGGCCAGCGTTCGAGATATGCTGCTCGACGGGTTCCCCAACTGGGACGCCGGGCTGAAGGGACCCCGCTCACCCGGCTATCACATGGTCAACTGGCGGGTCTATTCGGCGTTCAGGAACCTGCTGGACAAGGACAAACCTCTGGTCGGGAGCGTGCTGCAACAATTCTGGGAGTCGACTGGCCGCCTGACACCCGAGGAGAGGATCAGGCAATTCGAAGAGCGTATAGCCGTCGGACCCGGCGGTCAGTTGGCCGCGGCTTTCCTCCTGGCGGATGACCCCACCAGCAATCCCCCGTACCGCGCCGAGTACCTGAACAGGGCTTATCAGCTGGTAGGACGGGAAAGGGACGAGGTCGGGGACAGCGGAGGGCGCCGATACCGCCGCATGCTCAACTTCCTGGACGAGTTCATGGCCCGGTCGGAAGCCCGTAACCTCCACATCCGGGACCGCCTCGATGCGCAGGCGTTGATCTGGTGCGTCATACTCTACGGTACGGACAGGCCCCCGGCCAGCGAGTGGCCGGAGGGACTAAAGCAGAGCTACGATGCCTATCTGCACGGGGACACCGTGCAGCCGCCTCCGCCGCCCTCGGAATTCCGGCTGGAACCCCAGGTGCCGGACGCCACGGAGCCCAGCGCAGACCCTCCCGCAGACCCCTGGTCGCTGGAAAGCCTGGCGACGCTGGCTGATGAACTCCTCTGGGACCAGGATGACCTTGCCGAGGTCATCACCGATCTGCAGGAAAAGCGCCAGGTGATTTTCTACGGACCTCCAGGGACCGGGAAGACCTACGTGGCCCGCCGGATTGCCCAGCATTGTCGGCGGCACGGCGGCGATTCAGCGGTAGTGCAGTTTCATCCATCCTATTCTTACGAGGATTTCGTTGAAGGGTTCCGTCCCAGGATTCACGAGGGCCAGCCAGGGTTTGAGCTTGTCCCGGGGCCTCTGCTCCGTATAGCAGCCCAAGCCGCGGCGAATCCCGAATTCACCCACATCCTGGTCATCGACGAATTGAACCGCGGCAACGTGGCCAAGACTCTTGGCGAGCTGTACTACCTGCTTGAATACCGGAACGAGGAGATACAGCTCCAATACAGCGGGCCGGGGCAGCGTTTCCGCTTGCCCGACAACCTGTGGCTGATCTGCACCATGAACACAGCCGACCGGTCCATCGCGCTGATGGACGCCGCTCTGCGCAGACGGTTCTACTTCACCCCATTCTTTTCCAACCAGCCCCCGGTCGAGGGCCTGCTGCATCGCTGGCTGGAACGGCACAATCCGGAGATGGCCTGGGTGGCAGATCTTGTCGACCTGGCCAATGAAAAGGTTGGGGACCGGCACCTGGGTGTGGGCCCCAGCTACTTCATGGTGGATTCCGGCGAGCTGGACGAGTCCCGTGTCCGTCGGATCTGGAAGCGAGCGGTGATTCCCTACATCGAGGAGCAATTCTTCGGCAACGAGGACAGGCTTGCGGAGTTCGAGTTCGACGCTCTCAAGGCGGAGTTGCCATACAGCGTCAACGGCAGTTCTTCATCGGATGTCCCGCCCGAAACGAGCGAAGCTGGCGGCGTTCCCGCCGGCATCCCGCCTGAAGAAGCGTCTGCGCTTTCGGAGCCCGAGCCGATGGCGGAGGGGGTTGCCGCAGGCGATGCGGACAATCCAACTCCGTGAAGGCGAGACCACCAGGGTAGACACGCTGCTGGACAGCCGGCAGCTGGAAATCCTTGGCCGGGCCAGGGTGGATGTCCGTCCCGCTCTGTCACCTGGACTGCAGCCCGGAACGTCGTGGGAGTTTCGCGCCGGCAACTACATTGGAGTGTTCCGCTGCGGGGATCTGAACATTGTCATCCGTCCCAGGATCCGCTTGGACCGGGTAATGTTCATGGTGGGCTACTCCCTGAATCCAGGCGAGTGGAATACGTCACCCTTGCCTCTGTCTCACGAGGACGACATCCTTGAGGCGATCGTCCCCGCTTTTGTTCGGCTCACTCAGGAAGCCATACGTCGCGGCCTGCTCCAGGGGTATCGAACCTGCGAGGAATCATCGACAGCCCTCCGGGGTCGCATTCGCCTCGCCGACCAGATCAAGGAACGATTCGGCCTCCCGCTTCCGGTGGAGGTAACCTATGACGACTTCACCGAGGACATCGAGGAAAACCGGATCCTCAAAACGGCCATAGGGATCCTCCTGAACACGCCCATTCGCTCCCCGGAAGCCCGGAGGGAACTCGGAGCGCTGCGGCCGGCCTTCACGCCGGTCTCCACCAGTTCCTACCAGCGGGGACTGGTCCCGAGGGTGAACTACACGCGCTTGAACCAGCGCTACCGGCCGGCGGTGGAATTGGCCCGCCTTATCATCGGCAGCTCCCTTGCCGAGTTCACGCCGGGAGACAAATTGGGCGCCTCATTCCTGGTGGACATGGACCGGGTATTCGAGAGCTTTCTGCGCACCGCACTGCGGCAGACGCTGCGCCTGTCCGAGTCCGAATGGCCGGGCCGGTCGTCCGGCAGTCGGGTGCTGCACCTTGAGGAGGCGGGCCAGGTGCAGGTGATCCCCGGCCTCTCGTGGTGGAGGGGGCGGCGCTGCCTTTTCGTCGGAGAGGCGCGGTATACCAGGCCGACGGGAGGTCGCGAGCCGATGGAGGGCCAGCAGTCCGACATCTACCGCATGCTGGCCTACTGCACTGCGGCAGACCTGCCCTCGGGTCTGCTGGTATATGCCGGCGAGGGGACGGCGGATTCCGCGGTGCATCGCATCAGGAACACTGGTAAGGCCATCGAGGTTGTCTCACTGGACCTGGAGGGAAGCCCGGAGCAGACCCTGCTGCAGGTCCAGGCCCTGGCTGAACGGGTGAAGGCGCACCGCAGCGGCGCTCTCGCTGTCGCCTGATAGGGTGCCCGTGGTTTCCCTCTTGTATGGAAGGAGGGTGAGACGACGGCCTAACCCACCCGGTGGTGGTCCAGCAGGTCCATGTTCAGCTCATATCCGATGCCCGGGCGGTCGGGGACGGTGACGTAGCCGTCCCGGTCGGGCCTCAGCTTGGGCTCGAACATCTCGTCGCGCAGCGGGTCGACGGCGGACGGGTAGTATTCGAGGAACTCGCCGTGGGCGACTCCCGCCGCCAGTGGCAGCTGCAGCTCCTGGCAGCCGTGCGGCGCGATTGTGACGCCCCGCTCCGCTGCCAGGTTGGCGATATCCATGGCCACGTCGTAGCCGGGGCAAATGGTGGCGTCGACGTTGAGGATGTCGGCCCCATTGTGGTCCAGCAGGGTGCGGAAGTGAGCCAGGTGGTAGCCGTTCTCGCCGGTGGCGATCTTGACGCTGGACATTTCCGCCAGCCGCCGGTGGCCCTCGTAATCGTGGATGGGCAGCGGCTCCTCGAACCAGTAGACATCGTGTTCCGGCAGCAGGCGGGCAAACTCCATGGCCGTAGGCAGGTCGAGGGCGCAGTTGGCATCCACCAGCAGCGAGGCGCTGTCGCCGATGGCCTCGCGGGCTGCGGCTACGCGTTCCATGTCCCCCGCAACGCCGACGTTGGGATCGCCGATCTTGATCTTGACCGCCCCTGCGTGCAGCTCCTCGACGTTGAAGCGCACCTCGTCCTTAAGTTCCTCCAGCCCCTTGCCCTCGGCGTAGTAGCCGCCGGCGATGTAGGTGCGGATGCGTGACTGCGCTCCGCCCAGCAGCTTGTGTACCGACTGGCCCAGCGCCTTGCCCTTTATGTCCCAGCAGGCGATGTTGATGGCTGCCAGCACCTGGGTGTTCAGACCGCCGGGGCCGAGGATCTTGATCAGCTTTTCGCCCAGGTCAACGGCGATGCCGCGCGTATCCAGCGGGTCCCGACCGATGAGCATGGGGCGGAAATAGTTGACGTAAAGAGGGAGGAACTCCATGGGCCGCTCAGCGGCAGTGCCCCCGTTCCAGCCGTACCCGGTGATGCCCTCGTCGGTGGTCACGGACACCTTGTGCAGCCGCCCCGGGCCGTAGAAGTGCCCGCCGTTCCAGATGCCGGGCCGCTCCCACTCAAAGACTTCGCTGCTAACGCCGGTGATTTTCATGGGGTTGCTCCTTGCCGTTTCCGCCCAACTCACAAATATTTGCGACAAGGGCCTTTTCTACGAAATCAACCCGTAGCGACTTTACTCAGGCGCTTTGCAAGGCAGTCAAAGTCATCTGGACACTTCCCACGGATTGCATTGATGCTTCGCGACGCTTCTTTTCCCAAAATCTTCCTGCCATTGCCCGGCGTACTCGATAGACCTCGCTGCTCAACATAGGGGTCGAAGTAGACCTCCTTAACATCTCGTTCGCAGCGCACTGTGGACCATGTCCAATTACTGGGCAAGTCTGTCATTGCAGCTAAAACCCAAGCTTCAATCTCTTGCCAAGCGTTTACTGCTACGAAAGTTCGTATGCTTGTAAATTCATTTTCTAGTTGGGCAAGCCTATCTTTTCTGTTCGCTTCCCCGTCACGGTCAACACAGAGGATGAAAAGGTCCGTCATCCCACGGTATTGATCGACTATTTTTCTAATTTCCCCGGAATTGAGTGCTCTATCAACTCCCCGCAATCTAGGGTTTTGGCAGACTTGTATTTTGGCTGACGGGACTCCGATGCTTCTAAAGAGCCGAGCAAGTATAGGTCTCAAAATGTACTGGTCGTTTGGGCAATCCTCTGGGATGATGAGAACATTCATTAGCACTCATCCTCGCTCTCGTCGTCATCCATATGGTCTGTATCGGCGTCTCCCTCCGAGAACTTCAGCGCCTCTCCAATCCAGTTTGAGGTGAATAATTCCCCCAAAGAAGTGGACTTACGAAGTTCCCTCAAGTTGTACAACCCCGCGATTGGTCGAATGATGCTATCAGTCCAGTAATCATCGCGGTAGACAACGGAGGCATGCTCGAATGTCGAGTCGTTCATCCAAGTAAGCAATGCGGGAGAGTGAGTGGTAGTAATGACCTGAAGGCCTCCTTGGGCTGTTTGCCTTTCAATGAAATCCAGCAGCAACCATAGCCTGGCAGGGTGTATGCCTGCATCGAGGTCTTCAAAAACGTATATGCTAGGCGGCTGTTCTGCAAGTAATGCCGTTAGGACTCCCAGGAAGCGCAGGGTGCCATCGGAGGCGCTGTACGCTGACACCTTGCGCCCGCTGCGTTCTACAAATAGGAGTTGAGTTAGGTTATTCGAGTCGAACGGGAACTCAAAGTCCTCCACGTCCATCGGCACGAGTTCGTGGAGCCACGATAATAGTATTCTCTTTCGGTCGGGATCTCGGCAGATGGACTCAAGCGCCGCGGAGAGATTTTCACCGGAATCGCTAAAGACCGATCCGCCCCTTTTTGAAGGTTTTCGGAGATGATCGGGTGAGAATTCCAAGAATCTAGTATGTTGGAAAAGCGAGAGAAGTTCGTACACCAAGCCCGAAAAAGGTACGTTTATGGCCGCCTCAAGTTGCATCAAGACGGGTTGAGTGCGGTTGAAACGAGCCGGTGTCTCTCCTGTATCCTTTAAGTGTGCGCTGAGGCTCCTACCATTGGAATCCTCGAAAGTATCGTAAAGAATCTCTGATCCTACTATTAGAGATTCCTTTTCCAGACGGAAGTGCTCTGGAGAATGAGGATTGTAACCCACGGTAATCGAGTAGCTAAACTTTTGTTCATCTAAGTTAGCTTCTACACTTACCTTCATCGTCGACCAAGAAAAAGAATAGACAGGTTCAAATCTGATAACTTCCGATGGCGCTCCTCGAATTCCAGGCCATTGGCTTGTCCCTTCGATAATCTGAGCAATGGTATAACCCCTTCCGATGCCGTGGAGAAAGCGGAAGGCGTCGCGGATGTTACTCTTGCCGCTGGCGTTGGCCCCAGTGATTACCGTGAAGGGGCCGACTTTCAGCGTCTCGTCCGCGAAGTTCTTAAAATTGACCATTCGCAGCGATGTGATCATGGCTTCACCTTGAAACGGTATTGCTGAATTTGCTCAGGCTGGCTAGCACAGGTCCAGCAGCACGTCATCGTCGCCGCCGTGCAGGTCTACGAGGCGGCCGTCCTTGATCACGGCGTCGAGGTGTCTGCCGCGCTGCAGGATGCTGATGTCGGCCAGTGGGTCGGCGTCGAGGATCAGCAGGTCGGCCAGCTTGCCCGCCTCGATGGTGCCCAGCTCGCCCTCGAGGCCCACGGTGTAGGCGTTCTCGCGGGTGTTGGCGACGATGGCCTCCATGGGCGAGTAGCCGCCGTACTTCACCATCACCTCGGCCTCGTTGGCGTGCAGTGTGCCGTAGGGCATCACCGGCGAATTGCCGCTGTCGGTTCCCACCAGCACCTTGACGCCGAAGTTTCGGGCAGTCTGCAGCACGTTGACGGCGCTTTCGGCGTTGCGTCGGATGAGGTCGATTTCCTCATCGCTGCGGCCTTTTTCCTTGCCGATGTTGATCGCCTCGAACAGGAAGGTCATGGTCGGCATCACGCGCACGCCCGCCTCGGCCACGGCCCAAAGCTCGGCCTCGGTGGCCAGGTCGGCGTGCATGATCCAGTCGACGCCCGCCTCGGCGGCGGCCTTGGTCGACCCGGCGCCACGGGAGTGAATGGCCACCCTGGAGTTGCGGCGATGGGCCTCGTCCACCACGGCGGCGATTTCCTCCTTGGACATGGTCTGGTTGTCGCCCCACACGCTGTCGGCCAGCTTGACGAAGTCGACGCCGTGTTTCGTCTGGCGGCGCACCTCGGTGACCATGTCGTTGACGTCGTTGGCCAGGACGCCCAGCAGGTGCTCAGGTGTGCCGACCCACGACGGCTCGTAGTCGCCAATGCTGCCGTAGGTGACGATGAATCGCCCGGCGGTGAAGATCCGCGGCCCCTCAACCAGGCCGGCGTTGATTGCATCACGGAGTCCGACCTCGATGAACCAGGTCCCGCCCGGTATCGAGATGCTGGTGACACCGGACCGCAGCACCGTCTGCGCGTTGCGGGCGGCGCGGATGGCGTTGAACCCTGGGCTGACCGTCCCGCGCCCGCTGGGATACTTGAGCGACGACACCGCCGGGAAGCCGAAGGACAGGTGGCAGTGGCCGTCGATCAGCCCGGGCATGATCCACTTGCCCTCGGCGTCGATTACCTCGTAACTGCCAGTGTCTTCCAGATTCAGGCCCGGCGGCAGAGCACCCACGCTGGAGACGCGGTTGCCCTCGATGACCACAGCGTCGTTCTGCGACGCCGGTTCCCCCGTTCCGTCTATGAGCGTTCCGTTGCGAATGACCATTGTCTTGCCGTTGGCGCTCATGGTCTCCTCCTGCGTTGCTGACTGTTGTCGCAGCCCGGACCGCCGGGTACGTGTTGGGCGGATTATACTACTGCTGTGCAGTGAGGCAATTAAAACGCCCTCTAGAGTCCCCATCGGGTCTGGAGGGCATTAGCCTGTTTCAGGTGACCTTGGGCGCGTTTATCCTGGCCGTCAGTTATCGGCAACCACCACGGGCGCCACTGCCTGCAGGCGTGAGTCGGCCCCGGTGGCCTCCAGCGTGTAAACGCCAGGGCCCAGGGGCAGGGTGCCGGTTGCCTGGAATGCCCCGGTCTCGTTGGCCGAGATCTGTTCGTTGAGCAGCGATCCCTCGATCACCACGGCGGCAGTCGCCGTGTGCGATGGAAATGACCACCCTTTCGTCCGGGTCGAAATCGGCCCCGGAAACCGTGTGCGCATCGCCGGTGCTGGACACAGTGATCACGGGGCCGGACGCCGGCTCTCCGGTCTGTCCCACTCCGCCATCGATGCGTGCTTCGGCTATGGCGTTCATTATGCTGGCGAGGACGACGATGCCCTCCATTAGCTCGAGGGTTCGTGCCGCCTCAGGGTTTGTGGAGGCTGCTGCCACGGCGTTGAAGATGTCGTGGATTTCACGGTCCAGGTTGGTCAGATACTCTTTGAAGGCAGGGTTTTCGGTCGCAGCGATTATGCCGTGAATGGTGTTATCCAGCCGCTCGGAGTCCGCCGCCCTGGCTGCGGTCAGGTCTGTCTGGTCCCCGCCTTCCGCAGCAACTCCGCCATCGATGCGCGCTTCGGCGATGGCGTTCATGATTGTGGTCAGGACAACGATGCCCTCCATGAGCTCCAGGGTTCGCGTTGCGTCCGCGTCCGTAGAGGCAGCCGCGACGGCGTCGAAGACACGGTGTATTTCGGTGTCGAATTCGGCAAGTCGCTTCTTGAAAGCAGGGTCTCTAGTCGCATTGATGATGCCGTGAATCGTGTTGTCGAGCCGCTCTGAATCTGCAGCTCGAGCGTGGGCAATCTCGTCCCCGAACTGGGCGGCAAGTCCGTCGATCAATGGCTGCAGCTCGTTCGGGTCGGGGACCGCGGTTTTGCCCGCAGGGCCTGCCGGGCCAGCCGCCCCTGCCTCGCCAGCCGGGCCCTGCTCCCCTGTCGGACCCTTGTGACCGACCGGACCCTGCGGTCCAGCCGCACCAGTCTCGCCCTGAGGGCCTGCCGGACCTGCTGGCCCCACTTCTCCCTGGCAGGCCATCAGGGCCAACGTCAAGGCCAGGAGTACGACGAGGGAAATAGTAAACCTGAGATTCATCGATATACACAGCTCCACTGCAATGGGACAACCACTGCTCTAACGCCGCAGTTGGGCTTTCGATGGCCGCGAACTACGCGGTGTTCGCAGTGTATCCGGCGAATTTGGGTGGTAGTATATCGCAGAGTTCGAGGGGAACACTGCTTACTGCAATCGAAAATCTGGAGATAACGATGGCTTTCTACGAAGGGTTCGAAAACCTGAAAATCGACACCAGCGGCGGCGCGACCATCAACCTGGTCAAGGGGGGCGACGGCCCTCCGCTGCTGTTGCTCCACGGCTACCCGCAGTCTCACATGATGTGGCACAAGATCGCTCCCCGCCTAGCCGAGGACTTCACCGTAGTGGTGCCTGACCTGCGGGGTTATGGCGACAGCAGCAAGGTGCCTGGCGACCCGGAGCACCTGAACTACTCCAAGCGCGCCATGGCCCAGGACCAGGCCGACGTGATGTCCTACCTGGGATTCGACCGGTTCAAGCTGGTGGGCCACGACCGGGGCGCACGTGTGTCCCATCGCCTGACCAAGGACCACCAGGAGCGCATCGAACGGCTGATGGTGCTGGACATCATCCCGACGCACAAGATGTTCCAGATCGTCAACAAGGAGATGGCCACCAACACCTACCACTGGTTCTTCCTGATTCAGCCCTACGATTTTCCGGAGCGGGTCATTGGCGCAGACCCCGACTACTTCGTGCGCCGTTCCTTCAACCGCAACCCCGACGCTTCCAGCGCCTTTCCGTCGGATGTCGTGGATGAGTACGCCCGCTGCTTCAGCGACCCTGGTACCATCCACGCCACCTGCGAGGACTACCGGGCCGGCGCCAGCATAGACCTGGTGCACGACGACGCCGACTTCGACAACAAGGTGACCGTCCCCATGTTCGCCCTGTGGAGCGCCACCGGGTACGTGGGCAAGACGCAGGATGTGCTGGCCGTCTGGAACGAGTACGCCACCAACGTGCGGGGACAGTCGCTTCCCTGCGGCCACTACATTCCCGAAGAAATGCCGGACGAATCGTACGCCATCATCAAGTCCTTTTTGCAGGAGTAAGGAAATTGACCACAGAGGACGCAGAGAGCACAGAGATAAACAAGGGGAAACTCTGTGCCCTCCGTGGTCTCTGTGGTGAGTGAAATGCTGGAGAGGACGCCGCCGAGAGGCTGGGCGGTCATCCTGCTGTTCCGCGCCCAGCAGAGCAGCGTCATCCTGGTGTCCTATACCTTCGGGCTGTTCCTGCCCTTCATCCGTGAGGACCTGGGCATCACTCCCCTGCAGGCCGGGCTGCTGCAGGCGGTCTGGTGGATCACCGCCGCCGGACTCTCCCTTCCATTTGGTGCGTGGTTTTCCCGGTTCCGGCCCGTGCCTCTGGCGTTGGTGTCGCTGGTCCTTGGGGCGCCGTTCCTGTTCGTGCAGGCCCTGGCTCCGGGGTTCTGGGTGCTCCTGCTGGGGCGGTTCTGCTTCATCCTGTCACACACGGTCAACACGCCAGCGCGAGCTCTGCTCCTCCGACAGTGGAGTGTCCCGCACCAATACGCGCTGATCCAGTCATTCGGACTGTCGCAGCACAGCGTCATTCTCGCGCTGGCCGTGAGCCTCAGCCCGTTGCTGATCGAGGGACTGGGAAGCTGGCGTATCGCCTACGGGGTACTGGGCGTGTTCTTTGCGGCGCAGATCCTTGCCTGGGTACTGGTGGCGAGGGATAAGCACGCGCCGCCCGAGCAGCCGCTTCCCGATGGCGACGACTCGGAGAGGTCACCGTGGATTGCCCTGCGACGATTCCCCCAGGGATGGCTGCTGGCGGTGGTGATGCTGTTCCTGTCCTCCACCTGGACCGGGATCGTCACTTTCCTTCCCACGCTGTGGGTGGAAGAACGCGACATCAGCTTGACCCTGGGTGGCCCGCTGCTGGGGTTTCTCTACTACGGACTGATCCCAGGAGGGTTTCTGGGCGGCTGGCTGTTGACCAAGATGCACAGCCGCAAGGCCCTGCTGGTGGTGCCGGCACTGCTGAATGCTGTGTTCGGTGTGGTCATCACGCTCAGCGAGGCGCCGCCGATGCTGATGGTGTTCATCACGGGGCTGGGACTGGTCTGGGTGGCCACGCCAGCGATCCAGGTGCTGCCCTTCGAGTTCCCCGGCGTGCACCCGCGCGAGGTCGCGGTGTTGACTGGCCTGATCCTGACCTTCATGGGCATCGGCTTCGCCATGGGACCCATGCTGGTGGGGGTTGTGGCCCAGTACACCGGCTCAATCCAGACCGGCTTGATCACCCTGTCGCTGCTCACCGGCCTCGGCGTGCTGGCGGCTGTCGCCTACCCGGACCGCCCCGGCGCTCCGCTGCGTTGGGGCCGAGCCGCGTCGCTCTCGCAGCAGGACTCCTAGACGAACCGCTGCCTTGCCCAGCCCTGCTCGTAGGTGGTGTTGAATATGGGAGCGGACTTTTTGCTCTTGAACATCCACCTGCCGTCGACCCGCACGTACTCCTCGTCGTCGATGCCAGCCCGCCACATGGCCTGGTCGGTTTCGCCAATGGTGCATGGCATGAACAGGTACCACCGGGCCCGGGCCGTGTCGCCGTTCACCTCGATACTGGGGTTCAGACCGTAGTGCAGGGCAAATACGAAATGGCTGGATATGCCGCGGAAGAACTCCCGGATGGCCTCGCGCCCCTCGAAAAGGCCCAGGCCCTGGCTCTCCCAAGTGGCATCCTCTACGAACAGGACCGCAATGCGGTCGGGATCGTAGTTGTCGTCGCAGGCGGCGGCATATTCGGCCTTGAGGTTCCGGATCTCGTTGGCGTCTTCCAGGGCACGAACCCTGTTCTGGAGTTCCGCTACTACCTTTGCCAAGTCACCTGAATTCTCAGTGGACATAAACTGAAATTCCTTTGCGTCGGGTTGAGGTGGTGCTCCGTGACTGGTGCGCAGCTACTCCTCGTCGCGCAGGTAGGGGAACATGGCCAGGGGCGTGGCGGCCAGCAGGCCGGCGTCCACCGGCAGCGTGACACCGGAGACCCAGCGGGCCTCGTCGGAGGCAAGGAAAAGGGCGGCGTATGCCACGTCCCACGGAGTGCCGTCGAATCCCAGGGGCCCGGCCCGGCGGCGCAGATTCAGCAGTTCCTCGGAGGTGTGGCGGGCAACCATGGGGCTGTAAACGTGCCCCGGTGCGATGCAGTTGACGCGAACGTTGTCCCGCCCGTAGTGCACGGCCATGGAGTTGCTGAGGCCGATGATGCCGCCCTTGGACGCGGCGTAGGGGTGGCTGGGACGCCCGCCCCCGGCGCGAAGGCCCACGATGGACGACAGGTTCACTATGGACCCGCCGCCAGCCTCGATCATCTGCGGGATGGAGTACCTGCTGCAGAGCATCACACTCTTGAGGTTGACATCCATCACCGTGTCCCAGAAGTCCACGTCGAGGTCGGTGACCGAACCGGGGCCGCTGATGCCCACGTTGTTAATCAGTACGTTTATGTTGCCGAAGCGAGACTTGGCGGCATCGGCCATCTCGCGCATCTCATCGTCGCTGGTCACGTCGCCAGCGAATATGGACGCCTCTCCGCCTTCCTCCCGGATCATGGCCAGCGTCGTTTCCGCGTTGCGCTCATCGCGGTCCACCAGCAGGACTTTCGCGCCCTGTCGGGCAAACAGGATGGAGATGGCCTGCCCGATGCCGACAAAATCTCCGCTGCCGGTGGCCCCGGCACCGGTTACTATGGCAACCTTGCCGCTCAGGCGGGTACCGTGTTCGGTCGTCATACTTGCTCAATCTCCCTCAGGAAAGTAGTGAATGCGAGGGGTTCATCCTCAACCCAGCCCTCTCCCTCAGGGGAGAGGAAGTGTGTCCGGAATCTAGTCCACCGCGCCAGTCTGCAGCAGCCCTGCGACCCGTGGGGCCAGTAGCTTCACGCGTTCCTCCAGCCCCTCGTCTCCCACGTTGGTGATTGGATGAGGGCAGACCAGGTAGGGGAAACCGGGCACGCCCATCAGGCGTGTGTAGGCCTTGGCCGTGGTCTCGAACACGTGCGTGATGATGGTGGCGGTCGGGAAGCCCATCCGCTCCAGGGTTATTCCGTCGTGCAAACTGCCCGACGAACAGCCCCCTCAATCCCCGACCCCGGTGATGATCAGGTCGGCGTGGCGGTGCAACTCCTCGACGATCTCCGGCTTCGGCGGGAGAGAGGAGCTGTGCTTCTTGTAGTAGCTGATCTCGGCGAACTCGAACTCGTCGTTCAGGATGTCGCCGATGGCGCGGAGGATGATGTCCGAGTTGGCCTTGGAGTTGTCCAGCAGCGCCAGCCTCTTGCCGCGTATGTCGGCGGACCTGTCTGCCAGCGTCAACGGGTTGGGGCCCGGGTCCGCGCCGGTTGGGTCCACCAGTTGAATCTTGTGCGCCGTCGCCACTGTCACTTGATCATCTCCTCACGGTACGCTCTTTGGGTTAACCCTCATTCTCTCTCCCTTGACGGAAGAGGGTGAGGGTAGGGTGAAAACTCACCCAAGGCGATCCCTAATGACCTTCCGCCCGGAAGTCCTCCCAGGAATCGCGGATGGGGATGGTTGTGGCAGGGAGACCGTGATAGTTCATCATCAGCTCGCTGTAGATGCCGCTGTCGCCGCCACCCTTGAAAATAAGGATGCTCTCGGGAGACGGAGCTGCGGGCACCCGGATATCCTCGTCGCCCGCTTCCACCGGGCCTTTGACGGCGCCGAGGCGCTTCATCTGCGCCCGCGTGCGCCAGGAATTCTCGTACACGTACTCCTGAATGCTGCGGCGGTCCCAGCCCAAGCGGCCCAGCATCTCGGCGTGCCAGTGGCCCACCACCCAGAACCATGGAGCGTCGTTCAGGTAGATGCCCAGACCGTGGCTCGCCATGGCGTCGGCGGTGGCGTCCATGAGGCTCTCGCCCGTTACCCCGTAGCGGTTGCCCAGCATCTCCGGGTCCTGAATCGTGGCCACGGTTACCGTGGACTGCTTGGCATCGAATCCCCGCGAAACGTGGAATGGCTCCCAGGGGCTCTGTTCCTCGTCCTCGCCGATGCAGACGCCGAACTTGGTCAGCGAACCCATGCAGCCCCGGTCCAGGACGTTGGGGCGCTGCTCGAAGACGTTGATGAGGATCAAGCGGATGGCCCGGCCGATGGTGGCATTGGCCCGGTGCCCCGGACTGAACAGGTTGCCAGTACAGTTGAGGCCGATCTCCTGCCGGACGGGCCCGTTGACTAGGATCATGATGCCCGGCGAGTTGGTGGCTGCCGAGGACTCGTGGATGCAGTTGGGATCGTGCCGGAACATGGCGTCCATGGTTGCCAACACCACCGGAAAGTACTCCGGCAGGCAGCCGGCCATCACGGCGTTGGCCGCGGCGTGTTCCGCGGTGAGCGCCCGGCGCCGCACCGGCACCTCTCCCAGGACCTGTTCCGCGGGCAGCGATACGTAATCGAGCATCGCCTCGACGCGTTCCAGGGTTGGCGGCACGACCGGGAGACCATCGGTCCAGCCGTGCCGGAAGCACTCCTCAATGGCGTCCAGCGTCTCGTCCACTTCGTGCAGCCGCGCCCGGTGACTGTGAGCAGCCATCATTCACCTGACCAGATTCCAAAGGTAGTCGCGTTAGACGCGGATTCTACCACGTGAAAGTAACGCGATAGTTACGACTCCCGGACCCAGATTGGCAGAAATTCAGCTCGGCCCCACGCGCTCCGCCGCGTCTCGGGCTGCCGCCAGGTAGACCGGGTTGGGGTTGAGCGAGTATTCCCGCAGACAAGCCTCGGTGAATTTAATGGAGTGGGCGCCCCCTGCCGCCACGGCTCGGTCGACAAGTTCGTCCCGGTCTTCGGACAGTGACTCAAACTGCGAAGTGTCCTGTGGCGGCACAGTGGAATACCAGGCGTAAACAGCGGCGCATGTCTGCCAGGCATATCGCGCTGCCAGCCGCGCGTCGGATTCCGCCAGGTATGGGGCGAGCATCCTGAGGGCACTGGGGCCGGTGACGGTGTGGACGAAGGCGATCAGGTTCTTCGGGCTGGCCAGATAGATGCCGGCAAAGGTCTCGGTCAGATTCGATATGAACTTAGACAGGTCCCCCCCTGCGTCGGCGAGGTCAATGGTGGACGCGAACTCCGGGTGTTCCTCCAAGCCCTTGATCTGCTCGGTTATTGCTCCTGTGCCGTCGAATGACTCGTCATGCAGCCGCTCGACGTGGTTTAGGGCGGCCGCTGGCACATGGCCCGCGTGGGACACAGATGGCGTCCCCGGCAGGGCGTAGTAGCGGGCGGCCCAGAAGCCCAGGCCCTGCGCCAGCTCATGCCTGCGTTGCGGCGTGTCCTCCTTGGCGAGGCTTCGGACGGCGTGGCCGGTGCGGATGAGGCCGTGGGTGGCCGCTGCCATTACCGCCGGCGCCAGGCGGGGCACCCAGAGGCGCACTACATCCCGCCAGGCAGCTTCCTCCAGCTCGTTCTCAAAGAACTGTACCCAGTCGCCGAGCCGTTCCCGGTTGCCGAGGTACTCGCGCCAATCGTCGTGACGAATGGCGAGGGACGGCTCGGGCTTGTACACCAGACGACTCCGGTACCCGTCGATCCAAGGTACTACGGCATCCTCTCGTCCCAACTCGAAGAGGGCCTCGGCGGCCATTGGCCCGTGGTTGGCGTTGCCGTTGACCAGCTCCGCGCCGGCAAAGCTGAGAGTATCCAGCATCTCGTCGATGGTGATTGCCATACTGTGCCGTCCCTCCCTGTCAGTCCCTCCGCAACTACCGCACGAAACCCGGGGCCGATGTGCCTACGCTGCTGCAGTCACCCGGGCGGCGATCTCGTCGCCCGCCAGCTTCGCACGCTGCGCTTCGATGTCCATGCCGTACAGCCGGGCGGCATTCTCACCCATGATCTTGCGCTTGACCTGCGGCGTCAGCTCGACGCCGAACTCCTCGCGAATGTCGTCCGGCAGCTGGAAGGACACGAACTTGTCGATGATCCACTTGGGGCTCCAGATGGCGTAGTCGCTCCCGAAGAGGATGCGGTCTTCGCCAAGCCAGAAGAGCAGGTTGGCCATGATTTCGGCAAAGTACTTGGGCCGTGAATTGATGAACGCCATGGCCACCGACGTGCCGGCATACACGTTGGGCTCCTGGGTGGCGATCCAGCAGAAGTCGTCCAAGCGGGGCAGGCCCACGTGCTCCACGATGAAGTTCAGTCCTGGGAAGTCGGTGGCGGCGTAGTCCACGTCGTTGACATCGAATGCGTCGCGGCTGAGCGGATAGATGGTCGGGCCCTTGTGAACGTGGACGTTCTTGATGCCCAGCTCCTGGGCCAGCTCAAGGTACCGGTAGGACCAGGGGTCGTTGAGCTTCCAGCCCTTGGATTCTCCGCGCCATTCGGCGGTGTAGAGCTTCAGGCCTCCGATGGGGTACTGGTCCATCATCTCCCGGAACCGGTCAAGCCCTGCCTCCTCCTCGCGGGGGTCGTAGGAGCCGCACAGGATGAAGCGGTCTGGGTACTTCTGCTTTACCACGTTGTTCTTCTGGTGGGTATTGAACCCTGTCTTGAAGAACTCGTACAGGTACGTGGAGTTCAGGATGGCCACGTCCACGTACCCATCAAGGAACATGTCGTTGAGTAGCGCTTCCTCGCCGTAGTTGCAGTACTTGTCGAAGTCCCAAACGTAGTCAGCCGGAGACAGCGCCGAGTGGTAGTCGTAGAAACACTTGATCCAGGCGTTTCCGTAATCGTTCTTGTGGTTGTCCGGACTGGCGTCCCAGAAATGCATGTGGCCGTCCACCACGAAAATATCCTCGCCGTTCACTGAGTACATGCGTCTACCTCCACTTGTCCGAGACCTCTCCGGGTCAGATCAGTTGCGTCGGGGCCCAATTGGCGTTTCGGGATTGCAGCATCGCCGAGCACAGCGAACCGCTGGCCTCCATGGCCAGGCGGGTGGTGCGGGCCCGCACGTAGTATGCCTCGAGCCGGTCTGTCGGTATGGGTGCACCCGTGACATCGACAATGAGCGGAGCCGCGGCTGAGCAGTCCAGCCCCAGTTCGCCTCGGCGCTCCAGGTAACGCGACACCGTGCGCCCGTCGATCGCCTCAGGGATGTCCCCCACACGCAGCGCCGCCATCTTGTCGAATCCCATTCCTGATCGTTTCAAAGCCTGCAGCAGCCGTTCCTGTCGGTTGTAGTAGCCCTTGACCAGAAATATCTGGCGCGTTTCCTCCAGGGTGTCGGGGCCGCTGTCGGGGAAGGCTTCGCCGAAAGTCTTGCCGGGGCCGGTACCGTCCTGCACCTCGCGTCCTGCGAAGTGCTCCCCGAGCTTGACCGTAACCGAGTTCACGCCGTCCACTGCAAGCAGTCCGTTGCGAACATCCGACGCCATCAGGTAAGAGAAGTTGGCGGCGCACCAGTACGTCGGGAGTTGCAGCGTGACCGAAACGCTCCCCGAACCATCACCCTCGACCCGCTGCACGAAACCGAGCGACAGCACCGACTCGTCCAACTCCGGATCCAGCACGCGGTCTAGTCGCGCCAGCACTGCGTCGCGGTCCACGCTGGTGGGTAGCGTGATTTCGGGCTTCGGCGTCATGGCGCAGTCAATTCTCCATAGGTGTCTGGGCGCCGGTCGCGGTAGAACTGCCAGGTGTTCCTGGCCTCGGCGATTTCGTCCAGGTCCAGGTCGGCGACGATGACTTCGTCCCGATCACGAGAACCCTGGACCACTATCTGGCCCCTGGGGTTGCAGAAATAGCTGCTGCCGTAGAACTCACCGATCTCCCACGGCTGCTCCACGCCCACCCGGTTGATGGCGCCCAGGAAGTATCCGTTGGCAGCGGCGTGGGCCGGTTGTTCCAGCTGCCACAGGTACTCCGACAGCCCGGCGACAGTGGCCGACGGATTGAACACGATCTCAGCGCCGGCCAGACCCAGTGCCCGCGCTCCCTCTGGGAAGTGGCGGTCGTAGCAGATGTAAACGCCCACCGTACCGCAGGAGGTATCGAAGACCGGGTAGCCCAGGTTGCCGGGGCGGAAGTAGAACTTCTCCCAAAACCCAGGGTCGACGTGAGGCAGGTGGTTCTTGCGGTATTTGCCCAGGTAGGTGCCGTCGGAGTCGATGACCGCCGCCGTGTTGTAGTAGAGGCCCGTAATCTCCTCTTCAAATACCGGCACCACCATTACCATCCGGTGCTTTCTGGCTTGCTCCTGCATCAGGCGTACCGTCGGACCATCGGGAACCCGCTCGGCCAGCTGACGCCACCGGTCATTCTGCTCGGCTGGAAAGTAGGGGCTGGTGAACAGCTCTTGCAGGCACAGCGCCTCCACTCCCCTCCCTGCGGCCTCCTCGATGAGGGCGAGGTGCTTGTCCAGCATCATCTGTCGGAGCGCCTGGATGTCCTCCGGCGCGTCCCGCCCGATACCTGCCTGGACCAGCCCGGCCCGCACAACTCTCGGCATGCGGTCAATCCTCCAGGGCCACCACGTGGCACGCTGCGGTTTGTGGTGGCGTTGGGAAACTATTTTGCCCTGGTGAGTTTAAGGCCACCACGGGGCACGCTGCGCTCTGTGGTGGCGTTGGGAAACTATTTTGCTCCGGTGAATTCCTTAATGGCCGCGAAATACTCGTTCAGCCCGCGGTACAGCAGGTCGTTGTGGCCTGCACCCGGGATGGTCAGCAGGCGCTTGTCGGAGGACTGGAAGGCGTGGTGCATCTCCACTGCCTGCTGCACCGGCGCCAGCTCGTCAATCTCCCCATGGATCACCAGGGATGGAATGCTGATGGAGCTGACCTTGGCCAGGTACGCGGCCTCCAGGGCCTGCGCGTGCTGAGGCGGCAGGGTGTACACGAAGTTGCCGAGGATGGGCCGTCCGCTCTCGATGATCACCCCTGCCAGTTCGTCTCCCCGGTTGGCGGCCAGCTCGAAAGCCGAGTGCCGTCCCATAGACCGGCCCATCACGTAGAGCTTTCCCGTGAATTCCTCGTCCGCCAGGATGCCAGCCGCAAATTCCAGCACCTTGTGCGCGTCCTCAAGCATTGCTGTGAAGGAGGGCCACCCGCCACTGCGGCCGTAGCCGCGATAGTCGGTTACGAAAAAGTTCAATCCGGTCTGAATGTACAGCGGGGCAATGTTGTTGTAGTCGTTGGCGGTCTCACCATTGCCGTAGAAAAAGAGTATGGTTGGCGCGTCCTTTGCCGCCGGGAAAAATCGGGAAGAAAGGGATATTTCGTCGTCTACCGAGATGGCGAGATCGACCGCTCCGAGGGGAGCCTGGGACCAGTTCTTCCGTGGGTAGAAGGCATTCATGGAGATGCCTACGTCGTCCAGCGCGGAGTAGTCCACTGATGCCATGGCCGTTCCCTCTGATGGAGCCCCATCCCATCAGGGAAGGGACTCTCCTGCGTCGTTATGAATCAAAGAATCCCGACTGGATGTGCTCCCTGATTGTCTCGGCCACCAGTTCGGGGCGCTGGACCGGCACATCGTGGATGCTGTCCTCCAGCCAGACCGTCTTGCTGCGCGGCAACAGGCGCTCGGCAGTTGCGATGGACTCGGAGCGGGCCAGGGTGCGCTCGTAGGCGTCGGGGTTCTGGCGTTGACGCGCCGGCATCATCAGCACCGGGCATGCGACGTCAGGGTAGATCTCTCGCGGGTGGTGGTCCCAGAGCGCCTCAATGATGCGCAGGTGGTTCTCGCGAGACAGCTTGGCCTTGATCGTCCCGTCATCCAGGGTCTCGAAGTTGCCCAGGATGATCTCTTCCGCACCCGGGCCGCGCTGATCAATCAGCGTCGCCCACTGGCCGCCGGACCTCACGCGCTCCAGGAACTGCTCTCGCGTCGTTCCCCGGAAGTCGGGCGGCGCCATCTGCACCAGCGCATCCTCCAGCTTGTCGTAGCGGGCGGAGGCGTCGATGGTGCCGCCGTCCACGAACACGATGCCCCGCACCAACTCCGGCCTTGCCGCGGCCAACTCGAGCGCCACGTCAGCGCCCCAGGAGTGCCCCACCACCACCGGGCGCTCGATGCCGCGTCCAGCAAGGAGCGCCGCCACATCGCCGGACAAGCTGGCGAAATCGTAGCCCTGGTCCGGCTTGCCGCTGTCGCCATGCCCGCGCTGGTCCACCGCGATGACAGCGAAGTCCCTCGCCAGGATGGGAGCCACAAAATCCCAGATGCGACAGGTGGAGGCCAGCCCATGCAGCAGTACCACCGGGTGGCCTTCGCCGCCCCAGTTGCGAACATGCATCCGCAGGCCGCCGTAGCGGGTGTATTCATCTTGTGGAAACTCAGCATGCATCGAGTCGGATAAGGACCTCCGCAGTTTCTATGAGAATGAGTGCCATAATATACGTTGCGGCGACGGGACAGCAATGGCGTGACAGGCGGGGGCATTCGATTATTCCCTCTCCCTCAGGGGGAGGGCTAGGGTGGGGGTGAAATCCTTGCTATAGGTAACGCCCTCAAGTGCGGATTAGCCTCCAATGAGCTGACGGAGCCAATCGCTCCCGGATAACAGAAAGGCCCCGGAATTCCCGTAATTGCCGCTGCCGTGGCTTGCCGAACGGGGCCGCAGCACCTAATCTGTTGCCGCACAGAATTGAGTTCCTTGGACACTGCCAATTATGAGCAACAACAAACGGCTGGTCGTCCTGGGCCGGGACGCATCCGGCATTGACCGATTGACCAGGATCCTCGAGGGGGCCGGTTACATCGTCACCAGCACCAGCAGCGACGGTGTGGCCATCGACATGGTGGGATCTTCCACCTACGACGCGATGCTGATCTCGCGGGACGTCCCTGAGAATGATCGTCGCTACGTCGCCACCGAGTCCCGCAACCGCGACGTCGGACTGCCGGTGCTGACGGTCAACAGCGCCCGATCAGTCCTAACGCAACTGACGCAGGCGCTGCCATAGGTTCTAGGTTCGCCGAGGGGCAGCTAGCCGTAGCAGAGGCCGCGGAGATTTGGATGGAGAGGATAAATCAAAGACTCCGTGCTCTCTGTGTGCTCTGTGATGAATACCCCAAATGGGGAGGAGGCCCTACTGGTAGGCGGGGCTGTAGCTGGGGCTTGCCACCCGGCCGCCGTCGACGATGATGTAGTCGCGGTCGATGGGCTGCCCGGAGATCATCGCCGCCAGGCATTCCCTGACGCCGTTGGCGTAGCGGCGCTGGGCCTCCAGCGTGGTGCCGGAGACGTGCGGCGTCATTGCGTGTCGGGGCATCCTGCGCCACGGGTGGTCGGCCGGCGCCGGTTGCGGGTACCAGACGTCGCCGGCGTATCCCGCCAGGTGGCCTGACTCCATTACCTCCACCAGGGCATCGGTATCGACGATGCGACCGCGGGCCGTGTTCACCAGGTAGGCGCCGCGCTTCATGCTGTAGAGCAGGTCCCGGTCGAACATGCCCTGTGTGGCCGGGGTCAGCGGGATGTTGATACTGACCACGTCGCTTTCTGCCACCAGCGACCGCAGGCCCTGGAAGCGGGCGCCCAGCACCGTCTCCTCGGTGTGGGGCAGCCGCCGGTAGTCGAAGTAACGCATCTGCACGTCGAAGGGCTTGAGACGCGTAGCCACACGCTGCCCGATGCGGCCGAATCCGACGATTCCCACCCGCTTGTCCTCAAGGTCGTGGGACGGGGCCGCCACCTTGCCGATGTCCCAGCCGCCGTCGACCACCTCCTGGTATGCGGGAATGTAGTTGCGGACCAGGGCAAGGATCTGCATCACCACGTGCTCGGCGACGCTGACAACGTTGCTGCCGGTGATCTCTGCCACGGTGATGCCCCGCTCGGCGGCCGCGGCGAGGTCGAAATGGTCGGAGCCTACACCCGCGGTCAGAAGCAGCTTGAGATTGGGCGCGGCCTCAATGCGTTCGCGGCTGATGTAGGCCGGCCAGAACGGCGTGGCGATCAGGACGTCGGCGGTGGGCAGATGGCTGTCCAGCCCGGCCCCGGCGTCGGTGGTGGCCACCAGTTCGTGGCCCTGGCCCTCAAGCCATTCGCGCAGTCCAAGGGCGTTCTCTGCGCATCCCAGCAGTTCGGGAGTCTCGGCCGCAACTGCTCCACCTGGGTATAACACTGCCACAACTTTCATGCTGCACCCCTTTCCGTCTCGGATTTCGCCACACCCTTTGGCGATCGACCGAACTCCGATTGATCGCTCTCACACAGGTCTGGGTGGATTACATAATATGATGCCAAACCGCGATGAGCGCAATGCGAAACTGCTGCCGGATTAGATCGTTACAAATAATACGTTTGCACTTGGCTGGTTAGCTTCCGGATTCGGGACAACGCGGTTTGGTATGAACGGACCGGAGGCAGTCAAAGCAGGTATTTTCACACGACCGTGCAATAAAAAGGGCCGGGGAAACATCCCCGGCCCTCAGGAGCAACAAGAGCGGATTCAGCGCGCTATTTCGCCTCAGCAGTTTCGGATTGTGCCGCAACCTTGGCTAGCACGTCGTCCAGCATCCTCTGAAGCGCCATTGTGTGGCTGCAAACGGCTCGGGTGGCGAAGAAGTGGCACTCGCAGTCCCACTCACCGGAATCGAAAGTCACATCGTAGCTGTTGTGGTTGCCCTGGAACGTCGCGGAGAAGCTGTTGATACTGACCCGTTCCTTTTCCTCAGCGTATTTCCTCGCCTTGTCTATCTTGCCGATGATGCTGGAATCCATCGCACCTCCTAACCCGCCGGCCTGTTGGCCGTACCCGCCTTTGCCTGACGATTCCGGGTTGCCTGTGAATACGCCGCAACATCAATGCTGGATGTTTAAATTTTATTCTGGCCCCACTGTTAATTCAAGCTGACCCTGTCGCAGATATCGCGATAACCTTGCTGTCGGATATGGCCGTTTTGAGATCATTTTTGCGTGGATTTGGGGTGTGAACGACTATCATTTGGTGTCGTAATTTCGATTGCCGCGATGTTGTCGGTAATGGTTAGTGATGGCGAATCTCCAGACTCCGATCTTGTCGCCCCATTGGAGGACCGAGATCAGCCCAGCAGCACGTGAAACTGCGCCGGGTCCTGGCCGAATTCGACAAGCAGTTCACAGCATCGCATAGCCGCTGACTTAGCTCCCCAATGAAGTTCTATGTGTAGGCCATTAGAGAGTGTAGTGTCTTTGGTAGTGAACGTTCGCCCGTTTGGATGAGTGGGGTGCAGGTCTATCAAATATCGGCTCCTCATGTTTCCGACCGTGACAGGACATCTTTCCGACGCTAGATAACCCGCTTGCACTAGCCAGTCGGCAGTTGTCTTAAGAAGACTAGCCCAATTTGATACTTTTATTTCGCTTCCATTCTGGTCACGGATTATTTGTGGACCATATTGGGGAGCCTTATCCGGTTTCTTTTGGAACCAAATGGCTAAGTCGGTGAAGGTAACCCATCCACTCATGTCCGCTGAAGGAACGTTGCTACTCTCCGGGATCGTTTGATTCCCGCTTTCCTGGAAGCGACCGCTAGGTCTTAGTTTCGGAATCAGTCTGGCTTCCTGTGCTACGGATTCGAGCGCCTGCAATACGCGATCCCTGGCGTTGTTGTGGATTAGCCTTCCGTCGGGAATCTTGGATCCAGCTTAACCAGCTCGTCTTCCCAGCCCGCAAGCTCCTGCTTTAGGCCTTCTTCCCACTCTGGGAACAGCCGGTATTCAACTAGGGCGAATCGACAATTTGTTGGCCCCAGATGACAGAGGAGACCAGGTAGAGCGCTGAGAGAAAGTAGACGCTCCTGCGGTCATACCGGGTGGCTATGCGACGCCAGTGTTTCAGTTTGTTGAATGCCCGCTCTATCAGGTTGCGTTCTCTGTAGAGTTCCCTGTCGTGTTCCCATGGCTCTTTCCGGTTTGACTTGGGCGGGATTACTGCAGTAGCGCCCGATGAGCTTATGAAAGCCAGTATCCTGTTGCTCTCGTAGCCCTTGTCGGCTATCACTGCGCCGGTTTCTATCCCCTCCAGCAGTGGTATGGCTTGGGGGCCGTCCGACGCCTGACCGCCGGTCAGGGCGAATCGTATCGGACGTCCCCGTGCATCGCACACCATGTGAATCTTGGTGCTCAGTCCGCCACGGGAGCGCCCAAGAGACTGATCCTTGTTCCCCCTTTTCCACCCGCTGCCTGTTGGTGAACCCGGACAATGGTGGAATCGATCATCACGTAGCTGTTGTCTTTGTCCTCAAGCAGTACCTCGAATATCCTCTGCCAGATACCGGACTTGGCCCAGCGGGTGAAGCGCTTGTGGACGCTCTTCCAGTTGCCGTATTCCTCAGGCAAGTACTTCCACTGTGCGCCGCTGCGTAGTACCCAGAGAACGCCGTTTACAAAACTCAAGTTGTCCTTGGCGGTCACCCCCACGTGCCCTGGGCGTCCAGGGAGAAAATCCTCTATCCGTTGCCACTGGGATGCGCTGAGCTCGTACTGACCCATCCCCTTGCCTCCACCACACGGCTGATTCAGACTTACACCCTACCACCTTGGCCCAGATACATTGCCTGTGCGCCTAACTCAAACTTTCACGAATTGTCGATTCGCCCTAGCAGAATGCAGGCTGCGCATAAGGCAAAGAACGCCGCTTTGACGCCAGGTTCATCTACCGCGTTGACTCCATATTCCAATGAGGACGCCAGGACGAGAACTATGCCTGATACTACAAATTTGTAGAACCAGACCGTCCTGCTAAGGAAATGCAGCCGCTGGATAATGTACGTCATTGATATTGGCATAGTAGATTTTCCTACACTCCAATTTCCGTCAGCCGGGCCACCAGGTACTCGAGGGTCCGATCGCCCTTGATGCGGTTGCAGCTTGAGCAGTTGCAGGTTCTCTAGGTGGTCGGTGCCGCCGCGGAATCGGGGAACTCTGTGGTCGACTTCGAACAGCTTGAAAGGGAAGTCGCCCTTGCAGCCGTTGCAGAGCCCCTGCTCCTGTCCGAACAAGACGTGCTTTTTAGGGCGGTAAGGAATGGGCGCCTCAATGTCACCCTCGTTACCGCTGGTCTTGGTAATCCGTTCGAGAATGGCCAGGGGTTTCTGGGTTGGGTAGCCGACACGCCTGATAGATTGGCCTTGCACAGGCGAAATGTCTTTCCACCTATCCCCCAAAGCGACGCCGGGCGTTTCGTCCAAGTAGCGTTTGTAGCTGGGCACCTGTGCGGGCCCACTACAAGTTCAAGGACGGTTCGTCGTAGTCCTTCAGCTTGTTGTAGATCTGAAGCCGGTGATGGTAGGACTCCAGGACGATGATCCGGTCGTCGACGTCAACGTTCACGGCCACCGGTCGCCGGAACCGCCATTCGGGCTCCAGATCCGTCCGCCGCCTGGCCTTGACGATATCCGGATTGGCGTCGATGTAGGTCTGGGCCCACGGCGAAGGCTCCTGGGCATCACCGACCAGCGCCGTAATGTATTGGCCGTCGGGCGCGTAGATCTGAACGCGGTGATTACCCCAGTCAGTTACGTACACATCCCCATCGGAGTCCACGGCCACACCGGATGGCCCCTTGAGAGAGCCCACTCCGGTGCCGGAGCCCTCGAACTTGACGAGCATCTCCCCATCGGGGGAGAACTTTTGCACCCGGTTATTTCCCCAGTCTGCGACGTAGATGTTGTCCTGACGGTCGACGCAGATGCCCCAGGGCATCTCCAGTTCGCCGTCCCCGCCTCCGCGCGTCCCGAACCCGGACTGGAACTCGCCGATCTGGCTGAAGCCTTGCACCCGGTGGTTCAGGCTGTCCACCACCCAGAGGGTTCCCTGGGAATCGAATGCAATTCCCGACGGTCCATTCAACTGCCCGTCACCGCTGCCGGGCCTACCCCAATGATACCGGTAGGCTCCCTCTGCATCGTACATGGTTATCCGGTTAACATACTCGTCCGAAACGAACACCCGGCCGTGGCGGTCCAGGTCAATCGACCGGGGCCAGACAAAGCGGCCGTCCTCCGCGCCTACGGAGCCGAACTGGCCTTGAAACTCGTGGTCGAAGGTGATCTTGCTAACACGCTGACCCAGCTGTTCCACTCCGCGGCTCAACACGTAAATTCGACCGTCCGATCCCAGAGCGAAGTCCTGGGGGGCCCAGAATCCCCGGCCGGCCTGGCTGTACATCCCTATGCAGTAGCCGTAGTCATACACCCGGCCAGCGGCGACGGTGGTCAGCATATCCGCTCTCCCGTGAACGATTTGGGGATACCAGGAAGGGACGCCCCCACCCTAACCCTCCCCCGGAGGGAGAGGGGAATCTTTGGACACCCCATGCGGCTACACGAAGGCCATTTGCTCGAAGTTCCCGCCGACGATGGGCACCGGGTCGAGTCCCAGCCATTTATCGGCCAGCGAGGAGTAGAAGCCTCGGAAATCGTAGTTTGGCGCAAGGTCTCCCTGGGAGAGATCGCCGGGCTTCAACGACGGATAGGTCCCGTACATTCCGCCGTTGACCCTGTCGCCGATGGCGAAGGCCACCCCGGCCGCGCCGTGGTCGGTTCCTGTGCCATTGTCGCGTACGCGGCGCCCGAACTCGCTGAACAGCATGACCACCACCTCGTCGGAGGCGTCGTGCTCACTCAGGTCAGCCAAGAAGTCGTGGATGCCAGCCGAAACGTCCATCCAGAGCTTGGTGTGAGACCCCAGCTGGTCGTAGTGGGTGTCGAATGGTCCGTAGGACGTGTAGAAGACCTGGGTGCCCAGGCCGGCCAGGTGCACCTGGGCCACGTCTCTCAGGCGCCTCGCGATGGGATTATTGGCGTACTCCACGTTTGAGGAGTATTTCTGGGGAGCAACGCGGATTATATCGGCCCCTCTCAGCGCATCGCGACCGGCCTGCCCCAGGTAGTCCATGGTCGGGCCGGTGCCGATGGCGGGAGCGTACATGCGGGCGAAGCTCTCCAGTATCTCGACACGGTCTTGGTCGGACCTGATTCCCGGATTTGATGACAGAACGCCGTAAGTAGGAAGGTGGTTGACGGAGGTAACAGGAACTCCCCGCATAGTCAGCGCTCGGGGCAGACCCTGGCCCAGGCTGACTCCCTTCAGGACGTTCTCGCCCGAAGGATCCAGGTCCCGGACGATCTTGGCGAGCCAGCCGTCAATCCCAATGGAATCCGGCTCGCAGGTATGCCAGATGTCCATGGCGCGGAAGTGCGAACGGGGTGAATTTTCAAATCCTATCCCGTGAATGATGGCCATGTTGCCCTGGTCGTATATGTCCTTCAGCGGCTGCGTATCGGACCGGAATGCCAGCTCATCATCTATCGGCAGCATCTGGTCTGCATCGATATGGACCCTGGGCCGATTATCCCAATACAGGGGATTGCTGTAGGGAACGATGGTATTGAGGTAATCATTGGCCCCGGTAAGCTCCAGTACGACCAGTACCGGGTCCTTGTGGGTGGATGCCATTTTTATTTCCTTCCGCGTTGGTTGTGTGAACGCACCTAGGCGAACTGATAGTCTCTTGAGGCGGCGATTAAGGTCAATATCCGGCTCACGTTCCGAAACGCAGCACTGATTTCTTCCCTGGTGCTCAAGGCGAGGTCGCCGCATTTTTCCGCATGGAACATCAACTCGGCGCGGGTAACCTCGCTGACTTCCAGCGGTCCCATTGCGTCTAGACAGGCTGCCACTATCGCCTCGGGGGAGCGATCTCCCTGCACCTGTACGCTCGCCAGGATCCGCTTGATTATGGCCTGCACGCCCGGCAGCGAGGTGTCTCCAAATATCCTGGCGGCAAAATTCACCCGGCGCATCAAGACTCCGGGGTCGATCCATTCGGAGCCCGTGTGCCAGCCCTCCACGCTGGGAGGATTCAGAAGTTCCTGTCCCTGCCAACCGCACTCCAATGCCAGATTGTTGAATCCCGGCTTGAAACCGTCATAGTTGCCCGCCATTCGCACGGTGCCAACAATCAGCTCCGCAGGGCTTTTGACGCGGGCAAATTGGGCGTTCTTGAAGAACTCCGAGTTGAACAGTGCCCGCAGTATAGACCGGATGTCGCCACGGGTCTCATTGTAGGCATCCACCAGTAGCTCGATGGCTTCGGGATCGATCGGAGGCGTAACGCTCCAGGTGGAGACATGGGGCTCGTCGGCGACGAAGAATTTGTAGAGGTGGCGGGCCAGGAAGCGAGCCGTCGCCGACTGGCCCACGATTATGTCAACGATGTCTTCGCCGTTGAAGTTCCCTGTGTAGCCCAGGAAGGCCTTTTCGCGGTCGTCATGGTCCTCGGGCTTGTACTCGAACTGCCAGTGGAACCGTCCGTAGGGATTACGGGGAATCTTGGGAGCAATAGTCCATCCGGTGAACGCCCTGGCGGCTTCCCTGATGTCATCCTCCGAGTAGTTGCCGACTCCGAGGGAGAAAAGCTCTAGTAGTTCCCGCCCCCAGTTTTCGTTAATGGCGCCGTCGTGATTCCCGTGGTTGTCCAGCCAGAAAATCATTGCCGGTGACTTGGCAACCTCCACCAGCAGGTCGCGGTAGTTGCCCAATCCATGTTCGCGAAAGACTGCAATCTGGCGAGTCAGCTCCGGCGGATTGTCCACCTTTGAGTTGCTGGTGGCAAACAGTTGGTGCCAGAAGAGGGCCATCTTCTCTTCCAGGGGCCGTCGGGTGTTGATCATCCGGTAAACCCACTCGGCCTGGTTGATCGGCGGCGCCCCGGCCCCCTCGTAACCCGGGAAGTACCGGTAGAGCAACTCATCGTCGATGGCTGGCTGCCGTTCCGGATGGAGAAGCTCTTCGACCACGGCCTCGTAGCCCCTGGATGCACGCTCCTCCAGCGCCTCGCGGGGTTCGCCGAAGCCCGCGCGTCTCATCAGGTGGGCCATCAATCGGATGTCGTCCTGTGGGGGCATCACCACCTCTCTGTCAATTGAGCCCGAAGCGCCAATCCCTGCGCCCATTCACGTCATATTAGGATTGGGCAAATCGGGTGTCAACAAAGAAGGCGATGTCTCTGCCACGCACGAAGACGTAAAAGGGTTACCGCACACATTCTGACCTTCGCTCCGAAGCCTGTGTCGGCTTAAGGGCGAGTATTACCGGATGATCTAAACCTGTAAGTTAAGAGCAGCATTCGATGAAAAAATCGCGATACCCACCGGACCATGTGGACTCCGGCCCGCACCGATGTGCCGGGGCGGCCAACTGGTCATGTTCATCATCTCTCCAGCATTCCACGGGGCCATTCAGTCCGGCCGTAACGCCGACCCGACCGGTATGGCCCGATAAAAGGCCCGCCTGATAGCATTGGCCTGCTCCCAGCCGCCGAAGGGAAGGGTCAGTTGGACCCTCAAGATGCTGGCCGGCGGATTTGGTGGAAAGGGAGATAGTGGAGAGCATCAGCCCGGAAACGGTGCGCCGGGCACTGAAAAAACTGCGTCAAGCCTTGGCTGAAAGAATGCTGGTGCCTCCCACCTCAAGGCAGCGCCGAGTTTGTCTGCGCTATGGAGGACGTGCTGTAGGCATATCACCGGCCCTTAGATAATGACGAGGTACTGGTGTGCCTGTACGAGTCCAGCAAGCAGTTGGTTCAGGAGACTGGTCAACCCCGCCCGGCGGGGTCCGGAGCGCCCTTGGCCTACGATTACAAATACCCGCGCAACTGGGTGAGCATACTGTTCATGCTGTACCCGACCCAGGAGGTCCATCGACAAGCTCAGGAGGTGGCGCGTAGAGGTCAGGGACAGGCGCACGCGCTTCGACTGGGCGGAGCTAGTGCGGAAACCGGTGGATGAAGACTAGCCCGACAGGGAGCGGATAGTGCTGTTATGGACAGCCTGAACACGCACCATCCGTCATCCTTGCACGAGGCCTTCGAGGCTGCGGATGTTTTGCGCATAGCCCAAAGGCTGGAGATCCACTACACCCAGAAGCACGGGGGTCGGCTGAATATGGCGGAGATAGAATTGGGAGTGCTGGCCAGGCAGTGACTGGACCGTCGGATACCTGACCTAGAGGTCCTGACCCAGGAAAGCGGGACTTGGCAGGAGCGGCGCAGCCGAGCTGAAATTCGGGTGGTCTGGCGCTTCACCACCCAGGACTCCCGGAACAAGCTCAAGTCCCTGTACCCATCATTCCATTAGAGATGAACTACAACGGCAGCTGTAACGAGGTGAGGTTTGACTATTGCCCAGAACGTGGCCGAGCGTTTTACTGCTGCCATGCGGCCTGACTGGCACGGATTTGCATACCCGCTAACGTTCAGCCATCCAGAAGTCATTGGCCTTCTTGTCGAACTTTCCGTTTCCCGCTAGGTCATCCAGCCAGACCCAGGTCTTGTTCAACCATCTCCACCGGAAATTCCTGATGAAGAAGCGGGGTATGGCATACATCCTGTTGGGCGGCTTGGTCCAAGCGCATCTGCGGACGCAGGTGCTGCAGGTGCTTCCCACCCGGTTCTGAAAGGTCATGCACTTCTTCGCATCAACCTTCCACGACAAGACCCCTGCCGCATTGCTCCCGTCAAGGGGCTCGAAACTACGGCCTCCCGTTGTGATGGCTTTTGTGCCACACTTGGGAACGCATTTCAGGCAAGCGTTGCAGAACTCAGTGATTCCGGAGTCCACGGCCCCAATCGACTCCAAAGGGAGGTCAGTGAAAATCTTGGAGATGCGGCAGCGCGCTCCCACCTTGGGGTTGATCAGGAGTCCATGCCTCCCCACTTGTCCCAGGCCCGCATCGATGGCCAGGGGAATGCTCAGGGCTGTGTCGTTGGCCGCAGGTATGGCGTTATACCCCAGGCCCCGGATGAACTCAGCCAGCATCCACAGGGTCGGCGCCATGCGTGCATAGGCCAGGGTGCTGAGTCCCTCGGTGAGCAGGGTCGGCGCATGCTCCGTGCCGTCCAGGTCCTTGCCCCACTCGTGGAGCAGCACCACCACGTATTTCATCTCCTTGGGAATGACCCTAGTTCCGTCTTCAAGGCGAATGGGCTGGTCGTATTCTTCATAACCCGGTTCGTCGGAGAACCTGATGGGAAATGCCTCCTTCGTTTCCTCGTCGAAGTAGTGGGAATAAACCCAGCGGCGGTCCAGTACGGCAAACCCCACCTGGTCTGCCCCAAAGAGCGTGGCAGCCTTGCGCACGATCCGGGAGGCCTCCTCAGGCGATGCTTCGGGACGCCCCGTAGGCGAGGGCTCCAGTTCGGATTGCCAGGCAGTAGCCGGTTTGTCCGACTGGTTCTTCGAGAAGTTCATAAGGTTCAGCAGCGATTCCGACGCGTACTCCAATCCCCACGAACTGGCATCGAATCCCACGCGGCCCTTTTCGGTAAGCTGTCGCTGCTTCTCTTTCAGCTTCTCCCGCTCGGCCTTGTGCTGGGCTTCCCATATCATCTGCGAGCCCATGTGGTCCTTTTGATTGAACCGGACGTAGGAGTCCTGTACCTCGTACATTTCGGCGGCCGTGAGGCGGCCTTTTTTCTTCGATTCTTTCTTACTGGGAGAATTGGCGTGCGGGCGGAGTTCCAGTTTCATGCCGGGAGACCTCCTAAGGGTGGCGGCTTGCTACATATTGGGGGCTGATCATCTCTTTTGCAATCATTCCATTTATAGCAACGTCGCTATCTGAATTCGACCTCACCCAAGGAAAGACCCACTAGCCAGCTAAGCTGGAGGCGAGCAGCAGGTGGTGCCGACATTTGTGCCAATCGCTTTTGTACCGGTTGGCCACCATCGTGCCGTCAGTATCGCCCTTGGGCGATGGAAACATGGGCGATCCAATTCCGCCAAAATGAGGGCGCCTCCCTGCTACTGTCCGCGGCTGTTGATTCCCACGCCGTTCGCGATAATGAGGGTGCTGGCATTCGGCTTCGACTTGGGCGGGGTAATCCTCCGGATCTCGGTATTGTCCTGTCGGGACACTATGCGGTTACGCACCTTGACTGAGGCCGATTAGATACTGTCCTGGACCAGGTTTGACGCCGCGTTTCCTGCTGCGGTTCAGGTCGGTCCGGAATTGAGAGACTTGTACATGGGAAGCACCTGCAGGAATAGTGCCGATGCTAACGGCGCGTCGGCATTTCTTGCGACCGAGGACGGCGCCCGCAGCGTGGACGAGAATACCGCCGCCGGACAGAACATCGGCACTCCCATCGCGGCCACCGACGCAGACAACGAAGCGCGCACCTACTCGATCTCCGGGGAGGACGCGGCCAACTTCGAGGTGGTCGCAACCAGCGGCCAGCTTCGCACCAAGGAACCCCTCGACCACGAGACCAAGGATAGCTACACCTTCACGATGTCAGTGCACGACGACAAGAACGTTCACGGTAACGAGGACACGACTTCCGACGACACCATCAGCGTGACCGTCACGGTCAACCACGTTGACTACCCGCCTCGAATCACCGGGCCCTCCTACAAGGAGTACCAGGAAGGGCGCACCAATGCCGTGGCGACCTTCAGCGCCTCCGATCAGGATGAACCGGCCACCCTGTGGGACCTCACCCTCACCGGCGACGACAGCGACGACCTATCCCTCAGCAGCAGTGGCGGTGTCCTCACCTTCAACACTGTGCCGGACTTTGAAAACCCCACAGACGCCAATAGCGACGGACGGTTCCAGGTGACCATCAATTCCAGCGAACAGGGCGGGACACGCACGGTCAGCCTGAATGTGACCGTCTGGGTGTGGAACAAAGACGAAGGGGCTTCATTCCCGAATACCCCAAGCACATGGAGGGTCGGCAAGCAGGTAACCCTGGTGATGGAAGACATTGACGGCGTCTTCCTCATTGTGGAATGGCGGTGGGAGCGCTCCACGAACCAGTCCGACTGGACCGTCATTCCAGGCGCCTACGCCGACACCTATACCACGCCAGCGGACGACGAGGACAATTACCTGCGGGTCTCCTTGTACTACCACGAACACCGGCGGCAGCGGTGGGAGTGGCGGAGTCGGTGGGTTCGCCCCTCCTGTGCCGCCTGCGCCACAGATACCCGCGAGCACTCTTCAGGCGGTGGAGGAGCTGTTCCGGCCCCTCAGTAGCACCGGTACCCTGGACCGGGTCTGAAGGTATCTACCGAGATCCCAGGCATGGCTTTTCTATGACCCTGACCCAAGTCTCAGGCCCTTCCACACCGTGCGCACCCTCGACGTCGCAGCAGACCCGCCGAACGTTGTGAACATCGGGGGCACGAGGGCACAGAGGTTCCGCGGGATGCAGCTCTACTCGGGATTGAATGTGCTGCCAGTCACTCAGAAATTGCTGGCGCCGGGTGCCGGAACCCGGCCTTTCCGGGACTTGCTGGGGCCGCTGATCGATAGCGGAACCTTGGATCGGGTCTGGTGGCTGGACAGCCGGACGCAGGACTGGAAGTTCTTCGATCCGAACCCGGAGCTGGCTCCGTTCAACACGCTGACCATGGTTAACCTGGCAGCCAATCCTCCAGTGGTTCTGGTGATAAGCGTGAGCAGTCAAACGGAGTTCTGGGGCCAGACGCTTTACAGCGGCTCCAACTACGTCGTAATGAGGTAAGCGTAGCCTAAGGTCGCCCCATGCGGATTGCACCGCGGCGAGGACATTAACCCGCGTCGCGTGATGGCCTGCCCCGCCGGCATCACAACGATTCGAACAGGGATTGCGTGTGATTTGGAGGTCGAATTCGCCATAGGAATACAAAAATGGCCTTCACCATCCGACAGGCACTGATCGTGGCTGCAAACGCTTTGCGGGCACCGACCCTGTGAGCTCTTATCATGTAACTGAACCAGCGACACGACTGGCACGATTCCTTTGTCTCCTTCCATAGTTACGCACTGTACGGGCTCCTGATTACCCGGGCGGGAGCGCTACCGCCTTCCGTAGTAAAGTGATTCCTGATCAGGAAGACGACCTAAAGGAACCTTGCTCCTTGCGTCGTATGGTTCTCCTCTTTCTGGCATCAGGTGTAATCGTCATTTCCCAATCCCGGAACACCGACGGGACCCAGTGGCGCACCGAGGAAAAATATATGCACCTGCGATCATATCCGGTGGGAATTCGCCGCCGGGGCTTCTTTAGGTCAAATGCCCGATCGATCAGATTTAGCTTGCAGGCAGACATCAAAAACTCGAAGACGCGAGGGAAACTTCGGCTGTCAGGGCGGTGAGAACGATTGAGCGCCCCGCTCATTGGTTGGAGGGACAAGAGCGGTGACAGCGGCCGGGCTCCCGCTGCCGCCAACAAGGCCCAGCAACCCCACCACCACAATTGCTCCGGTTGGCGGCACGAGGTGCAGGTTGGCCAAATTTTCCAGCACTATCCTTGGCTGGGCCAAGACAAGCCTGCTCACAGACATTGCGGTGTCGACTCCAGGCTCGATTCCCGCCGTGTCAGTTCCGAGGCCAGCGACGCCTCTTTCGCTAACCAGCAGTGCGGCCGATTCGTAGCCGAATCCTGGAAAGTGCAGACCGCCATTCCGGTCCGCGCCCAGGTACTCCCCGGCGTCCGGCCAGCGTTCGGACCAGCCCGTGCGCAGGAAGACCAACGTCCCGGGCGGTACCGTTGCGTGTCGTTCCTCCCAGGCCAGCAGGGCATCGGCGGTCAAGGCGTAGTCAGGGTCACTGTGACAATGTTCTCTAACGTCGACGACCACCACTGGATGCACCAGTTCGTCTGCCCCGTACTGGTCGACAGTTCTGCCGTCGCTGTAATAGCTGGCGGGAGCGGTGAGGTGGGTGCCTGAGTGTTCTCCCAAAGTAATCCGGCGCAGGAAATAGCCATCCCTGGTGTGATCGGACCACTTTTCGAATTCTGTTGGCGGGTCACCAGGCCAGTGGGGCATGTCCCGAGACAGGTGGTGGCTGAGGCTGATCACCCTGCACTGAGAAAGGGCCCCGAGAGAGTCGAGGCCCTTTCCTTCTGATGCCCCTGACGACGCTCCCATCTCCCCACCTCCATTCGGGACGGCCGAACTATGAATTCAGGGTCTGCGGGCCGGTCAGTACGGCTAAGCCGACCTGAGCCCTGCCGACAACCATCCGGCCTCCGACACCCTCTGCCGTACGACATCATGGTCGACCCAGCGCATTGCGGAGCGGGGATTGCTCTCATAGGCCACCGCCGCGCGCCCCGGCAACCTCCCCTCCACGGTGCAGCCAGCATCGTTAGATTCCACCTTGTTGATGACGTAACCCCGGTAAAAGATTTTCATGGCGAGCCTCGAAAATTAGAAATATTGCGACCCCGGGATCGTCCCGGACGACGGTAACACCGCCGCATGGATGACGCATAAATGTTCTAATCGCGAGGCCGTCGGAGTCAACTGCCTTCTGTCATCAATTTTCCAGTCGGGATAACGTGGCAGGAAACGGGTTCCTCACGCGATGTTTACCGATACCGGTGGGCAAGCCTTGGTGCGGCCCAGGTTTACGACTTTGCCCAAGGCCTAGGTGCCGCATGGAGCATCGGCTAACAGCCCTACCTCAGTCGACTGATAGATTCCTCCTCACTTACCTGCGACTTCGTCAAGGAAGTCGGCGAGGGGGCGCGATTCCTGTGTGGAGGCAGCCATGTCCCTGATCACGACCTCACCCCGAGATATTTCGTCGTCTCCCAGAACGAGGACGTAGGGAATGCTGAGCGCATTGGCCTGCCTCATCTGGCCGCGCAGGCCCCTCGACCCACTGCTCAGAATGGCCCCCACTCCGGCCCGCCGCAGCCGCACAGCCAGCTCCAGGGCAGCGGTGCGAGCGTTGTCGCCGACGTTGGCCACCAGGTACTGCGGCGACGGCTCGTCAGGGACCGGAACATCCCCTCGCTTGAGGTTCAGGGTCAGGCGCTCAATGCCGGTGGCGAAGCCGATGCCGGGGGTTGGCCGCCCGCCCAGCTCGGTTATCAGGCCATCGTAGCGCCCTCCGCCCACAATGGTGGATTGCCCCCCCACGTCCAGCGGCTGGATCTCGAAGACTGTCCGGGTGTAGTAGTCCAGCCCGCGAACCAGACGGTGATCGACGGTATGCGGTAGTGCCATGGCGTTGAGGTAAGTTGACAGCTTGTCCCAGTGATCCCGGCATTCGTCGCACAGGTAATCGGTCGACTGAGGCGCTTCGTCTCCCAGAGCATGGCAGGTCTCAACCTTGCAATCCAGCAGTCGCAGCGGGTTGCGCTCGAGTCGGTCCTTGCAGTCGTTGCAGAGCCGGTCGTGGTGTCCAGCGTAGTAGTCGCGCAGCCGTTCGATGTATACCGGACGGCAGTTGCTGTCTCCGATACTGTTGACCAGCAACTGAACGTCGCGGAGGCCCAGGCTGCCCATCAGTTCCCAGGCCACCTCGATGACCTCGGCGTCCACGGAAGGGTCAGCGTCGCCCAGCGCTTCTACACCGAACTGGTGGTGCTGCCGGAACCGACCGGCCTGGGGCCGCTCGTATCGGAACACAGGGCAG
>CAXXOI010000006.1:0-17370 GCA_963664175.2 Dehalococcoidia bacterium
GCGTCCTTCATGCGCCAGTAGGCGATCACATAGACCGCCATTGCCGCCATGGTGTCCCCGCCGTTCGCCTTCGCCACCACGGCTCGGACGGCGTTCTTGAGCTTGGTGAAGGTGTGGGCCCGGCAGCCCAGGGCGGCAGGCCACTGGGGCTGCAGGATGCTGCCGGGGCGGAGCTTGACCTCGTCAACAGAGGCGAGGAACCCCTCGTTCATTGTCAGGGACGGGTCGTACTGGTGAAAGTGCTGGCCGAAGTAGGCCGCTATCGTCCCGTCGCTCGCCATGAAGTTGATCGACCCAGCGGCCTGGTCGTCGCTGCCGGTGGCGTCCAGCGTGATTTTCTCGCCCGTGCTGTTCAGCTCGAGGTGGAAGGAGTGCCACTCATCTCCCACGCCGTCGTTGTCCATGTAGTCCCGCGTGGAGTAGCTCCCCGGCGGAATCGTCTCCAGCGTCTTCCGGCGGATGAACTCCGCTGTCTCCTCTTGGTCCTGCCGGATGGCAGCGAGGGTGGTCTCCAGGCCGAAGCGGCGGAAGATTTCCAGCACCCGTTCCTCGGCCCGTTGCGCCGAGGCCATCAGCGCCCGGCTGTCTCCTTCCAGCAGATCGGGGTACCTGGAGTTGCGCAGAATGATGCGGTACGCCTCGTCGTTCACCTTGCCCTGGTCCACGATCCTGATGGGCGGGACGAGGGTTCCGTCATGGAAGATCTCCGTGTTGGCCGGGCCGATGCTGCCGGGGCGGGAGCCGCCAAGATCCCAGAAATGGGCAAAGGAATGGCAGTAGGCCACAATCTCCCCTTCAAAGAAGACGGGCGTTATGAACACCATGTCGGGGGTGTGGCTAATGCTGCCCTTGGAGAGGTAGGGGTCGTTGTACCAGTAGACATCCCCAGCGTGCATGGTCTCCGGCGGGTAGCACTCCCACACGCACCCCAGTATGTCGCTGCCCAGGGTCTCGCCGTAGATTTCCTTCCCTCGATTGTCCAGGAAGCTGACGGTGTAGTCCTTCTTTTCCCGGATGAAGGCCGACATGGCCGTGCGCTCGATTATCAACTCGCACTCCAGCCGCGCCGAACGGAGGGAGCCGCGAATGAGCTGTAGCGTGATCGGGTCCACCGGCACGCCGGCGGTGTTCTCATGCTGGGGTTCGCCCGATAGCGCTGTTTTTCCATTGGACTCTGTTGTCAAAACTTCACCCTCACCCTGACCCTCTCCCTCAGAGGAGAGGGGATTTTGGTGTTAACGCTCCCCTCAAGGGAGAGGGAATATTGCAGCCTGCTGTTAACTAGACTGGCCGCATGATGCAGTTGCCGTAATCGTCGATCCATGCTCGCCAGCCAGGGTCGATGAGCACCGTGGAGTCGATGTTTTCCAGTATGGCGGGGCCGTCCACGGTCGAACCCGGAGCGAGCGTCGCCCGATCGTAGATGCCGCAGGGAACAAAGCCGGCGGTGTCTTCGAAGTAAACTTGGCGCTCCCCGAGTAGAGACTCATCCGGGCTGCTCGACGCACGAGACAGTTGGGCCATAGCCGTCGATTCCAACTGCCCACGGGCAGTTACGCGCACCGTCACGATCTCCACTGGCTGATCGAGTGAAAAGCCGAACAGCCTTTCGTGCTCCTGGTGAAAATTCTGGATTGTGGCATCCAGGCAGGCGGAATCCACCTCTCTTCCCTGCAATTCCACCGCCACTTCGAAGCCCTGGTGGGAGTAGCGGAGGTCAGCCGATCGCGTCAACTCCCGGCGGTCGGTGGGAACCGATTCCGCGTCGAGCCATTGAGCAGCATCACCTTCCAGCTCCCGGTAGATGGCCTCCATCGCCCCAAGGTCGTAGTTGGGTGGCTTCTGGATTGAAGTGCGGGCGTAGTCATTCTTGAAGTCTGCCACCAGCAGCCCGTAGGCCGAGGCGACGCCAGGGCTCGGCGGAGCGATGACCGTAGCCATGTCCAGGAGCCGGGCCACGCTGATGGAGTGCATGGGACCGGCGCCCCCGAAGGCAACCAGCGCGAAGTCGCGCGGGTCGTAGCCTCGCTCCACGCTGACATTGCGAATGGCGCCCATCATGTTGTAGTTGACTATTTGCAGGATGCCGTGGGCCGCCCGGTGCAGGTCCAATCCAAGAGGAGTGGCGATTTTATCCTGTATGGCCGCTCTGGCTGCCTCCGCATCCAGTGTTAGGGCGCCGCCCGCGATGGTGTCGTTGATGCGGCCCAGCACCAGGTTGGCGTCGGTTACCGTCGGCTCGGTGCCTCCCTGGCCGTAGCATACCGGGCCAGGGACAGCCCCGGCGCTGCGGGGACCGACATTCAGGTTGCCTGCCGCCGTCAGCCAGGCGATGCTGCCTCCGCCCGCGCCAATGGTTGCGATGTCCAGCATCGGGAGCTGCACCGGCCAGTCGCCCAATTCCCCGTTCAGCGTGATGGTGGGAGTTCGGCGGTTGACCAGGGAGACGTCGGTGCTGGTACCGCCCATATCGAAGGATATGCAGTCCTCGACACCGGTTTTTGCTGCCACATCTATGGCCGCCATCACCCCTGCCGCCGGGCCGGATAGCGCCGTGTGGACAGGTTGCCGGATGGCAGTCTCCGCGCCAATGACTCCGCAATTGGATTTCATTATGAGCAGCGGGGCCTCAACTCCCAGTGTCCTGAGTTCCTGGTCCAGGTTCTCGATGTAGTAGCTGACCCGCGGCATGACATAGGCGTTCAGGACGGTTGTAATCGTCCTCTCGTACTCCCTGAAGACGGGCAGCACCTCGGACGACAGGGACAGATGGGCCTCCGGGAAACTCTCTAGCACCAAGTCACGAACTCGCTGCTCGTGGGCGGGGTTGGCGTAGGAGTGGTTTAGGGAAACGGCGATGGACTCGATGCCCTGGCTTCGAAAGTGCTCCGTCGCCGACAGCACGGCATCATCGTCAAGAACGGAGACGATCGAGCCGTCAAAGGCCGTGCGCTCCGGAACCTCGAGGACCCGCTCCGGTGGGACCGGGCGTTCCGGCTTCACCCAGACATGAGGGTTCGCCAGGCGAGCCATGCTGTGCCGTCCGATCTCCAGCACATACTTGAACCCGTCGGTCACGAGCACTCCCACGGGGGTGCCCTTGCCCTCCAGGATCGCGTTGGTGGCTATGGTCGTTCCGTGGAGGATCCGCCGGACCTGGGAGGGGCCGACCGCGTTCGTCTCGAGAATCCGGGTGATACCTGCAATGAAGCCCCGCGAGGGATCGTCGGGAGTGGAGGGGGTCTTGAGCAGTTGAAGCTCGCCGGTAGTCAGGTTCACGAGGACAATGTCCGTGAAGGTTCCCCCCACGTCGATCGCCAGGGCGTATTCGTCCATATACTCTCAGCCGTTTATCGGGGTCGCCGCTATTCAGGGCATGGGCGCGGCGTTTGCAAAGTTCCGTCCGGGCAGTTGCACCGGGTAAGGATAGTTGCTGCCAATTGGAGCGTCCATAGCCGCCGCTGGGTGCGGGCCGCGATTTCGCCATTTGATATCGGATCCATGACAGTTCGTTGACACCGCACAGGAAGGACTCTAGGCTACCATCAGCGAATCCCAGCCGCAGAGGGGCGAATCAATGCAGCAGACGGCCCTCAAAAAGTCGCCCCGGCTCAAAAGCCATTCACCGTCATCCCTGCCATCCCCCGACATCCAACGACTCGCGCCCCACAATCCCTTCCCCCTCTCACAGTCCTCTCCCCCTAAGGGGAAGGGTCAGGGTGGGGGGTGAAACCCCTGCACCAAAGAAGGTCCGGCTGAAGATGACGACCGCCAATCAACCCACACTGCGCGAGCTGGTGGAGGACTTCCTGTTCAGGGGGGCAAAACTCGTCGACGACTGGCGCCTGGACGACTGGGCCGCCCTGTCCACCGAGGATGCCTGCTACATCGTCCCCACCACCGACCTGCCCGAAGGAGACCCCCGGCGCAACCTGGTCTTCACCGACGACGTCGTCGTCCGCCTGCGAGTCCGGGCAATGCGGCTGAACTGCCGCCACGCCCACCGCGAGTATCCCTGGTCCCGGACGAGGCGGTTCGTCTCCAACGTGAGGGTCCAAGAAGCCGACAACAGCGAACTCTCAGCCACCGCCTATGTCTTGGCCTACCGTTTCCGACAGCGGCGAGGGAGCGCCCTCTGTGGGCAACGTCCACAACAAGCTGCGTTGCGAGGCCGAACACTTCAAGATTGCCCACCGCCGCACGGTGCTGGATCTGGAAGCTCTATCCTGGCACGGTGCCGTCAGCTTAATCTTTTAGTATCGGGAGTTACGCCGTTTGGGCTGCTCCGAATTGAATCGATCCCTTGGATCCCTGGATCCCCGCTTTCGCGGGCATGGCGGACGCGGGGCCGAGCAAGGGTACGAATTCAACAACGTAAGCTGTAAATGTTCCGATGCCGCGTTATGTTCTGGAATTATGGGACATGAGCGGCTCACGAGCCGTTCGGTAGAGGTTGACGCTTGAAGCGCTAAGGCAAAACGGTACCTGGCGTGTCTGGCCCGCATTCACCTGGAATGACAGGTTGGTCTTCCAATTCATTCAGGGCGAGCAACTCTCATCACATACAGGAGGTTCAGGATGGCAGAGATTCTGGGCGCGGGGGTAACCCACTACCCGCCAATGCTGGTATCCGATGAAGAGAAGGCATTCCCCATCAACCTAACGCTGGCGCGGGACGAGCGCGTGCCGGAGGCCATGAAGAACCCGGCCAACTGGCCGGAGGCCATGCGCGTCGAGTACGGCGAAGACGAGGGCGTCGCATCGGCGATCGAGCACCGGGAGCGGCTGGTCAAGAGCTTCCGGGTGGTTAACGACGAGATCAAGGCGTTCGAGCCCGACTTCGTCGTCATATTCGGCGACGACCAGTACGAGAACTTCAGGGAGACCATCATCCCGCCTTTCTGCATCCTGGCATACGAGGAATCTGAGTCGACCCCGTTCCAGAAGGGCTTCGCCTCCGGGAAACGCAACGCTTGGGACGAGCCTGCCGACAAGTCGTTCCGGTACAAGGGCCACCCGACGGCGGCCCGGTGGCTGGCGACACAGCTGATCGAGCAGGGCGTGGACATGGCCTACGCCTACAAGCCGCTGCACGATCCGGGGCTGCCTCACTCGATCCTGAATACGCTGCTCTTTCTGGACTACGACCGGAAGGGATTCGACATACCGGTAGTGCCCTTCGCGGTGAACTGCTACGGGAGCAAGGTCATCAGCAACCGCGGCGGGATCCTGCCCCACAAGGAAAACGGCAAGTTTCTGGAGCCCGACCCGCCCGGCCCATCCATCAAGCGCTGCATGCAGGTGGGGGCAGCGACGGCCAGGGCGCTGCAGCAGAGCCCGTGGCGGGTGGCGCTGGTGGCGTCGTCCAGCTGGTCCCACGCGTTCCTGACCGAGAAGAACCACTTCCTCTGGCCGGACATCGAGTCGGACCGGGCGATGTTCGAGGCCCTGCAGTCGGCCGACTACGACGCCTGGAGCAAGGTCTCCACGCCGCAGATCGAGGCTGCCGGCCAGCAGGAGCTGCTGAACTGGGCCTGCCTGCTGGGCGCCATGGCCGAGCTGGAGCGGAAACCGGAAGTTCTCGATTATGTCGAGACATACGTGTTCAACTCCAACAAGTGCATGGCAGTGTTCCGGCCGTAGAGGGCGAACGCCCGTCAGCACCCGACGGAAGGTTGAAGCGGCGAACTGACGGAGAGACAGGTCTCGCGGGGTATTGCGCGACCTGTCCCTTTCACGTTGATTGCTTTTTCCGGGGCCCGTCTATGCCAACATTTCACCCCCACCCTAACCCTCTCTCTGAATGGGAGGGAACCCTCTTGACAGTTTCTTCACGGTCTGATTAGAAATCGACCGTCTGGAACGATTCGGTATAGAATGTTGTGGCTTTAAGGGCCGACACCAAATACTTGGAGAGTCCCAGATTGTCCCTCCCACGCCGCGCAATCATCCTTCTGACAGTCATAGTCTTCTCCGCCCTGGCATTCATTGCCTGTGAGAGCAGTTCCACCCAGCCTGCAGATCCTACGACGCTGGTCCCGCCTCCTACCGCGACTTCGACGCCAACGCCTGAGCCCACCGCCACGGTAGTCCCGGCGCCCCCTCCTGCGCCCACTGCCACCGAGGCTCCGGAGCCGACTGCTACGCCGGCTCCCACGCCGGAGCCGACTCCGGAACCTACGCCCGAGCCAACCCCCGAGGCTACGCCGGAACCAACACCCGAGCCGACACTGGAGCCAACGCCCGAACCTACACCCGAACCTACACCCGAACCAACACCCGAGCCCACGCCTGAATCTTCGCCCGAGCCTTCTCCGCCTGTTGCCGGAGAGCGGCCTCACAGCTACACCCATCACGGGATCACCGTGGAGGATCCCTGGAACTGGCTGGAGGACCAGGACTACCCGACCATCGACGATGAGGACGTTATCGCCTACCTGGAGGCGGAGAACGACTATTTCGAAGTCAAGATGGCGCCTCACCAAGACCTGATCGACACCATTTACGCGGAGATCGAAGGGCGCCAACCGGCGGAACTGACCAGCCTGCCCAGCAAGGCCAAGGGCTGGTACTACCAGTGGAGGTTTGCCGAGGGGAGCGAGTACCGCGAGTGGCTGCGCTGGCCCGAGTCTGACCCCGATGCCCGGGAAGGGCCCACCGACAACGCCGAGGTGTTCCTGGACGAGCCTGCGCTGGCCGAGGGCCTCGAGTATTTCCGTTTGGGGTCGCTGTCAGTCACCAACGACTGGTCCAGGATCGCCTACAGCACCGACACGAATGGGTCGGAACGCTACACCATGGTGGTCAAGGACCTGGGGACCGGGGAAGTGCTGCCGGATGAGATCGAGCAAACGAGAGGAAGCGCGATCTGGTCCAGCGACAACCAGTTCTTTTATTACACCGCGCTGGACGAGACCGGGCATCCCTACCAGATTCGGCGGCATATCCTGGGAACCCCAGTCGAAGATGACGCCGTGGTCTACGAGGAGACCGATCCGGGATTCTTCCTTTGGGTAACGGGCACCAACTCCGATGAATATATTGTGATCGGAGCCGGAGACCACACCACCCGCGAGTACCGGTTGATCCCGGCGGACGACGCCACTGCCGAGCCGGTGCTGGTGGCCCCCCGGAGGACCGGGCACGAATATTCGATCGACCACCAGGGCGACCGCTTCATCATCCGGACCAACGACAATCACCCGAACTTCCGCCTCGCAACGGCGCCCGAGGACGACCCCACCGAGGCGGCGTGGGAGACCCTTCTGCAGGGTTCCGATTCCCTGTATGTCCTGGGCTTCTACCTGACCGAAGACTATGTCGCCGTCGAGGAACGAATCGACGGCCTGGACCAGGTGCGCATCATCGACCGTGCTGGTGACTCCACTCATGTGGACTTCCCCGAAGATGCCTACACCGCATACATCCAGTCCGATCCGGAATTTGACGAGAATACCCTCAGGCTACGGTATACGTCCATGACCACGCCCTGGACCGACTTCGACTATCACATTGAAGCAGGGGAACTGGAACTGAGAAGGGTGCAGGAGATCCCCAGCGGATACGACGCCACGGAGTTCGTTACCAACAGGGAGCTGGCCACGGCACGGGACGGCGTGCAGGTCCCGGTATCCATCGTTCGCCACAAGGACACGCCGGTGGACGGATCAGCCCCGCTGTATATCTATGCCTACGGGGCGTACGGCAGCGGCATTACACCGTACTTTTCGTCGGCCCGCCAGTCCATCCTGGACCGGGGATTCATCTTTGCCATCGCCCATGTCCGGGGCGGCGACGAGTTGGGAACGCACTGGTACGAGGCCGGCAAGCTGTTCGAGCGCACCAACACTTTCAACGATTTCGTTGATGTGGCTCGCCACCTGGTGGCCGAGGGGTATGGTTCCGAAGGACGGATCGCCATTTCCGGCGGCAGCGCGGGCGGCACGCTCATGGGCGCCGTGGTGAACCAGGACCCGGACCTGTGGGGCGTGATGGTGACCCAGGTTCCCTTCGTCGATGTGCTCAATACCATGCTGAACGCCGACCTGCCACTGACCCCTCCGGAGTGGCCGGAATGGGGCAATCCCATCGAGGACAAGGAAGCCTTCGACTACATCCGATCCTACTCGCCATACGACCAGATCAAGGCCGGTGACTACCCGCCGATCCTGGTGACAGCGGGCCTGAACGACCCGAGGGTCACCTACTGGGAATCGGCCAAGTATGTGGCCAAGCTGCGGGCTCTCAAGACCGACGACAACCTCCTGCTCCTGAAGACCGACATGGGCTCCGGGCACGGCGGCAGGTCCGGCAGGACCGCCCGCTGGTACGAGATTGCCGAGGAGTATGCTTTCATTCTGGCGAACCTGGGCTTGACGAAATAGAGTCTCGCCCAGGCCACGGGTATCTGAATGCCTGTCCAATCGCTGTCTATTGCGGTGATGCAGCCTGGGGCCGTTGTATCCGTCCTGAGGATGAGCCATGGATTTGAACGAGGACGATGTCATCCGGATCATCCGGCTCCTGGATGAATCAGACTTCAACGAACTCAGGCTGCAGATTGGCGACTTGAGGATCGTGGTCAACCGGTCCGGCTCCGTCGCGCCCTTGCCCGGAGTTGACCAACCCATCGTGGCACTGGAACCGCCCGCAGCGCCTCCTCCGGGACCTGCGCCGCGGGTGCCCGTGGAGGAACCAACCCCGGAGCCTCCTCCGACAACCGATGAACTGCAACCCTCTGTGGAGGCTCCAGACGATGGCGGCCGGCGAATCACGATCACCTCGCCGATGCTGGGTACTTTCTACCGGGCTCCGGCGCCGGGGGAGCCGCCCTTCGTGGAGGTGGGAACGGTCGTGGATGAGGACAGCACCGTCTGCATCATAGAGGTCATGAAGCTGTTCACCACCATCAAAGCGGAGAGACGCGGGCGGGTCACCCGGGTCTCGGTTGAGGACGGTCAGTTGGTGGAATACGGACAGGTGCTGTTCCAGCTTGAGCCGGAAGCGTCCTGAGAGGTAGTGCTCTCCTGATGTCCGTCATCTCACGAGTGCTCGTAGCCAACAGGGGCGAGATCGCCGTTCGAATCATTCGTGCCTGCCGGGCGCTGGGCGTCGAAACCGTGCTGGCCGCATCGGAGGCCGACGCCGACAGTCTGCCGGCGCGAATGGCCGACAGGATGCTGTGCATCGGCCCGGCCCCCGCTTTTGCCAGCTATCTCAGCGTGGGGACTATCGTCGAAGCGGCCCAGGGCAGCGGCTGCGATGCCATCCATCCCGGCTACGGGTTCCTGGCCGAGCGGCCGGAGCTGTCCCAGGCCTGCATTGATAACGGGCTGGCTTTCATCGGCCCACGAGCCCGGCACATCGAGACGATGGGCGACAAGCTGGCGGCGCGCCGGGCCGTTTCCGCCCTTGGGGTGCCGGTGGTGCCGGGGTCTGAACTGATTGGTACGCACTCGGAGGCGGCGAAAGTAGCGGCGGATATCGGATATCCGGTCCTGCTCAAGGCCGCGGCGGGCGGCGGCGGCAAGGGCATGAAGACGGTCTTCCAGCCTGGCGATCTTGCGACAGTGTACCCGGAAGCCGCTTCGGAGGCCCTGTCCGCCTTCGGCGACGGCCGTCTCTACATGGAGTCGTTCATTCCCAACGCGCGCCACATCGAGGTGCAGGTGCTGGCCGACCGGCACGGTAACTGCGTCCACCTCTTCGAGAGGGACTGTTCGGTACAGCGCCGCTATCAGAAGCTGATCGAGGAAGCCCCGGCGCCAGGCCTCACTGCCGAACTCAGAGAAAGTCTGTGCCAGGCGGCTCTGCGAATCACCCGGGACATCGGATACGAAAACGCAGGGACATTAGAGTTCATCCTCGACCAGGACAGGGCAAGCTTCTACTTCCTGGAGATGAATACCCGTATCCAGGTTGAACACCCGGTGACGGAGATGATTACAGGCATTGACCTGGTGCAGGAACAGATCAGGGTGGCGCAGGGGGATGCCATCAGCTTTTCGCAGTCCCAGGTCGTCCCTGCCGGCCACGCCATAGAGTGCCGGATCAACGCGGAGCAGCCCTGGGAAGACTTCCGCCCGTCGCCAGGACGTATCACGCGGTGGGAGCCGCCTGAAGGCGAGGGAATCCGGGTGGACAGCCACTGCTACGCAGGCTATATGGTCCCTCCGTATTATGACTCACTGCTGGCCAAGCTGATCGTCTCGGGCAGTACGCGGATGGAGGCCATAGCACGGCTACAGCGAGCCCTCGCCAGTTTCCATGTGGCCGGCGTCGATACCACCATACCTTTCCTGGCAACCCTGGTGGAGCGGGCCGATTTCGTCTCCGGCGGAGTCAATACGGCTTGGCTGGAGAAAGTCGCAAGTACCGGAGGCGGTCGAACATGACCCAGGTTGCATTCGTAGATACCACGCTGCGCGACGCCCACCAGAGCCTGTGGAACGGCCGGATGACGACGGCGATGATGCTGCCCATAGCTCCGGTCATAGACCGGGTGGGCTTCGAGGCACTGGACTTCATGGCCCTGATCAGCATGGACTGGTGCGTGCGCAACCAGCGGGAGAACCCGTGGGAACGGATCCGGCTGATGTCGGAGGCCATGCCCAACACCCCGCTGATCGTGGGCGGCGTGCTGCGCAACTTCGGCAATGTTCCCGACTCCGTGACGGAGTTCTGGGCGAAAAAGATCAGCGAGGCCGGGGCGGGCAGGCTCCGCATCAACGACCCCTACCACGATATGGAGCAGATAACCAAGGCCATCGGGTGGTCCAGGGACGCCGGAATGATCACCATGGTTGCCCTGATTTACTCGTACAGCCCGGTGCACACCGACGAATACTACTCTGGGAAGGCACGCCAAATGGCGGAAGCAGGCGCCGACCGCATCTTCATCAAGGACGTGGACGGGCTCCTGACACCGGAGCGGGTGAGGACGCTGGTGCCGGCCGTGATGAAGGAGATCGACGGCATACCCATGGAGCTCCACGGCCACTGCTCCACAGGTCTGGCCCCGGTCTACTACATGGACGCCCTGGAGCTGGGCGTTGATACGCTGCACACCGCCGTGGCGCCGCTGGCCAATGGGCCTTCGCAGCCGTCGGCGGATGTCATCCTGCGCAATGTGAAGTCCATGGGGTACTCAACTGGTATCGACGAAAAAGCACTGGAGGAAATGACCGAGCACTTCCGGTATGTCGCCAAGAGGGAGGGGTTCCCGGAGGGCGCACCGGCGGAATACGACCTGCGGCAATACGAGCACCAGGTCCCGGGTGGAATGATGTCCAACTACACGGCGGAGCTGGCGAGAAGGGGACTGAGCCACCAGTTGGACGCGCTGCTCGACGAGATAGCCAACATTCGCCGGGAGTTGGGCTATCCCATCATGGTCACGCCGATTTCGCAGTACATCGGGGCCCAGGCGATCCTGAACCACACTACTGGCGAACGCTACCGGATCGTCACCGACGAGGTTATCAAGTACATACTGGGGCACTATGGCGACCTGGCAGCCCCGGTGGAGCCCGATGTAAAGGCGCGGGTGATGGCTATGCCCAGGACCCGGGAACTGTTGGACTGGACGCCTCCCCAGCGCACCATCGACGAACTGCGACAGGAGCACGGCCCGGACATCTCGGACGACGAGTTCCTCCTCCGGGTACTCAGCTCCAACCAGCAGGCGGTCGACGAGGTGATTGCCGCCGGTCCAGGCTCTTACGACTACCCCTCGCAGGAGAAGCCGGTGCTGGAGTTAGTGCGGGAGCTCACCAGCCGTAAAGACATCGCCTCGATCAGCATTCAGAAGGGCGACTTCTCGCTGACCCTGCGGTAGTAGTGCGAAATCTCTGTATTGATGGGTAGCCTTTGGCTGTAGTGACCAGGGCGCCCACAAGGGGCGCCCTTACGGGACTGCCTGTGACTGGTAGGGGCAACCCTAGTGGTTGCCCGCGTTGCCCATCATTTCAAGGCGGTTGGTCTACTAGAGCCCCGACTCGCCCGTGCGGAGGGTGTAGGAGGCGTCCACGCCGGTCACAAAGGTCCGCCCGTCTCCGGGGAAGCCGGAATAGGCGGCTTTCTGGATGGCGCTGGAAACCGTCTCAACCTGATCGTCCTCGACCACCACCATAAACATGCACTTTGCCAGTTCGTCGTAGAAGTGGTCTCCCACCTGCACACCTTGTTGCTTGCCCCGTCCCAGCACGTCCCACTTTGTCATAGCCGGAAAGCCCTCGTTGGCTAGGGCGGCCGCCACAGCGACCTCCTTCTCGGGACGGATAATTGCTCGCACCATTTTCATCGTTGCTTCTCCTTTGCACCGACTATGCTTCGAAGTCGATGCCCGGCATATCAATTTCAGACAAGCCTTGGCTGGGGTTGAACCCGTTCTTTCTCAGCTTCGCAATAAGCCCAGGGAGGAACTTCCCGAGAGTAGACACCGGCACCTGGTCAACAATCTTCCGCGCTGCACGAGCATCTGGACCAGTCTTTCCACCTGCGAAAATCGTTACCGCATCCACCACTTCGCCCTCGTACCTGGTCTTGCCACCCTGAAACCCGATGTCGGCGGCGTGGTGGTTTCCACAGCCCGCCGGGCATCCCGACCAGTACATGCGCAACGGTCCGGCGTCAGGATAGAGCGAGTCCAGGGCCTCGATAACGCGGCGGCTGACGGACTTGGTCTCTATCAGCGCCAGGTTGCAATAGTCGTTGCCGGTGCAGCTGACCAGCCCCCGCGCGTATGAAGACGGGTCGGGGGACAGTCGCGAAAGAAGCGGTTCGTCCAGCAATGCAGGTAACTTGCCCTCCGAAACATCGGCGATGATCGCGTTCTGGCCCACGGTCAACCGGATGGACCCCGACCCATAGGCAGCGGCCAGCCGGGCCAGTTCCGCCATGTCGTCGGCGCAGGTGCGTCCGGTGGGAACGCACAGCCCAACGGAGTACAACCCCTCCTGGCGCTGTGGGTTCACGCCCAGGTGGTCGGTGTCATGGTCGTATCTGGCATCCTTGCCAGCCGGGGCCAGAGGCGCGCCCCAGCGCTCTTCCAGCTCTTTCCTGAACCGGCCGATGCCCCACTCGTCCACTAGGAAGGCGAGGCGGGCGCGGGTCCTCTTTTCCCGCGATCCTGCATCGCGAAATAGCAGCGTGATGGCCGAAGCCAGACGCGCCGCATCCTGCAACTCCACGAACACGTCCAGGGGCTGAGCGACCGTCATGCCCCCAGAACCCATCTTGCCTCCCACGGCAACATTAAATCCGCTCTGTCCGCCTGGGCCGAAGGCAGGCGTCATCGCGATGTCCTGGGTCTCCGCATGGACGCAGTTCTCCAGGCATCCGGTGAACACGACGTTCAACTTGCGAGGCAGATTGGTGTACTCCCGGTTGCCCAGGAACATGCGGGTGAACTCCTCTCCAACCGGAGAGGCATCGAACAGCTCGTTGGGCGTCAGGCCCGACAGCGCACAAGTGTTGGTCCCGCGTATGTTGTCCATCCCAGTCTGAAGCGACGACAGGTCGATATCGCGCAGCGCCCGCAGGATCTCCGGCACATCGAGAATCTGGATGTCTCGTAACTCGATCTGCTGCCGGGTGGTCAGGTCCATCACACCGTTGCCCAGACTGCTGGAGAGCGCAGCGAGGGCTGTCAACTGCGCCGACATCAGTCGACCGTTGGTGATGCGCATGCGCATCATGAACCGCCCGGGAGTGGGTTTGCGGAAAAATGTCCCGATCCACTTGAGCCGCTCCCGGTCTCCCGGCTCGATGGTCTCCCAACCGCCGTGTTGCGCCGCCAGCTCATCGATGTCGTCGAGGATGTCCAGCCCTGGCTTTTCGTCCTTGATTCGCTCGATGGGGTTGCCTGTTTTCGTTGCTGTGGTCACTCTAGCCCGCCTTGAATCTCTCGCACTTGATCTCGCGCAAGGGAGAGGAGTATTCGGCCCTAAGACTCGCTGTACAGCGCCATCGGAACGCGCTTGGCGTAAGCCGGGGCGACAGCCAGCTGACCGCGCCCCAGCGCGCGCTCCATGACTCGCCGCTCCTCGGTCTCCCGTTCAGCGGAGAAGCGCACCACCAGCACCAGCGAGGAGGCCACCGTAACGACGGCGCCCAGGTATAGCAGGGCCATCTCGGTGCTCATGGACTCCATGCGGAACAGGAATCCGGCGGCCACCGCGCCGGCGTTGCCGCCCGCGCCCACAATGCCGGCCACCGCGCCCAGCGCCCTCTGGTTGATGAAGGGCACCACTGAGAACGTCGCACCCTCTGACATCTGAACGAACAGGCTGAAGACCAGCATTGCGCCAATCGCCAGCGGCAGGATGTCCATGCGTGAGAAGACCGCCAGCGCTATGCCTTCGATCAGCAGCACCGCGCCCAGGAACAGGGTCCGGCCCCGCAGCCCGAAGCGAATGCCCACTTTGTCTCCGAGAAACCCTCCCAGGGAGCGGGCGAACAGATTCATCAGGCCGAACAGCCCAGCTATCAGCCCGGCCATACCCACGCCAAGGCCGAAGCGGTCGTGGTAGTAGAGGGCCGCGATGTTGTTCATCGTGAGCTCAACACCGAAGCAGGCGCCGTAGATCAGGAACAGCGCCCAGACCCGGTGGTCCCTGGCAGCCTCGATGAAGGCTCGGGTCCTCGCGCCGGGCGGTTCCTTTGCCCGCTCCTGTCGCGCCAATTCGTCGTCGGGGGAGTCCTGGGTGAACTTGAAGTAGGCGATTCCCATCAGGAACAGGGCGACGCCCGGCACCACCATCGCGATGCGCCAGCCGATGACGTCGGTGGCGCCCAGGGCGACGATGACACCCAGCACCAGTGGCATGGCCATCTGCGTTACGCCGCCGCCCATATTGCCCCAGCCGGCGGTGGTGGCGTTTGCCGTTCCCACCACGTTGGGGGCGAACATCACCGAGGTGTGGTACTGCGTGATGACAAAGGATGCGCCTATGATGCCTATGGCCAGCCGGAACAGCAGGAAGGACTCGTAGCTGTTGGCCAGGCCGATGGTCATCACGGGGATGGAACCGATGATCAGCAGCCCCGAGTAGGTTATGCGGGGGCCGATCCGATCGCAGAGCCAGCCGACAACCAGCCGGGCCACGATGGTCACCGCCACAGAGGCGATGACGGTGTTGCCGATCTCGGCCTTGGAGAGCTGGAGGTCATCGCGGACAATTGCCATCATGGGCGCGATTCCGAACCAGCCAAAAAAGGCCAGGAAAAATGCCATCCAGCTCATGTGGAACACTCGCATGTGCGGGTGTACGAAGCTGAAAAGCGGGATGTTGGTAGCCTTGTGGGATTGAGGGTCCACTCCGATGTTCATGACATCCCCGGTCCTGAGATGGCAGGCGCTTCTGCTATGCGAAACTCCGGTGCAGTTCCCTGGAGGGCTAGACTTCCACCGATGCGTCTCCGGTGCTCATCCTCGCCACCACCACGCCGGCCCTTTCCTGGCCGGGAGCTCCCAGGACGGAGGTCTTGCTCTGTCCGAGCAGTCGCTTGATGCCGTGCGGGTCCCGGACGAAGCCTCGGACCTGGCTCAGCCATTTCACGCTCTTGTACCCCTGGAGGAACGGAACCCACAGGCGTACGGGGCCTCCCAATTCGTGGGGCAAACGCTGGCCTTCGATCTCATAGACCAGGAGAACGCGGGGATCATTGGCAAGAGCCCTGGGCAGGGTCTCGAAGTACATTCCATCGGCGGAATAGAACGAGAGAAACCGGGCGCCCTTCATTTCAATGCCAAGGGAGTCAAGCAGCACGGGGAGCCGAACGCCGGTTACCGTCGGCGTTTCTGACCAGTTGAAAATCTGGCAGACCAGTGGAGTGGGTTCCTGCACTTTTGGCAGGGCCTCCAGGTGTCCCCAGTCCGCCACCCGTGTATTGCCCGTTATTTCGGTGATGGGCAGGCTCCAGTCCTCCAGTGCCTTCGGCTCGGGCATCGGGTAGAGAGAAAGCACCGGGAGTAGCTCGGTCTCGAAGTCCATGGCCGCAAACTGGTCCTTGAACTTTGGGTACTTGACGTCGGGACGATGCACCATGAGTTATACCTCCACCGCTTCGGCTTCCGGTTCCTCTGGATCGAGGACTCCGTCGATTTCGTCGACTGGGCAGACGAATACCTTGCCGTCTCCGTAATTGTCCGTCTTGTTGGCGTTTACCAGGGCGCGAACCAGGCCGCCAACCATCTCGTCGGGGACCATCCAGGTCAGCATCCGCTTGGGGAGGAACTGCATGACGCCGTCATCGCTGCCGTTGACTGGCCGCATATAACGCAGGCCACGCTGCCTGCCCCGGCCCATGACGCGGACATGGGAATACTCCGACAGGCCCAGGGCCCCGGCCGCCTCCAGCGTCTCCTGCCACTTTTCAGACCGTATAACTGCAATCACTTCTTTCATCTGGCTTACCCCGCACCGGATCTCGAAGTGAAGGTACCGTGGCAGTGTTACAAGTCCATTGCGCGAAGGTTGCCGATGGGTTACGGATTCATTACAGTTTGATTACGAATTATTTACGGTTCTGTTACATAGCTACGATATTCGTATACAGACAGGATTGTGAGGGCGAGAACATCCCAGCTTACCAATGCGGGCGCTGACGGCAGGCCCTGACCTGCTGAAAGCGATCCAGAATCAATATTAGGACTCTGGGCAAACCGGGGGATGGTAGGCCTAGCTGGGGGGTTGCACAACCATGGCGCAGGTCAAGTGGGCAAACCTCGAGCAGAGAAGCGAACTGCTCCTCAGTCAAAAAAGGCTTTCGTGTCTTGGGTACCTTCGGAGCTTTGATTCGTGTTGCCGACGAGGAGTCGATGAGGCCCCAGTCCGCGCACCAATTCAGCCAGGTAGTGATTGCCTGCCACCGGGTGCGGATTGACCGGGGCTTCAATCCTAGCTCCCGCATCGAACCGAGGTGCTGAAGGACGTGGAGAGAGGAGAGGTCTGTCAGGGTCTGGCAGTCTGGATCAATGGTTTCGAGGTCCTGCAGAAACAGCCGCAGTTCCTTGTCATAGAACTTGACGGTCGCCTCTGTGCTGCCCTCGATGCGGTGGTACCGGAGATAGTTTTCGAGGATTTCGGGTAACCGCTATGACATCTCCAAAGCTGGGTCAGCTTTGAGTCGCGTGTTGACCGCTGTGCCAATCATCCATAGTCTGCCGACTCTGGACGCCCATTTTGTAGCTGTGGCTCCCCGAGCAGAATTCGACCATGGGATCTAGTATTACAACGACGCTTCTCCAATTTAGTACCCTTTTCACAGGAAATTGCTTCGTGGCAGGCAAGGGTGCATAGCTGTCAGCGCGTCTGTAACTCGCCATGAAAGGAACTCAAGGGGGGGTTCTCGCGAACCGTCGTTGTA
>CAXXOI010000007.1:0-19044 GCA_963664175.2 Dehalococcoidia bacterium
CCACCACCCGCATGCTGGCCCTGGCAGCCGCCGGGGTGCTGGCTGGCGCCGGCGTGAGCCTGGCCGGGGTCGTGGGCTTCGTGGGCCTGCTCACGCCCCACGTCGTTAGGCTGCTGATCGGTAACGACGCGAGGACTGTAATGACCGTTTCGATTCCCACCGGGGCCGTGATTGTGCTCTACGCTGACCAGGTCTCCCGGCTGGCCCTGATGCCGGCAGAGATTCCGGTGGGCCTGGTGACTACCGTACTGGGCGCGCCGCTCATGATATGGGTCGCGAGAAGACTCCTGTGAGCCAACGACAGGGACTTTAGAATGAATGCAAGAATACAAATGGACGGAGTGTCATTCTCGTACGCGCAGAAAACGGTATTGGACGGCGTTTCAACCTCTATAGCCGCGGGTGAGTTCGTGTGCCTGTTGGGCCCCAACGGCACCGGGAAAAGCACCCTGGCACAGTTGATCGCAGGCGAACTTTCTCCGACGGGGGGTCGCATTTGCCTCGCTACCGAGGACGCATCCGCAGGACTAGGGGACCTGAGACAGCGAATCGCTTACCTGCCCCAGAACCTTCAGGACCCGCCCTTCGTTAGCGTGAGAGAGTTGGTGTCCCTGGGCAGGTACAAGCCGACCCGCAGCCTGGGTTGGCGTATTAGCAGCCAGGACAAAAAGGCAGTCCAGGAGTGCATCACCAAGTGCCTCGCAGAGCCTCTCATCGACAGGCCGTTTGCACAGCTCTCCGGCGGCGAAAAGCAGCGAGCATGGCTGGCTTTTTGCCTGGCTCAGGAGCGCCAGTTCCTGCTGCTCGATGAATCCCTGCATAATATGGACTACTCGAAACGCCAGCTCTTTTTCGGCATGCTTTCCAGTCTGGCCGAGGACGGTATCGGCGTTATCCTGATCACCCATGATCTGCAGATGGCGGAGCAGCACGGCCAGAGGCTGATGGTCCTGGGCCAAGGTCAGTTGGTCTACGACGGACCGCCAGATCCGGTCATCTATTCCATGATGGAGGAATAGGCAGTGCCTCCCTTACCACCACGCCGTTGCCCGGACTGCCGCATCTGGAAATGAGAGTCTGCTGTTCCCGGGACAATTCTGGAGGCTGGGCAGGGCCGTATTCTCGACACGCGCTCGGCCAGGCGAATCCTCATTCCTGTTTGACACCTGATTTCACACGCTGATAGCATCTCCATATCCCGTATCTGGAGAGCGTTTGTGGCTGGAATTGCAGCAGTTGGCGCCTACATCCCACGTTATCGCCTCGGAGCGTCCACCGAAGGCTGGGGATCACGCGTCGAGAGGTCGGTGGCCAACTTCGACGAAGACAGCGTGTCGATGGCGGTGGCTGCGGGACTGGACTGCCTGACCGGCCGCAACCGCGAGGACATCGACGGCCTGCTGTTCGCCACCACCACGCCGCCATACGCCGAGAAGGGTTGCGCCTCCATCATCGCCACGGCCCTCGACCTGCGCCGCGACATATTCACAGCCGACATAACCGATGTGCTGCGCGCCGGTACGACGGCCCTGAAACAGGCCCTCGATTCCGTCACTGCCGGGTCCGCGAGGCAGGTTCTGGTCATCGCCAGCGACAACCGGCAGGGCGCTCCCAAGGGCGAGGCGGAGCGAAACTCCGGCGACGGCGCAGCGGCATTCATCGTCTCAATCGACGGCGTGATTGCTGAGCTGGAGGGCTCGTACAGCATTTCCGAGAACATGATGGATGTCTGGCGCAGCGCGGGAGACCAGTTCGTTCGCTCGTGGGAGGACCGATTCGCCATCGAGGAAGGCCTCGAACGTATCCTGGGCGACGCCATTGCCGGATTCATGGAGCGGCAGGGGATAGCCGCTCGGGACGTTGCCAGGCTGGCCCTCTACGCGCCCGATGGCCGCCGCCACGCTCAGCTGGCGAGGCAGATGGGCTTTGCTCCGGAGCAGTTGCAGGATGCCATGTTCGGCCGCCTCGGCAATACGGGCGCCGCGTTCGTGCCGATGCTCCTGATCTCGGCGGTGGAGGAAGCGACCCCTGGCCAACTTGTCGTCGCCGCATCTTACGGTGACGGCAGCGATGTCCTGGGATTCCGGACCACGCAACTGGCGGGCAGCGGCGTGCCGGGCAGCGGCGTCCGCGGGTTCCTCGGCTCCGGCAAGTCGCTGGACAGCTATGAGACCTACGCCCGATGGCGGGACGTCTGGGTAACCGACGCCGCCTCGCGCCGCCCTCAGGCGCCGTCGCCGTCGGTTTCGGCATTGTGGCGGGAGGGCGATCGCAACGTTCGCTTCTACGGCGCCACCTGTAACCAGTGCGGTTTCGTGCAGTACCCGCCGCAACGAGTATGCGTCAAGTGCCAGGCCCGTGACGACGCGACGCCTGTCCGGCTCAGCGACCATCCAGGGAAGGTGTTCACGTATTCGATGGATTACCTGGCCGGCACCACCGACACCCCGCTGGTGGTAACCGTGGTAGACTTCGACGGCGGTGGCCGCGCGCTGTGCATGATGACCGATCGGGAGCTGGACGAGGTCCACATCGGAATGCCTGTGGCAATGAGCTTCCGCAAGCTCCGCGTAGTCAACGGCATCCACAACTACTACTGGAAAGCAGTGCCGCAGCGGGTGGCCGCAGACCAGCCCGTCGCGGCAGACTAGAAGCAGCAAAAGCAATAGGGCAGAGGTTGTTATGAGTGGAATCAAGGATCGCGTGGCCATCATCGGCATGGGCTGCACCAAGTTCGGGGAACGCTGGGACGCCAGCTCCGCCGACCTGATGGTGGAGGCGGCCTACGAGGCCTACGAGGACGCTGGCATAGAGGGCAAGGACATCCAGGCAGCCTGGCTGGGCACCGTGTCGTCCTTCCGCACCGGGCAGCCCCTCGCCGACGCGCTGAAACTGGACTACATCCCCATCACACGCGTCGAGAATGCCTGCGCCACCGCAACCGATGCGTTCCGCAACGCCTGCTACGCCGTGGCCGCCGGCGTCTACGACATCGTGCTGGCCATGGGTGTCGAAAAGCTGAAGGACTCGGGATTCTCCGGGCTGGCAGTTCCTGAAGCGCCCGGCTCCGACGTGAACCCCCCAGTGCCTCCGCCCTCCCAGTTCGCGTTGGCCGCCACGCGCTATTTCCACGAGTACGGCATACCCTTCGAGGAAGGCAAGCAGACCCTGGCGCAGATTGCGTCCAAGAACCACCACAACGGGACCATGAGCCCCAAGGCGCACTTCCAGCGCGAGGTGAGCGCCGAGCAGGTGGCCAACGCTCCCATGGTGGCCTGGCCGCTGGGGCTGTTCGACTGCTGCGGTGTCAGCGACGGCGCCGCCGCGGCCATCATCACCACCCCGGAAATCGCCCGCACCTTCCGCGACGACTACATTTTGGTCAAGGGGATCGGCCTGTCAGTGGGAGCCTACGGCATCATGCGCAACGACTGGGACTTCACGCATTTCCCGGAGAGTGTCCGCGCCAGCCAGGCGGCCTACCAGGAAGCAGGCGTGTCCGACCCGCGCCGCGAGATCGACATGGCAATGGTACATGACTGCTTTACCATCACCGAGCTGATCATCTACGAAGACCTGGGCTTCAGTCCGCGGGGGCGGGCCAGCGCCGACGTGGAGGCGGGCACTTTCACCCTGGAGGGCGAGCTGCCGGTCAACACGGATGGCGGGCTAAAGTGCTTCGGCCATCCCATCGGCGCTAGTGGCATCCGCATGATCTACGAGGTCTACAAGCAGTTGCAGGGCCGCGCCGGCGATCGGCAGCTGCAGAAGGCAGACTTGGGGCTCACCCACAACTTGGGTGGCCGGCCGGGTTCATTCACCTGCTCGGTGGCCCTTTTCGGGACCCGAGACTAGGGTTTCAGGCAGGCACATCGCCAGCTTTCCAAAAACCGCCCCTTAAAACGGGGCGGTTTTCATTTCTTCATTTCCGTCCCGTGCCGCCAACATTCGTTGAACAATGGTTACTCTTGATAGTTCACATAATATAAAAATCGGTTCGATTTCATCTTAGAAGTTATTGATTTTTAGGATACTGAACTGATATAAACGACGTTACATAACGGGGTATGGGGTGGGTTGTGGTCATAGTTGCGTCTTCAGACGTCGAAGCTGAATCTCCTCTGAGTCCTGCGAAGCAGCAACCGGCTGTGCTGATCAAGGGCAGGGGCACCGACGTCGCGTTCAATCTCGATGAAAGCGCCCCTTTGGAAGATGTCGTCCGGGAACTCGACTCCCATCTGGCCGATCAGGCTAAGCTGTTCTCCAGGGGCGGGATCAGCATCAACACCGGCAACCGACGCCTGAGCGACGAGGAAAAAGAGGAAATCCGGCGCATCTTCCGCGAGAAATCCGGACTCAAGATCTCCCGTTTCATCTCCACCGCCGGTGTATCAGCCGACGAGCAGGTCGACAGCACTGTGGAATCGCAGCGCCATTCGAGCGAAGGTAACAGCATCGTCGATGTATCCCGAGGACAGCTGACCAAGACCGTTGCCGAGGAACCACCGGTCCGGCGGACCAGGAAGAGCACCGCTCCGCTGGGCGAATTCTCCTCCGCAGATCTCGCTCGCGCCCTCAGCGGCCTCTCCTCCCAGGGCCAGCGGACCCGCGACGGGGCCCTGGTGGTCCGAGGAACAGTCCGCTCGGGAGAGACGGTGGAGCACCCTGGCGACCTGATCGTGCTGGGCGACGTCAATCCCGGATCTGAGATCCTGGCAGACGGCGACATCGTGGTGATGGGCTCGCTGAAAGGGTTGCCCCACGCCGGCGCCGCGGGAGACAGCAAGGCCGTCATCATAGCGCTAGAGATCGCCGCCCCACGCCTTCGTATCGGCGGAGCAGAGGCGAACGCAGCTCCTGACAGCGCGGCCGTATCACGGGACCGCAAGCAGTCCTCGGCATCAGCACAGCCCCAGATGGCGTACATACGCCAGGGAAAAATCCACATCGCGCCCTTCGCAGGGCGATTTGCCAGAAACACGAAAGGGGTACCGTATGAAGGGTAGGACTATCGTCATTACCTCGGGCAAGGGCGGTGTCGGGAAGACCACCGCCACCGCCAATCTCGGATCGGCCCTCGCCATGCGCGGCCACAGCGTGGTGGTCATCGACACCGACATAGGCCTCCGCAACCTGGATGTCATCATGGGACTGGAGAACCGGATCGTTTACGACCTCGTGAACGTCATCGAGGGCAAGTGTCGCTTGCGACAGGCCATGATCCAGGACAAGAACCGTTTGGAGCTATACCTGATCCCTGCAGCCCAGACCCGGGAAAAGGACAGCATCAGCCCTGAGCAGCTCAAAGGACTCTGCGCCGAGCTGGAGAACGACTTCGACTACATCCTGATCGATTGCCCGGCGGGCATAGAGCAGGGCTTCAAGAATGCAGTGGCAGCAGCCGGAGAGGCCATAATCGTCACCACTCCGGAAGTATCCGCCATCCGCGACGCTGACCGGGTGATTGGCCTGCTAGAGGCCTCTGGCCTGCACCGGCCCAAGCTCATCATCAACCGCATCTCGGCGGAAATGGTGAAGCGCGGCGACATGATGGGCCAGGAGGACGTGGAATCGCTGCTCGCTGTGGAAGTCATCGGCCTGGTGCCAGCTGACGAGCGCACCGTGGCCGCCGCCAACCGAGGCATTCCGGCGGTGCACGACGGGCGCTCTACCGCAGGCGCGGCGTTCACCAATATCGCTGCCCGGATCGATGGTGAAGATGTGCCTTTGAAGGAACTGGATTCGCGGCCCGGAATGTTCAACCGTCTGCGCGACATGGTCGGGATTAGAGGGAGGGCTTATTCGCATGCGTGAACTGTTGCGTTGGCTGATGGGGCTGGCCGATCGAGGCAGCGAGAGTTCCAGCGACGTGGCCCGGAACCGCATGCGCCTCGTGCTCATCCAAGACCGCATCGACCTGTCGTCCGACAAAATGGACCAGATGAAGCAGGAAATCTGGGAGGTCGTCTCCCGGTACATGGTGGTGGACGACGATTTTCTGGAATTCGAGGTGCGCCGGCTCGACGAGCTCGTGATGCTGGTGTCTCACATCGAAGTCAAGGACCTGAACGCCCTGGTGAATGCGCGCACCGCGTAGAGGCCATGCCCTATGTCGCTTATCCTGACCAACTGCAACTTGATCGACTGCGTCACCGAGGGCGTGCGCTCCAATTCAACGGTGACCGTGGACGACGGCCACATCGTCTCCGTGTCCACGGGCGAGGAGGCTGGGGCTGAGGGCGATGCTGGAAATCAAGTCATTGACCTTGCCGGGGCCTACCTGCTGCCGGGGCTGTGGGACGTCCACATACATCCGGAGTACCCCAACCCGCCCGGCACTTCAGTACCCCAGCTCACCGCATGGTTCGGCCAGAACCTGATGCGGGGCCTCACGGAGGCTGGAGTTACTTCCGTGCGCTGCGCAGGCGCGGGCCACTTCATGGACGTGGCCTGGAAGCGTGCCTTCGAGGACCCGGATGGCCCTGCGGGTCCCACGGTCTACGCCTGCGGTCATTTCCTGACAACCACCGGTGGCCACTTCCTAACCTCAGGCCATGCCCTGGAATGCGACGGTCCCTACGGGTTCGTCGAGGCCATTCGAGAGCAGATCAAGAACGGCGTCGACCATATCAAGCTCAATCTCTCGGGCGGCATAATGGGTCCCTTCTGGGACAGGCATCTCGATTCATTCCTGTTGCCCCAGGAAATCGAGGCCGCCTTCACCCTGTGCCACCAGCGCTCCATCCCCGTCATGGCCCACGCCACCAACCCGGTGGCAGTGAAAGCAGCCGTCTTTCTTGGCGCCCACAGCGTCGAGCACGGATACGTGATGGACGAGGACTGCATCACCGGATTTCTTGACAACGAGACCTGGTACGTCCCCACTCTGGGCATTACTCACCTCACTCCCAGCCAGGCAGACAACGAGTGGGAGCGGGCCTACTGCGAGAGGAAGGCCCTGGCGCCCGATTTGGTGAGGCGCGCCGAAGCGGCGGTGGACCGGCACCGCGCGTGGTTCCAGACGGCGCTGGAGGCGGGAGTCAAGATGGCACTGGGATCGGACGTCCTGCCCCTCCGCGACTCGGCGCTGCTGGAGTTGGGCCTCTGGGTGAAGGACGGCGCCACTCCCTGGCAGGCCCTGACCGCCGCCACGCGCAACTCGGCGGAACTGTGCGGCGTGGGTTCGGAGGTCGGCACCATCGAGCCGGGCAAGCGCGCCGATATGATCGCCGTCTCGGCCAACCCCTTGGCCAATATCCAGAATCTGCGACAGCTGCAGATGGTCTTCAAGGACGGACGCCTCGTCGCCGACCATCGACGCTAGTCTCAATTACCCCTCGTCACGATTGCCACTCCTCGCACCTCGGCCCTATACTTGCGCCACTGACCGGCGCGGGCCGGAATCGCCATTAGAGGAGGCTGGCAATGCCCGGCAATAAGCTCACCATCGGCAACGTTGAAATCACTTCCCTCTCCGACGGGCTGTTGGAATTCGACCTCTGCAATTTCTTTCCTGCCATTCCGGAGGATGACTGGCACGGCCATGAAACTCACCTCAGCCCCAGCGGAGGCGTCCGATTCAACCTGGCCTGCTACGTCATCCGTTCCGAAGGGCACACCATCGCCGTTGACACCGGTCTCGGCCCCAAGCCCACGCCGGAGACTCCATGGGGCGAGCTGCTCAACGACTTCGCCGCCCACGGCATGAGTCCCGGAGACGTGGACATGGTGGTCATGACCCACGCTCACCGCGACCATATCGGCTGGAACGTGGTATCACAGGACGGCAAGTATGTCCCCACCTTCCCCAACGCCCGTTACTACGTCAGCGCCCGCGACTGGGAGGCCTGCCACGACCCGGCGCTGATCGAGACGCGCTTCCCCAATGCCCCGGAGTGCGTCTGGCCCCTGGAAGACCTTGGGGTGCTGGAACTGATGGAAGGCGAACACGCACTCACCAGCGAGCTGACCATGATCCCCACACCAGGACACACTCCCGGCCACATGAGCATCAACGTCTCATCCCAGGGCGAGAGTGGCCTGGTGCTGGGCGACGTACTGCACAACACGGTCCAGATTGAGAACACCGACTGGGTATCCCGCGCCGACATCGACCCGGACACCACCCGCGTAACCCGTCGCAATATGATGGAACGCCTCGAGCGCGAGGGCATCCCAGTCGCCGCCGTCCACCTTGCCGCCCCAGGATTCGGCCGCATTGTGCGAACCGAGGGGCGCCGCTACTGGCAGGCCATCTGACCGCAAAGAGGACCTCCGGACTCAGCCAAGCACAGGGAGTTGAACAGTAATGGCCAAGAACGGCTTCAAGATCATCGATGCCGAGCTGCACGTCATGGAGCCCGTGGACCTCTGGGAGAAGTACATCGATCCGGAGTTCAGGGACCGCGCGCCGCGTCGCCTCAGCGAACGACGATGGGACATACGCACTGTGGTGGAAGGCGACGTGATGGCCAGCATGACGGACTACAACTGGCCCGCCCGCAGTTCCGAAGAGGAAAACACCCTGGCCGAGCGATACGCCGAGGAAATCGCGGCCAACTTCGATCCGGCCTCACAGGTTAAGGCGATGGACACAGAAGGCTTGGACCTGGCCGTGCTGTATCCGACCTCGGGAATGTACATTACGGCCCGCAACGGCATGGACCCTCGATTCGCCGAGGCCGCCTGCCGGGCCTACAACAACTGGCTCTACGACTACATCCAGGAAGGCGACCCTGCCCGGATGTTCGGCGCGGCGGCCCTCTCGCCCCACGACGTGGCGACTGCGGTGCTCGAGGCGCGGCGATGTGTCAAGGACCTAGGGTTCAGGGCAATGTTCCTGCGTCCGAACATGTACAACAACCGCTCCTGGCACGACCCGCATTACGACCCGCTGTGGGCCGAGGTGCAGGACCTCGACGTGCCCGTGGGCTTCCACGAGACCACCGGATCGCGAATGCCCGCCGCCGGGGCCGACCGGTTCCCCGACGACCTGGGCATCGCCCACATCGCCACCCACTCCGTGGAGCAGATGATGTGCTGCATGGACATCATCATGGGCGGCGTCATGGAGCGATTCCCCAAGCTGCAGTTCGCATTCCTGGAAGGGCAGTGCGGCTGGCTGCCCTTCTGGCTGGGACGCATGGACGAACACTACGAATGGAGACACCCATTTGGGGAGATGCAGCACCTCAAGATGCTACCGTCGGAGTACTTCAACCGCCAGGGCTACGCCGCCGTGGAGTGCGAGGAGTCCTTCGTTTCCCACGTGGTCGAGGCTGTGGGCGACGAGCGGCTCCTGACCACCAGCGACTACCCTCACGGCGACGCCAAGTATCCCCACACCATTGACACGTTCATGGAACTGCCGCTCTCGGACGTGAGTAAGCAGCGCATCCTGTGGGACAACCCGGCCCGCCTTTATAAGCTCTAGGCAAAAATCGACGTCTGACTCGGAATGAACGCCGGGGCACTCTGATTTGCCCCGGCCTTCCACTATTTTCAGGGATACGGCTCCTGCGGAGTAAGACTCATGCGTATCGGCTACATCGGGACTGGGAACATTGGCGCCCCCATGGCCGGCAGCATCCTCAAGGCCGGCTACGAGCTGTTGGTGCACGACATCGATGAGGAAAAGACCAGGACCCTGGTTGACCAGGGCGCCGAGTGGGCGGACTCACCCGCGGCTGTCGCTGCGCAATGCGACATAATCTGCACCTGCCTGCCCGGCCCGACGGAAATGGAGCCGGTCACGCTGGGACCCGGGGGCATCCTGGAGGGAGCAAAGCCGGGCTCAGTCTACATAGACCAGACCACCAACTCTCCCCTGCTCATCCAACGAGTGCATGGCCTCCTTGCCGAGGAGGGCGTCGCCATGCTCGACGCGCCGGTCAGCGGCGGTGTTGAGGGAGCCAGGGTGCGGGACCTGCTGGTGATGGTCGGCGGAGACGAGGAGACCTTCCAACGCTGTCTGCCGGTCCTGGAGGCCATTGGCGAACGCGTCATGCACACCGGCGGCATTGGCTCCGGGTGTATCTGCAAGATCATGCACAACACCGCCGTCTTCTGCGCCGACCTGGCCATGACCGAGTGCTGGACCCTCGCCATCAAGTCGGGCGTGCCTGCCGATACCATTGTCGACGTATTTCGCAACGGCGCCATCGGCCGGATGAGCAACCTGTGGTACAGGCTGCCCGACACTCTCTTTCAGGGTGACTTCGACCCCCGGTTCGCCCTCAGGACCGCCAACAAGGACCTGAAACTCGGCGAGGAACTCGCTGAACACCACGATGTCTCCATGCCCATGGCCGAAATCTGCCGCGACCTCTACGCACAGGCCATGGCTCGGGGATGGGAGGAGCGAGACAGTTCCATCGTGCTGACCCTGCAGGAGGAAAGCGCCGGCGTGCAGGTAAGGCTTGGCGGGGATGAAGGGTAGTGGTGCATAGTCCTCGGTCTGATGGGTTCCTCGGCTGTGGTGGTTTCACGCGATCTGGGCGCCCACAAGCGGCGCCCCTACGTGGTTGGAAACTGGTCACGCCTCGACGCAGAATGGAAGGTCTCTAGCGCAGTTCCGCCACCGCTTCCACCTCAACCAGGAAATCCGGGTCGGCCAGTCCGGCTACCACTACCGTGGTGCTAGTCGGGCGGCCCTCCTCGGGCAAGAGCGTCATCCTGACCTCACGGATCTTGCCCAGGTTCTCGGATCCCACCACGTAGGTGGTTGTCTTGACGATGTCCTGCAGCGTGCCGCCCGCAGCCTTTACTGCGATTTCCAGGTTTGCCCACACCTGCCGGATCTGTGCCGCCGCGTCCCCGACATGCACCGCCCTGCCATCGAGGCCGCGAGGCACCTGCCCTGCAATGTATACGGTGTTGCCCACCTTGACCACGTGGTTGTAAAGACTGGCCGGGGGTGAGGCCAGTTCCGGTGGATTGATGAATTCTCGTTCCATTTCGTAGCACCTCGTTCTGATTGTTGAGTCGCGCCATTGTTGACCGTGTGCGCTATGATAGCAACCTGTATCAATATGGTTAACATGAACAGCAGATGTCTTCCCTTGCTGCTTGTTGTCTTCTTGGCAGCAAGCTTGGCTATGTCGGGTTGCCAGGGAGAACCAGTTGAACCACTCAATTCCGGCATGGCGACCGATGAACCCATGATCGAAGGGGCACGTGAGGGAGACGATGTGGTCAGGAGGGTTTCTGGAGTCGCGGAATCCTCCGAGGGAGATAGCTCCTCGGAAAGCGACAACACACCCGCGCCTACGATCTCGGGTACGCCCGGGTCCAATGACGATCTGTCCCCCATAGAGCGGGACGCTCAGCATTACGCCGAGCAGTTTGGGGTCGACCAGTCAGAGGCGGTTACCCGGCTGACACTGCAGGAGTCAATCGGAAAGCTGGGAGCCGCTATCGAAGCCAACGAAGAAGATACGTTCGCCGGCTTGTGGATTCAGCATAAGCCGGAATATCGCGTAGTGGTAGCGTTCACGATGGAAGGAGAAAGCACCATCGCCAAATACGTCCAGGACGGACCGTTGCTGGAATTGATCGAGGTCAGGAGTGCGAAGGCAACCCTTCGGGAGCTGGAACGCGCTCAGCTGGAAGCCGGACAAATTGTCGCAGACCTGGGGTTCAATCTGGCGTCAGGAATCATTGTCCAGAAAAATCGGGCCGAACTCTACGCAACTGATCGCGCGGCGCTGGAAGAGGCGCTGCGGGAGAGTGGGAATACGCTCCCGGACCACGTTGTTATAGTTGGCCAGTGATTCGTTGGAAAAGAGAGGATTGATATGCAGGCGTTAGTTGGCGGCACGCTGATAGACGGTAGGGGTGGCGAACCTCTGGCCGATTCGACAGTCTTAATTGGCGATGACGGCCGAATTGCAGCCGCCGCGCCAAGGGCTGCGGTCGCGATTCCCGAGGGTGCAGAGCAACTCGACATAAGCGGCCACACGCTTATGCCCGGCCTGATCGACTGTCACGATCACCTGGCATCATTCACCTACGACCTGCTCAGCCGGTGGGGCATGACCGAGCCCCGCAGCACCCGCACCCTGCGCATCGCCAATGTCATCGAGGATACGTTGCAGTCCGGCTACACCACCATCCGCGACTGCGGATGGCTGGAGGCAGGGTTCCGGGTCGCGGTGGAAGAAGGCCTAATCACGGGACCCCGACTGCTGGTGGCCGCTGGGCCGCTGGGCCCCACCCACAGTGTGCAGGACCGGCCCACCATGTCTGGACACCGACGCTACGAGATGCCCGACCCCAACATCCCCTACGGCGTCGCTGACGGCGATGCGGAGATCCGGGCTGCGGTCCGCGAAAACGCCCGGGTCGGAGCCGATCTGATCAAGGTGTTCCAGACCGGATTCGGCCGCGCCACCCACTTGGGGTCCGACGCTTGCTACGATCTGGATGAACTGAAGACCCTGGTGCACGAATCGCACGCCCAAGGCAAGCTCGTCGCGTGCCATGCTGTCGGCGGACCCGGTTTGCGGACGGCGGTTGAGGCGAAGGTCGACTCCATCGAACACGGGTGTTACCTGGACCTGGATACCGACCTGCTGCGTATGATGGCCGACAACAACATAACGCTGGTCCCCACACTCACGGTATTCGCCCACCACTCCGCCGAGGGGAACCCGGTGGCGCAAGTGGAAGCCCGCGAGTTCCGGCAACACCACATCGAAACGGTGCAGCAGGCCATGCGGCTCGGAGTGCGGGTGGTCGCCGGGACCGACGCCGGAGGCTGGTTCCACGGCAACAACTCCGTCGAGCTGGACATGCTTGTCGACGCGGGCATGTCACCAATGCAGGCCATCGTCGCCGGCACCGGGGAGGCAGCGGCCTGCTGCGGTCTGGGGGATGACTTGGGGACGCTGGAGCCGGGCAAGCTGGCGGACATCATCGTGGTCGACGGCGATCCCCTGCGCGACATAACCGTGCTGCAGGAACGGGACAATATCCGAGTGGTCATGAAGGACGGGACGATCTATCGCAACCTTATAGCCGGCGCCTAAGGACCGAGGGGCGCACAATGTACGTCCATCGTCCGTATTTGGTGATCTAAATTGGGGCGTGACGTACCCGGTTCAGCTCCAATGCTTGCAGGTTAGCGGGCCGTCCATCATCTCCGCAACAATGGGGGACGCCCTCACCCTAACCCTCTCCCAGAGGGAGAGGGAACATGAGCACACACCTTCCCGAGAACTCCTCTACCCCTCCCAGCGGAAGCGGCTGTACAACCCGTGCTTGCCCTCTTCCTCCCACGAGATGGCCTCGTCCCTGATGCGTTGATTGGAACGGCCCAGGGTGTGGACGTTGCCGTGGATGACGTTTCGCAGGTTGGTGATGGTGGCGGTGCCCTCTCGGTCCGCTCCCCTGATGGCCTCCACCTCCAGTAACACCTGGTCAGAAGCACGTACGGATCGGGACCTGGCGTCTATGGTGATATCAAGGGGCACCCTCCGAACCACCGTGAGTTCCCCGTCCCTGTAGAACTGGCTGAGTGTATCCCAGGGGCCACCTGCCCCGCCGCTGAAGATGGCGCGTGTCGCTTCCGCCTGTTCATCACTGCCAGCACCATCGACGTATAGGACCGATGTCCAGTTGCCATCAGACATGGTAGGACCGGGACTGTTGACGAATATGACGGCGCCCAGACCGGAAAGGTCTGTTGCGCCGAACCGCCCTTTTTCAAAAGCAGCAGCCCAGATTGCCGTGCAAACGCCGTTGGTCGGAGGCTGCCGAAAGGAAACGTGGCAGGGGCAGAGCAGGTTGCAGTTACAGCCCTCGAACAGCTCGCCCTCGACCCACCAGGATTCACTCACAGGATAATTGCCCTCTTTTACAAATTCTGCCAGACATCATACAGGGGCGCACGATGGTGCGCCCCCGAGTCGCCATTCAGCTGAGGATTGTCCCCTAGAACATCGTGCTGTCGGTGATCGCCTCGCCGCTGACGATAGCCTTGAGCCGGTCGCGGAAGTCGAACAACTTCTGGTCGTCCTCCGGCGTGGTCAGTTGTCCACGTCGGGTCTCGATGTGATCTATGAGTTCCTCGAGGGCCGCGTTTTCCCGCGTGCCGTTGGGGATCTTGAAGAACTCGGCATTGAAGGTGGGCAGTTCGCCGGGGCCGAAATAGCCAGTGGCGTAGCGGCCTGTGCTCTCCTTGTGCAGGGTGTAACCCTCCAGGTCGTGAGTGCCCTTGCCCAGCACCTGTCCGGTCTCGGCGTAATACTCCATCACATTCTTGGCGCCGTACTTGTTGATGGGACAGACCTTCATGCAGATGGCGCAACCCTCGTAACGCGACATAACCGGACGGCAGCGCTTGTAAATCAGCTTGTTCTTTTCGACACCGCGCCACCAGATCTTTTCCCGCATCAGAGCGCGGCCCGGGCAGCGGTTGACGCATACCTGGCACACCTGGCAGAAGGCGTGGAAGCCGTAGTCTTCGGGCCCGTCATAGGTGACCGGGGCGTCGGTGGTGATGATCTGCAGGCGGCAGCGCGCGCCGGCGTGCGGGGTCAGCAGCTGTCCGTTTGCTCCCAGCTGGCCTAGGCCGGCGGCCACGAACATGGGGATTGTGGCTGCGCTGTGGTTGCTGGGGCCATGCACCTGGGCGCCGTAACCCAGGGAGCGTATATAGTCGGCCATTTCCAGACCCATTGGCGCCTGGATTTCGTATGTGCCGAAGTGACCGTGCTCGGCGGCCATGCTGGGCGCAGACTGGGTCTCCTCGAAGTCCTGCTCCAGGGCCAGGCAGATGGCATTCCCGAACTTCACGTGGCTCTTGCGGTCCTGGTAGGTGTACCGGGCGTCGTGGGCAGTGAATCCGACTTCGAGGTAGCCCATCTCACGGGCCTTGTTGCGGATTAACTCAGTGACGTCCTCGCCCGTCGGCGTACCCGTGGGCGGCAAGTCGCCGGATCGGTTCATGAGCGGGTAGAACTGTTCCATCACGGCCTGGTGCTCGTGGTGGAACTGCTGCATCTCTTCCGTGCCCACCGTGGGTGCCCACTCGGTGTCGGCAGCGTGCTCCACCTGCTGACGCTGCAGCGGGTATTCACGGCTGTAAAAGTCGACATCCTTGGTGTTCATGGGAATGCCGGGAACGGTTTCCAACTCCTCGGGTACGGGGATTTCTACAGGGTCATCGCCATGCCGACGACCTGGACGCACAACAACGTGGCCAATTTTGAGCATTTCGGCTCTCCTCCAGTCCACAGCCCGTCAACGCGTTCAGCCGCAGGCGCGGACCACCTCGGTAAATGATAATATTCTTGGCGATTTTGCATCATCTCCACGCACAAAGTCAATTCAAATCGTGCCTGTGGCAACGGACTGGACTGATTGCCCTCCTCCTACCGACGGGCTTATCATGCAGTATTAGCGTCCCTGTATTCAGAGAAGGCTGAGAGTTCCACACGCTCGCCTATGCCGTAACCGGGTAACCTGCAGTTTTGGCTGCCCAAGGAGCGATAAGACATGACGGATTCACAATCAGTCCCGGTCAATGCCATCTTTTCGCTCGAATCCATTATCTCCCCCGAACGCAGGAGCGCCATTGTCAGTCGAGTATTGAATGGATATTCAAATCTGCCCGTGGCGGCGAGGAACACGCTCCGTTCAACAGTGAATGAGCACGTGATGCCATCTTCCGGAGGCTTCCGCAGGGGCCAGGCGGGCCGGGCCTTGGGGGGATCGGGTTTTCTGTTGCAGGAGCCAGTTTCCCAGACCGTAGTATCATCAGCAGCCCTTGCCTCTGCCGTGCTTCAGTCCTGGTCGGAGTCTCATTCTCAATTAAAGGAAGCCGTGGAACGGCATCTGACCGGGCGTGGCCTCACTACGCCAGGGCCCAACCTGCAGGGAAAGGCCTTTCGGGGATACTGGCCGGTGGACCAGTGGGAGGTCGAGCGAGAGGCATTTGCCCAGACTTATAACGACGATTTCGACCAGGATGACGTCGCGCTGATGATGTGCTACGTGTCAGGCAATTTCCCCAAGGCCGCTGAGTCGGAACCCGGGAGTGGCGCTTCCGGTTCACTGAATGATGTGCTTTCAGTTTCTCTTTCGCGATTGAGAGAACTCCCCGCCACTGCACCGGAATGGGAACGCCAGATACCCGACTACATTGCATCGGTATCACGGCTGGTTGAGGAAAAAGCCACCCAATTGCGCTGGACGGAAGAATTTGACAGCTCCATTGGTGATATAAGGGAAACCTATGGGGAATTGCTGGAATTCTTCGAGTTTGATACCCATCCATGGGCTGGAGCAAGGGTATCCCAAGAAGCCGACCCTAACGCCGCTCTGAAGCTGGCGGCAACGCTGAAAGCCCAGCTGGCCGAATACCTGCCCATACACGAGCGGGCACCAAGCATCAGCGAGGAGCTGAAGAGGGGTAAGAGGCGCGGCGAGCTGCAGCCGGCGATAATCGAGACCCTGCGGACGATTTCCGCGCTGATGACCGGCTATGCCGGTGTTCCGGAACCGGATTTACCTCGGCCTCAAACCGCAGCACCCGCTATTACTGGAAGAGACGCTAGGCCTGTCCCGGAAACGAAGGTAGAATCCGTCCCTTTGCGACCAACTCCTGTTGCCCAGACCCCCGTCCCGGACCACCAGCCCGTGCAGTCTCAATTAGCCCCGCAAACACCCTCGACCACCCCCGCCGCCGTGAAGCCCGCCCCCCCTGTGGCATCCAGAAAAAAAGAGCATTCGATCAATGACGACAAATTTTCGGTGCTGCAAACGGAGAACGTCAGGCTGCGTGAAAATGACCAAGCACTGCGCTCAGAGAACCAGGGTCTCCGGGATGAGGTGGAGACCCTGAAGACCGAGCTGTTCGGCAGCCAGGAACGAGAGGATTCTTGGCGGATGGCCTATCGCGCCGTAATGGACGGTTCCCACGAGGAAGTGGGAGTTCCACCGCCGCTGGTGGAAAGCGTGCTGGACGCGGTGGAGATGGCCAAGGGCCGGTTCCGCCAGGAACTTCTGTTCGCTCCCAACTCGGAGTCGAACATCGAGGACAATCCGTTCATCGACCCGCTCAGGGCCTGGGAGGCCCTCGAGTGGCTGGGCACGACCTACTACGCTTCCAGGATGGGCCGGCTCAGGGTCACCGATTTCAACCAGTCGGTCAAGGAAGCTTGCGGGTGGTGGTATAAAAGCGACCAGGGTGAGACCACAGTTTCCCGGTATGAAAAGTCCTACACCACCCGGGTAGACGGCAAGCGATACACCCTCGTTGAGCACATAGGCAAGGGAACAACCTTCGATGCACGATACACCATCCGCATCGCCTTCGACTGGGACAAGGACAAGCGTCAAGTGATCGTGGGCTACATAGGCCGCCACCAGCAGACCGACGCCAGCTAGAGCGCCGGGGGCAACGTTGTGGCGTGCCTCGAGCCAGGACTTTGTTCGTGGTGGGCGGTGCAGGACTCGAACCTGCGACCCCCTGCGTGTAAAGCAGGTGCTCTAACCATCTGAGCTAACCACCCTTTCGACCTTTCCATGATAGTCACGCTGAGCGAAATCGTAAAGTCTGTGTATCGCCGCATTCGGGACTGCGATTCCCCTATAATGACCTTCAAAGAACTTATTGCATGACATAAGGGGAGGTTCAGCGATGTCGAAAGAGAAGCGCCTGATCTACGTGGGGTTGCATGACGGCGTGTGTGCCGTAAGCAGCGACGACGGCGGTAAGACCTGGCAGCAGGGTCCGGTGACTCATACTCCCCACGCCGCGGCCCGTGTTTCCGTCAGCCCTGTCGATTCCCAACGCGCGTGGCTGGCCGCCTACGAGTCCGGTGTCTACAGGACCGACGACGGAGGAGCAACGTGGACCCACCTTGACTCGTACCCTTCTGACTATGCTCACAGCGTGTTGGCCGACCCAACCAGTCCCGATGCAGTCTACGTGGGTAGCGAACCGGCCGCGCTGTTCCGCTCGAACGACGCCGGAAACAGCTGGGAGGAGTGCAGAAGCTTTAAGGATGTGCCCGAGTCCACTAACTGGGGATTCCACGCACCCACCCGGGACTCCCACATCCGCGACCTTGTGGTCTCGCCCGTAGATTCCAGCCTGCTCTACGCTGGCATTGAGGTTGGTGGCGTGGTGCGTTCCTCGGACGGAGGCAACAGCTGGCAGCAACTGCCCGGCCTGGACGACGACATCCACTGCCTCCAACTCGGCACTGACAGACAGGAGCGTGTCTACGCCGCCACCGCCAGCGCTCCCTTCCGCAGCAGCAACGGCGGCAATGACTGGGAAAGGATCAACGACGGCCTCGACCGCCGCTACACCCTGCACATCGCAGCAGCGCCCGACGATGCCGACCAGGTGTTGGTGACGGTGTCGGAGAATGCCCGCCGAAAGTCGCCTCAGTTCTACCGCTCCGTCGACGGTGGACAGAGCTGGCAACTGGTCGAGGGCCTCGGAGAAGGTGAGGAACCCGAATCCATGGTTGTGGCCTTCGAATGGGACCCGTCGTCTCCCGACGACGTCTACGCCGGCACCGACGGCGGCGAACTTTACCACAGCCCCGACCGAGGCCAGACGTGGCAGCAACTGCCAGTCACTCTGCCGTCGGTAGCCGTAGGAGCGATGGCGGTGGCATAGTTCTGGATTCGGCCTTGCGCTGATTGGGAGAGGCGAGTGCGTTTACACCAGGGTGAACTCTCGCGTCTTTGCGAATCCAGCCCGCAACATATCCGAACGGCACATTTATAAACTGGACCGGTAGGCCCTAGCAGAAACTAACTTACTTTAGCCTGCGCTGGCAGGTTCTTCCAAGCCCGGAATACAGCGAAAAGGGAGCCTAGGAAACGGTAGCAATGTCATATTTCGCCTCCACTTCAATGCTGTTGGACCAGCCGTCGGCACGGGAGTGGCGGCTGCCTCCGCTGTAGCCGTGGTTACGACCGTCGGTACGGGAGATGCACGGACGACCGGCGTGCTTGCCGGGCTGACCGTCGTCTCGGTGGGGCTACGGAGGCAATGTCGCCGCTACAGACCATGGCCAATAT
>CAXXOI010000008.1:0-10813 GCA_963664175.2 Dehalococcoidia bacterium
TCCCGAAGGCAACTTCGATTACGTCTACACCGACATTTCCGCCGGGTTCTTCGCCACTGCAGAGGACCGTTTCCGAGAGTCCGGCGCGTCGATGGTCTACCGTCCGCTGGATATCGAACGGGACCCGGCTTCGCAGGGCTATGACCTCCATTCATACGACCTCCTTATCGCGGTGAACGTGCTCCACGCCACCCGGGACCTGGGCGAGACCCTGTCCCACTGCCGCGACCTGCTGGCTCCCTCCGGCCAGCTCATTGCCCTAGAGAGCCTCAGGGGCCGGGGCTGGCAGGACATGACCTTCGGGCAGCTTGACGGATGGTGGCGCTTCTCCGATTCCTACAGGACGGACCACGCCACTGCCTCACCGCAGGTGTGGGTGCAGGCCCTCACCGACGTCGGAATGGAGGATGCCACGGTGCTCGGCGGGGACCGAGGGAGTATGGAGCCTCCACTCGGCTCCGGCGTCATCATGGCCCGGGGACCGCGGAATATTGTCCAGCCGCAAGGGGCCTGGCTGCTGGCAACGGACGAGGGCGCAGTTGCCGAGGAAATCGCGGCGGCACTGGTGGGCCAAAACCAGGTGGCGGTGCTGGCCGGGGCGAATATCAGTGGCGACGACCCATTCCCGCAGGAAGGTATCCTTCGGGTCTCGCTGAACCCGGAGAGCAGGGAGGACTGGGTTTCTCTTATTGAAGAACTGCCCAAGGACATCCCCCTGACCGGCGTCGTTCACTTGGTCTCGCTGGACGGGAATGGAACGGAGGCCACGACCGGCGAGCTGGCGCGGGATACGAGGAAAGCCGGTGCCACTGCCTTGGCCATGGTGCAGGGCCTGCTGGACGCGGGAATTTCCCCGTCGCTGGGTACCTGGTTCATCACCAGGGGAGCCCAGGCGTTGGAGCGCGAATACATGCGCCCGAGCGCCGGGGAACTGGCGGGCGCCTCGCTATGGGGCTTCGGCAAGGCGGTGGCGCGGGAGGCAGGATACCTGCAACCCAGGATGATCGACTTGGACCCCGGCATCGGCGTCCCCGTGGCGGAGCTGACCGGCGAGCTGATGCGCCCGGACCAAGAATCCCATGTCGCCTACCGTGACGGGACCAGAAGGGCGGCCCGGCTCGTCCGAATCGGCGCCGGACGGGTCAGGCAGTCCCTGCCCGACGATTCCAACTGGAGAATGGCGCCCGACCCCAGCGGAGACCTGTCGGGAATCCACGCCGAGGCTATGCAGTCCAGGCCGCTGGAGGAGGGAGAGGTGCGTGTGGCCGTGGAGGCCGTGGGGCTGAACTTTTCCGACGTGCTTACTGGCATGGGGGCGGTCCGCCTGGCTTCCTCTGAGTTGCCGGTCCTCGGGGACGAGTTCTGCGGGCGCATCTTGGAGGCCGGGCCGGAAGTGGACGACTTTTCCCCAGGAGACTTGGTGCTGGGGTTAGGCACAGGTTCGTTCCAAAAGGAGTTGGCCACTCCTGCCAAAATGGTGGCCCATGCTCCCGGTGGCCTGACGGTGCCGGAACTGGCAACCATCCCCACCTCCTTTGTGAGTGCCGAGCTGTCCTTCGACTTCACGGGACTGAATCCCAACGATCGGGTGCTGATTCACACCGCCTCGGGAGGCGTCGGACTGGCCGCGGTCCAGCTGGTGCAGGCGGCGGGTGCGGAGGTTTTCGCCACCGCCAGCGCTCCCAAGCAGGACTACCTGCGGTCGCTGGGCATACGCCACGTTTTCGACAGCCGCTCCACGGACTTCGGAACAGCCATCATGGAGGCGACCGGCGGTCAGGGAGTCACCGTCGTCCTTAACAGCCTGACGGGGCCCGGATTCATCGAGGCCAGCCTGTCGTGCCTGGCCCCCAACGGCAGGTTCATGGAAATGAGCAGGCGCGATATCTGGACCGTGGAGGGGATGGCCGCTTACCGCCCGGACGTCACCTACGCGGTGCTGGAGGTCGACGGCCTGAAGGTCCATGATCCCGCGACCTTGGGGGCATCCCTGAAGAGGGTGATTTCCAGGGTTTCGTCGGGAGAGCTGCAGCCGCTGGTCCACACCCGGTGGCCGATGACGGAAATCGGGGCCGCGATGGAGTTCATGCGCTCCGCCCGGCACGTTGGCAAGAACGTGATCGCCATGCCTCCCATGTCCTCGGGACGCCTGCGCACCGATGGGACGTACCTGGTCACCGGAGGTCTCGGCGGAATCGGCTGCGCCGTCGCCGACTGGCTGGTCGAGCGCGGCGCAGGAACGATAGTGCTCAATGGACGCCGTCCCCCGGACCCCGAGGCGGAACAGGCCATCGAGGGGCTGCGGCAGCAGGGCGCCAACATCGTCGTAGAGCTGGCCGACGTTACCAGCCAAGAGGCCCTGGACGGCATGCTGGAACGCATCAAAAAGGATCTTCCACCCCTTGCCGGCATTATCCACAGCGTTGGCGTACTGTCCGACGGTGCTTTGGGGAACCAGAACTGGGACCGGTTCGAGCAGGTCCTATGGCCCAAGATCCTCGGCGCTTGGCACCTGCACCGGGCCACGCTGCATCGCGACTTGGACCTGTTCGTCCTGTTCTCCAGCGTGACCGGGGTGCTGGGCAATTCCGGACAGGGCAACCACGCGGCCGCAAACGCCTTTCTCGACCAGCTGGCCGCATACCGGCGCTCCTTGGGCCTGCCGGGACAGTCCATCGCATGGGGTGCTTGGTCCGGCCTGGGCGAGGCGGAGGAACAGCGGGAGCGCATCGAGCGTCAGCTGGCCGCCTCGGGCACCGGCTGGATTTCGCCCCAGCTCGGAATCAGGGCCCTCGATCAGCTGGTCGCCCAGGATGTGAACGCCTCCATGGTGGCTGCGGTAGACTGGCCGGTTTTTGCCGAAAATCTGTACGATCGCCCACCGTTTCTAGAGGAGTTGCTGGGGGAGAACGCTGATTCGCAAGGGGACGATGCGGGGCAGTCGGCAGCCGTTGACCTGGTCTCCCAGATTCACGAATCCCCGGCGATGGAGCGGCCGGGCGTCGCCGCTGCCTTCCTGCAGCGGGAATTGCAGGCGGTGCTGCGCCTTCCCTCGGCCCCAGCGCTGCAGGTGGGCTTCTTCGACCTAGGCATGGACTCGCTTATGTCCGTCGAGCTGCGGAACCGGCTCAATCGCGCCTTGGCCGGGGAATTGGTGCTGTCAAATTCGGCAATTTTCGACTACCCCAATCTATCCAGCTTGGCGGAACACATCGTGGATGGCTTGGCCCGTTCCAATGGCGCCTCGATTGCCGAATCCCGGGAGCTCCCGGAGCCGACAGTCCAGCGAAAAGCCACGAGCCTTGACGACAGCATCGCCATCGTCGGCATGGCCTGCAAGTTCCCTGGCGCGCCGGACCTGTCCGCCTATTGGGAAATCTTGGAATCGGGCCGGGAGACGATTACCGATGGCCGTCAGAGTCCCGGCTCTTGGGCGGGCCTCACGGGCGACCCCGCTGCGAAGGACCCTGCATTACGGAGGGGTGGGTTCGTCGAAAACATCGACCAGTTCGACGCCCGTTTCTTCGGGATCCAGCCGATGTCGGCCCGTTCCATGGATCCGCAGCAGAGGATGTTGCTCGAGACCGCGTGGCAGGCCTTGGAGGACGCCGACATCGACCCAGCCAGCCTCCGGGGCAGCCGAACCGGGGTCTATCTGGGCATAGGCGGCAGCGAATACAGGGAGGTGATCATCTCCAGCGGAAACGAGGACAGTTTCTTCGGCACCACCAGCAGTGTGGCCGCTGGACGGGTGGCCTTCGCCCTCGGGCTGGAGGGACCAGCTATGCCCATCGACATGGCCTGCGCCTCCTCCTTGGCGGCCGTGCACCAAGCCGTTGCGGCCTTGGAGCGGGGCGAGGTGGACCTGGCCCTCGCGGCGGGGGTCAACGCCCAGTTCTCCCTGCCCATCGTCAGGTTCCACCGGGAGGTGGGAATGCTCTCCGAATCGGGGCGTTGCAGCGCCTTCGACGCCTCGGCCGACGGCTTCGTCCGCGGTGAGGGATGCGGTGTGCTGGTGCTCAAACGGGCCGGGGAGGCCGAGGGCGACGGTGACCGGATCTGGGGCTTGGTCCGGGGAACGGCGCTCAACCAGAATGGTGTTAGCGCGGCCATCCAGACCCCCAACGGCCCGGCCCAAGAACGCGTCCTCCAGGATGCCCTGGACCGAGCCGGGGTCGCTCCCTCCGAGGTCGACTACCTGGAAGCCCATGGCTCAGGCACTCTCTTGGGCGACTCCATCGAGCTCCGCGCCATCGCCTCCGTTTACGGCAGAGGACGTGCTACCGACCAGCCGTTGCTGGTGGGCTCGGTGAAGGCCAACATAGGCCATTTGGAATGGGCCTCCGGCATGGCCAGCATCATCAAGGCCGTTCTCGCCATGAACCACCAGATGATCCCAGCCCATCTGAACTTCAGCAACCCTAACCCGGACTTCGAATGGGACCGGATGCCCCTCCGCATCACTTCGGAATCGACGGACTGGCCGGTGCACCGGGACCGTCCACCGCTGGCCGCGATCAACTCCTTCGGCCTGTCGGGTACGAACGCACACATGATTATCGGGGGGTACGGAACGCCAGTCGGCGACACGAACGGGAGGGTCTTCCCGGCGGTCCTGTCCGGTGCCCCGCAGCTTGTGGCCGTCGAGGGCGGAGCGCCCGGAGCCGCCTTGGCGACGGCGGTGGTTGGCCCTGCGGAACGGCGCGTTCGTATGCTTCCCCTGTCGGGAAAGACACCAAGTGCCCTGCGCGATTTGGCGCTGGGCTACTTGTCTTGGCTAGATGAGCGGTCGGAACTGCTCAATACGAATGATGACGATGCCTGGACCACTCTGTCGGACATGGCGTGGTCAGCCGGCGTCGGCCGGAGCCACTTTGATCACCGCAGTGGCCTGTCGTTTCATGACGCGGCCGAGCTGAGGGGGAAGCTGACCTCCTTGGCGTCGGCGGAGATGGCGGAGGAACGTACCCCGCTGCCCGCCTCCATACGGACCGCCTTCCTCTACACCGCTCGGGAGGCGCAATGGATTGGCTTGGGTCGGGAGCTCTACGATGCGGAACCGCTGTTCCACGTTGTGCTGGACCGTTGCGACGAGGTCGTGAGGCAAGAGCGCGGCGTTTCCCTCCTCGGTGGGATGTTCGGTGATGAGGGCTCCAACGGAGACGTGCTCTCGGGTGCGTCAACCTACGCCATCCAGGCTGGCCTCACAGCCCTGTGGAACAGCGCCGGGGTGAATCCCTCCGTGGTTTACGGACGGGGCGTTGGTGAGGTGGCTGCGGCATTCGCGGCCGGCGTGGTCTCCCTCGAGGACGGCCTGCGACTCCTGTTGTCCCTGAGCTCAGGAACGCCCTCGGTACGGGACATCCAGACCAGCGCTCCTTCGGTTACCTGGTACAGCTACGGCACAGGCCGGGTGGTGCAGGCTTCCGACGATCTCGATGAGGCCTTCTGGCTTCGAGTAACCAGCCATCCGGGGAGGAACTGGGACCCAGAATCGACGCTCAGGGAGTTGGCCGTCGACTTCGTCGTCGAACTCGGCCCGTTTCCCTACTCCGATTCCTCAGGTAATGGGACCAGTCCTACAGAGCCCTCCATACTGACCAAGGCAGGCTCCATGGAAAGCAGGCCTTGGCACCCGGAGGACGCAGGGGCAGCGGGAGAGCAGGTCCAATTCCTGCAGGGCATCGCCGAGGCCTATTCGGCCGGCTTGCGCTTGTCGTTCCAAGGGCTGTTCTCCGGGGAACGCCGAAGTCGTATCTCCATTCCCGGCTATCCCTTCCAGCGTCGCAGCTTCTGGGTACGGGAACGGAGGGAGGGCTGAAGCAGGGCCACTGGTGGGTATTCATCGCGGGCTGCGAGCAAGCATCGAGGCAATACTAGACACTTTGCGAAAGGTACACCTGAGGACTGGTAACGTCGAGTCTTACCGAACATATCAAGCGTTGTAGCCAACCTAATTTGACATCTCTAGGTCTTCTTGTAGTCCATTTCATACATTAGCTTTGGGGAATTGGCGCGGCCACTTCGCCGGGCAGCCGATCACCACGGCAACGAACCAAAAAATCATTAGGAGAACAATTAATGCCCTCTATAGAAGAACGGGTCCGGAAACTGGTGGATGACAATCTGGAAATCGAAGGGCGCTCTACGGGAAGCCCCTTGGCCCTCGACTCAAGTCTGAGGGATTCCGGGCTCTCCTCGGTGGAGTTCGTGGAGTTTGCCAAGTTGGTGGCTCAGGAATTCAGCTTGACGATGTCCGCCGAGGACTGCGCCAGCATCAACACCATGGGCGAGTTTGTCTCCTTCATCGAAGCCAAGTCCTCCTGAGGCGGCTTGACCATCGGCGGGGAGACTGAACACCCTTCCCGCTACCCGGCTTCGGAAGCGGACGTGTCCGGTGCTCCACGCATCGCGGACGGGCCGTGGTGGAAGGGCTGCTGCACAATCGGCGGTGTGGCGGTGGTACATGTGGACCTGCAGCCACACGCTGTCCGCCAAAGAGAAGCAACACGATGGCTCGACCGGGAGGAACTGTTTCGTCTCGAAAAGTTCCGATTCGCCGGTGCCGACCGCAGATTCATCTTCTGCAGGTCTGCTTTAAGGGCAATCCTCTCGTACCTCTTGGATTGCCCAAATAACTGCATCTCCTTCGATGCCGCCTCTTTCGGAAAGCCTTTTGTGACGGTGAGCGGGGTTCCGGCGCCTTTGCGCTTCAACGTCGCCCACAGCGGTGGTCACGGGCTGATCGCTTTCTCTTGGGACCGCGAGGTCGGCGTCGACGTCGAGGAGCGCCACCCGAGGCGTCACCTCCAAGGGTTGATCAATACCGTGATGGCCCCGGTCGAGCGGGGGAAACTGCTATCCTTGGCCGAAGATAGACGGTTGCGTCTCTTCTATCGCGTTTGGACAATGAAAGAGGCGCTGGCAAAGGCGTACGGAACCGGCCTCCATACCGACTTCGCGAAATTCCAAGTCCCAGAACAAATGCTACTCGGAGGCGTATCGGACGAGTTCAGATTCGCCGAGGCGCCATGGGTCCCTTGGACGCTTGTTGACCTTGGCAACGAAGACTTTGCCGCCGCCTTGGCATATGAGACACACCCGTTATCCTTGGATGCTGACCACACCATAATCTATCCTCGGGGTGGTTAGGAATTGTCGAACGACACGGATACCATCTGGATTCTCCCGGAGCCACTGTCAGTCGACGAGGTACCCGTGGACGACGAGACCCGCATTGTTCTCCGCCGCCACGGAAACCCTGCCGGCCCGCGCTTGGTTCTGTCCCATGGCAACGGACTGGCCATCGACTTGTATCTGCCCTTCTGGTCTCAACTGGCTGAGGAATTCGACATCGTCGTGTATGACCTGAGGAACCACGGCTGGAATCAAGTAACCTCTCTCGACCAGCACAACATTCCTGCCTTGGTCCGAGATCACGATATATTGATCGACGCCGTCTACAGCCTCTACGGAGACAATCCCACCTACGGGGTGTTCCATTCCATTTCCGGGCTTGTGTCGCTGCTGTCCTCCACTAGAGGAGGCAGGTACTCAGGCCTCATGCTGTACGATCCGCCCCTGTGCAAGCCTGGGCGCAGCTACGCGGAGTTTGAGGCTGCGACCATGAGGGCAGCGGCCGGGACCAGGAGGAGGACCACCACCTTCAAATCGCCGAAACAGTTCTCCGATGTCTTGGAGTTCCTGCCCATGTTCCGTAAAACAGTGCCGGGGGTCATGGACTTGATGGCTCGCACCACTCTGCGAGTCAATCCACAGGAAATGGACTTCAACTTGCGTTGTCCCCGCGAATACGAGGCCCAGATGATCGACTATGCAGGGCCCTTCGCCGTTCTGGTTGACTTCGCCAGCCTTGAATGTCCGGTAAAGGTGATTGGGGCCGACCCGACCCTCCCCTATTCGTACCTGCCCACCCTCGACCTCAGCGAGATCATGGAGGTCGACTATGACTTTCTTCCGGGCACCACCCACTTTCTCCCCTTGGAAAAGCCGGATAAGTGCGCAGACGGGCTGAAAGAGTTCATCCGCTCAATTTCCCCTGAGTAAGGTGGCGCTTCCAAAACCCTCTCCCTTGGGAGAGCGTTGTTATGAGGACGCAACCCAGCCTCCGGCCGAAGCGTACGATTAGGGCACTCCCTGACCTACCTCCGCTCGCGCAGCAAAGGCCGGACGATCTCCTTGGCCTCCTCCACGTCGGCCGCAATATTTGCCTCCGCGACTCGGGCCAGCGACCCCATGGCACGGAGGGTGCTGGACACGTCCGGGGTCATGCTGGCAATGATGATTGTTCTGTCGCTCCGCGCTATGGCGAGGCTGATCAATTCACCTATGATCTTCGCAGCCGAGTCATCCACGTATTCTGTCTTGGACAAGTCGAAAATGACGAACTGATGCCCCCTGATGTCCGGGCGGAGGATTCGGCTGAGTTCCCGTGCCGATGCCACTGTTGTTCGGTCCGGAAACACCACCAGCCCGGTACGGGCCGAAAAGGGGTCATCCTCATCCATCCATTCCTCCGGTGGGATGATTGCCCGGTCCAGCAGTGGCACTGAGACGAGGGCGGAAGTCTCCAAGCCCTCCGTACGCCGCGCCGCCAGGAGGGCGGCAATAACCAGCCCTATGACGATAGCGGTGGTCAGGTCGACGAACAGGACCAGCAGGGCCGTCAGTATCATCACTGCTGCATAGCCCCTGGGTATCCGATGCAGGTTGGTGACAAATCTGCGATCGACGATGTTCCAGCCGTTCATTACCAGGATTGCGGCAAGCACGGCGAAGGGGATGCGTTCGGCCACTGGCCCCAGCAGGAAGAGGACCGCCACCATCAGCCCGGCCACGGTCAAACCGGCGACCGGGGTCCGACCACCGCTCAAGGCGTTCAGGAATGTGCCTTGCCCCACTGATCCGGCAAGTCCGCCGGTGAAGCCGGCCAGGATATTGCCCAGCCCCTGACCTACCATCTCTCGGTTCGGTTTGTGCTGGGAGCCAGTGATTGCGTCCACCCTGATTGCCACGATAAAAGTAGCGATGGAGCCCAGCAGCGCCATTACGAAGGCGGGTTTCAGGACATGCACGAAGAAATCCAGTGATATGGCTGACAGGTTGATTTCGGGCAGCCCCGTTGGAATTTCTCCTATCCTGGGCGCGGAATCGAACCACAGTATTCCCGCTACGATTCCAGCGGAGAGCACCACAAATGGGGCGGGAGATATGCGGAGCAGTCGTCCCCGCCATGCTAGGTGCAACGCCAAGCATATGGCAGCAAGAATTAGGGCGCTGTAATTAACGTTGGAAATCCCTTCGGGCAGGGCGCGAAAAGTCTCGATTACACCGCCCGGGGCCGGGGAGCCGCCCAGCACGGGGAGCGCCTGCTTGATGATTATCAGCAGGCCGAAGGCGGTGAAAAAACCGGAAGTTAGAGAAAACGGGATATAGGAGGCGTATCGTCCGAAGCCCAGTATTCCGAACAGTATCTGTATCAGCCCCGCCAGTATTGCCGTGGTTGCCGCCTCCGCGATACTGTTGGCGTACTCCGCGACCACCAGCGCCATGGTGATGGTGATCAGAATGTTCGGGCCGTAGACCATTCCCCTGGTGCCGCCGAACAGCGACGCCAAGATGCCGACCGCAACGGCGCCGTACAGCCCCGCTGCAGCCCCCAAACCCGACATCACGCCGTAGCCCATGGCCACGGGAAGGGTCACAGCCGCCGCAGATGCGCCGCCCAGCACATCGCCTCTGAGTTGGGACAGCCCGTAATTGATCGCCCCCGGATTGAAGGCGGACAGGTTCCGGCTAACGTTCATCGGGAACTGGAATCACTAAGCAAGGCTCTTTTATCGCTGGCTGGCACTTTCATATCTCTCGACCTAGAGAGCGGCGGTCGGAGAGCGGCGGCAATTCCCGAAAAAGCCGGAGAGGGGCCCGGTGGGAGCAGGGTCCCTCACCACAGGACGATGTGGTGGGACGAGTGCCTGAGGAAACTCCGTCAACCTGTCTGCCCATGCCGAACTTGTAGCAGTTGACGGTCAAGTCGTCAACTGGACACCGCAGGGCAATCGGGTCTAAGAGGGTGTGTGACAATGGACTACACCTGTATCAAGACAGCTTGGTTCTATGACGGGGTTGTGGATACTGTTGGGGCATGAGCCGAATAACATATTCCACTGATTTGACCGATGCCCAGTGGAACCTTTTGGAGCCCTTGTTGCCCCCGGATTCTCAGAAGGGGCACCCCCGCACCTCTGATCTGCGAGAGGTGGTGAACGGCATTCTGTATGTCTTGAGGGACGGCATTCCGTGGCGAATGATGCCCCATGACCTGCTTCCTTGGGGTACGGTCTGGTGGTACTTCCAAGAATGGCGCAAGGAAGGTGCCTAGGAGGAGTTTGAGGAGGCACCGCGTCCCATGGTCCGGTAGAGCGAGGGACGGGTTGCCACCCCCCCAGCGGGGCAATCATCGACAGCCAATCGGTGAGGACCACTGAAAAAGAGGGCCTCGCGGCTATGACGCCGGCAAAAAGGTGCCGGGTCGCAAGCGCCACATCGTAGTGGACACCAGTGGGCCGCTCTTGGCGGTGGTCATTCATGCCGCCAACATCCAAGCCCTTCGGCAAGCTCAGGAGGGATGGGGCCAGACTGGGTGCTGGCCAAACTGCTGGGATGGTTCCCACGGCTCCGGATCATCTGGGTTGATGCAGCCTATGCGGGCAGGCTGGTGGCGTGGGTGGTGGGCGACCGGCGGATAGCTGTTGCAGGTGGCGCCCCGGAACCCGGACAGCCATCAATTCGT
>CAXXOI010000009.1:0-41830 GCA_963664175.2 Dehalococcoidia bacterium
TATCACCTGGATATCAAGGGCGAACCGCTCCCGTTCCTGGACGCGGTCCGGTACGTGTTCACCCGCGACCCCGCTACCCAGGTTGCCCTGTATCGCGCGGAACAGATCGACCTCATGCGCATCAGCTCCTTCGACATACTTGACCAGGTGCTGGAGTCCGTGCCCGACACCCAGCTGTACCGCATACCCCTCCTTCGGCTGGGGCGATCACGGCGTATTCTTGAACCTGCAGAAGGAGCCTTTCGACGACGTAAACGTGCGGCGCGCCATGTCCATGGCCATCAACCGCGACGTGATCGCCAGCGTCATCAACGCCGGCGACGCCACTCCCTACGGGCCCATCCCCTGGGCCGTGGGCGGGTACACCGACATTGCCGACTACAACGTGGACAACCTCGGCGAGTGGTACCAGTACAATCCGGAGAGGGCCAAGCAACTGCTGGCCGATGCCGGGTATGGCGACGGTTTCGAGGTCGAGATCGAATGGGGTGAACTGTCCGGCTTCACCTTCGGCGACACCGCCGTGTTGCTGGAGCGAATGTGGGAGGACATCGGCCTCGACGTGACCATCAAGCAGAGCGAGTACGCGACCTGGTGGTCCAAGACCAAGTGCGGCGAACCGATGAACGACTCGCTGATCGGCCTGAGCCCCTACGGGTCCGGCCCGACGGCCTACGACTGGCTGTACCTGCCCTACCATTCCAGCTCCAGCGTGAACTGCCCGCTGGTGGAGGACGCCCACATCGACGCGCTGCTGGATGAGTGGATCGCATCCGACGAGGCCCGCCAGACGGAGATCCAGCGGGAGCTGTGGGACTACCTGACCGACCAGGTTTACCGCCTGACCACCATTGTCCCGCCGCACTACCGGCTGACCCAGTCGTACCTGCACGCGGGCGACAACCCCTACTGCTGGTTCACCGGCTACTGCTCCTACGAGGTCAAGTCGGCCTGGCTGACCGATGACGCGCCCGAGCGCTCCTACGACAAGTTCGCCGAGTAACGGCAACGGCACAATAACGCACGCGCACGGCTGAATGTCCCGTACCAAGAGGACGTTTGGCCGTGCGTCCACTGTATCCCGTCCCTGCTGGATCCGGCATTGTAGAGGGTTGTTGGCGTCGAGTCGCAGCCTTTGATGCTTGGTTACTCTGACCCTCCAGGTCGTTCACTGGTATGCGGTATTACATCCTGAGAAGAGTTCTCCTGGCCATCCTGGTGCTCTGGATGGTGCACCTGCTGGTCTTTTCCATGGTCCGGCTGTTCCCGGGCGACGTGGTTATGATGCGCCTCGCCCAGGACGCCACCATGACCAAGGAGTCCTACGAGCGGGCGCGCCAGGAGTTGGGGATCGACCGGCCCTTCCTGGTCCAGTACGGCGAAACCATGGGGGGCTTGCTGCGAGGAGACCTGGGCGACTCGCTGCTCAGCGGCAGGCCGGTAAAAGATGAACTGGGCGACCGGGTGTGGCTGACCTTGCACCTGGCCATCCTGTCGCTTGCCATCGCCCTGGTGATAGCCATTCCCATAGGGATCCTGGCAGCCATCCGGCAGGACACACTGGCTGACTACAGCGGCAGGATGTTTTCCATCCTGGGCCTGTCTCTTCCGGACTTCTGGACCGGCGTGGTGGCCATCCTGATCCTGTCACTGTGGTTCCACTGGCTACCGCCCCGGGGTTTTGAGGAAATCTGGGTCGATCCCATAAAGGTCTTCCAGCAGCTGGGCATCCCCGCCCTCATCATCGGATTCCGGTTCTCCGCCATCATCATGCGCATGACCCGGTCGTCCATGCTGGAGGTACTGCGGGAGGACTACATTCGCACCGCCTGGTCCAAGGGACTGTCGGAGCAGCGAGTCATCATCGGTCACGCCCTGAAAAACTCTTTCATCCCGGTCATAACCCTGCTGGGACAGCAGTTTTCCATCCTGCTTGGCGGCACGGTCATCATCGAGACCATTTTCCTGCTGCCGGGAGTGGGGAACATGACCCTGGACGCCGTGATATTCCGCGACTACACCCTGGTGCAGGGAGCGGTGCTATTCTTCGGCGGGATCATGGTGTTAATGAACCTGTTGGTCGACATTTCATACGCTTGGTTCGACCCTCGGATACGCTATGGCTAGAGAAACAGACCCGATACAGGTGGCGCAGGCGCCGTCCAGCCCGCTGGAAGCCGCATCCGCGCTCCTGAAGCGCCAGTATGTCACTCTGAAGCGGTTTACCATCTCCAAACCCATGGGAGCGGCGGGGGGAGTAATCGTGGTGCTGGTGGTGCTGGCCGCCATCTTTGCGCCGGTGGTCTCTCCCTACGACCCGTACGCGTCCAACCTGGATGAGAACGGGTTGCCGGTGAGACTGGTGGGGCCCAGCGGCCCCTTCCTGCTGGGGACCGACGCCATCGGCCGCGACGTGCTGAGCCGCATCATCTACGGCGCCCGGATATCGCTGGTCGTTGGGCTGGGAGCCGTGACCCTGGGCACCCTGTTTGGCGCCCTCATCGGCCTGGTGTCCGGCTATTTTGTGGGCAAGGTAGACCAGGTGCTGCAGCGGGTGGTCGACACCCTGATGGCCATACCCGCCATCGTGCTTGCGCTGGCCGTCATCACCATGCTTTCGCCCGGACTGTTCAACATCATCCTGGTGATCGCCATCGTGATTGCGCCGGGGACGTCCCGGGTGGTGCGCGGCACGGTGCTGGCCATCAAGGAAAACGTGTACATCGAGGCGGCCCGGTCCATCGGCGCCGGCGGCTGGCGCATCGTCTTCCGCCACATCCTGCCCAACGTGGTTGCGCCCATCATCGTGATTGCGTCCATCTGGGTGGGCAACGCCATCGTCATCGAGGCTGCGCTGAGCTACCTGGGCCTGGGCACACCACCGCCGACCCCGACATGGGGCGGGATGCTGGCGCTGGAGGGACGCCGTCACCTGGAGAACGCGCCATGGCTGGCCTTGGCCCCCGGAGCGGCCATCAGCATCGCCGTGCTGGCGGTGAACATGCTCGGTGACGCCCTCCGCGACGTCCTCGACCCCCGCCTGCGTAACCGCTAGTAGCGGAGGGAGGGAATCTCCTGACTGGACGACGGTCTCCGACTGGGATAAGCGGACATCTGCTCGAACGAACAGTCGGCGAAAGATCTCGACGTAGTACTTAGTCTGGATATTGGCTATGGCAATACTGGGATTAAGGTTGTTCATCTTCCGGGCAATTTCCCTCGTCGTCTCCCGATATTACCTCCGCAATTTGTGGGTTGAGCAAACGCCACCGTTGCCCAAATCTACCGAGATCACCCAGCACTATTGCGGTCGACCTTGTACTATGCGCCTCGATAGCTTTAGCGTAGTCAGACTCCCTAAGCACAGCTGTCACTGATTGGGTTCTCCCGTCTATTGATGATCGTAAGGTCACCGTCCCGTCGGTCTCGCCCTCATCTCTCTTAAGTCTCTGTACGAAACCGAATAGCCTCACATCCTCCCTAGTACTACAGTTGCAGATGTGATAGGCACGTCTTGCGGTGGCATTGCTTGGCTTGGGCTTGGTAGCGCCGTCTCCACCACGACCAGGACAGAATGAAATCAGGCAGTTGGTTCTGCGTCCATACCAGGCGTGTCAGCAGGCGCCGCACCTCCGGGACAGTCACGGGAATCAGTTCTTCATCGGGGCCGTAGTAGCCCCTTTTTCTCCCTGTGCCAAGGCATGATGCTTGATCACCATCAGATAGGCATGGGCCAGCATCGCCAGGGTGATGTGCCGGTACCAGCCATCCCACCGCCGCACCTCGTACTGGTCCAAGCCCACCTGACCCTTGGCCTCCTCGAAGCACACCTCTATGCCCCATCTTGTCCCTGCCACCCTTACCAACTCCTCCAGTGCAGTGCCCGCCGGACCGAAGCAAACGTAGTAGGCCAACTCATCAGGTTTGGCAAGGCTGCGCCGGGCCAGCAACCAGTAACCCTTGCCGGGTTCTCCCAGGGGCCGTATTTCCAACACGGTCCAGTCGTAGACCCGGGGACCCTTGGCGCCATCGCCAGCGCTGCACTTGATCCGATTGCCTTCGTCAACCTGCGACGCCAGCCGGTCCGCCCTCACCTGTAGCGGCCCCTTCTCCGTCAAGGCCCACAGCTTCTCGTTGTGTTTGATGGCCAGCACGTGGGGAACATCCTGCCTTTCCAGCCACAACCGCAACTTGCGGTCGCTGCCGTAGACCTCGTCCCCGGTAAACCAGGCAAAGGGAACGCCAGATTCCAGTGCCCGTCCCAGCATCAGTTGCGCCAGCTGCCCCCTGGTTCGAAAGACGACACTCTCAGGCACCCCGGCCTCGCGCCGGCGCTCCCGGTCATCAGCCCACACCTGGGGGAGGTACAGCTCCCGGTCCAGCAGCGTCCTGCCCTTGGCCGAGGCATAGGCCAGGAATACCCCAATCTGAGAGTTCTCGATCCGCCCCGCCGTGCGACTGTACTGCCGCTGCACCGCAACGGATTTCTCTCCTTTCTTGATGAACCCGGTCTCGTCCACCACCAAAACCCCATCGCCGTCTCCCGGATGCTCCACCACGTACTGCCTCAGATCATCCCGGACCAGGTCCGCATCCAAGACTTAACCAGACAGCAGGCGCTGCACCCCGCAGGGAGTGGCGTCGCCCGCTTGCTCCGCCAGTTGCCAGCCGTTCTTGCGTTCCACTTGGCTCAGCAACCCTTTCAGGTACTCCAGCGCCCGTCGGCGCGGCCCCGGCCGCCGGAACCGGCCAGCAATGCACCGGTGTACCCGCTCGATGCCCAAGGCCCACCGGGCGAACTCCGCCACCTCATTACTCCCAACAACCACCGCCTCACTTCATCACCCGTTGGTTCCCGAAATTCTATCCGTCTCGTCATGCAACTGTAGTATTAGGAAAAAGTAAGGCTACGAAGCTGCCAAATGCGTGAGCAGGACGCTTTGGAGAGGTGTTCGCTGTCCCTATTAGACAAGCGTCGTTGTAATACTAGAAGCTCTGGAGGAAACAGAATTACTTGCAAGGCAACGGCTATCAGGCCCACGAGGAATGGGTCGCAGACTGGCAAGCCGCACGCTGCGATAGGGTCTCCTTCGTGGGTAGCAGGGATGAATAGTCTGGCTGCCAACTCTGCGTTGCCAGCGTTCAGGACAATGGATCTCTCAGCCTTCGAGTGAGACTGCCCGATTGCTTGGCAGATGTACACGGCAAGTGCCTGCACGTCGCTGGGGTGAAATTCGCCCATCGGCACGAGTATGTCCTCACTGCTCTCCAGTCGGAGGAGAAAACTCTCCTCATCTACCAGTTCAAACGGGACCGGAGGGGCTGGAGAGTCTTTGTCTCCATACACCTCGTCAAGCCCGCTGTCGTAACCGACAGGAAACTGGGCACCATCGACGTTGGCCTGAACGCCGACCACCTCGCCGTCAGCGAGACCGATTCCTCCGGTAATTGGATCCGATCCAAGCGAGTGCCTATGGCCACCCACACCAGGTCCACCGGCCAGACCGAGGCTCTCATCCCTGATGCCGTGGCCTCCGTTGTCTCTCACGCAAACGATGTTCGCAAGCCGGTTGTCATCGAGAGATTGGACTTTCAGAGGAAGAATCTCCCCGCAGGAGCCGGATGCTCTCCTCCTTCGCCTGCGGCAAGGTGCAGACGTTCTTCGCCTCCCGGGGATCTCGGGAGGGAGTGTTGATCTGCCGGGTAAACCCGGTTTTCAGTTCGCTCATCGGGCGGGCCAATTTCATGGAACGATACGGGCTGAGCGTCCATCAGGCAGCTGCCCTGGTGCTCGTCCGTCGTTTGCTCCGATGCTCCGAGCGCATCCCGCTCCAGAGGGAACCTCCCGTTGGCAACGGGGTCCGTGTCACCTTACATGTACCTGCAAGGGAGCATGTGAAGCATGTACGGACCTACTGGGGTGCGATCTCGGGTCAGCTGAGACCGGCGCTTGCAGCGCGGCACCGGCTGGGGAAGCGGAGACGCAGACCCAATCCGGTTCGAGCTGTCGCTTCGGCGGCTTGAACGGGGACCAGTTCGGTGTTCCCGGGTGCGATCCCCGGGCGGAGCCGTCTTGCACTGTTGGGACGGCGGCGCGGCTCAGACCGCGTCCTCAGGAATGGATGACAGTAGTCCTGCGACTAAAGTCAACCTTTTTACAACGGTGTGATACGTTCCATACTCCGACACGGCGGTTGCCGGCACGAAGCAACCTCTGTCCTGCGCGAAGTTGCACAGGAGCACATCGGCGACTGCGATGCCGGCATTGTCAGCGTTAGTTAGCGAAAAAGTATCGGTTCCAGTTAGGTACTATCTTGCAGCGTCTGGAGGAATTCCTGGATACCTTCCCGAGTGAGTTGTCTGTGAGTTCGCAGTTCTCGGGCTGGAAGGTCTCCGTGATAGGAGTGGCGGCGCAGCCTCTCGGCTGAATCGAAACGGGAACGCCAGTCGTTGCCGCCTTTAGCGGCGTCCATGTGCCGGGCGGTCCATTCGAACGCTCTGTGGCTGTCGTGGGGCAGCCCGTCCCTCTGGGCGACGGCGATGAGGCAGTGGGCAAAGGATCCCCACAAGAGTTCGGCGGCATTCCCCTCATTGCCGCCGTCCGTTGCCTCTCCGTGGGCCCGCCTGAGCAGTTCTTGGGCCTCGTGCATATGCTCGTCGCGGTTCATGCTCTGCCGGGCACCCGCTCCGCAAGCAGGGTGGCAAGTTCGATTACGGTTTTGGCGAAAGACAGGCCGTTCTCTTCCACGGCTTCCGGGTCATCCTCGTATGTCCCGTAGTTGATGCTGTCCGGCAGTCCCGTGCTGGCGCCTAGCGCCGAGCCCAGGCGTCTGCCCTCCTTGGAGGAGTTGTCCAACGCTTGGTCGAACTCCTCCTGGGTTTCGGGCCACCTGCTCCCACTACCCAAGGCTGCGACGATGCTGTAGAGGTCACCGTGGGTGCCGTGGGGCCAGTTACGGGCGGAGGCGATGTGGCCGAGGGTTGCTCTCACGGCGTCGGCCAGGGTTTCTGCTCCCTCGAGATAGTGTCCTTTCCCGAAACTGCGCCGGGCGTTCATGAAGTATCCGTCGACGGTTTCCTGCACCGCTGGTTCCCAGGCTTTGTGCACGGTGGTTTTCCAGCCGTCCGCATTCCGGCCGGCGCAGCTAATGGCTGCTTGCGCAGCGGCGCTCAAGGCATCGCTCATGGGATTCCTGCTGTCAAGGATCGACCACCCTGCTTGGAAGGCCTGCGCAAGTGTTTCTTGGTTGAGGGGCGGGTTCGCAGAGGAGGCTGTGTTCCGGAGTACTGCGAAAGCGACGTCTTCAGCTACTTTCTCCATTCTGGTTGTCATGTTGACGCTCCAGTTCGCCTGCTTGGTCGGATGTTATTTTCTCACACCGGTTCGGTCAAGCATGCCTATGTCCTGGGTGGGCGGCGTGCTCTTAGTGCCAGCGTCTTTCGTAATTCCGATTCATTGCGCAAAGCCCTGTAGCCGTAACCGGCGGGGGTTCTCTTGGCTATAATCGTGGAACCCCCCGGAACAGGAGCCTTCGATTATGGCCACTCCCTCCGAATCCATTGAAATATACTGCCTGAAGTGCCGGGCCAAGACCGGCTCACGGGATGTTGAACAGGTGACCATGAAGAACGGACGCCCCGCCCTGCGGGCCGTCTGCACTGTGTGCGGCACAGGCAAATACCGCATCGGCTCCGCCGGCTGAAAATCGGTCGCCCGGCAGACCTCCGCCTACTCCCGTCTCGTGTGGCACGCCAAGGGATGCGAGTTCCGCTCCGGCTAATGTCCAGGGAGACATCACCGGCCCTGGGCTTTCAACGTTCTACAGGAGGCCGGGTCGCTCGGAGCCGCCCTCAGGAAATGCCGCCGCGCTCTCAGGCACCGTACCTGAAAGCCTTTTACCCAGCTTTGTGTTGCGCTCCCCGGGGCGGTCGTTGCGCACCGCCATGGCCAACGCCTTTCGGCTCCCGACAACCACGACCATCCTCCTCCCCCTGGTGATAGCGGTGTACAGTAGGTTGCGCTGCAGCATCGGGTAGTGTTGCGTCAGAAGCGGCACTACCACCGCGGGAAACTCGCTGCCTTGGGCCCGGTGTACCGTAATCGCGAAGGAGGGCTGCAGTTAGTCCAGTTCCGAGAAATCATAATCCACGCCGGTTTCCTCAAGACTCACCGCCACCCGGCCGGCGGCGTGGTCCACCCCGGTCACCCAGCCCAGGTCGCCGTTGAATACATCCTTGTCGTAGTTGTTGACCGTCTGGAGCACACGGTCGCTCACCCGGAAAGTTCGTCCGAATCGTGTTACCTCGGTTCCCGCCGTGTTCAGGGCCTCCCGGAGCCTGTCGTTGATTTGATGTACACCGACGGCCCCCTGGTTCATGGGACGCAGCACCTGGACGTCCTTTAGGGGATTCAATCCGAACCGCGCCGGGATCCGTTCCGCGCAGATGCGGACGACGGCATTGGCCGCCGCCTCAGGGTCTCCGGCTTCGACGAAGTAGAAGTCCCCCTGGGAGCCGCTGGAGCCGATAAAAGGCAGGAGGCCCTGGTTGACCCGGTGGGCTGCCTCGACGATGCCGCTCCGGTCCCCTTGACGGAAAATCCGCTCCAGACGGAGGAAGGGCACAACTCCGGACTCCAGAACGTCCCCCAGGAACTTGCCGGGACCAACGGAGGGCAACTGGTTGGCATCTCCAACGAACAGCACCGAGGCGTGGCACGGCCTGCAGCAGGTGGTGGCACAGTACGATGTCCAGCATGGAGGTCTCGTCGACCACCACGGCATCGGCGTCCAGGGACCGCTCGTCGTCCCGTCCGTATCCACCCCCGCCGGGCTTGAACTCCAGCAGGCGGTGCAGCGTCTGGGCCTCGCTGCCAGCGGTCTCTCCGAGCCGCTTGGCCGCCCTCCCGGTGGGAGCCGCCAGTGCCACCCGCTGGCCGAGGACCTCGAGGACCGATATCACGGCTCGCAGTATGGTTGTCTTGCCGGTCCCAGGGCCGCCCGTCAGGACGAAGACCTTCTCCGTCACGGCCTCGTGTACCGCCTGTCTCTGCTCCCCGGTCAGCTCCACTCCCATCCGGCCGCTGGCCCAGTCCACGGCGGCCGGAGCGTCGAACTCGCGCCGCTGTCCAGGAGTGGCCACCAGGTCCCTGATGCAGCCGGCCACGGCCCGTTCGGCAATATAGAGACCCCGGAGGAAGACAGCCTCTCCATCTAGCACCATCCGTCCCGCTTTCCGCAGGCTTCCCACCGCCTCTGTCAGCAGATCCTCGGGAATGTCGAACCGGGTTCGACACATCTGGACCAGCTCAGCATTGGGAACGAAGACGTGGCCCTCGCCTGCCTGCTCCAGCAGCAGGTACTCTAGGGCGGCCTGGGCCCGGTGGGGCGAATGCTCGTCTATCCCCATCTGCCGCGCGATCTTGTCGGCGGTGATGAAACCTATCCCCCGCACGTCCTGAACCAGCCGGTAGGGGTTCTCCTAGAAAACTTTCACAGCGTCCTGGCCGTAGGTCTTGTAGATGCGGGTGGAGTAGGCGGCGCTGACCCCGTGGCCCTGCAGGAACAGCATCACATTACGTATCTCCTGCTGCTCCTCCCAGGCCCGTTTGATGCTCTCCACCCGGCGGGGCACATCTGCATGAGGACCGTCAGGACTGTTGGCGCTGGCCTCCAGGACCGCTTCCTTCAGCTTGAGCGTCGCCATTTCGCGGCGGAGTTTCGCGGGGAGTATTTCCTGCCAGTAGCGCTGGCGGCCAAGGGATTCGATGTAGGCCTCTCCCTCTCTCAGCGTTTGCTCCAGTTGGCGCCAGTCGTTCCTTTTCATGGCCTCCATGAGCTCAGACGGAGTCAGGTATTCTAGAGTCCTTCCGATGTCGGGGTGCCTTGTCTCGAGCGCCAGTTTTGTGAATCCGGTAAGGTCCTGATTCTGTGCCAACCTCGCCAACTGAACGACGTCGTGGAAACTCTCCCACCGGAGCCGGTCCTGGTCGAGGCGGGCCGCGACCTCTTCCTGGGAGGGAGCATGTCCGTCGGCAACCGCACCCTGATAGAGGGCAGAGTCCCTGATGGCACCTGCAAGCGCGAGGGCTTCGGGGCCGTAGAAGCTGAGACGGTCGTTCCACCGCCGCTGGTAATCATTGGGGGCGTGCTCATCAATGAACAACCCAAATTCCGCGTTTTCGATGGTTGTTTCTACGATTTGGAGCGAGTTGGCATAATGGGAAAGGAGGATACACTGACTGTCGATGCGGGCTATGGCCGGGTCGTCACCCCACGCTAGGAAGTCGCAGTCGGGACGGTAGGGCAACGACCAAACGGCAGCGATCAGGGCCGCCAAGCAGATGGGTGGAAGCCACCGACGTGTGCCATAGAAAGTCATGTGCGCTCCTGGCCAGAGTTCTGAATTCTTGTAGCGGATTAGAACTGGAGGGCGGTGGCGCACATACACTATAAGCAAACGGAACCCTTGGCTGCAGTCTATTTGCTGTACAGAAAATTTTCCTTTGAGGCCGGTTGGCATTTGTTGTGCAAAGCCGATTGCCCCGTTTCTCGTTCCGATCGGGGCGAAAAAGACCTCGCAGGATGCGCTGTAAGGGGCCTGTTTTTCCCGGCCGACCTTGGGGGGCCGCCCAGGTCCGGGTCCTTCCCGTCGTCCCGAGCAAATGGACCATGGCCGACCGCTCATCGGCGATCAGATCCATTCAGGCTACGTCCAGCTTTGAGATGGTCCAGGTGTTCTTGAAGATGGCGTCGCCCTGACCAACCTCATTCCGCTCGGCCCAGGGTGCTGCGGAGGGTGGACCTGGGCACCCCATACTTCCGGGCCACCGCCGCCACCGGCATCCCTTCATCCACGTCCTGCCTGATGGCGATGAGCTGGTCGTCGGTCAGACGCCGTGGCCGGCCCAGCTCCACACCCTTCGCCCTAGCGGCGTCGAGCCCCGCCCGGGTCCTGCGGCTGATGTTCTGCCGCTCCTGGCTGGCCACGTAGGCCGCCATGCTGGCGAGGACGTTGCCCATGAAGGCCTCGGGCGAGTCCGGATCGGCGTCCAGATACTTCGTCCACTGGACCTCGCTGCCGGCAGGGACCGCAGCCGGATGCCGCGGCGCTGCAGGTCGTAGATCGCCCACATGGTCTCCAGGTAGCGCCGTCCCAGGCTGTCTATGGCGGCCACCACCAGCACGTCGCCGTGGGCGAGGAGTTCGTCCAGGACGTGCCAGTGGTCGCGGCTGTTGTAGTCCTTGGCCCCAGATGCCGCGACGTCGGCGTAGATTCTCGCGTGGTCCACGCCGGCCTCAACGAGCTGGCGGCGCTGGACGTGTGGGGATCGCTGCTGGGATGGCCGGGCTCCTGGTCCCGGCTGGTGCGGATATAGCCGTAGATGGGCATATCTCCATCCTACCCTTTTTCGCCAGGGGGTCACAAGAGCGAACTGTCATCATTTTCGCCACTGGCGAAAACCGGGCGTTTTACGCCTGGTCGAAATGTCTGACAGCTCCGCATTGCAGAATGATATCGAAAAAAGTATCGTCATTTCCGGCACTCCCTGAAGAAGGGTTCTGATTCAATTCGAGGACGGCGGTGGCGCGCTGGCGCACGTCGCGCGATGCCATGGGGCGATGTCATAGGGGTGATCTTCGGTCTGGTGAATCGGGGAGTCCGGCTGCGCAGCCCGGCGGAAACCGAGGCGTGGGCGAAGGGGCTGGACGCAGACCCGGACCCGGACAGCATGAAATGGGGTCGGCGATCCTGATCGCCCAGGTCTGCTCCTTCGCCGCCCAGGTGGAGCGGCAGGCCATCGCCCGGCGAACCAGGGCTGGGCTGGAGCGAGCCAGAGTAGAGGGGAAACGGGTCGACCGCCCTCCGGCTCTGACGGAAAAGACGCTGACCGCCGTACGGCAGGACCTGGCGGAGGGGATGCCGTGGCCCGCAGGTACAACATTCCGCGCACCACGCTCATCGGCCATCTGGAGCCAAGTGCTGGGAACGGGTGGAATCCCGTCCCTGCTCCAGTCCTGAGGTGTCGTCATACGCGCTTGGTATTCGGGGTCAGCCAACCCCGGAACAGGAGACGCGCTCGTGGTCGACTGGAGCGCCTGCTCCAGGTGGAGAGCGTGCCGGGCAAGGTGAGCGGCAACTGGGTCTTCAGAGGCACCAGGCTGCCTGTGTACTCTCTCTTCGAGAACCTGGCAGGGCGAGCAAACATAGAGGGCATGCATCCCCACCGATTCCGCCATTCCTACATCATCAACGCCCTGCGTGCGGGGATGCCGGAGCAGGTGCTGAATATTGTCGTCGAGTGGAGGAAGATCCCCGAGACCTACTTCCGGACTCTGGGGAAGGCAGGACGCCATTGACTTCCACCGACAGGTCAGCCCGGGCGACCGGCTGGGGAAGTCGGCGTCGTCCCGAAAGGCTCGGCAGCAGGGCCGTCAGCGGGGGAGGTTGTAGGCGCGCTTACTGCACCAGTATTTGGGAATGAAGATTCCGGCGGGTAAGAAAGTTTGCCGAAGTGTCTGTTAACCAATCGGTGTTGCAGCGTTGTCAGAACTATTCCTTGTAGCGAGAACTTCGAATCCGGCGTTCATTGATACCGAGAAAAGAGAGTTCAATTCAGGCAAACGAGTGTGCTCAATTGTAAAGACAGATCACCTAAATCTCCTGGAATTCGTTGATATAATGTCCCACTGACGGAATTGTGAAAAGGACGGGCTATGGCGAGCTTTGAACAGGCTTTCAGCGACATGGAAAAGGCAGCTGCTTCGACAGCCAAATCGGCAGCAGAACTAACCAAGCAGGCCCGTGCCTTGGAAAAGGCCGCGAAGGACGGCAGCATTGCTGGTGCAAGGCGGGCCCAACAAAGCATGGCTGAGGCTATCAACGCGCTGCGGCAGGAAGTCGCAAACGCGGTGGAGTCTTGGCCGTATGGAGAGGACGAGGAGCAGCAGTACCTGAATGAAGGTTATGGACAGGAACTGCGCGCGGTAGCCGCCGAGAAGGGCCTGGAAATCTACGAGCGCGATGGGAGGATGATAGCGCACCCGTCCATCGTCCGAGTTCTGCCGAGTGTTCGTGCGGTCAGGATAGACAAGAAGCGGGTGTCCACCATACGGCCGTCGCGCCTTACGGACATCCTCCTTGACATTCAGAAGAAGCCTCCCAGCTTTCCTGCTGCCAGGTTTCTTGAGTCCTTATATCAGGTCTATGCCGAAATCACCAGGGAGGAGGGTCCGGACCGAATGATAACGGGGCGACAAGGAAGGGTGGTGCAACTGGAGCGGGTGTACCGACTGTTCACGTCCTTGCCAGGCAGTGACCGCGAATACAACCAGACCGACTTTACCCGTGACCTGTATCTGCTGGACCGGGACGGACCCAAGACAACCAGGCGAGGTATGCAGGTGTCGTTCCCTGCGTCTTCCGGCACCCGTACAGGGCAGGGCGTGTTTTCCTTCGTGGCCCCCGATGGGCAGGTCGTGACCTACTACGGCATACAGTTCTCCGGAGGGAGCTGATGGCCAATACGATACCTCTCCGCGAATGGCTGGAGGTCATGGAGTCCGAGTACCTGTCCTCGTTCGTGCCGGATGGGGGAGCCTCGGTCAAGTTCGCGGTGGCGCCGGATGAACTGAAGGCCGATCTGCAAGCGTCCGTGAAGGAGTGGTGCGCGAAGAAGGGAATGCTGCTGGTGTCCCTTGACGCGGCCACGCGGCGTGCCCACATGCCGCAGGACCTGTTCCATGGCCTTGCTGAATCCGTAGATTGGCGCCAGGCGGCCAGGCGCATGATTCTCAAGCTGGCGAAAGACCGGGTGTATTTGGTCGACGGCATTGACCCGGAATCGGATGCCAACGTGTTCGAAGCGATTGCCGAGGCCAACGGCTTGGAGCACCAGTTCTTGCTGAGCAACCTTCGACCGCAGATACAGGATCGGGTGTACCGTGAACCCCTTATGGCGAGAGACTTCCGGGTCGCCATGACCCAGCTCTGTCTAGAGGAGGACGCCAGGGCAGGGGAGACTTACGGTGGGCAGCCGATCATCGACTGGCTGACGGGCAGCAACACCAGGATCAGCAGTGTGAAGCCGTTTTCAATTTATACCTCCATCAACCGCACAACCGCTCGACATTTCTTTGAATCGGCCCTGTTCTGGCTGCATCACGTGGGTTATCCAGGTACTATCATCTTGCTGGACAACTCTCGGGTTACTGTGGCCCGTAACCCCAGGGACGGGTTGCGCTATTACACCAGGGCCATGGTGCTGGAGCACTACGAGTTGCTCAGGGAGTTCGTGGACACCACCGACCGCCTCACTGCAACCTTCCTGGTGGTTGTTACCTCCAGCGATTTCCTGGAAGAGGAAGCTGGGTCCAGGAACCGTGGATTCGGAATCTATCAGGCCCTCATGACCCGTGTGATTGACGACGTTCGGGACCGCAACCTCGTCAATCCGGTGGCGTCTCTGGTCAGGCTATCAGAATAAGGAACCTGCTTTCATGACTGAGTCGAACTACGGACATTCCGTTCTTTCCTGCCGGAGGGCGCTGGAGGCGCTGCGGAACGGCGTTCCGAACCGGGAGGCGGTGCAACTGCTTGGCTGCACCCAACCCCTTGCAGAAAGGGAGTTTCAGGATTTGCTGAGACGAGCCTCCGACACTAATGAGCCGCCTGCAGGTTCGCAAGGAATGTTGGTCTCAGGAGATTTCGGCACCGGAAAGTCCCACCTGCTCTCGCACTTTGAACACCGGGCCCTCTCGCAAGGGTTCGTGTGCAGTAAGGTGGCCATCAGCAAGGAAACTCCCCTCTATGACCTTGGCAACGTGTTCAAGTCGGCCATGGACAACGGGAGAATCCTGGATCACACCGGTCCGCTCATCGAGGAAATTGGACAGAAGCTCAACCCAAACATAGATGGATATGCTGCCCTTTTCCGATGGGCGAATTCATCCTCAAGCGGCGTTCATCCCATCTTTCCGGCGAGTCTGCTGGTGCATGAGAGATCCAATGAGTTGGAGCTGAACCGCACGATAGAGTCCTTCTGGGCCGGAGACAGAATCAAGGTAAGTGATGTGAAAAATGGCCTCAGGCAGATTGGCCAGTCCCAGAGCTATTCGTTCAGGGCTCCCAGAGCGACGGACTTGCCCCCTCAGCGTCTCCGGTTCGCCACTGAACTTATCAAGGGTGCGGGATACCGTGGTTGGGTCGTTCTGTTGGACGAAATAGAACTGGTAGGCCAATACAGTCTACTGCAACGCGCCCGATCCTATGCGGAATTGGCTCGTTGGCTTGGTCAGGCGTCGGGAGAGTCATGCCCAGGCCTTGTGGTTGTCGGAACTGTCACTACGGACTACGCGCTGGCTAACATATCGCCCGAGGCCAGCAGCAAGAAAGACCGCGACTATGCCGGCCAAAGACTGCGAGCTCGTGGGGATGACGGAGGCGCCGCAAGGGCCGAAACGGCGATGCGGCTGCTGGAACGTGAATGTACACCGTTAAGTACACCGGACGAAGCACACGTGAACGACACTCTGAATACCCTCCGCTACATTTACAGCACGGCCTACGGCTGGGACGCTCCCTCAATAGAGGCCAAAACCGCCGCGGCTGGCTATCAGCAACGGATGCGGTACAGGATCAGATCGGCCATCAACGAGTGGGACCTGCTGAGGCTGTACCCGGACTCCAGGCCGGAAACCGAGGGGAGGGAGTTCACGCACCAATACGTAGAGATATCTGATTTGGAAACACAGTCAAAAAACGATGAGGGCGAAGGCGAATAGGCGACCATCGCCTGTCTACAGGGTGAGTCCGGATGCCGATTCCGTTCGATATTGCCAGGAATGGTGAAACACCCGGTGTCATCGGATTCCTGAAACTCCAGGATGAGCGACAAGGGATGGGAATCCGAGCCGCTTTGCTTGCAACGTCCGCAGACCGATTAGCGCCCCTCGAGTTCTGCTTCACCCGCGTTGACGTTGCGGACTCCGTGCTGTGGGGAGAAGCGCAAGCACGCCGCCTTGCCATAGTGTCCCTTATTCGGGAGTTATTCCGGTCCGCAACCCGAGTGCCTGATGTCATCCTTGGGTTGGCAGACGAGATTCCACCCTTAGTGCTCTCGGAGGAGATCAGAGCCGAAGTCCCAGTATGCCGAATTTCCATCGACCCTGCCCCAAGGAGGGGGGTTATGGAGGAGATCGAACGACTAGGCGCATCCCTGTTCCTTGTATGGAGCACTTCTCCACCCAGCGAGGATACGGTCGCTCGACGGCTCGTGTATGAGCTGGCGGAACATCCGGATCCACTGGAGCCGTTTGACAGGGTTGCTGCGGGAATTGCCGAGGCCTATGCCGGGAGGTGACGGAGCCAGAGATGCAGCGGACCACAGATCACAGCTACCATGACGGCCACAACATTGAGCCTGTACGGTTCCTGCCGGTTCCACCCCCAGCGTTGCCGGAGCCGGCTACCGGTGTAGTCCTGGAGGGTCTGTACTCGTTCGGCACTGCCGACCTGGCCCCGCATGGGAGCAACGAAGAGGGAGGACACCAACATAGGACGGACATGGATCTCGCTCACAGGCTGTTGAGAGTGTTGTCTCCGCTTGGTATTGAGCCACCGTCACTGGATGATCTGGAGTGGCCCGGCGTACTCATGCCCTTCCAGGAGGAGGGAGTGCGGGCCCTCATTGGCAGCGACCGCCTCCTGCTCGCCGACGATATGGGGCTGGGTAAGACTTTGCAGGTCATCGCCGCCTTGCGAATCCTCAGGCACCGCGGCGACATCCGATCGGCGCTGGTCGCGGCGCCAGCGAGCCTGCTGGACCAGTGGCGCGGTGAACTCCGCAAGTGGGCGCCGGAGCTGTCAGCGATCATCATCCGCGGCTCCGCGTCGGACAGGGGATGGCAGTGGCAGGCGGAAACGGACCTGACACTGGTCAGCTATGAGACCCTACGCTCGGACTTCGAAGGCAACGTCCTGTCCCCTGTCAGGCGCAGGACCTGGGATGTGGTGGTGGCTGACGAGGCACAGAGGATCAAGAACCGCAACGACACTAGCAGGTCCCTCAAGGGCCTGAATCGGGTTCGTTCGTGGGCGCTGACTGGAACGCCCATTGAGAACCACGAAGAGGAATTGGCGTCCATATTGGAGTTCGTAGACCACGACCTGGAAGGACGGTCAAACCGCTACCAACCCGGACCAGAGCTGCTCAGTCGCCACCGCGAGCTCCAGTTACGGCGCAAAAAGGCCGATGTGCTGGAAGACCTGCCGGAAAAACAGGTCACGCTGTTGCCCATCGAGCTTCACCCCGCACAGAGGGCCAGCTACGACAAAGCCGAACAGGAAGGGGTGGTGTACCTTCGGTCCCTGGGAAGGGACATCACCATCCAGCACGTGCTGGAACTGATTACGCGGCTGAAGCAGATATGCAATGCCGACCCCGCGAACGGCGATTCCAGCAAACTTGACGACATCAGGGAAAGGTTGGACCTACTGGCCAGCCAAGGCCATAAAGCCCTAGTCTTTTCTCAGTACACCAATGACACTTCAGGGGTGGCAGCGGCGGCGGACCATCTGCGCGAGTACAACCCGTTGGTAATCACCGGGGATGTGCCCCTTCAGGAAAGGCCATCGATCATCGAACGCTTCAAATCCAGTGCAGACCACCAGGCGCTGATAATTTCCCTTCGCGCTGGCGGCCTGGGTCTGAACCTTCAGGAGGCGTCGTACGTGTTCCACCTGGACCGATGGTGGAACCCTGCAGTGGAACGACAGGCCGAAGACCGCAGCCACAGAATAGGCCAGACTGCCAAAGTCAACGTGATCAAGTATTCCTGCACCGATACCATCGAGGAGCGTATAGACTCCATCCTAGACAGGAAGCAGGATCTGTTCGACAGGCTGGTTGACGACGTTTCCATGGATCTGTCGTCCCGGTTGAGTCGCGACGAGCTATTCGGCCTCTTCGGGCTGGAACGATACGCCTGACCGCAGCCAGACCCGCAGCCTCGGATTGGCACTTGCCCTGAATGAGACTGGTGAGCGTCGGCAAAGACTGGTAATTCGAAGTGCTAGACCGCCTGTCTTACACTTAACTACATCTGCTTAGCTACGAATTCTCGCTATTCTCCTGCCCAGAACGGCATTCCGCATCCGTCAGCTCACCAGCGTCAGTTCGATCGCCCTGATGGCTTCTCCGTCGGGGCCCGGCGCGGCGTGTGGAGGATTTCAACAGTGGTCGTTGCTCCTGAGTCCCGGCAGGAGGCGAAAGCGGAAGGCCGTTAGTTCCGTTGAATGTCCGCCGCAGAAAGCACCTCAGATTCCACGCATTGCTGGGTCGCACTGTCGACCGGAGAGGACGCCGTTACCATGAGGACCGGGTTTTCGTAGGGGTCCAGGACACCCGGAGTTAGCGTGGCCGTGGCCGCAAATGATCCGTCGACTCCCGTCCGGTACGATGTAATCTCGCCGGTGGGGGAATTGCCCCAAAACTGTCCGAGTGGTGCCTTCGGGTCCATTGAATCGATGAAATGGTAACCCAGAGCGTCCAGTTCGTAGATGCTCAACTGGCTGCAGTAGCCGTCTTGCCACTCGAGGTAAAGGGCGCCGGGCTGGGCCCGGCCACTGAATGTCATCGTGTTGCCGACAACGGTTGGCCGGTTGATCCACTCAATGGCGCCCGCGTGATAGTGGCTCTGCACTTTGAGATGACCCGGTATGCTGCCGCGGGCTATCAGTGCCTGGGAGTATCGAACGCTCTCCTCGCAGAGGTCATCCTGGCCTGCCATAGACCGGCCGTTGACCAGTAGCGACAGCTCGGAAAGAGATGCAACAAAGGGATCGTTGATCCGGGCCGTAACGCTGAAATCGCCAGTCTCCGGATTGATAAGGTCGTTGATCGCCACCACGGCAGGGATTTCCGAGTGAATCCAGCCTGCGATCAATGGATCGCTGATGCTGGTGAGCCATTGCTGACCTGCAGCGTCGTTCAACAGCGAAAACTGCGAGCAGTATGCGTGCTCCTCCAGGAGGAAATCAGCCACCACCCCGGGTTGGGTGGTACGGCCGGCAAAGTGGAGGTACTGGCCGTCTATGGTGGGCGGGAATGTCCATTCAACGGCGTCGAGGTGCCGGTATTTCAACATTTCGGGCTGGCCGGCATACCACCGGTCTATGATTGCCAGTGCGGTGGCATCCTCGCCCAGGGCGTTCCTGACGTCGTCGATTGTGACCTGCTGGTCTATCTCGTTGACTGCCTGCCTGCCCAGGGGGATGATTCGCTGGTTGAACCCGTTGGTGCCGTAGTGTTCCTGCAGTTCACCGAATAGGCCGTCGCCCAGTGAGTAGTGGCAACTGAATCCTGACCAAGGCCCCACGTTAGATATGCCCGGGTTGGCCTGCTCCAGTTCGCTGATGTTGGCATAGTCCCTGCAGTAGGACACCGGAGGATAGACTACCTCGTTCGGTTCCGGCTGGACCGCCGCCACCACCTGCTTTTCGATGGCGTTGGCCAAGCCTTCGTCGATCCAGTTCGATGATTCCGCGCTCCCGTGGAACCAGGTGTGAGCGACCTCGTGGGCGATGGTGGCGAATACGTCGTCGCAGTCTTCGTCAATAGTTATGGAAATGACTGAGCCGTCAACGATGTGGGGGCCGCCGTCGACAGGCGGGGCATAACTTGGCTGGTTGTGCCCGCAGAAACCTCCGGCTACGTCGTCTGCAAGTTGCAGCGCAATGGTCGGGGCGGGCAATGCGGTGCCTAGCAGTTCCTCGGCCTTGTTGATAGCCGTTGCCAGCTGCTCAGAGCGCATTACGTTGTCGGGGAATCCGATAACGGTGACGTCCACCTGGCGGCCCATGGAGGTAACCAGCGTCACGCCGTGGTCCTCCCCTGGAACGAGCGGACGCGTTGGGGTTGGCGGCGGGGTGGCCGTGGGCGGCGGTGTCGGAGTGGCCGTGGGTGTCGGCGCAGCCCGAGTGCTGGTAGGCGCGGGCGTGGCAAGAGCCACGACGGTGGAGACCGCCTCCCTGGCCTCCGTAGCGGCCTGAGCGGCTACTGTGACGCCTTGGGAGGCTACTGTAGCGCCCTCCGCCACCACCGTGGCCGGAATGTTGGGAGGCGGCGTCTGGTCCAAAAGCTCACAGGCGGCAGACAGCAGAAGCAGTATGGCAGCCACAACAGCCCAGACCGCACTTCCCACTCTTTTCATACAGCCTCTACTTCGGTATCGCTCCTGATTGCTTTAATTGACCGTCGAAGCTCTGACGCCTCGTTGCGGACCAGGCCTCAGACCTTGACACTTGCCGTTATTCACAGGTTTAGTATCCCCGAGATGTGACTACCAGAGGCGCTGACTGGCCAAAGCGGCGCCCTCAGCAAGCGCGCGGAATTTGGCCCAAACTACCGTAGGATGGACTTCGGTATTGTAGGTCGCTTGTGAGCTGAACCCGCAGTCGTTGCCCGCCAGCACGTTCTCGCGACCCACCAGTCTTGCGAATCGGATAATTCGCTCCGCTATGAGTTCCGGGTGCTCCACAATGTTGCTGGAGTGGGTGATGATGCCGGGAATCAGCACTTTCCCGTCAGGTAACTTCACATCCTCCCAGAGGTGGTACTCGTGCTCGTGGCGGGCGTTGCCGTTCTCAAACGAGTAGGCCCCCGCATTGACCTGCAGCATGGACCCCAGGACATCCCTCAATTCCGCGTCATAAACCCGGGGCCCGTGATTGATGCCATAGCATGTGTGGAAGCGAATCTTCTCCTCGGGAATGCCACGAATAGCGTGGTTGACGGCGGCGATCATGACGGCGGCCTTCTTTCGCTTTTCAGCCTCGGTCAGGGCGGGGTCGCCAAAGACGTCGGTCAGAAAGGGGTCGTCAATCTGGAGTATGAATCCCCCATCCACTATGGCCAGGTACTCGGAGCGCATGGCCTCGGCCACGGCGAACAGGTACTCTTCCTCGGTGGGGTAGTATTTGTTGACCCCGACTCCAGTGGGAGAGACCGAAGGGATGAATGCTTCCTGGGTGGACAGCCCTGCCATGGCGGCTTGCAGGTTGGCTACGTCTCTTTGGACTGCCTCGCCACCTCGATAGGTGACCGGGCCGGTGCAGGCCATGGGCGACACTGGAGCCACCGTACCACCGAGCATGGCCTGTGCGAAGTACCGTTCGTAGTATTCAGGAAAAGCCGCCAGCTCGGCAGCAAAGAGTTCAAAGTTGCTGTCAGGGTCCGGGTCAAACCCGTTCAGGCGCTCTTCTATGTAGGTGAAGAACCCGGGCTTCCCCTGCTCACCGTCGCAGGGAACATCGACACCAAAATCAACCTGCTGTCGGACGATGTCGGACACTGCGGTCCTGACCCTCAAAGCATAGGCCTCTTCGTCGTAAGAGTCCCCATTCAGCTTGGCTTTCATCGTGTCCAGCAGGTCATGGGGCCTTGGCAGGCTACCACAATGGGTTGTGAGGATCCTGTCGGTGCTCCTCTGCATCCTTCGCCTCCGCGTTCAGGTTCGATTGGAAAGGCGCTGCCAGGAGACCAAAAAGCAAGTCAAAGCCGCGTCGGGCCTCACGACTTCTGGCTTTTTCCTGACCAAGCACCTCGGCTACCCGTATAAGACCCGCGGCTACAGCAAAACCAAGTTGACCACGGCCTTAATCCGGGTTGGGTCGGTGATGCCCCTCTATCCTGTCAGCAGGCCGACGATCTCGGGTGCGTATTCGTGGGCCATCTGCTGGACGTCCTCCACCGGGCGGCTGGCCAGCGGGCTGGGCAGGACAACGATGCGGGCGCCGGGCATACCGAGGGAGGCGGCGCGCAGGTTGGCAGCGCGCGTAAAGCTGCTGGTGATCACGCTAACAGAGGGTACGCCTGCGGACTCGGTTATCACTGTGTCGTGGAGACCCCACGCCGTGCAGCTGCCTCAATCGGCGATGGCGTGGATGATGGCGTCGCACTCCCGGAGCAGGGCCTCCAGCTTCTCGTCGGGATGGGGTGCGCTGTAGGTGGACTTGCGGTTGTAGACCACCTTCCTGACGCCGTAGTCGTTGATCAGAGTCTGTTCCAGTTCCTGCATGAACGTGTCGGCGTGGTACTTGCGGTTCTCCAGCAATCCGACGACCTTGCCCTCCAGGCCGGACAGGGACGTGCTGAGCCCCTGCTCTTCGGGTACGTCCTCGGCGACGGGAACGAGGATTTCAACCGTTCGCTCTGCGGTTGTCATGTGGTTATCTCCTTAACCCGTTTCGCCGTTTTCGCTTTCTGGTGGGATCCGGACCGGCTTGCCGTACAGTGCGGCATCCAGAGTCCACTCCAGCTTCGACACGCGAATGTCCAGGGAATGAACGGTTTCCAAGAGCTGCTCAAACCTACCTTCCAGCCTCTCCATACGGTCCTCAAGCCGGTCCATGCGCGTTTCGAGCCGGTCCATACGACGGTTAGTTTGGCTGATCAGATAAAACGCTATGCTCGCCAAGCCTATCATTAGGCTTGCCAGGCCGACTGCCGAACCAATGATCGCGTAGAACTCTGGGGACATGTTGAGGCGAACCTTCCTAGCCGCCGAGCTGGAAGAACTTACCCTCGGTCTTGATGGACGGCGCAACGATCATCTCGGCCTGGTGCAGGTCCCGGACGTTGTACGCGCCGCACATCCCCATGCCGACGCGCAGGGCCCCGACAAAGTTCTGGGTGCCGTCGGTTACCGACGTGGGGCCGTACAGTATCTGGCTGAGGGAGCCCTTGGTGCCGACCTTGACCCGGGTGCCGCGCGGCAACTCGGGGTGTGGGTTGGCCATTCCCCAGTTGTAGCCGCGTCCCGGTGCCTCATCTGCCTGGGCGAAGGGTGTGCCCAGCATCACGCCGTCGGCGCCGCTGACGATGGACTTGCAGATGTCCCCGCCGGTGCGGATTCCGCCGTCCGTTATTACAGAAACGTACTTCCCGGTCTTGCGGTAGTAGTCCTCGCGGGCGGCGGCGCACTCGAGGGTGGCGGACACCTGGGGGACACCAACTCCGACCACCTCACGAGTGGTACAGGCCGCACCCGGTCCGACGCCGATGAGAATGCCATCGATGCCGGTTTCCATCAGCTCAGTGGCGACGTCGTAGGTCACGCAGTTGCCGACCATCACCGGTACATTGAGCGACTCGATCAGTTCGGAAAATATGAGGCCGCGGTAGCTGTTTGACATGTGCCTCGCCGTGGTTACGGTGGACTGCACAACAACCATGTCGGCCCCGGCCTCCACGGCGATGGGAGACATCCGCTTGGTGCTCTGGGGCGTAAAAGATATGGCACACACAGCGCCGGAGTTTTTGATCTCCTGCACCTGCTGGGCGAGCAGGTGTTCCTTGACCGGTTCGGAGTAGACCTGCTGCAGGAATTCGGTGACTTCCGCCTGGGGTGTGGCGATGATGTCCTCCAGCACGCTGTAGGGATCATCATAACGGGAGTAAAGGCCCTCGCCGTTGAGAACAGCCAGCCCGCCCAGCTCGTGCATGCGAGCAGCGAAACGGGGTGAAACGGCGCCGTCCATGGCGGACGCCATGATGGGAATCTCGAATTCGAGGTCGCCGATGGTCATCTTGGTGGACGTCAGTTCCGGATTGATAGTCACCTGACCTGGAACGATAGCCACTTCGTCGAAACCGTAGGAACGCTCAAGTTCCTTGAGTTGCCTCCTGCCCATCACTCACCCCCTTCAATTCAGTGTCGATAGAGGAGCCACGCGAGAGTTGATATTAACAAACGATTTAATCAGTTTTGACAGCGAAAAGTCAACGAAAATCAGGGAGCGTAACGTTCCGGATAGCCAAGGATAGAAATTCGAAGCCAACTGCGTAATTTTAGACGTATTCTGTTCATAGTTTTCGCCTTTTGGCAACCTGTTTCATCAAAGTATTGACGAATACGGCAAAAGCATGGTAGAATTTCGTAAACAAGAGAAACGATCTGAGATGACGAGAGAGTGAGATGGTACAGCAAGCGGAGAAAGTAGCCGTTCAAGAAGTTCCCGAGGTCGAACTGGGCTGCCAGCATCACTGGCTGATCCAGGCGGCAGACGGTCCTACCAGCCTCGGCATCTGCCGGGTCTGTGGCGAAATCAAGGACTTCAAGAACTACGTGGAGACCGCGACCTGGGGCGATACGCGGCTGATCAACCGGCAGGAAGCGGTTCCTGCGACCGCCATCATGTCGGCCAAGCTGGAGTCCCTCGAGGACGAGTAACCGTCGATTTGCCGGCTGTCCAGGCAGCCGCGCTACCGACGAAATAGTGAAATCCACCGGCAGATAGCCGGAGGCCGGACTGCAGGATTAGCTGACCGGCCTCCGGCTTTTTTGTTCACAAAATCGGCCTGAATCCCCCTTGCCACCTGCACAAAAATTATGTCATATTGTGGCGTGTATTGGGGCTCTGCCCAATATGTGGTGGTTGATGGGCTGTCAGGTGGACAGGGCCTCAGTCCCCCTATTTTCCAGATTGTACCCAGGCTGGTTTATCCGCAAAATCTCCTGCTGTAGACTTGGGTCTGCTGGGGATTACCGCTCTCCTGGGCCCAGGAAACAGCACTACCCACCGCTCGTTTTGACGCGCCTTTTTCCGTGGGATGGTACTTGAACTGGAGGACTCATTTCCTTGGCATTCACCCACCTTCACGTCCACACCGAATACAGCATGCTCGACGGCATCAGCCGCATCCCTGAGCTGGTGGCACGTACCGGCGAACTGGATATGGGCTCGCTGGCAATTACCGATCATGGCACCTTCTACGGGGTGGTCGACTTTTACTCCGCCTGCCGCGACGCCGGGATCAAACCGATTATCGGGTGCGAGGTATACGTCGCCCACAACAGCAGGCACGAAAAGAACTCATCGGAAAAGAGCCCCGCGCACCTGGTGCTGCTGGCCCGGGACAACGCCGGCTACCGCAACCTGATGCAGCTTGTGACCAAGGCGCACGTGGAGGGGTTCTACAACCGTCCCCGTATCGACAAGGGCTTGCTCGAGGAATACGGACAGGGGCTGGTATGCCTGTCCGGTTGCCCATCGGCTGAAGTGCCGAGGCTCCTGGCCGACGGCAACTACGACGGCGCCGTCAAGGCCGCCGGCTGGTACCGTGAGCTGTTCGGAGACGGGTATTTCCTGGAGATTCAACGCCACCGCAACGTGGACAACCTCGACCAGATCAACGAGGGCCTGCTGCGGATGGCCCAGGAGACCAGGCTGCCGCTGGTGGCGACCAACGACTCTCACTACGTCCATCAGAACCAGGCCAACCTCCAGGACATCTACATCTGCATCCAGACCAACACCAACATCCGTGACGAAAAGCGGCTGTTGATGGAGGACAACTCCTACTACATCAAGAGCCCGCAGGAAATGGAGGACCTGTTCGCGGATCTGCCCGCCAACATTCGCGGCGAGGCGATGGCCAACACGGGCGTGATCGCGGATATGTGCGACGTCTCGCTGGAGTTCGGCCAGACGCACCTGCCCCGCTATGAGACCCCGGGCGGGATGGACGCCGACGACTACTTGGCGCAGGTCTGCGAGGAGGGCTTCCGGCGCCGCTACCCCAACGCATCCCCCGAGGCAATCGAGCGGCTCCGATATGAGCTGGAAGTAATCCGCTACACCAAGTTCGCCAATTACTTCCTGGTGGTGTGGGACATCATCAAGTTCGTCAGAGAACGCAACATCCTGTTCGGGGTGCGGGGCAGTGCCGCCGCCAGTGTCGTGCTCTACTGCCTGGGCATCACCGATGTCGACCCGCTGGAGTACCGGCTCGTCTTCGAGCGTTTCCTCAACATGGAGCGCAAAGAGATGCCGGATATCGACATGGACTTCCAGGACGACCGTCGGGACGAGGTACTGCACTACGTCATCGACAAGTATGGCAACGATCACGTGGCTCAGATCATCACCTTCGGCACCCTGGGGGCCAGGGCAGCCCTGCGGGACGTGGGCCGGGCGCTGGGAATGAGCTACGGCGACGTCGACCGCATCACCCAGATGCTGCCCCAGAGGGCCCAGAACCTCGACGACGCGCTCAAAGTCAGCTCCGAGCTACAGTCGTCTTACGACAACAATGAGGCTGTCAGGGAACTGGTGGACCGTTCCCGGGAACTGGAAGGCATAGTTCGCAACGTGGGCACTCACGCCGCCGGCGTGCTCATCGCCGATGAGCCGCTGACCGAGACGGTGCCACTGCAGCGCCCGGTCAAGGGCGATGAGTCCAGCCCTGTGCTGATGACCCAGTTCAGTATGGACCCGGTGGCCCACCTTGGGCTGCTCAAGATGGACTTTCTCGGCCTCACCAGCCTCACAATCCTTGACCAGGTGGTCAAGGTGGTGCGCGAGAGCCGGGGGATCGATATAGATCTCCAGGGTCTGCCGTTGGACGATGGCGACACTTACGAGCTGCTGTCCTCCGGGAACACCACCGACGTGTTCCAGCTGGAAAGCGCCGGGATGCAGCGCTACATCGAGAAGCTCAAGCCGTCGAATATCGGCGACATCGCAGCCATGATCGCGCTTTACCGGCCGGGACCAATGGAAAACATCGACCGGTTCATCGATGCCAAGCACGGACGGGCGGCGGTCACCTATCCCCATCCCAGCCTCAAGGAACTGCTGGACGAGACCTACGGCATCATCGTCTACCAGGACCAGGTGCTGCTGATTCTGCAGCAATTCGCCGGCTACACACTGGGCGCCGCCGATATCGTTCGCAAGGCAATGGGCAAGAAGATCGCATCGCTGATGGCCCAGGAACGCGACAACTTCGTCGCCGGAGCAACGGGGAAGGGCTTTGACGAGCCGTTGGCAGTCGAGATTTTCGACCTGATCGAGCCCTTTGCCGGGTATGCCTTCAACAAGGCCCACAGCGTCAGCTACGCCCTGATCTCCTACTGGACGGGCTATTTCAAGGCCCACTATCCGGTGGAATATATGGCGGCGGTGCTGAACGCGCGCCTCGATAACACCGACAAGACCATCAGCTCGATCAACGAGTGCTTCCGATTGGGTATACCGGTGTGGTTGCCCGACGTGAACCGCTCCGGCGAGTTCTTCACCATCGATCAGGATGACGAGGGCACCCAGGGACTACGCATCGGCCTCGCCGCCATCAAGACGGTGGGAGAGGGTGCGGTGAGGCCGCTGGTGGAAGAGCGCAAGGAGAATGGGCCGTTCCAGTCCATTGACGATTTCTGCCGCAGGTCGGGAGCCGCCAACCTGAACCGACGCACCATGGAGAGCCTGGTCAAGGCGGGGGCCTTCGACTTCATCGGCCAACGGGGCGCAATACTCGATGCGCTGGACCGCATCGTGGCCACGGCCCAGCGCGAGGCCCAGATGCGAAACAGCGGGCAGAGCAGCCTATTCGGTGGGGGCTCGGGCTCGGAAGGCGCAGCAACGAGTACGTCCGGCATGGACGAGCCAGGGATTATCCTGGGCAACAATGACTCGACTCCCGAGGAAAAGGCGTCCTGGGAGCGTGAATATCTCGGAGTTGCCCTGTCTCACAACCCGCTGATGGCGCTCACGGGCGCCACCTCCGATGGGACCGTAATGTCCCTGGACCGGCTCAGCGGCGATATGAGCGGCCAGCGGGTACACGTCCTGGGCATCGTCAGCACGGTTACCGAGAGGGCCCGGCGCGATGGACAGAAATTCATCATCGTCGGTCTGGAGCTCCTGGGCGGCGTGGTCGAGGTAACCGTCTGGCCCGAGGCCCTGCAGCGAACCGAGGGAATCTGGCAACCGGGGCGCACAGTCCGCGTTCAGGGGAGGGTGCGGCTGCGAGGCGAGCAGCTGGAGCTATCGTGCGACGAGGCCGAGGAGTTCGTGCAGGACCGGCCTTCGACGCTGCCGGCCAATGGGAACGGCAAACAGGCCCCTGCGAAAGCTAATGGCAATGGAAACGGCCAGTACAGGAATGGCAATGGAAATGGTAATGGCCAGTACAAGAACGGTACCGGCAATGGGACTCCCCGTGCTGACCACGCCAACACCAACGCCAACGGCAATGGCCATAGCGCCAAGAGCGATAGCCCGGAGAGCGTTCCGGCGTTCGCTCCCAGCAACTGCCTGGTGCAGTTGGCGGTGACCGAGTCTGATGATCCGCAAAACGATGCGATGCTCCTGAGAGAGGTGATCGGCGTTATCCTGGAATACCCGGGGCGCGACAAGGTGAATCTTGATATTCGCACGGCAGGCAAGCGAATCATAATGGAGCTTCCCGTGGTGAGCACCGGCTACTGCGACCCTCTGCGTGAGCGGCTGGAGGACCTGCTGGGTCCCGACACCGTGGCCGTTACCCAGGAAATGCCCCTGGGCGTCTGACGCCTCGCTCCCTGCGGCCGCCAACGACGGCAACCCAGAACGGAACCATACGAATGACGGGCCGTACCGCAAGTCAGCAATCACCCCAACCCCCAATTGCAAACGGCACCCGCAATGGCACAGGGCCTTTTAATTGGGAGTTTTATCGGGTTTTAGCCACGGGGTGAGATTGGGTGGTAGCCTTCCCCGAAGTCCTGTACAGGGACGGCAAGTGCGAGCAGTGCCATACAGCCCCGGCCTGACAGCCGGGGTTGTCATTTCAAGCGAGCGGAGTGGAATTCGGGTATGTGCGCGATTTGTGATGGTGCCAAGAGCACGACTGAAATGATTTGTTCAGAGCAACTGATTCGCTTGGGACAAGGCTGGCAGCAAGTAATGTGGGAAGGGCCTGCGTCTGATTGGGTTTTTCGGGCCACAGGTGGCATCCCTTCAATTTCAGAACAGGCCCGTGAGGTTCAGAGCAGTCTCTTGTATGGTGTCTACCGTGGGCGTGCCGAGGACAAGAAACGGGAACGAAAACAGCATCTACGTGACAGGTTATATGCGGTTGGGCTAACTCTCTTTGGGGTTCTTTTGGGGTGGGGGATTGCCCAAGTCCAAACTACCTTTTTCCAGTCTGGCGGCTAAAACCCGATATAATTCCCTTTTAATTGTCCCTCGGCTTGGAGGGTCAGGGTCGCAATTGGGTATTTCGTTGGCGTGCCGCCGAGTGGGGGAACGCCCTCACCCTAACCCTCTCCCAGGGGGAGAGGGAACAATTAGCGTGCCGCGGAGTGGGGAAACGCCCTCACCCTGACCATCTCCCAGGGGGAGAGGGAACAATTAAAAGGTCCTGGGCAATGGCAATTCCAGTTGGATGCCCGTAACGTCTGCTCATTTGTTGCATCTCAACCGCATCAATTTCTATTTTTACCACTACCAGACAATACATCGGCAATGTTTTACGAAAACTTATCATACTGTTCTGTATTGTCATAATTAATCGACATCAAGACTGCCTTGAGAAGTTGACCACCTCTGAAGCCGATGCTAGACTGCCGACGAACTGCTAGGAACCATAGTTGGACTAGGTCCCAAAGCTTCGAAATGTCTGGCTACCCGAGGACGAGTGCTGGAATTGCCTCCCCCCACGGTGCCGGGCCCTAATATTGAAAGATGGAATTAAGCATGTATTACCGCTCTACGAGGCCTCCGGTTCGGAACGTATCATCGCACCGGAACAAGATCAGTACACGGCAACTCTGCCCCTTGCCCTGCGATCCATAGCTCTCCACCCCAATCGATAACGAACGGGGCCCCACCCAGCCTCCCGTCTCGCCCCAACTCTCGCCGCCCGGAAAACGAACATCGTTTTGCCTGCGGCAGCCTCGCCGAACCCCTAAAGCTCGACTGAGGGAAAGTTTGCGCTCATTTTTGTACCTCGAAAAGGCGCATTCCGGGAACCGGCCCCAGAGTTGAAAGATTTGTCAACAAAAACCGCAACGAAATTCCAACAGTTTTATACTTTTTTAAATTTAGGTGATAAACCAAGGCGACAAATTTCGGATGAGTCGCCATCAGGATTCAGGAACGACAAGGAACAAGGAGGAAACCATGCGTGAAGTGCTACGCTCAAAGATCCACAGGGCCTGGGTGACCGAGGCCAACCCCGACTACATCGGGAGCATCGTCATCGACGAGAACCTGATGGAAAAGGTCGACATGTGGGAGTTCGAGAAGGTCCTGGTCTGCGACGTGGACAACGGCAGCCGGTTCGAGACCTACGTAATCCCCGGCGTCCGCGGCCGTGGCGAGATTGCCGTACAGGGCGCCGCCGCCCGTCTCACTGCCGAGGGCCACTGCCTCATCATCATGTCCTTTGAGGTGTCGGAGACCCAGGTGGAGCCCAAGATGATCCTGGTCGACCAGGACAACCGATTCGTGGAGTACCTGGAGGGCATCAAGCATGTCGAGCCGGTTCACTGAACAGGAAACAGAGACATATTATGATGCCGAAGATGCCATCTATCGTGCCATTTGGGACGAAGATGGCAGCGTCCACTGGGGATACTTCGACGACACGACGGGAACTGATTTCCTGAAGGGATGCGCCAATCTCGACCGCATCATGGTCGAGAAGGGGCGCATCGGCCCCGACGCTCGGGCCCTGGACCTGGGATGCGGCAATGGCACCACTGCCATCTGGCTGGCCAAGCACGCCGGTTGCCACGTCACCGGTATCGACCTGAGCGGGGTGCGCGTGGACAACGCCATCGCGGACCGCGAGCGGCAGGAACCCGGCCTGCGTGAACGGCTGGCCTTTGAAAAGGCCTCCGCCACGGAATTGCCATTCCGGGAAGGCCAGTTCAGCCGGGTCTGGAGCCAGGCCGTCATCTACCATGTGCCGGACAAGCGCACGGTGCTGAGCGAGGTCTACCGGGTCCTGGAAAAGGGCGGCATATTCGTCTTCGACGATCTGGTCAAGCCGAATCAGCAAGTCAGCCCAGAGGCCCAGCGGTTCGTTTACGACCGGCTGCTATACGATACGGAGTTCAGCTTCGAGTCCTACCAGGATGCGCTAAAGGCTCAGGGCTTTGAGTTGCTGGAGGCCATTGACATCTCCAGCCACCTGCGCCAGAGCTACCTGTGTCTCGCCGACCGCACTCCCAAGGGAGATACCAGCGAGCACGCCGAGCACTTTGAATGGCTGACCGAGGCGTACCTGGGAACGGCCCAGGCGGTTGAAAACAATGAGTTGGGTTGGGGTCTGTACGTCTGTCGCAAGTAGCCCCAGGGAACCCACATCGCTAATGATTTCAAAGCAATTCCCTCTCCCTGACCGGGGAGAGGGAATTTGAAATGGAGGAAACTATGACAATGGAAGAGAGCCACCAACGAGTGCAATGGGTGTATGGCTCCGCCAGCAACCAGGAACTGGAAGAGCGCTACGACCAGTGGGCTTCCGAATACGACAGGGACCTGGACGAGGACTTTGCCTGGAACGCTCCCGATAACGGTGCGCGGGTTCTCGCCAGCCTCGTGCCTGCCGACGCCGATGTCCTCGACGCCGGTGCCGGTACCGGCCTGGCTGGTGAAAGACTGGCGGTCGCCGGGTTCACCAACATGGCGGCCATGGACATCTCCCAGGGAATGCTGGACGTCGCAAAAGAAAAGAATGTCTACAGCTCATTCCATCAGATGGTAATGGGAGAGACGCTGGGCTTCGAGACCGATGAGTTCGATGCCGTAATCAGTATCGGTGTTTTCACCCTGGGCCACGCGCCCATCGATTCCTTCGACGAACTGGTGCGGGTCACCAAGCCCGGTGGCTACATCGTTTTCAGCCTGAGGACCGACATGGTGAACGATGGATACCAGGACTATTTCAGCAAGCTGGAAGCTGCGGGCCAATGGAAGCTGGCGCAGGTGACGGATCCGTTCCAGCCGATGCCCAAGGGCGAGCCCGAGGTCTTTCACCAGATATGGGCCTACCGGGTCTCGTGACCAACTTCTGACCGATAGGCACGGCGTGAAAACGCAGGAGGAAAAGTCCCCTGCGTTTTTCGCTTCCGGGCGCCCGCAGGTTGTGCCGCCAACTCTCCGGATGGATAAGATCCAGCGCATCGGCCTCAAGTGCAGGGCCTTTTAATTCTCCGAAACCCTTGCAGGGAGTAGGGTGGGAGCGGTGGAAGAGTCGTGAGTGTTTCCGCCTAGTTAGCCACGGGGGTACGCCCTCACCCTAACCCTCTCCCGGAGAGAGAGGGAACATTTAAAGACCCTGGCCTCAAGAGCAGGACCCCTTAATTCTCCGAAACCCTTGCACGGAGTAAGGTGGGAGCGGCGGTAGAGTCGTGAGTGTATCCCGCTAGTTTGCCATGGGGGTACGCCCTCACCCTAACCCTCTCCCAGAGGGAGAGGGAACACTTAGAAGGCCCTGGCCTCAAAAGCGAGATAATGGCAGGCCACAACTCCCGCCTATCCGAATTCCAGCAGGCCGGTCGTACATCCTTGTGTCAATATCGAGCGTATCCGTGTCAGGGCCTTTTAATTGTCCATAGGCTTGGAAGGTCAGGGTCGAAATCGGGTATTTCGCCAGCTTGCCGCCGAGTGAGAAAACGCCCTCACCCTAACCCTCTCCCAGAGGGAGAGGGAACAATTAAAAGGACCTGGCATCCGTATCAGCCGGTAGAATTATCCGGAGGGCTAATCTCGTAGCCCGGCAGCGGAGGCTGCGCCGTGCGTTTTCCCTGGGCCAACATCGCCCTGATAGCGCTGTTCACTTTCGAGCTGGTGACAGGTTACCTGGGCTTGACCCACAACAATCCGGAGTGGATTGCGGCCATGCACCTGCACCGGATTACCGGGTTCGCCATCCTGGTGTTGTTCGTCTGGAAGTCCCGAACCATCCTCGGATCATTCCGCACTCGCAGCAACTGGAACAGGGCCCCCGGCATGATGCTGGGCTCGACTCTGCTGCTGGTGGGGCTGCTGACCGTGCTGGGCCTGGGACTGACCTGGAGCCACATCGGGCCGTACAGTTTCATGGGTTTCTCCGGCACCACCATCCATCTGAACCTTGCCTGGATGCTCCTGCCGCTGCTGGTCTGGCACACCGTTCGGCATAAGATCAGCCTCAGGACCCGGTACGCGGCCGGGCGCCGCAACTTTCTGCGGTTCGCTGGCGTCGCCGTGGCCGGGCTGGCGGCGTGGCAGCTCTCGGAGCGGCTGATGCTGGTGGCGGGAGCGCCGGGTGCAGACCGCCGGTTCACAGGCTCCCACCCCGAGGATGGCCCCGACTTCCCGGTGACCATGTGGCTTGACGACCGCACGCAGCACGTCGATTCGACGCAGTGGCGACTGCGGGTAAACGGCCACGTGGAAAACCCATACGAGATGGGCTATGAGGCTCTGCAGGCCTGGAGCAACTCGCTGACGGCGACCCTGGACTGCACGGGCGGCTGGTACACAACGCGGGAGTGGCACGGGATGCCGGTGCCGGAGCTGCTGGCGAGGGCAAGGCCCAGGGCGGGCGCCGGCAGCATCACCATCCGGTCGCGCACCGGGTATTTCAGGCGCTACTCGATGCGTGAGGCCGAACGGGCCCTGCTGGCCACCCGGGTGGATGGTGCGCCGCTTTCGTCCGGCCACGGCTTTCCGGCGCGGATGGTGGAGCCGAACAAGCGGGGCTACGACTGGGTCAAGTGGGTGGAGGAGATCACGGTCAACGAAACCAGCAAGTTCTGGCAGCCCCCGCTGCCAGTGACGTGATCCTGATGATTACCCCTCCAGGAACTCCAGGATTACCTGCGCCAGTTCCTCGGGCTTGTGGTAGCCGATGTCGTGGACCGTCTCGGGGATCCAGTGGGCGCGGCCGTTGGGCAGGGCGGCCTCGGCGGCGCCTACCATGCGGCGGCGCAGCTGGGCGAAATCGCTGTTGGCGCGCTCCGGCAGCGGACCCGCGGCGACCAGCAAGGCTGGGCACTCGACCTGCGCCAGCGTGTGGGAGCAGGGGTCGTCCCACATGGCGCGGATCACCTGGGCCTGGTTTTCCGGGCGCAGTATGTCCTGGATCTGGCCATTCTCGTCCTCGTAGACCATGGTCTGGACGATGCGCTCGATCTCGCTGTTCCAGAACCCGGCCATCTGCTCTCGCAGGCGGTTGAGAAATTCCGCGCGGTCGCCGGTCACGTTGCGTGGCCTCAGACGATCGGAAAATGCCTCCCACGTGGGCTCCGGGAACAGCCGGCCGTCCAGGAATCCGCCGTCGATCATCACGATGCGCCGCACGCGGTCCGGGTAGTGGTAGGCCAGGTTGCTGACCACGTGCCCGCCCCACGAGTGTCCCAGCGCTGAAACGGGCCCGCTGAAGGCAGGAATCTCGGCCGAAACGTGGTCCAGCAGCGCCGCCAGGTCGTCCGACAGCGTGTGCCAGTCGTAGCCCGACGGTGCCTGGGTGGTCTGGCCGTGGCCGCGCTGGTCCGGGGCAATAATGCGGTACCGGTGCCGCAGCAACCGCGCGACGATGTCGTACCAGTGGGCCGATGACGCAAGCCCGTGTAGGGCCAGCAGCGGTTCGCCGTCGCCGCCCCAGTCCAGGTAGCGCATGTCCAGTCCGTTGACCCTGGCCCATTTTTCCTCGGGACGGGGAATGTCGTTCGATGACAACTCAATCTCTCCCATTTGGATTAAGAATTCTGCCCAGTCGTCTGATTTGGGGTCCTGTGATCAGCCAGCCTCCTGGGCCGGAGTAATCTCGGGTGGCTTGCGGTGCGCCCAAGCATGCAGCGTTCCGCCTCGTCGACCCGTTCTCCCGGCCGGACCCCCTCGCGCTCACCCCTCCGAGGTCCAGTCCAGTTCCATCTGCAGGAGCCTGGCCTTGACTCCCAGTCCGCCGCCGCCGTACCCCCCCAGCCCGCCGTCGCTGGAGATCACCCGGTGGCAGGGAATGATCAGCACGAAACGGTTGCGCGCCATCGCCTGCCCGGCCGCCCTCACGGCCCTCGGGTTCCCCGCCTCGGCGGCCAGCCAGCGGTAGCTGCGTGTCTCCCCCGCCGGAATGGACCGGCACGCGCTCCACGCCGCCCGGAAGAACGGCGGCGCGTCCCCCAGGTCCAGCTCGATGTCATCTAGCGCCGCCAGGTCCCCATGGCTGTACCGCTCCAGGCGCCCCACCGTGTCGCTGAAAAACTCGGCGTCGTGGTCCGCGCCGTCCACCTCCGACCCCAGGTCCTCCAGCACCTCCTGCGGCGTCGGCTTGAGAGCCACCCTGCGGAGGCCGCGCTCGCTCCCCACCAGCCCGATCCAGCCGGTCGGAATCTCCTGTATGTGGTACTTGTACTCGCTCACGTCTCGATCCTCGGGTAGATTCGGTGCCCCACCGACGTCATCAGCAGCGGAAAGCGCAGGTTCAGCCACGCGTCCGCCAGATCCCCCGCCTCCTCCGACGACAGCCGCCGCCCGCCGTAGCGCGCCCGCACGTACGTGTCGACGATCAGGTCCAGCCGCTCTTGGTGCAGTGGCAGCAGGGTCTTGAGCCGCTCCCCGAACTGGTACGGTGTCCTCGGCGTCGCCCCGGCCAGCCCCCCGACGGCTGCCAGCGCCTGTACCCGGCCATAGACGTCCTGAGGCTCGTACGACGCGAACATGTACCTCCGGAACGCCCACCAGGCCGCCGCGACGGCCGCCGTTACGCCGCCCAGGACCACCAGCGCCCAGACCCACCCCGGCGTCCCGCCCTGCTCGAAGCCTCCTCCTCCATCCTCTCCCGGTCCCAGGAATGGCTCGACGTATTCCAGGCAGTCGTCGGCGATGTCGTCGAGGCAGTCGACGTCGAACTCCGCGAAGAAGTCCCCCTCCCTTTGGATGGATTCCCCCTCGCCCGGCATCATCAGCGCTGGCAGCGCCTGCCCCGGTGTCGGCTCAAACGGCACCCACGCGTACCCCGGAAAGTACACCTCCACCCACCCGTGGCTGTTGCTGTCCCTCACCGCGTAGATCCCAGGCACCTCCGTCTCCTCCCCAGACGTATACCCCACCGCTACCCGCGCCGGCACCTTCACCGTCCGCAGCAGCATAACCATCGCCGACGCGAAATACTCGCTGTATCCCCGTTTCTCGTTGAACAGAAAATGGTCCACCCCGTCCGAGTCAAACGGCGGCGGCTCAATCTCCAGGCTGTACTCCAGCCGCTGCAGGTTCCGCTCGATGAGCACTGCCTTGTCGTACGGAGTCTCCGCAGACACCGTGATCTCGTGCGCCAGCCCTCCCACGCGCCCCGGCAACTCCGGCGGCAGCTGCGTGTACCGCTCGTAGATGTGCACCGGGTAGTCCGTCCCCGCTGCCCGCAGGTCATCCGCGTTCGCCACCGGCACCGACGATGTGATGATATACGGGTTGTGCGATACAAACACGCCGTCCGGATGCCGCAGCGCCAGCACGTCCGCCGGCTCCGGCAGCGCCTCCTCCACCTCCACGAATGTGACGCGCCCATCGGCCCGCTCTATCTCGTTCACCCGGAAGTCCGGCGGCAGCAGTGCCGCCAGCTCCGCAGCGCTCACCCCCGCGTTCGCCCTCGCCCGCTCCGCTATCGCCCTCGCCGACTCCCTCAGAGCGTTCGGATGCCCCGGCAGCGGGTCGCCCAGGGCAACGTTCATCCTGTATATCGCCGGTGCCGCCGTCTCGATCTCCACCTCCTGGTCCGTCCGCATCACCCGCGCTCCCGCGAACATTATCTCCGAGGTGTACAGCGGCGTGATCGCGTAGGTCACGGTCAACCTGTTGTCCGGTGCCGCCGGTCTCGAGAACTGAGGCGTATGTCCGAGGGGTTGGAACTCCGTGTGTTCCGACAACCATCCCTGCCCGGTGTACGTGTCGTACGTCCGCGCCTTCCAGTGCATGGGAATGGGAGAGTCTACCAGCAGCGTATGGTCCGGCGCCGGGCTGATGGTCCCCGCGAATGGCATCACGTCGTCCCACACCCGAAACCCAATATCCCGCCGCGCCGGCAGCCCAGCAAAAAGGCGGTTGAAATCGTCCTCCAGACTCACCAACGGCTTGCGGATCGACTCGTATGCCTGCGTTGCGGTGGACCATGCCCCGCCGGTGGGCAACAACAGGGCAAACGCTATGACAGCCATGGAAAGGAAAAAGCTGTCCGACAAGCTCAGGGATTTCAGCCCCTCGTCATAGCGTATGCCGCGGCGTTCCCACTGGCTTTGGCGTCGGACTGCCTGCACCCGCGCGACCAGGAGCAGCGCGGTGAAAAGGTAGATGCTGAAGTGCAGGGTGGTATCCGGCGGAAGGAAAGTGAGGTTGGAGAACAGCCCAAGCCCTCCCAGCACGAACACGCCCCAGAAATTGCGGTGTCGCAGGAAAACCCAGGCCCCAAGGTAACCGGTGAGCCACGAGGCCGTAACCAGGCCAAAGGCAAATGGCACCTTGTCGATGTTGATGGACTGCTCCTGCGCCGCCTCCATCCACAGTGAAAGGCGGTTCCAGAGGGCGCCCACTCCTCCGAGAGTTTCGCCGTCGAAGGAGAACCCGGATATCTGCCAGATGACAGTCAGGCCTCCCAGGATCAGACCTGGAATGATCGCCAGGAACCAGTACACCGCAATCCGGTGAAATACGAATGCGGTCAGCATCCCGAGCAACAGGATTACGACCAGGCTGGGAGTGGGTGCCCAATCTGCCCTTTCCACCGCGAGGACCACAGTGCACAGATTGGCGGCCAGGAGAATCAGGGCCAGCCACCCGTCGGCGGGACGCAGGCGCCGCAATAAGCCCACGCCGGCCCCGGTCAGGTCATCGCTCTCCCAATTCAGGGGAAGGGCACGCCGGACAGTCTGCCCGCCGATCACGACCCGTCCTCCACTGCCTCGACGGGTTCCCCGGACTCCACCTCGCCGGAGCCTGCCAGCGACGCTGCGTCCAGGGCCTCAACTATCTCACGGTTCAGTGGCTGCGCCAGGGTATCGTCCAGGCTCATATCGTAGCGGGCAACGTAAGCGGGGACCAGGTTTGCCGCCGCGGCCTCGACCGCGGGACCCACGGTCCTGTTGCTGCCGAAAGACGCCGGGTCCACCAGGGCGATGGAGGTAGTAACGTTTCCCCGCTTGAGGTCCAGGAGAGCGGCAAGCCAGTCCGGGTCAGTATTCGCTGTCACCACGGTGACCGAATGGAAGTGGTTGAGGTGTGGCCGCATGGACTGCAGGAACTCGGGCAACGAGCTGGCTTCGACCGCACTGGCGGAGGCGAGAGTCTCCATGAGGCGGCTGAGGTGGTCCGTACCGCTGTCGGGTCGCAGCAGGCGGCCATTATCGCCGTTGACGGCCATTCCCACCGGCATAGACAGGTCCAGGAGCCGCTGTGCTAGGGAGGCGGCCAGCGTCACTGCCAGTTCCTCGGTGTTCTCTGGCTGAAATCGCCAGGGTTCTTCGTCTTCGTTCGTTTCAGGAATCTCCGGCCGCTGGCTGCCCTCTGGATAATGGTGCGACGAGCGGTCCAGATCCAGGAGAATCCAGAACTGCGCCGCCTGGCCAATATCAAACTCCTTGACCATCGGCGTATTCATCCTCGCCGTGTATGGCCAGTGGATGCGGCGGTAGGCGTCGCCCGGTTGCCATACGCGCAGTGATGACACGTCGGTCGTGACCTGATCATAGAACCTGGTCATCCGGGTGTCGGAGGGCAGGCTGGCAAATCGCGAATCCAGGTTGGGCAGCGGCTCCACGGCGGGGTAGACGATGTAGTTATGAGGATCGGAGAAGTCTTTGCCCATTCGGAACAGGCCGAACGGGTCCTGGCTGGTGATGCGCACGTGGCCGCCCTCGTACAGGCCGCGACGCGCCAGGTAGGTCTCGATGCGCCAGCCCCGCGTTTGCCGCCGGTCCAGTGAGAGGCCGCGGCCACCCGGTTCGGGTACATCGTTGACCAGCTCGGTGACCTCAAGCCACGATTTGGGGATAACGGTCCGGTTGGTGACCGTTACCCTGCCCTCCAGATATGCTCCCACCTGCCCGCGATCACCCGAGCGCGTTACCCGCACCTCCAGTCCCTGCAGATTCACCCAGGCCCACGACGCCCCCACGATAAGGAGAAGCAGGATGGCGTAGAGCAAAGTATAGAGGAAGTCAAACCCCGTGCTGATGGCGTAGAACAGCGGCACCACCAGGAGAGCCAGCAGGATCAGGGTGCGCCTGTTTACCGAAAACATGACGGTACGGGTGCCTCTTCTCGTCCTAGCCATGGGCCGCACAGGCCCGGTGAAAGTGTCTTATGATACACTCGATTGGCCTTGCGGATACTACCATGTAGCCCGAAGCGTGCAAATTCCACTTACCCGAAAGACATTCCGGAATACCCAAAGAGGTCGCGGTGGAGCAGACAGAATCCGCCCCCGCCATGGCGAGGGCCATTGTGGACAACGTTTCCCGTGTCATAGTGGGAAAGACAGCGGTCATAGAGCAGACCCTGGCTGCACTCATTGCCCAGGGTCACATCCTGGTCGAGGACGTGCCAGGCGTGGGAAAGACCATGCTGGCAAAGAGCCTGGCGGTTTCGCTGGGCTGCCAGTTCAAGCGCATCCAGTTCACGCCGGACCTGTTGCCCAGCGACATCACCGGCGTTTCCATCTACAACCAGAACACTAGGGAGTTCGAGTTCCGCCCCGGCCCCGTGATGGCCCAGGTGGTTCTGGCGGACGAAATAAACAGGGCCACCCCGAAGACCCAGTCGGCGCTTCTGGAAGCCATGGAGGAGTGGCAGGTGTCGGTGGACGGGATTACTCACTACCTGGGTTATCCTTTCATTGTGATGGCCACCCAGAACCCCATCGAATATGAGGGTACTTTCCCGCTGCCCGAGGCCCAGCTCGACCGTTTCCTCGTCCGCGTCAGCCTGGGCTACCCAGACTTTGCCGAAGAACTGGCCGTCATCGAGCATCAGGAGCGTGTCCACCCCATTGAATCACTGGACGCCGTCGCCTCTCCCGAGGACGTGGTCCGTCTCCAGGCCGCTGCCACCGATATCTATGTCGACTCCACCGTCCGCGAGTACATCGTCGCCATCGCCGAGGCCACCCGCAACCACGACGACGTCGCCCTCGGCGCTTCCCCCCGCGCCTCCCTCGGTATGTTCCGGATGGCCCGCGCCTACGCCCTCGTCCAGGACCGCGACTACGTCATCCCCGACGATATCCAGGCCCTCGCCTACGGCATAATCGGCCACCGGATCATCCTCTCCCCAGCCGCCCGCATGCGCCGCATGCAACCCCGCGAGGTAATAGACCGCCTCCTAGATTCCGTCCCCATTCCCGGCGCCGTCCGCTGAGCAACCCCACCAGCGTATTACCCCCAGTAAATGATTCAGGCATTAAGCAGGGTGTATGACTATCCCATCTCCCCAACAACCATCCCCTCTCCCAATACCCATCCCCTCTCCCTCCGGGAGAGGGTTAGGGTGAGGGCGTCCCCCCCTCGAGAGAGGGCCAGACCGAGAGCAAAACAGACCCCCCACCAACATCCTGCAAATCCCTGAATCCTGAAAATCCTGATTCAGACAAACCCCCCAGAGAATCCACACCGCCTAAACCAGCGTATTACAATTATTCCCTCTCCCTCTGGGAGAGGGTTAGGGTGAGGGCGTTCTCCCACCCATCAAACGTCTAAAGGAACGCTTAAGTTGATGCTGCCTAAATTTGCATTCCCCAGCGGCGGACTGGCGCTGCTGGCCATCACAATTCTCCTCCCCCTCCTGCTGCTCGCCTGCGGTGCGGAAGATACAGCCACCATGGCCCCTCCAACCGCAACCGCTCCTCCTCCCACCGAGGCTGCACCGGCGCCCGAGCCAACCGACGTACCCACCGCCAACCCCCCTCTCCCCCCGGGAGAGGGCTGGGGTGAGGGCGTCCCCCGACCCAACGGCAACCACTCCGCCCACGGAAATCCCGGAACCGACGCCGATGCCGGAGCCCACGGCCACACCGACCGAGCCGGACCCAACGGCCACCCCGGAGCCAAACGGCTGCGCCAGAGCCCACTGCTGTACAGCCTGAGCCCTGCCAGGCCCCACCAGGCGGCGAGCTCGGCAACTGCGCCCCCGAGTTCGCCGGTACCCAGCAGTGGATCAACAGCGACCCCCTGTCTATGGAAAGCCTCCGAGGCAAGGTCGTCCTCATCGATTTCTGGACCTATTCCTGCATCAACTGCATCCGCACCCTCCCCTTCCTCCAGACCTGGCACCAGCGCTACGCCGACCAGGACCTGGTAATCGTCGGCGTCCACACGCCTGAGTTCGCCTTTGAAAAGGTCTACGACAACGTGGTCGACGCCACCGTCGATATGGGCGTCGCCTGGCCCGTGGTCCAGGACAACGATTTCGTCGTCTGGGACAGCTACAGCAACCGGTTCTGGCCCGCCAAGTACCTCATCGATAAGGATGGCGTTATCCGCTACCGCCATTTCGGCGAGGGCAAGTACGCCGAGACCGAGGAGCAGATCCGCGCCCTCCTCGCCGAGATAGGCGCAGAGGCCGACACCCTGGCCCAGCCCCTCCCCGAAGACCAGCAGCGCGACTCCACCTACTTGACCAGCGATGCGAGACGCACGCCGGAACTCTTTGCGGGGTGGACCTTCGTTAACAGTCACTATCAGGGTGGACGTGGCCCTCTACATTGGTCAGGTCGAAGCCTACCAGGCGGCGGCGCAGCAATCCTACCAGGCTGGAGACCAGCAGGGTGTGGTGGCTGAGTTCGTGCAACCCGGCCAGCTCAGTTCGGATGTCATCTACCTTCCATGGACCCTGGTCCATTGGTCCGGAAAACGCCGTGCATGCGAGGGACACCGAGGAATATACCGATGCGATTATCCTGGTGTACTCATCCCGGTCGGTAAATGCAGTGCTCACATCCGAATCGGGCGAACCCTACAAGGTGCTGATAACTGTCAACAACCAATTCTTGACGGAAGAGAATCGGGGCGAAGACGTGACTATCGGCGAAAAC
>CAXXOI010000010.1:0-57082 GCA_963664175.2 Dehalococcoidia bacterium
GTACTTGAGGGCGATGCCGACGAATTTCAATTGCGGGTTAACGTCACAAAGGAAGAATTCTTTTGGATGACACCATATTTTTGAGATACTCAGGAAACCGTTTGCTTGAGGACGATATTGTTGAGTTCGTGGCAATTGTAAATGGGTTGATCACTTACGAAGCGCTAATGGGAAATGACATTACGATTCCTGATCTTACCGCCATTAGTCTGAGAATTACAGAAGACGCGGCGCGAACCCCTGCCCCGCCAACAGTCCCGATCGCGTCGGACTCCCCCACTCCGAGTGCGACGGGCTCTACGACTGCTTCTGCACCTATGCCTATGCCCTCTAGAGAGGCTGCCGAGTCCAAGACCCCAATGCCCGTGTCCAGTCCCACTTCACTTTCGACTGCAACAACCATGCCACAAGCCACCATATCACCCCAAGCAACTTTGGTTGTTATGCCTACTCTAACCACTCAGCCCACTCCGACGCCCTCCGCGGGTGAGAGAAGTAGACCCATCCCACTCAACCAAGTGGCCTCCTATCCGTCTTGGGATATTTCCGTGATGTCATTCGACGGAAATGCCAATTCGGAAATTGCCGAGGAAAATCAATTCAACGAACCGCCGCCAGACGGGCACGTCTATGTGCTAGTGCATGTACAGGGAATATACACAGGCACAGAATTTGGGTCATTGTGGCTGGATTTGGACTATTACGTCGTCGGAAATACGAACATTACCTACGACCAAGCATGGGTGGTGACACCCAATGACCTCTCCAACCTGCCGGACGCGCTTCCAGGAGGATCAGTAGGTGGGAACCTGGCGTTTCTGGTCCCGGAGGATGTCGTGGGATCGCTGCTATTGCTTGTTACAGATGGAGGCTTGCGGTACGCCAACACCATCGGATATTTCTCGCTATATCAGCAGGCAACTGATAATTATTCAACGCCGAGCCCAAGCACTTCACTTGTCACATCGTCTACCCCCCTTCCTGAAGCGACACAAGCCCCTGCACCAAGCGAGGTGCAACAAACCACTTCAACGTCTCCTATTGGAAATACGGGGGAGAGAAGCAACCCCATCCAACTCAACCAAGTGGCCTCCTATCCGTCTTGGGACATTTCTGTGGTGTCATTCGACGGAAATGCCAATTCGGAAATTGACGAGGAAAATCAATTCAACGAACCGCCGCCAGACGGGCACGTCTATGTGTTAGTGCACGTACAGGGAACATACACAGGCACAGAATTTGGGTCATTGTGGCTGGACTTGGACTATTACGTCGTCGGAAATACGAACATTACCTACGACCAAGCATGGGTAGTGACACCCAATGACCTCTCCAACCTGCCGGACGCGCTTCCGGGTGGAACGATAGGTGGGAATTTGGTTTTTCTGGTTCCTGAGGACGTCGTGGGATCCCTGCTGTTGCTTGTCTCGGATGGAGGCCTGCGGTACGCCGAAACCATCGGGTACTTCTCGCTTCGATAACTCAAAAACAAAGTAGCTATATGCTGGAGGTTTGACCACCCACCATATCTGTCGAACTCCTTTGTCTCGGCGGCAGACTAATACGTGCAAGACACGGCTTGGTTTGAAACCCGGTCCCCATCCCACAAACGTCTCGCCCCCGGACCGCTCACAAGAGACGCGCCCCTCCGGTTGACCGCCCCACACGCGCGTGGTAGCTTGACCGTCGAGACAACTCCATCGGCGGGCTGACTATGAGCGCACTGCAGGCGACCACGGAAACCGGCACCACGCTGCCTTGGGACACCACCATCGGGCAGGTTCTAGACCGTATCACCGATGCCGACCCGAACAAGACATTCGTTGAGATCGGCGGCGTGTCGTACTCGTATGGTGAGATACGGGAGGGCGTGCTGCGGACGGCCGCCATGTTCCGCGAGATGGGCGTCAAGCACGGCGACCGAGTGGGCCTGTTCATGCCCAACGCCATCGAGTACCTGTATTGCTGGTTCGGCCTGTCGGTGCTGGGCGCCATCAGCGTGCCCATCAACACCGCCTACCGCCGCGACGAGACCGCCTACATCCTGAACAACGCCGAGGCCGTCGCCATCGTGACCGACCCGTCGCTGTCCGACGTCGCCGGGGCCGCCGCCGACCTGGCCCCCGGCATCCGCCACCGAATCCTGCGGGGGGACGACCCGGCCTCCAACGGCTGGACTTCTTTCACCGAGGCCTTCGACCGCGCCGCTCCGCTGGCTGATCGGCCCGAGGTGTCGCCCGACGACGTTTCGATGCTGGTCTACACCTCCGGCACCACCGGCAACCCCAAGGGTGTGATGGTCACTCACCGAATGTACGCCGCCGCCGGTCAGGGCTTCCGGTACTGGACCCAGGCCACACCCGACGACCGTTTCTTCACCTGCCTGCCCTTCTACCACGCCAACATCCAGTACTATTCGACGATGGGCGCGCTGGCCTCCGGCGCCACGCTGGTCATTGTCGACCGCTTCAGCGCCTCCCGGTTCTGGGGGCAGGTGCGCGAGGCCCAGGCTACGGTGGTCAACTTCATCGGCATGATGATGCCCGTCCTGGCCAAGAACGACCCTCAACCCGACGACGCCGACAACACCGTGCGGCTGTTCTACGGCTCGCCGTCCTTCCCGCCGGAGTTCCTCGAGGAGTTCCAGCAGCGTTTCGCCACCGACATCATCGTCGGCTTCGGGATGACCGAGACCTGCTACGGCACCATCGAGGCCATTCGGGAGGACCGGCGCTCCGGCTCCTCGGGCCGCGCGCGTCAGCACCCCGACCCGCGCTTCGAGAACACCATCCGCATCGCCGATGCGGAGACCGGTCAGCACGTCGGCCCCAACACCGTCGGCGAGATCACCATCAAGAACCCGGCTGTGATGCCCGGCTACTGGCGCAACGATGAGCAGAACCGCGAGACCCTGCGCGACGGCTGGCTCTACACCGGCGACCTGGGCTGGCTGGACGACGATGGATTCCTATACTTCGTCGACCGCAAGAAAGACATCATTCGCCGCCGCGGGGAGAACATCTCCTCGCAGGAGGTTGAGAACGTCATCAAGTCCAATCCCAATGTCCTCGACGCTGCCGTGGTCGCCGTGCCATCTGAGCTGGGCGAGGACGAGGTCAAGGCCTATGTCACGCCCCGCGAGGGCGCCACCGTCGACCCGGAGCAGGTGGTCTACTGGTGCGTCGAGCACCTGGCCTACTTCAAGGTGCCCCGCTACTGGGAGGTGCGCGACGAACTGCCCCGCACTCCCAGCCTCCGCGTCCGCAAGGACGTGCTGCGCCAGGAGCGCGAGGACCTGATCGAGGGCTGCTTCGACACCGAGGCCGCCGGCATCCGCCTGCGATAGAAAGACCTTCAACGCGGAGGGCGCGGAGATATTCGCAGAGGACGCAAAGAATTCAGAGGAAGGGAAATAGTCTCCGCGCTTCCTCTGCGTTGAAAATACGGAGGATCAAGTGTCCGAGCCGAAATACTGGCTGTTCAAGTCCGAGCCGTCCGCCTACTCCTTCGACGACCTAATCAACGAGGAGAACAGCACGGCGGAGTGGGACGGCGTTCGCAACTACCAGGCCCGCAACTTCATGCGCGACGACATGAAAGTCGGCGACCGGGTGCTGTTCTACCACAGCAGCGCCAAACCGACCGCTGTCGTGGGCACCGCCCGCATCGTCCGGGAGGCCTACCCCGACGCAACGGCCTGGGACCCCAACGACAAGCACTACGACCCCAAGAGCAGCCCCGGCGAGACCGTCTGGACGGTCGTGGAGATCCAGGCTGACGAGCGACTGCCCAACGCGGTGACACTGCAGGCGGTCAAGGACAATCCCAAGCTGAAGGACATGCTGCTCATCCGCAAGGGCCAGCGCCTCTCCATCCAGCCCGTGACCAAAGAGGAGTTCGATGAAATCCTCGCCATGGGCCAGGGTGCATAGATGTGCGATTTCGGGACCGCGATTTGAGTCCGTTGACTTCGTAGGGGCAGCTCTCGTGGCTGCCCCCAGCCGTCCCCAAGAGTCCCCTCCCCCTGAGGGGGAGGGTTAGGGTGGGGGTGAAAACCTTGGCGCAGATAAATTGAGGGACGGGAAACATGCCCAACAGCGACACCAGCGCGGCCCGCGGCTTCCACGACGCCACCAAGCTGAGCTACATCAGCTTGGCTACCAAGCCGCCCCTGTACAAGTCCTACCCCGGCCTGCCGACCGTGGCTCTGCCCGCCGACATGCCCTCGCCGGGGGCGGCAACGCTGCCCTCAGTTGCCGGGGTGATGTCACCGTCTCAGGGGACCCTGGACCTGACAACCATCGCACAGTTGCTGCACTACTCCGCTGGCCTGATCCGCCGCAGCACCCTTCGGACGGCCGGCGAGGTGCATTACCGCGCCGCCGCGTCTGCGGGTGCCTTGTACCCCATCGAGCTGTACGTCGTCTGCGGCGACCTGCCGGACCTTACTGCCGGCGTTTATCACTACGGCCCCGCGACCAACTTGCTGACCCTGCTACGCTCCGGGGACTACCGAGGCAACCTGGCCCAGTCTGCGGGAGCCCATCCCGCCGTCGCCGATGCGCCCGCCACCATCGTGTGCAGCTGCGTGTTCTGGCGCAGCGCCTGGAAGTACCGCGAGCGGGGCTACCGCTACTGCTACTGGGACAACGGCACCATCCTGGCCAACATGACCGCGGCCGCCTGCGCGCTGGGCCAACCCGCGGAGATTGTCGCCGGATTCGTGGACTCGGAGGTCGACGCTCTGCTGGGGCTGGAGCCCTCCAGCGAGGCTTCGTTCTGCCTGGTGCCGGTCGGGAGCGGTAGTGCTGCGCCGCCCGCCATGGGTGACCCCGGTCCTGTCGACGCTGGTGTCCTGGGGGTCGAGCGCCGCACTGAGTACCCCGAGACCACCGCATTGCACGCCGGGTCTATCCTCACCAACACAGCGGAAGTGGCATCGTGGCGCAATTCCGCCATCCAGAGATCCTCGGACTCGCCCGATGATTGGCCCGAGTCGGCGCCTCTCGGCGGCACCATCGCCCACCGCGGCTCGACGCGCCGATTCGCCCGGGAGCCCATGCCCTTGGGACGGCTGGAGGCGCTGCTGGCTGCGTCCACCGCGCAGATCAAGGCTGACTACGGAGACGGGCTGATCGACACCTACCTGATCGTAAACGCCGCCGAGGGGATCGCCCCAGGAACCTATTACTACTCGCCGTCGAAGAGGCAGATGGAGTTGCTGTCGGAGGGCGAATACCGCGAGGAGGCGGGCCACCTGTGCTTCGAGCAAGCCCTCGGAGCGGACTCGAGTGCCGTCGCCTACTTCATGGCCGACCTAGATGCTATCCTGGCCCGGTTCGGCAACCGGGGCTACCGACTGGCGCAGCTGGAGGCGGGCATCATCGGCGGTCGGATGTACCTCTCCACCCACGCCATGGGCCTTGGTGCAACAGGCATGACCTTCTACGACGACGCGGTAGCGGCTTTCTTCTCGCCACACGCGGCGGGCAAGAGCCTGATGTTCCTGGTTGGGCTGGGCATCACCCACGAGCGCAACCAGGTACACCCGTTCCGTTCCCGCATCGGTGTCCTCAAGGACTCACTAGCCCGCGGCGCCGGCGCTCAAGGGCTCGACGTGCCCGACTGGCTCTACGCCTGAATGAATGTGCAAGATCAATACACTCAGCTTGGGAACGGGCTGCAATAAGGAATCCTGATTCCCCATTCTCAATTCCACATTCCCAATTCCAAACCTGCTCACCCAATGGCCCTTCGCCTGATATGCTGCAGGGCCATCTGCATGTGCCACTCCATGGCCCCCAGACCGACCACCCGCACGCCCACGTCGAAGTAGCGGCGGGCCGAGTCGGCCATTGTGTCGAAGTCTGGCGAGTCCAGGCCCATGTTGTACATGATGGCCGCGCCGTGCTTCTCGCCCGTTTTGACCGCGTTCTCCAGCAGCCCCATCACCTTGGGATCGTCGTACTTGAAAGGTACCCCGAGGATCTTGGTGATGTCACCCGCCGCCAGCCACACCAGACGGATGCCTTCGATGGCCAGGATTTCGTCCAGGTCGCGCAGGCCCCCCTCGCTCTCGACCGTGGGCACGACCAGCGTGCCCTCGCGGGTCTTCTCGTTGAACGCCGGGAACTCCTCGGCGGTGTTGAATCGGCGCAGGTGGATGAGGCGGTGCCAGTCGTCGCGCAGCCCCATCAGTTCCTGCACCTCCTCCTTCGACCCGACCGACACGGTGACGGCGGTGGCCCCCAGCGACAGGGCGCGAGCTGCGTCGGAAACGGTGCGGCGGTCGGTGCCAGTGGCCCACGGAAACGCCTGCACCCGGATCAGCGGAGAGATGCCAGTGCCACGGGCTGCCCGAATCAGGTGCGCGATGTTGTCCCAGTCGTGAGCTGTGAACATCATGTCTGCCATGAAGGCGTCCATGCCCGCGATGCCCGCCACCTCCACCATGTTCGGATGGCTGAACACGTAGGCGCACAGCGACGGCAGCCCGTTGTCCAGGTTGTACAGCAGGCGGTCGGTCTCGGGAGTGGGAAACAGCACGGAGCACCTCGTAAGGCCTTTCGGCAATTTGGATCCTGAGCGATTGCGCGCAAGTGTATCTGAAATCACGCCTGCCCTCAAAGCCAAGTTGTACTGGTAACATGTCGGTGCTATCCGGCGATGGTCGCCGAAGTAATTCCTCAACGGAGAAACCAAGTGCTCGATTTCAGCCGCTACGAATGGATCAGTTTCGACTGCTACGGCACCCTGGTCGACTGGGAAACCGGCATCTCGGATGCGGTTGCCGCGATATTCGCCCGACATAGGGTGCGGAAGAGCAGGGATGAAATACTGGCCCTCTTTGCCTCGTCTGAACCCCGGGTGCAGTCCTCGGGGGAGTTTCTCGAGTACCGGCGGGTGTTGCGGGACGTGATGCAGATCATGGCGTGGGAGGCAAGCATCCGGCTGACTGCGTCAGAAGCCGAGTCTCTCCCCGATTCTCTGCCCCGGTGGCCAATATTTCCGGAGGCGCCGGAGTCCCTGAAGCAACTGCAGTCCCGTTACAGGCTGGCGATCATCTCCAACGTGGACGGCGACCTGTTCCATCAGTCCGAGGAGGCACTGGGCATCAAATTCAGTTCGGTGATGACCTCCCAGCGGGCACGAAGCTACAAGCCGGACCTGAACAACTTTCACGAAGCACAGGAGCTGATGGGAGTTGAACGGGACCGCTGGCTGCATGTCGGCGAGAGCCTCTACCACGACGTAGGCCCCGCCAACCAACTCGGTATCGACTGCGTGTGGGTCAAGCGGCCTGACCGCGGCGGCGGCACGCGACTGACAGACGCGGTGCCCGCCCTTGAGGTTCCCGACCTGAATGCGCTGGCGGAGATGGCGGTTCCGTCCTGAAGCCACTCCGCTCTGATTCAGGAGTAGACAAGCGGTCTGTACTATAATCTGCGGGCAAACTACGGCCGCACCGTGAGAACGGAATCCTGCGGCTTCAGAGGTGAGAAATGGAGACCGTAGGATTCATCGGACTGGGCAACATGGGCGGCGGGATGGCCGGCAACATCCAGAAGGCGGGCTATCCAATGGTGGTGTACGACCTGCGCGAGGAAGCTACTCGTCCCTTCCTGGAGGCGGGTGCCCGGCTGGGCAGTTCACCCGCTGACGTGGCCGAGCGATGCGAAGTAACGCTGACTTCGCTGCCCGGTCCTCGCGAGGTGGAGCTTGTGGCCACTAGCGCCGAAGGCATCCTCGAGGGCATCAAGCCGGGCTCAATCTACATCGACTTGTCGACTAGCCGCCCGACCCTGATCCGTGAGCTGGAGGTCAAGTTCCGGGCCAAGGGCGTTCACGTTCTTGACGCGCCGGTTAGCGGCGGCAAGAGCGGCGCCCAGTCCCGCAACCTGGCCGTGATGGTTGGCGGCGAGCGGGAGATATTCGACCGGGTCAAGCCCCTGCTGGACGCTTTCGGCGACAAGGTATTCTACGCGGGTGAAGTCGGCGCCGGGTCAGTGGCCAAGCTGGTGCATAACATGATCGGCCACGGGGTCCGACAGGCCATCGCCGAAGGCCTAACCCTGGGCGTCAAGGCAGGAGTGGACCCGGAGCCGTTGTGGGAATGCGTACGCCGTGGCTCCCTGGGACGAATGAACGTCCTCCACGAGGGTGTGGTGCGCACCCTGTTCCGGGGCGAGTACGACCCGCCCAGCTTCGCCCTCGAGCTGGCCCGCAAAGATATCGGGCTGGCCACCGACCTGGGCCGCGAGTTCAACGTTCCAATGCCCGTGGCCAATCTCGCTGAGCAGATCGCCATTGAGGCCATGAATCGAGGCTGGGGCGGCATGGACAGCTCGGTCACCATCCGCCTGCAGGAGGAGCAGGCCGACGTCGAGGTCAGGGCGCCCCACGTCGACCCGGCCCGCGCCGCCCGCTTCATCACCACCCACCCCGACGAGGAGTAACGTCTCACTCGGGTCGGGGATTACGGAAGGTCCCCTCTCCCGGAGGGAGGGTGTTGGGGTGAGGGCGTACCCGGCCGGCTTCAAGTCTTGTCCGTCAATAGTAGGGCGGGTCTCCTACCCGCCCTGCCAAAATGCCATCGAGACCTAGCGACGCTGAAACCGTCCCCCTTGGACAAGCCTCAGGATGAACGAGCTACGGCATCTGTAGCAAGGTAGCCAGTGACTACCGCAGGTAGTCCAGCATGGCCAGGGGCGTAGTCGCCAATAGTCCTGCATCCACAGGCATTACGATACCCGACACCCAGCGGGACTCGTCGCTGGCCAGGAACACTGCGGCCCACGCGATGTCCCAGGCGTCGCCCTCGGTGCCCAACGGGCCGGCGCGGCGGCGCAGCTCGCGGGTCTCGTCGGCCATGGCACCTGCCACCATGGGCGTGTAGATATGCCCGGGAGCGATGCAGTTCACCCGAATGTTGTCGCGACCGTGGGTGACCGCCATGGTGGACGTCAGACCGATGATGCCGGACTTGGATGCGGCATAGGGCACGGCGGCGCCCGTACTTCCCGCACGCAAGCCTGCGATCGACGTAACGTTGATGATCGATCCTCCGCCGCCATCGACCATCTGCGGTATGGCGTGCTTGCTGGTCAGCACCATGGACTTCAGGTTGACGTTCAGCACCTGGTCCCAGTGGTCCTCGTCAACGTCCACGACGCTTCCCTGCCCGAGAATGCCCACGTTGTTGAAAAGGACGTGCAGCCCGCCATATCTTTCGATTGCGGCTTCAGCCATGGCCCTGCAGTCCTCGGAACTGGTGACGTCGGCCTCGAATACCGACGCTTCTCCGCCCTCTTCGCGGATGGCAGACAGGGTCTCCTCGGCCTGACGTTGCGAGCGGTCTACCAGGAGCACTTTGGCGCCCTCCCGGGCGAACAGGATCGCCGTGGCCTTTCCGGTTCCGACGCCCGGGCCGCTGGAGCCGGCGCCCGTGACGATGGCGACTTTGCCTTCAAGTCTGAATCTGGGTCTCTGCATCGGGCCCCCCATTGTTGAGTGTTACGAATTTGTGCCCGCTGGCCTTCAGCAGACATTAGCCGGCTTCACTTGGGTTCATGACAAAACAACACGCCGCCTCTGATTAGAAGGGGCGGCGTGTTACAGGTAACTGTTTTTGTCTGGCGTTCAGTTGGCCAGCCTGGCGCGTCCATTTTCGGGAGCATGTACCTGCTCTGCGTCAACTTCGTCCAGATGGCCGTAGGCAAGCCGCAGAGCGACGTCGCCCGAAGTGTTCCAGACCTGCCTCAGGTCGTCATCAATCAGCTCAATCACCGCAGGCCGCACCCCGGAATTCTGCCCGATGTCGGGGTAGAGCTTCCAGGACTCCTTCCTGATGGCATCCATGCGGGCCTTGCGGTTCCCGTTCTCACCGCGCCGCTCCTCAAAGTGCCAGGAATACCAGGCATTGACCATATCCCGGAAAATCGCCAAGTCGGACAGTGATGCGCCGACGGTCGACATTTGCACTTCAAACCGGTGGTTGCTGCTGGGGTGGCCTTCGACCGCCGCAAACTTGCGCCCGCCACCCAGACCCCGCAGCACCGAGTCATGCAGCGAAGAGGCAGTGATGCCGACGCCTGCCGCCGAGTCCACGTGGCCCAGCCGGTATTCACCGACCCGCCACATCTTCTCCTCCATGGCCGCCGCGCCCATCCGCATTTCCACCAGCAGCTCGCCCAGCTCCTCGTTGGACCGGCTACCCATGGAGATCAGGGAAATAAACCCGTCCTCGATGGCCACGGTGTCCTTGATCTTGACGGCTGTCGCCTCGGCCAACAAGTTTTCCAGCTCAAGTATGTCCACCCGGTCGGATCCGTAGACCGGCTTACCGCCGAGAGCCTGGTGAACCGACTGGCAAATTTCCATCAGTTCCATGTTGCTGAGCTGGAAGCGATTCAGAATGCGGCCCGCGATTTCCTGTGCCTGTACGCCCGACACCAGATTCTTGACCGTGGGGTCTTCATTGTCGAACGTCCAGTACTCAGGGTCGGTCACTTCTCGGAAAAGCCGTCCGCCGCCAACCGATTCCCTGCGAAGCTGATTGACCGTGTCGGACCAAGACGCCGAGTAATCGCCGATCTCCTCCAGGAGGTGAGCAATGACTTCCCCCGTGCGGTTCAGGCACAGCGTCTCCAGCCACTCATCGGTCTCCAGTTGCCAGTTGGTGATACGCTTGCGCCTTTCCTTTTGATTAACGTCCAACTCAGCGTGGGTTGGCTCGGAAACGACCGGCATGTCCCGCTGCACAACCCGATCCGCCAGCGTGGCCCAGCGGCGCACGGGCGGGTCCTGCTCGGGCGCCAAGATAAGGTTCTGCAGGAACATGGCCTGCAGCCGGAAGGAAATTCCGGAGATGAGTTCGTTGCGTTTGACGTCCACCAGAGTGCTCGCTCTGGCCAATTCAGTCCTGACGTCGCTGTTGGCCTCTACGGCCATGCGGTCGCTGATATTGCCTTCGGGACGCATGCGCTCAAAAATAGAGGATAACGCCCTTTCCACGTCGGCCAGGACTTCGTGAAAGGAACCAAGGACCTGGTTGTATGCCTCCCTGGCTGCCCCGGAACCTCCCGGTCGCCCGGAGTGAATGAATGAAAGAGGGTCCACCGGCGCCGGTAGGACTTTGCTCATTTCACTGAAGGACGGCCTGTTACGGCGAATCTTGAATCGCGCCATCTTACCCCCCGCTACAGCCTGCTGCGCCACTGATTTTGGAGATACTGCTTGGCCGTCTGGGTGAAAAACCCGTCAAGCAATCCAATCTCTCTGGAACTGATGGAACCGAATCGAGCGTCTTCCTGGTTATTCGCTTCCCTCATTGTTTCGTGGAAACGCGCCCACCAGTCCTGTCCCGTACCCCACGCATCAGCCACGAGGTCCTCAAGGAGACGGGCCACGTGATTCCTTTGCACAGGAAGAGAATCTTTCGGTGAACGGTGCAACAGGCACACGTCAAAGTGCGGTCCTATTGCCTCTATTCGTTTATCGGGATAGACGGTAATGGTGAAGGAGTCACCTCCTGTGTGCTCACCACGACCGACCTGCACACCGGTGATGGAGCGCAGATACTGCAGTATTGCGTAGGCATTGCGTAGCTGCAGTGGATAGGTGGTCTCCGGGTCCCTGGACATTCCCCGCTGTGGCAACAGCAGGTGCAGAACCACGCTGAAGTTGTACGCAGTACCGCGCACTTCCGACAGAGCTGCCAGAAGCACCGGCAGGGCGCCCACTGTGCCGCCGCCCAGGAAGGCTACCAAGTGAATTCTCAGATAGGTGATCCCTTCATAGTAGGGACAGATCTGTTCGATCGTGGAGTCCAGGTGCCCGCGAATGTCGCTGTAGTTGAACCTTCCCGCCACTCCGGCATTGGCCAGCGTACCGAGCGCTCCCTCGCGCGATAGACTCAGGTATTTCAGCTCCGGCACACACTCAGTGATCCAGGGACGCATATCACGAAGGTTGGAAAAATGAGGAAGCACCAAAGGGATGAACCTGGCTGCACGTGAGATTTCGCCCCGGGTGGCCTCCCGCGTATCCATATAAAGAAATGCGAGATTTTTGCGGTCCTCAAAGCTCCAGTTTTCTGAAGTCGCCTCCAGTTTCCTGACTATCTGGCAGCTCGTGGAACCCAGCCCAATTACCATGGAGGGTGATACGACGCGCTGAACATTACGGTTGGCGTTCAGTCGCATCATTCCGGCGTCAGTTGATAGTGTTACCATTGTCGCTCCTCAGGCGCATTATGCCGCCATCGTTGCATTGCTCTAGGATATGGTAAATAAATTGTATTTGTCAAACTACATAACACGAGCAAATTCGTGTCAAAAGTGTGAAAATTTCCTGCATTCAGATACCGTTTCAGCTTCATCCGGTCCCATATTCTCAGGACACCCCGGATACTCATGTGAAACAGTATCAACGCAATTGATACCCTATGGAGAGGGCCCGCGCAGCGCGCAATGATGATTAACGTATAGGTTAATGCAGCCCCGGTCCTGCAATGACAGAACCGGGGCTGAAATGGTCAGAGGGAGCCGTCAATAGTGATGTCCAGCAAGCCCGGTTTCCCGCTCTCGAACATCCTGCGGGCCGCCGGTCCGATCTGCGTCGGATCGGTGATTTTGGCGCTCTGGACACCCATGGCCTGGGCCATGGCCGACAGGTCCAGGGGGTTGGCGAAATCCATGCCCTTGTATTCGCTCACTCGATCTTCTTCATTAAGCATCCGCTTGAGGTAGATGTCCATGTTCACCTTGAGGATGCGGTAAGCCCGGTTGTTGCAGATGGCGTAGACCACCGGGATGTTGTAGGTCGCGGCCGTCCACAACGCCTGCACCGTATACATCGAGGCCCCGTCGCCGACCACGGCCAGCACCGGACGGTCCGGCCTCGCCAGCTTGAGCCCCAATGCACCGGGCATCGCCCATCCCAGTGCTCCTCCCTGTATTCCATAGAAGGTACCCGGCTCGTCGAAACTGAACTCTCGCATCATCGCTGGGCGGGAGGTCACAGCCTCGTCGGCCACGATTGTGCCGGGGGGTGCTGCAGCTGCCAACTCGTGCATCATCCGTTCGACGGCAATCGGGTTGTTGTCCCACCGTTCCCGCAGCCTTTCCTGGTACTGCTCTTGGGCCCTGCGTCGCCTTTCGCCCAGTTCGGCCATGCGGGTGGCGGCCGCCTCCTTGGCCGGACCAGACATGTCCTGATCCAAGGCATCAGCGAGCTCGGCCAGGCCGGTGGCGGGGTCGGCATAAACACCGATCTCCGTTGGATAGTTCTTTTCCACCTCGCTGGTAGCACTGTCCAGATGCACCAGCCTGGTGGTGGGGTCGAGCAGCGGAGTATCCACGTACAGGAATTGAGAGAAGATACTGGCCCCCACGGCCAGGGCCACATCCGCGCCGGAGAGCAGCCGCCGGGTGGCTGGACTGCTGGTATTGAGCATCCCGGACCACAGCGGGTGGGTAGTGGGGAAGTTCACCTCGGAAAACGAAGCGGCGAATACTCTGGCGCCCAGGCGTTCCGCCACCTGCACCATCTGTTCCACGCCACCGGACTGGGCGATCCGGTCTCCGATTATGATGACCGGGTTCTCTGCCTGAGAAAGCAGCCGGGAGGCCTGTTCCAGTGCATCGCGGTCGGGACGGATTCTATGGTAGCCGTGGCTGGACCCGACGATGTCGATTTCTGCCTGGACGTCCATGGTGTCCCAGGGGAACGACAGGAAGGTCGGGCCGGTCGGGGGTGTCTTGGCCTCGTTGAAGGCCCGCCGCACTGCTACGGGAATATCGGCTGCGTGATGAATTTCGTGGCTCCACTTGGTGTACTGACGAGTCATCTGCACCAAGTCGCCCGACAGTGTGGGTTCGCTGAGCTGCATCCGGGTATCGGAATTGCCCGCGCTCAAGATCACGGGAGTTCCGCCGCGGTAAGCGTTGTACAGCGCGCTGATGCCATTCGCCAGTCCACCGGCGATGTGTATGTTGGCGAAGGCGGGGCGTCCGCTTGCCCTGGCGTATCCATCGGCCATGCCGACCGCCGTGCCCTCCTGCAGGGCCTGGATGTAGTTCACCTCCGGAAAATCCTGCAGGGCATCCATCATCGGTGTCTCGCTGGTGCCCGGATTCCCGAAGATGTAGTCCACACCCTCAGCTTTCAGCATCCGCACCAGGGCATCCTTGCCTGTCATCTCGGGCATAGCGCCACCTTCCTGATCTTTGACTTCAGTTCTTACGGCGCTGAGCGCCACATAGTTCAGTTGTTATGGCGCTGAGCGCGACATAGCGGCCCAGGCCGGATTGCTCACTGCTGGTAGGTCATCCATTCCAGCAGATTGTCGTCGGGGTCGCGGGCATACAGGCTTAGCGACGGCACTCGGCCGAAGTCTCTGCCACCTTTGCGGGGAGCGGGGCCGAGGATCACCTCCACGCCCGCTGCGGCCAGCCACTCCTGGCATTCCACGACCGTGCCGTCCCAGACGAAGCAGATGTCGGCAGAACCGGGCATGGCCGACGGCCCCCGCAACCCCGCGACGTATCCCTCGGGATGCACATTGATCTTGGAATCACCAACCTGAATGGAGAAGATGTTGGCTGTTCCCGCCCGCCAGGCCTCCTCGTCATTGATGGAGAATCCGAGCCGCTTGTAGAACTCGATCAGGCGCTCCGCGTTGGCTGTGGGCATGGCAATGTGGTCGATGGAAACTGTGGGCATCAGCGCAACTCCGGGAATAAGTCTGGGCGACGCAATGATATCGGGCAGGCAGATGACTGGCAAGAAGCCGAACTACCGCGCCACTCTTTACATGCGGACGGTGTCATGAAGGGATCCCCGACTCACTCCACGAAGAAACTGCCAAGGGACTGATTCCCGTTGGGAGTGTGGGTAGACTCTGTGACTAGCGAATTGTCGGAGCAGCAGCTGGGAATTCCGGGGAAGAAGCTGCCGCAGCGCCTTTCCATTACGGCCTATCCTATAAGTAAGTGGGAAGGACTACTGGCGACCTCACATTTGGCCACTTGCTCATTTGAGCTTGACTCAATCGCAGCTGCTAAAGAACAAGGGACCAACAGTAGACCACTGGAACAGTGGAGATCATCGCCTTTCGGTGGCGATGTAGGTTGTGCAGACGACCGCCTCCGCCACCCTCATTATTGCTCGACCGATATTGCTGACGTCCTCTATTATGCAGGTCAAGTGGCCCTCCTCCAATGACACTCCCAGCGTCTCGCACACTCGAGCAATTTGCTCAGACCTCAATCTTCCAAGGGTCAGAATAGAACTATATGGGGTTACCTCTATCGGGGCGTAAAGTTCGAACCCGGTCCCACTGGCCATAACTGTCAGGGTGATTGTAGAACCGTCAGCTCGGGAAAGAGGGGTAATGACGGATACCTCGCTTTCGGAGCGCTTATCCACCTGGAAGAGCGACGGTAGATCGGCCGATAGGGCCAGCCTCACTTCCCCGGCAACTCCCGCCAGAGCATCCGCCCTCTCCTCCGCGGCGCGAGCCCTAGCGGCGTCCTGCCTGATTTGCTCCATGATCTGCCGGTGCCCGTCCTCGGCTTCTTCCCAAGTGTCGTAGCGACGAGAGTATTGCATCAATGGGTCAAGTGAGCTCGTATCAAAAGCCGACGTACCGAACGGCTTGTAGTTCCTGTTTTCGGGCATTATCGAAAACGTGGTCCTTACCCGCACTGCTTCAATGGTGTCCTCGCCCACAATCGCCCGCTGCGTCACGTCGTTCTGCAGACGCCACCGGGTAAATTGGGACTGGGTTACCTCGACTGCGTTACGTTCGTCGTCGATTATCCGATAAACGACGTCATCTTCCTGGGGCAGCTCCAGTCGTTTCACTAAGTCTCGGAAGCGATCCAGCATTCTCGGTTGTCCTCTCCTTGGGATCGGCTTCAGGGTGCAGTTCTACGGCACTAATACTATCTGCCGCAAACTGGAGGCTTACCTGCGAGTCTTCCCATTGGGCACCATGTAATCTGCTGCATATATTACCAGCAATCCACGATCACGAGTACGTTCTGTTCATTTTTTGGGGAGCCCCAAAAGGTGGGTGAAATCTAACCGTTAGAATCCCCAGGGGTTTCTCCAGCTAATACGAGGCGGCCAGTCTCTCGCCCATCCTGCAACCGTCCTGTGGTAGTCTATTGGCCACATTTTGCAGCGCCGTCAATGGGAGGCAACCATGTTCGATATTTTCCTGCGCAATGGGCGAATCATCGACGGGACCGGGCAGACCTGGTTTCGCGGGGGCGTTGGCATTTCCGGAGACTCCGTTACCATCGTCCGCTCCGGCGAGGCCGACGTGGAAGCCGGGAGGATCATCGACGTTGGCGGCAGTGTGATCTGCCCTGGCTTCATCGACATGCACTCCCACTCCGACCTCGTGTTGCTCTCTAACCCGCAACATGAGATAAAGCTGCGGCAAGGAGTCACCACCGAACTGATGGGGATGGACGGGCTCTCCTACGCACCTTCATCCCCCGAAAAACTGGAGCAACTCCTATATTACCTGGCGGCCGTCAACGGCATGCCTCCCGAGGGCGTTCGCTGGGGCTCCGTAAGAGAGTACCTGGACCTCTTCGACAACCGCGTCGCCTGCAATGTTGCGTTCATGGCCCCTCACGCCGCCATACGCGTCGAGGCCATGGGCTGGGAGGACCGCCTTCCCACCGAGCCGGAACTGGCCCACATGCGCCGGCTGGTCCGCGAGGCAATGCTGGACGGTGCCTTCGGATTCGCCACCGGACTGACCTACCCGCCTGGAGCCTACAGCGACACCAACGAACTGGTCGCCGTCAGCGAGGCCATCGCCGACCTCGGCGGAATGTACATGACCCACGCCCGATACTCCCTTGGCGATCGGCTGCTGGATCCGTTCCGCGAGGCCATAGAGATCGGTCGCCGCGCCGGAGTCCCGGTCCACATCTCCCATTACCACAACCCGGTCGACGGCATGGGCGAGCAGATGGTCGGCCTGGTCGATGAGGGCCGCGACACGGGCGTTGACGTCACATTCGACCAGTACCCCTACGCTGCCGCCTCGACCGTCCTGCATTCCCTGCTTCCTTACTGGGTGCACGCCGGCGGCCCCGGCGCGCTGATGGAACGCATCAGGCAGCCGGCCATTCGCGACGAGATCGGAGACGCCGTGGAGCCCATGTGGGGCCTCACGCTTGACCACTATATTTTCAGCAACGTCCCGAACAACAAGGAGTGGGAGGGCCGCTCCCTCGGTGACTTGGCCCGCCACCAGGGTAAGCGTATGGTCGACGCCATCTGCGATTTCCTCATCGAAGAGAACCTGGAGGTCGCCTTCGTGGCCCGCACCGGCAACGCTGACAACATCCGCACCATCGTCCGTCACCCGGCGCAGATGGTCGGCTCCGACGGGATCATGACCGGCGACATGCCCAACCCCCGCACCTACGGGACATTCCCCTACGTGTTGGGCCAGTTCGCTCGCGACGAGGGCCTGTTCCGCCTCGAGGATGCTGTCCGCAAGATGACCTCCGCCCCGGCGCAACGCCTGGGCCTGCAGGACCGCGGTATCCTCCGCGACGGCATGAAGGCCGACGTTGTGGTCTTCGACCCAGACACTGTCCGGGCCAACGCCACCTTCGAAGACCCGAAGCAGTACCCCGACGGCATCTCCCACGTCTTGGTCAACGGCACCCTGGTGGTGGATAATGGAACCCAAACCGGCGCCCTCCCAGGTCGCGCCCTGCGATCGCAGTGAAAATTTGAGGACGCTGACTGTCTGCAAAAAGTGAATGCTGCGGAGGGTCTTATGCCTTACGACCCAAGATTGCCCCTGAATCGAAACATAAACGCCCTAATAAAAGAATACGACGGTTATTTCGTGGCCAGATTCCTGGAGATATCGGTGATTACCGATGGGCCCACCCTGGACGAGACCCTGGCAAATTTGCGAGAAGCAATTGAGCTCCACCTGGAGGATGAAGATCCCGCGGAATTAGGATTGGTGCCAAACCCAGGGCTGCAGATAACGTTCCAGACAGAACTAGCCAGTGCCCATACTTAAGCGCCTATCAAGCCGAGAAGTAGTAGGGATATTTTTGCGGTTCGGATTTTGGATCCAGTCGCAGCGAGGAAACCAAACAAAACTCAGGCGAAGAGGCCCTCCGAGGAGAGACAGACCGTTACAGTACCACGCCGCAACGATATTCCCACCGGCACCCTCTATGAGATATTTGATGAGGGTTGCCAGTACATTCCGGAAGAAGACTTGAGACCCTACTTCTACACTGATTAGACCCGGAGGTCCCAATGGATTTTGAACCTACTTATACCCCTGAACAGGAAGAGTTCCGCCGCGAGGTCAGCGCCTGGCTGAAGGAGCACGTGCCCGGCGGCATGGAGCACCCCGCCGACCCCGCCGACCTGACCTGGGATCAGTACCAGCTCCGTCGTGAACTGGGACGCAAGCTGGGCGACAAGGGCTGGCTCTGGCCCACCGCGCCGGCCGAATACGGCGGCGGCGGCCTCGACGTCGACAGCGCCGTGGTCATCGAGGAGGAAATCGACTCCTTCGGCCTGACCCTGCCGCCCTACTACGACTCCGGCGGGCGTCTCGGCGGCAATTCCATCCTGGTCTGGGGGACGGAAGAGCAGAAGCAGGCCTTCCTCCCGCCCATCTTCACCGGCCGCGTCCGGACCTGGCAGCTCCTCTCCGAGCCCGAGGCCGGCTCCGACCTGGCCAACGTGAAGACCCAGGCCATCCGCGACGGCGACGAGTACGTGCTCAACGGCCAGAAGATCTTTGTCGGCAGCGACCATGGCTGCGACTTCATGTGGACCATCACAGTCACCGACCCCGAGGCCAAGCGCCACGAGAATCTCGGTTGGTTCATGGTTCCCACCCATCTGCCCGGCATTACCATTCAGCCCATGGACCTGCTGATCTCCGGCGGCGAGTCCGGCGCGGGCTCCGGCGTGAAGCAGACGGTCTACTTCGACAACGTCCGCGTTCCTGCCTTCAACCTTATCGGCGGCGAGAATCAGGGCTGGAAGGTCGCCACTACCCACTTGGAGCTGGAGCACGGCACTGGCGGGCGCATTGGCCGCAACTGGCTGGTTGACCGGCTCTTCGACCACTGCCGCACCACCGAGCGCCGCGGCGAGCCCATGACCAATGACCCCGACGTTCGCGACAGGCTCATCGACGTCTACGTCGAGGCCGAAATCGTCCGCCTGCTGAACCTGCGCAACTACTGGATGCGCCACAGCGGCGCCCACATCACCTACGAGGGCCCCCAGGCCTCTTACGTGCGTAAGACCTCCGGCCTGCGGATGGCTGGGGCAATGCTCGACATCCTCGGCCCCGCCGGGCTGACTCACGACAAGGAGCTCGGCGCCGCCGAGGGCCACATGGAGGCCCACAGCCGCGCCGGCATCGTCGCCATCCACCCCGGCGGCACCACCGACATCCAGAAGGTGATCATGGCCCGGCGCATCGGCATCGGCCGCGAGGTCCGCGAGCGCGCCGGCGCCCTCGGCTAAATCAAACATAGAGCACACGGAGAGCACAAAGCATGGGAGATATAACATTTTCTCCGTGCCCTCTGTGGTCTCCGGGTTTAATTTTCTTCGCATAGTTGAGGAGACGTATGGATCTCTCCCTTACACCGGAACAGGAAATGCTGAAGGCGGCGGCCAGCCGCCTCGTGGCCCAGGAGTACCCCAAGGAAACGCTGCTGCAGATCGCCTCCCCCGACGAGACCACGCCTCTCGAACCTTGGGGTCGCCTGGCCTCCACCGGCTGGCTGGGCATCCTCATACCCGAACAGTACGGCGGCGAGGGCGGCACGTTCACCGACGCTGGCGTGCTCTTCGAGGAACTGGGACGCGGCCCAGTGCCAGGCCCGCACCTGACGTCGGCGGTGTTGTCCGCCCTTACGATCCTGGAGGGCGGCACCGAGGAGCAGAAGTGCGACTGGCTCCCTCGCATCGCCAGCGGCGAGATGCGCCTGGTCCCCGCCATCACCGAGCGCGACTACGGCTGGGACGAGCGCGACGTGCGTCTCACCGCCCGGGTTGACGGCGACAGCCTGCGCCTCAACGGCTCCAAGGCCTACGTGTTCGACGGCGAGACCGCCAGCCACTTCCTGGTCGCCGTCCGTTCCGAGGAATCCGAGGACGTCGGTCTGGTGGTCGTTCCCGCTGGCGCCAACGGCGTCCGTGCCCGCAACCTGCCCGGCTTCGCCTGGAATCTGGCCGAGGTGCGCTTCGACAACACCCCCGCCGACTCGACCAACGTCCTGGGCAACGCCATCACCGGCGGTTGGGGTGCATGGCAGCGGGCAGTGGCAAAAGCCATCCCCGTCATCGGCGCCTACCAGGTCGGCGGCTGCCAGGCCGTGTACGAGGTCTCCGTCGACTACAGCCGCACCCGCATCCAGTTCGGCACCCCCATCGGACGCTTCCAGCGCGTGCAGGACCAGGTCATCGCCCTGGTAAACCACCTCGACGCCGCCCGATGGACCACCTACGAGGCCCTGTGGAAGCTGGACATGGGCCGCGATGCCGCCAGCAGCATCTCTCTGTGCAAGGCGGTGGCCAGCGAGGGCTACTACGAGGCCTGCAACTACGCCCATGAGGTGCACGCCGGCGTCGGCAGCATGACCGAGTACGGGCTCACCCTGCACACCGCCGCCTCCCGCACCCTCTACCACTTCCTGGGCGACCCCAAGCAGCACAAGCGCGAGCTGGCAGCGGCGCTGGGGTTGTAGAGGACACCCTCAGGCTGTAGAGGCAAATGTAGGGGCGCACAGTCGTGCGCCCTTTCTGTTACCCCTTCGTTTATGCCCGGTGCCCCATCATTGAGCGGGAGTCTCGTTCTGGTTGTTCAGGGGCCTCCCTAGCCGTGGCCTGCGATGCGTTTCTCCTTGCCAATCAGACCAGTCGGATTTCGTCGTAGCTGTACCGGCCTTCTAGCTCGTCCCATACGGGACGCAGGGGATTGTCACCCAACGCACCCAGCGCTGCCTCTATCTCGACGCGACGGTCCGGGGCTGGTAGCAGATGGGCCAAGTCAAGGGACACACCTTCCTCCACCAGCCGCTCAAGATGCCCCAGGACCGTCGTTGGCTTCAGTCCGCGTGCCGCAGCCGCCTCCGAGAGGGACGCACCTTCAGAGATCAAGCGGCCAGTCTCACGATACGACTGGTTGACAACCCGAGGCGCCCGCTCAACCGCGGTGCTTCGGTTCGTCGAAATCTGCGCCTCCGGCCAGCCTCGTTCACGGGCATAGGAGTTGATCAACTTCAGGAACGGCTCGCCCAGGTCCTCCAGTTTGGCCCGGCCGACTCCGGACACCCGCGAAAATTCGGCGGGAGTCCGAGGGACCTTGCGCGCCATGTCCTGAAGGGCGCGGTTGCCGAAGATTACATAAGCAGGAACCCCGCGCTCGTCCGAAATCTTCCTCCGCAGGGCCGACAGTTCGTTGTAGAGTCCCTCGTTATAGTCTCCATCGACGGACCGGCTCCTCCCGGTTTCGGATCCTGCGGCGGTCTTGACTTCAACCGGCCTGGATAGCAACAGCCTTTCACGGTTTCTCAGAAACTCCCGGCCTCGGTCCGGCACTTGCAGTGTAGGGAATTCGCCCTCGGAGACGGACAGCAGTCCCTCGCGTTTCAGGTCCTCAATCAGGTCTCTTAGTTCGTCCCTGGACTTGTCGGCGGCAATGCCATAAACGGACAACTGGTCGTGGCCCTGTGCCAGCACCCTTTCGCCTTTGCTCCCCCGCAGCACGGCAATAACGTGCGCGGCTCCGAAACGCTCACCGGTTCGAATCACTGCGGAAAGCGCCTTTTGCGCAATCTCCGTCGCGTCGTACTCTTCCCGAGGCCCTGTGCAGTTGTCGCACCCGCCGCAGGTGTCCTCAGCCCATTCCTCGCCGAGGTACTGCAGGACGTACCTGCGGCGGCAGGTGCTGAGGGTGCAGAGGGCGATAACCCGGTTCAGCCGCTGTCGTGCCCTCTCTCTTTCTTCATCGTCCTCTATCTGATTTATGAAGAATTCCTGCCTCGATTTCCCGGCATACGAGTAGAACAGCACGCACTCACTGGGCAGCCCGTCTCGCCCTGCCCGACCGGTTTCCTGGTAGTAGCTCTCGATGCTCTTCGGAATGTCGTAATGTACAACCAGACGAACGTCAGGCTTGTTTATTCCCATTCCGAAGGCGATGGTCGCAGTCACTATGGGAGTCTGGTCGCGTATGAATCGCTCCTGGGTGGTCCGTCTTGCGTCGGCATCAAGACCAGCGTGGTACGGCTCCGCCTTGAATCCCCGCTCCCTGAGCGTCTCCGCGATATCCTCAGTGTCTCGTCTGGACCCGCAGTAGACTATCGCCGACTCTCCACGGTGCTTTTCCAGCAGGTGCAGCAGGCCCGATAGGTCTCGTTCCTTGGGAACGATCGAGTAGGACAGATTGGGGCGGTTGAAACTGGATACGAAGACAGAGGGATCCCGCAGTCCGAGTTGCGAAAGAATGTCGGCGCGCACCTGGCTGGTGGCCGTGGCAGTCAGGGCGATGACCGGAGCCTCGGGGCAGGAGCGCCGCAGGTTCCGCAACTCACGGTATGCCGGCCTGAACTCGTGCCCCCACTCGGAGACGCAGTGGGCCTCGTCGATGGCTACGAGACTGACGTCAAGGGTCGAGAGGAAGTCAGCGAACCGTGGTTCAATCACCCGTTCCGGGGCAACGTACAAGAGCTTGATCGCCCCCGAACGAACCTGCTGCACGACCTGCGACAGTTCCGCTTTGCTCTGGGAGCTGTTGATGAATCCGGCCGGAATTCCATTGGCTTCCAGCGCGTCGACCTGGTCTTTCATCAGGGCGATCAGCGGCGACACTACCAGCGTCAGCCCCGGCAGCGCCATGGCGGGGAGCTGGTAGCACAGCGATTTGCCGCCGCCCGTGGGCATCAGGGCAAAGGTGTCCCGCCCGGCCATCACCGACTCGACAATCTCCTCCTGTAGAGGCAGGAAGGCATCGTAGCCGAAGTGAGTCTTCAGCAATTCAAGCACGCTGCCATTTTACCTGCGCATCGGGCACATTCAACCTCCGGGAGTCCCCATCCGCTCCACAGTTGCAAGCCCGCCGCCCGCTCCCTAGAATGCCCACATCCCACCCGGACCGCACAAGGGTCCGAAACGGCTTGAGGACGCATCGACGTTGGTATCACGAGCACTGCCCCCTGGCCTGGTATATCACCCGGCTGACATAACCGCCTACGACGCCACCGTCAGCGGCTACAACGGTGACGCCGTGCCTGCCTACATGGCCCGGCCGTCGGAGGGAGGCCCGCACCCCGGGCTTCTGCTGGTCCACGGCATACACGGCTACGAGGAGCACATGAAGGACATGGCGCGCCGCTACGCCGCGCTGGGCTACGCCGCCATTGTGCCTGCCCTCTACAGCCGCGACGGGTTTCTGACCGTGATCGAGCACTCAGACATGGACATGGCTCGCGACGCCCTGAACTCAAGGCCCAACGCCCAGACCGTCGGCGACCTGCAGGGCGGCCTCGACTTCCTGCGATCCAGCCCTCACGTCAACGAGCGCATCGGCGTCGTCGGCTTCTGCTCCGGAGGGCGGCTGGGCTTGGTCTTCGCCAGCAGTCCGGACCTAGGAGCAGGTAGCGTCGACGTCTGTGTCAGCTTCTATCCCAACGGCCTGTTCCAGCCCACGGACGTCAACCCGAGGCCGCCTGGCGAGCTTGCCGCGGATCTTGGCTGCCCCTTGCTGGCCCTGTTTGGCGCCGACGACACCAACCCCTCACCCACCGACGTGGCACGGCTGCGCGATGTGCTGGAGCAATCCGGCAGGACCTTTGAGTTTGTCAGCAATCCCCGCGCCGGCCACGCCTTCATGTCCGACACCCGCGAGAGCTACCGCCCGGAGGCCGCCCACATGGCCTGGGGTCGCTGCCTCGAATGGCTGTCCCGCTACCTGAAACCCTGATCCAACCTGGACCCGGAGGAGACGAGCAAATGAAGAACGGATACCGCGTCATCGACATCGACACCCACGTGAATCCGAGCCTCGACACCCTGATCAAGTACGTCGACCCAAGCTTCCGGCCCCGGCTGGATGAGTTGCAACCCTACATCCGCACCGTCGGCGAGTACAACGCCCTCAGCATTGCCTCCATTCCCTTCGACCGCTTCCCTGGTGAGGCGCCCAGCGGCGACGACCAGGCTGCGGTTGCCGGCGGGCGTGGCGCGCTAGAGGGACGTGTCACCCGGAACTCTGGACACCACCGCGTCGACCCGCAGAAGGGCGTCAGCGACGAGAACGCCACCGGTCGCCTCGCTGATATGGACCTGGAGGGCCGCGATGTCGATGTCATCATCCCAGGTACCTGGGCCAATGGCCTGACGGGTATCGAGGACGTCACCCTCGCCGAAGGCCTGTACTCCTCATACCACCGCTACATGCGCGAGTACTGCAGCGCCGACCCGGAGCGTCTGCGCAGCATCATCCTCGCCCCCGCCGCCGACATCGAGTGGTCCATAAATGAGATTAAGGTCGTGTCCAAGGAGAAGTGGGCCGCCGCCGTGGCCATCATCCTCCCCGAGGGCATGCCCATCGACCACCCGGCCAACGACCGGCTGTTCGAGGTGCTGAACGAGGAGCACATGCCCATCTTGCACCACAGCTTCACCTTCGAGCCGCCGTACTTCCCCGGCTACCGCGACATGTGGGGCAACATCGCCGTCGCACGCACCGCTGCCCACCCATGGGGCGCCGCGCGGCTGCTGTCCTACCTGATCGTGGGCCGCATCTTCGACCGGTTCCCCAACATCAACGCCGGGGCCGCCGAGGTGGGCCACGGCTGGCTGCCCCACTGGCTGATCCGCCTGGAGGAGATGTGCAACTACGTTTCCGGCACCACGCCTCGGACTGACTACAAGCCCATAGAGTACGCCCAGATGGGACGCTTCCGTTGCGGCGCTGAGCCCTTCGAGGGCGCGGCCATGACCAAGGCCTGCATCGATCTGCTGGGCGACGAAGCCCTAATGCACCAGTCCGACTACCCCCACGGCGAGGCACACTTCCCCGACACCGCCGAGATGGTAATCAACTGGCCATTCTGGAACGACCTAGGCGACGAGGCCCTGCGCAAGCACATGTCCGGCAACGCCGAGGCCTTCCTCCGCCTCACCTAGCCGCCACAGACCCTCAGGATGTTCCCTCCCCCTTGATGGGGGAGGGTTAGGGTGGGGGCGAATCTCTCAAATTCAACCAGAGCCCCACAAGGGGCTTGGGAACAGGGCGACGCTGGGCCGGTAGGGGCAACCCTTGTGGTTGCCCTATAGACCCGACACCGTTCCATAAACATGCAGGGGCGGGCATTGTGCCTGCCCCTGCATGCAATTTGGCGGACTGCCGCAAAAGAGGCCAGTTATGACGGAACTTCAAGGGCAGGAAAATCAGTGGCCGGAGAGTGCCGCCGCAGCCGTGTCGGCCATCACCAGCTTCATGGCCGCGATCAACGCCGGGGATGCTGTTGCGATGCACGATCTGCTGCATCTGCCGCACATCCGCATTTCCGGAGGCGGAGTGGCCATCTGGCACGACAGGGAGGAGCTTGAGGCCACCTACATGCGGGACTTCTATGCCCGCGCCGGAGACGACTGGCACCATACCGTGCTGGATTCCGCCGACGTGCTGCACAGCTCAGAGCACAAGGTCCACGTGCTGATTCAGTTCACTCGCAATGATGCTGCCGGCGGCGCAATTGCCACCTACCGCTCGCTGTGGATAATGACCAACGTCGACGGACGCTGGGGAGCCCAGGCCCGCTCCAGCTTCGCTCCGTAGTCGCGGCGGCGTTCACCGGCAGCACTTGATGGCTCCCGGGGGCAATGACAAAGGGCGGGCACAAGGCCCGCCCCCACATGTGTCGAATCTCAATTTCCGGCACGTTGCATCGCCGGGTTCCGTCTGACGCGCTACGCGCAGGCGTCCCGGACGGCCTGTGAGATCTCGGCCAAGCGCGCGTTGTTCTTGTCGGCGCCGCGGAAGCCGTTGGTGATATAGCCCACGGCCAGCCCGGTGTCCAAGTCTGCCCAGCCGATGGACGTGCCTGCGCCGCCGTGTCCGAAGGTGTGCATAGGGTTGCCGGTCGATTTGCCCATTCGCTCGTCGTTAAGAGCGAATCCCAAGGCCCGCTGCGCGAACAGCTCCAGCGACCGGTCGATGCCCTCGGCCTGCATCTCGATGCCCTCAGCCACGGTCTCCGGACGCAGCACTGTGGCGCCGTCCAGGGTGCCCTTGCGCTCCATGGCCGCGTAGAACCGCGCCAGGTCGCCAGCCGTGGCAATGCCGTTGGCGCCGGGGCAGATGACCTGATGCACCTCGGGCTTGTCAAAGACGTTGGCGTACCCGTTTGTGTCGGCGTCCTGCTCCATCAGGTGGATGCGGGACACCCGGTCTTCCAACCTTTCCGGCAGGCCCACATACGTGTCGCCCATCTGCAGCGGGGCCGCCAGGTCTTCGGCGATGAACCGATCGAATGTCCGCCCGTCGATGCGGCGCACCAGCTCGGCAATCACCCAGCCGTAGTTGATGGGATGATAGGACAACGTGGAGCCCGGCTCGAACTTGGGCGTGGCCCGCTCCATGGCCGCGCAGACCTTCCCCCAGTCGGCCCAGTCCGTCCACGGCAGGTCGGCGGGGGTGTCGGGGAAGCCTCCCTGGTGGCTGAGCAGGTGCCGAATGGTCACCGACTGCTTGCCGTTCTGCCCGAACTCGGGCCAGAACTTGGCCACCGGGTCGTCCCAGTTCAGCCGGCTCCGCTCCTTGAGCATATAGATGCAGGCCCCGGCCAGCGGCTTGGTCGACGAGAACAACACGAACATAGTCTTGTCATCGACGCGGCGGCCCGAATTCTGATCGGCGACGCCGCCGTGGATGTCCAGCACCATGCTGCCGTAGCGATAGACGGCCAGTCCTGCTCCGGGATGCAGACCCTCGGAGATCTGCCGGTTGAAAACGTGCTTTACATTTTCGAGGCCTGCAGGGTTCATTGATACGGTTTCGGGTGTGGTCAGCGTGGCCATAAGTCTCCCTCTCCCGTTGGTTGGCTTGAATTGAGTGGCGCTCGGGTGGTCAGGCGTATTCTAGCACCGGCTACCGCCCCCGCCACACGGGGGCGCGCTTCTCGGCGAATGCCCGCACGCCCTCTTGGGCGTCTTCGGTGGCCAGCACCTCGTCGCGCTTCGTCTGTGCGAAGGCCACGCGCTCCTCCAGCCCCATCTCGGAGCCCTTGATGGACGCCTCCTTGATGGCGGCCAGGGCCAGCGGGGCGTTGGCGGTGATCTTGCGGGCCATCTCTTCGGCGCGGGGCATCACCTCGTCCGGATCGACCACGTAGTTCACCAGCATAAGGTCCAGAGCCCGCTGCGCGTCCACGAACTCGCCGGTAAACAGGAACTCGAAGGCAACGTTGCGGGGCACCACCTGCGACAGCAGCGCCGGGCCGCTGACCGACGAGATGCCTCGCTTGGCCTGGGGCCAGCCGAACCGGGCCTCGGAAGAGGCGATGCGAATGTCGCTGCCCAGAGCGATGCCGCAGCCCTGGGCCAGGCAGACGCCGTTGATGGCCGAGATGATGGGTTTCCAAATCTTGGACTGCTCGACATAAAGGTCGCCGGTGCTGGGGCCCTCGTTGGCGCGGGCGTTGGCCATGGCCACCAGATCGTGCCCAGTGGAGAAGGCGCGCCCACTCCCGGTCACGATGGCGCAGCGCACCTCGTCGTTGTTCCTGACGTCCTGGAAGGCATCCCACAGCAGTTCCCGCATCTCGGGGTTGATGGCGTTCAGCTTCTCCGGGCGGTTCAGGGTGATGTAGGCGATGCCCTCCCTGATGTCGTAAATGACCTCTCTTTCAGTCAACTGGATCCTCCGCGATTAGTCTGGAGATATTTTGAGTGGGTGCTTCTTGGCGATTCGCACCACTCTGACCCTTCCGCGCTAGGGAAGGAGCGCGTTTAAATAATCCTGGAACCGGTGGGTTTGGTGCCGATTACGCCATCGGATTCCAGGGCGTCGATCTCGCTGCCGGACAAGCCGATAAAGGCGCCGAAGATCTCCCTGTTGTGCTGGCCGAGAGTTGGCGAAGGCCAGCGCACCTCTCCCGGTGTACGGGACATCCTCCATGGAATGCCGGGGTACTGCTTCGGTCCCACCTGGGGATGGTCAACTGTTACGAACGTGCCGCGCTCCGCGTAGTGCTCGTTCTCCAGCAGGTCTGGCCCGCGGAGCACCGGCCCAGCGGGAACTCCAGCCGCCTGCAGCCGCTGGGTCAACGCAAAGGCATCCTTATCCCGGGTCCAACCGGCAATGATTGCGTCCAGCTCATCCTGGTTGGCCATCCGGGCCTCGGCGGTGGCGAATCGGCTGTCCTCTGCTAACGGCTGGGTGTCCATCACGCCCAGCAGAGACGCCCACTCGTCGTCCTTGGTGGCAGCGATGGTGATCCAGCGGTCCTCACCGGCGCATGGGTAGGTGTTACAGGGGGCGTACCAGCGCGACCGATTGCCTATGCGTTCCGGCTCTTCGCCGGTCATCTGGTAGGCCAGCAGTTCCGGGCCCATGAAAGCCACCGCCGATTCTTGCTGCGATACGTCGACGTACATGCCCTTACCGGTGCGGCGGCGGCGGCGCAGGGCAGCCAGCAACACCCCGGCGGCGTGGGAGCCGGTGATGGGGTCGCCGTGGTTGATCCCCGATTTCATCGGGCCATCATCGGGGTAGCCGGTCAGGTGGGCCATACCCGACAGCTGTTCCTGCCCTATGCCGTAGCCGAGGTATCCCTTCCATGGTCCGGTGTTGCCGAAGGCGGGCATGGAGACGTAGATCAGGTCCGGGCGGTGCTTGCGCAGCGCCTCGTAATCGTAGCCCAGCCGCTCCAGGCTGCCCTGGCGGAAATTCTCAATCAGAACGTCGCTGATGGAAACCAACTGCTCGAAGGCGCGGCGACCTTCGTCGCTTGTGAGCTCCAGAGTGATGCCGTGCTTGGACATGTGCAGGCAGTTGAACCAGCCGTTGCGGTTCCAGGGTTCCTCGCCCGGTTCGCCGTCGGGGTAAGACGCAATGCCCCGTGCCGGGCTTACTGGGCCACGGTGGGAGTCGTAGACACTCAGCGACTCCATCTTGATTATCTCAGCGCCGAGGTCGGCCATCAGCTTGGTGCAGTAGGGGCCAGCCCAGATTCGCGACAGGTCCAGCACGCGGTAGTTCCTCAGCGGCTGTTGGTTGGAGAGAGGCATTTGAGCTATCCCTCCGTCCCGGTCGACCCGAGGGGGATGACACCCCTGGCGGCTAGGTCCTCCACCCGGGCGGCGTCCAGACTCAGCCAGTCGGCGAGGACCGAAGGAGCCTGTTCGGAGAACAGGGGCGCACGCCGGAACACCCAGGCATCGGCGTCCGCCTCGCAGGTGATGGGAGGGCCCGCGTACGTCAGTGTTCCGGCGACGGGGTGCTCCAAGTCCACGAAATAGCCCCGAGACACCAATTGTTCCATCTCGAGGATATCCTTCATCGTGGCAACAAAGCTGAACCCCAACCCGCTTTCCTGTCCGGCCTTGAAAATATCAACCTTGTCATGGTCGATGAGCCAGGGCAGCATATAAGCGTCAACTTCGTCAGCAAACTCCTGACGGCCGCGCCTTGAGCCGTATCGGGGATCGGCCAGTTCCTCTCGCTCCATGATGCGCGCTACCTCCGGCCATCGATGGTCGGGGCCCGCTATGATGCCGACGTGTCCGTCCTGGCAGGGATAGATGCCCCAGGCGGCCCTTCCGTAGCCACGGTTGCCAACGCGGGTGTACTCCTGGCCAGAGTAGCTGTACTGCATCAGGGCGTTTTCGAGGATGTTGGTGGCATATTCACCGATGGATACATCGATATGCTGCCCCTCGCCGGTCTCCTCGGCCAACATCAGTGCGGCCATTGTGGCGGCAAAGGCATTCTGCCCCGCGCCCCAGCTGGGCCAGCGGAGCCCCTTCCTTCAGCGGCTCCTGCTCCGGCTCCCCGGTGATGTTCATCAGCCCGCCCATGGCGTAGAGGTTCGCCTCGGTACCTTTCCAGTCGCGGTACGGGCCTGTCTGGCCGAAGTTACTGATAGACGTAATCACCAGCGCCGGATTGGCGGCGTGAAGTTCTTCGAGGCCAAGGCCGAGGCGTTCCAGCGTTCCCGGGGCGAAATTCTCGACCAGGATGTCCGCCCGCCCAGCGAGATCCAGCGCGATCCTGCGCCCAGCTTCGCTCTTCAAGTCCAGGCCGATGCTGCGCTTGCCGGCATTGAGATAGAGGTGCCACGCGCCGTCCTCGACAGGTGCGGCGGTGCCATATTCGCGGAACACGTTGGGGCGCGATGCGAACGGACCCATGCTGCGGATGGGGTCTCCCGTCAGTGGCCGTTCCACCTTCACCACGTCGGCTCCCAGGCCAGCCATCAGCCTGGTGCAATAAGGCCCTGCAATATAATGGGTCAGGTCGAGAACCCTGACCCCTTCCAACAGTCCAGACATGCAACAAATTGTGGCACTGCCCATCCTCGATTGCAACCGGGACGGTTCTCTCCTCCCCGTTGACGGCCTTTGTGGTATTCTGCTGACACTTGAAACCCGGCACTTGAATCGATGGAGAGAACTCGCAATGGAACGCCCCATTTTTCAACCGGCGGGCACGCCCGTGGAGGAGTTGGATACCCCCGCGCTGGTGGTCGACCTGGACCTGATGGAGCGCAATATACAGACTTATCATGGTTACTTCGCCGGCACCTCGGTTACGGTCCGCCCGGTTATAACCAGTCACCTGTGCCCTCAGGTGGCACGACGCCAGGTGTCGGCGCCGGCTTCCAGGGGCATAGCCGCGACCACATTGGGCGAGGCGGAGGTCTTCGCTGCGTCGGGGTTTGACGACATTCTCGTCGACACTCCCGTGGTAACGAGGTCAAAGATCCAGCGTCTGTGCGCGCTGGCGGCCCAGGCCAAAGTCAGCGTCGCGGTGGACAGCGCTGCCAACGTGGCCCAACTGTCGCAGGCGGCTATTGCGGCAAACGCTGAAATAGGCGTGCTGGTGGAGATCGAAGCCGGCATGGGACGTTGTGGAGTTGCCCCCGACGCCGAGGTGGTGGCGCTGGCCAAAGCGGTGAACGATGCAGAGGGTCTCAACTTCCGCGGCATCATGGCCACGGTTCCCGGCCCCACCGGAACCGACCCTGGAACTCACGCCAGCCAGACGCGGGAGCGACTGCAGGTCGCCATTGATGCCAGGGACCTGATGGAAAGCGCCGGACTGTCGGTGCCGGAGGTGAGCGTGGGAGGGGCCCACTGCCACTCCGCAGTCGGAAGTCTCTCGGGTGTAACCGAGGTGCGCGCAGGGCGCTATCCCCTGATGGATGCTCGCCTGCAGGACCATCTGCCCGAGCTGTCGCTGGCCGCAACGGTGCTTGCCACTGTGATCAGCCGTCCCGTGCCCAACCTGGCTGTGCTGGACTCGGGACACAAAGCGACGGGCCCGGACCACGGGCGTCCTGTACTCCAGGGAGTGGCGGGTGGTTTCGCGGCCCGATTCAGTGCCGAGCATGGGATCGTTGAGCTGGAAAGGGACGCCGAGGGCGCTCTGCCCGCCGGTGAGCGAGCCCATCTCGCCCCATGGGAACTGGCGGCAACGGTCAACCAGTACGACTACATTCGCGCGGTGCGGGCCGGAAAGCTGGAAGGCTATTGGCCTCTCTCCGCACGTGGACGGTTCGCATAGCGGCGGTTCCTAACCCTGAATTTTCACCCTCACCCTCACCCTCAAAGGACAGGGAAGTGAAGCACAAGAAGGGAGAGGGGATTGAATGGAGCGGCAAAATGATAGACAGCCAGACGCCCCTGCCCGGCACGCCAATTGAAGATCTGGACACTCCCTGCCTGGTGATTGACCTGGACGCCCTCGACAGCAATATGGATGTCATCGCCGACTTTTACCGGGACAAGCCCAGCAAGCTGCGGGGACACAGCAAGAATCACAAGACGCCGGCCATAGCGCTCCGCCAGATACGACGCGGCGGCACCATCGGCGGTGTGTGTGCCGCCAAGGTCGCAGAGGCAGAGGTCATGGTGCACGGAGGCATCCCCAGCGTGTTCATCACCAGCGAGGTGATGGGCGACCTGAAGATTCGCCGCCTCTGCTCACTGGCAGGCCAAGCCGAAGTTATGGTCGCCTGCGACAACGCCGATAACGCCCAGGCCCTTTCCCGTGAGGCAGTGGCCCAGGGGGTTGACCTCGGGGTGGTCATCGAGCTGGAGACCGGCCTGAAGCGCTGCGGAGTGCAGGAAATTCAGCAAGGCGTCGCGTTGGCCCGCGAGATCGATTCCCTGCCCGGCGTCAGGTTCCGGGGCATCATGAGCCATCAGGTCATCGAAGCGATGCCCGACCGCGAGGACCGGGTCATCGAGGGTAACCGGGTAATCAAGGGCGTCATAGACCTCAAGGACGCCATCGTAGAGTCCGGCCTTCCCGTCGATATCGTGTCCACCGGGGAGACGTGGAGCTACGACGTTGCAGGCGAGATCGACGGAGTCACCGAGATCCAGGGTGGCAGCTATCTGCTGATGGAGACTCACTATAGCTACATGACCGAGTTCAGCTACGCCGCCAAGGTACTGACCACCATCATCAGCACGCCGCGTCCGGGAGTGGCCATTGGCGACGCTGGCTCACGGGCCGTGAGCACCCTGCGTGGACTGCCCGAGGTTGACGGCCGGCCCGGCGTGGAGCTGATGTCAATGGATGGGGACCACGCCGTTTACAACGTAACCGACGGCGCGTCGCTGCGAGTGGGAGACCAACTGCTGCTCATACCCAGCCAGCAGGACGCAATGGTCAGCCGCTGGGACCGCTTCGTCGGCCTGCGCAACGGCAAAGTCGAGGCTGTCTGGGACATCCAGGCCCGAGGCTGCCACAACTAGGAGACGCCGACCGCACCTTGATTATTGATGACAGCCGGGCCTTACGATGCAAGTCCGTGCAGGGATAGAATTGGGCTACGGGTCTTCCCCGTCCAATCAACCCCAAAAATCAGGAGCGGAACACCATGCCCAACCCCGTAGTACATTTCGAGATCGGCTGCGTCAACACCGTTGCGCAGCAGAAATTCTATGGAGATCTCTTCGACTGGGAGATCACCCCCGCCAGCGACGAATGGAACTACGGGCTGGTGCAGCACTCCGAGGGAGGCATTGGCGGAGGCATCTCCGATTCGGGAGAGAGCCCTCCCCGCCCGATGATCACCTTCTACGTGTCGGTTGACGACCTTCGCGCCTACCTGGACAAGGCGGTCAGCCTGGGTGCCACGGAGGTCCTGCCTCCCATGTCCATGGACGTCAACGACAGCAAGTTCTCCATCGCAGGTTTCATCGACCCCGAGGGCAACTACATCGGACTCTTCAAGCCCGAACAGGGCTGAACCTCCCGAACAGCCAGTCCCTATCGGCAGCAACCAAAAAGGGCGGCCAGTGGCATTGCCTGCCAATTCGCCGCCCTCTGCTTCGCGGACGGATTTTCCCTCGTGATGCCGCTTCTACGGGGTGGGGCCGAACTCCGTGGTCTTCATCAGGTAGGTGTTCTGCGCGGACAGCACTCCCCGAACACGGGGAATGTAGGCGCCGCCCCACTCCGGGTCAGACGCGACGGCTGCCTTGGCCTCCTCCATATGCTTCACGTTGTCGAAGGCCCAGATGTGCACCACCTGGTTCAGGTCGCCCAAGTCGCTGTAGAACCAGCCGGCCAGCTTGACTCCGTGCCGCTCCCGGATGGGCAACGCCAACTCCTCGACGGCGGACATGTAGGTGGGCAGTCCGCCGGGGTTCAGGGTGTATTGCCGGAAGTCGAATACCATGTCGTTCTTGCGCTTGTACTCCGGCGTGCCCTCCTCGGCGATGGGGCCCCGGACGGGATACGTCGGCGCAAAGGCGGGAGACATCATCAGCCAGGTCTTCTGCGACTCAACCAGCGGCTGGGCACGGGGTATGTACTTGCTGCTCCAATCCGGGTCGGCGTATACCGCCGCCTTCTGGGCGTTCAGGTGCTCCAGGTCCTGGTAACCCCAGATATGAACCACCTGGTTCAGCGCACCGACGTCGCTCCAATACCAGCCCGAGAGGGCCACGTCGTGGTTCTGGCGAATGGGCAGGCCCACTTCCTTGACGCCGGCCCGGTAATCGGGCGTCGCGCCGGGCTTCAGGGTATACATTCGGAAATCGTAGATCATCTTCAGCCTCCGGTATGCTTCTTGATAAATTCGCCGGCCTGGGCAATGGCCTGTTTCCCCTCTGGCAATATAGGGGCAAACAGGGGCCAGACATGGATCATGTCGTCCCAGACATCCATCTGCACCTTTACTCCGGCCTCCCGAGCGACTCCGGCAAGGCGCGTGGAGTCGTCCAGCAGCACTTCCGCGTCACCCACCTGGATCAACAACGGGGGCAGCCCGCGCAGATCAGCGTACAGTGGCGCAGCCAGCGGCGCCCTGGGGTCGGCGCCACCGAGATAAGTCTTGGCGGACAGGAGCAATCCCTCCCGCACGATCATGGGGTCCGCCTCCGCCCTGGTCTCCATGGACTCACCCAGTCCCTCCATATCCACCCACGGAGAAACGCAAACTCCCGCGGCAGGAACCGGCAGCCCGAGGTAGCGGATCTGTACGAGGGCCGCGACGGTGAGACCACCGCCGGCAGAGTCCCCGCCGAGTGCGATTCTTGCTGGATCGAAGCCCTCTTGCAGCAGCCACCGATATGAGGCCACCGCGTCCTCAACGGGCGCAGGGAATGGGTGTTCCGGCGCGAGGCGGTAATCCAGCGACAGTACCCTGGCTCCGGAATCCCTGGACAGGTGGGCCAGCATGGGCCGGTGAGTCCTGGGCGATCCGATAATGTAGCCGCCGCCGTGGAAGTACAAAACGACCCTGCTGTCCGATGCACCGTCGGCCGTTATCCACTCCGCCGTGACTCCCCCGGCGTTCACCCGGCTGTACCTGGCTGGCACGTCGATGGCGAACCCGTCGACCATTTGCTCGAAGGAGCGGCGCCTCCCTTCCGTGGCGCCCTGCGACTCATCGACTTCCCTTGTCTTAACCAGCGTGATTACCTGGTCCAGTTCAGGCGACTTGGCCATGTCTACGCCTCCAGCAATTTTTTCAATGTGCGGGCGCTGCTGTGGGGCGCCGAGAGCACGGGGACAGGGGAGACCCTGCGCAGGTGCTCCAGGGCGGTGGCGAAGGAAAACTGGCTCAGCAACACCACGTCAGTCTCGGTGGAAAGGGCGAGGGTTTCCTGTTCCAACCGGTGTTCGAAAGCCTGATGGCCCTTCTCTCTCAGAACCTGTATCAGATCCGCAGCCAGCCGTTTCTTGACCTGAATATTCTTCCCGGAGTGCCTTGCGGCCTTCTCCAGGTAATATTCCGAATCGGACATTGTCGCCTCGTTGGTGGCAATCACGCCGATCCTGGGACCGGACGCCACTGCATCCGCCATCACCGGGCCGTAGGAGGACACCAGCGGCACGTCAACCAGGTCCCTCGCGGAATCCACAACGGGCGCGTAAACGGAGCACGCCAGCCCGATGGCGTCGGCATTGTGGTCCTGGCAATAGCAGATCAGGCCGCTCATGCGCCGCCGCAGGCTTGGCGTGATACTGCCCGGAAAGTCCACCAGCAGCCCCTCGTCCAGCAGGTTGATTACCTCGGCCTCGGGAAACTCCTCCATGAAGGCAAGTTTCACCGGCGGGATGGATTCCGCGAGGGCGTGGATCATTACGACGCGCATTGGCGAACTCCACTCAAACTAGTTCAGAATACCGACAACTTCGCCATCGGCATTTACATCCATGTCCAACGCGCGAGGCCGGGTGGGCAGCCCGGGCAGCGTCTCGATGCGGCCGGCCAGGGCGTACAGGAACCCTGCCCCCACCGAGGCGCGGAGGTCGTTTATCGGGAAGGTATACCCTTGCGGCCGGTTGCGCAGGCTGGGATCGTGGGAGATAGACAGGTGTGTCTTGGCCATGCAAATGGGCAGGTTGCCCCAGCCCTGGGACTCGAAGTACCTGAGCTGGCTGGTGGCCTGGGTCGACCACGAAACGTCCGAGGCGCCATAGACCTTCTGCGCGAGGGCCAGCGCCTTCTCCTGCGCTGTGGCATCCAGGGGATAGGCATAGGTAATGTCGCTGTCGGACTTGGTAGCATCGACTACGGCCTGCGCAAGCTCTTCGGCGCCGGCGCCGCCCTGGGCATACCCGTCGCACTCTACCGCGGCAGAGGCTCCGGCCTCCAGCGCGATTTCCCGCACCGCTGCCAGCTCCTCGGGGCTGTCGGTGCCAAACCGGTTGATGGCAACGACGCAGGGCAGGCCGAAGCTGGTAACAATGCCGACGTGGTGCGCCAGGTTAGGGCCGCCTCTTACCACCCTTTCGACATCGGGCTTGTCCAGGTCGCGTCGCGGCATCCTGCCGTGCCACTTGAGGGCCCGAGCCGAAGCCACCAGCACCGCTGCCTTGGGCAGCAGGCCGCTGGTGCGGGTCTTGATGTGCATGAACTTCTCGAACCCGAGGTCGGAGGCGAACCCGGCCTCGGTGATCACGTAGTCGGCGTAGCCCAGCGCCAGCTTGTCCGCCAGGATCGAGCTGCAGCCGTGGGCGATGTTACCGAAGGGGCCGGCGTGTACTATGGCTGGTTGGCCCTCCAACGTCTGCACCAGGTTGGGCATTACCGTCTGGTGCAGCAGGGTCATCAAAGCGCCCTGCACGCCCAATTGGGCCACGGTCACCGGGTCGCCGCTCCTTGTGGAGCCCACCACGATGCGAGAGATTCGCTCGCGAAGGTCGTCCGGCCCATCGGCCAGAGCCAGGATGGCCATGATCTCGGAGGCGGAAACGATGTCGAACCTGGCTTCCCGCAGCGGGCCGTAGCCACTTCCACCCACGCCGGCGATGACCTGCCTGAGACCACGGTCGGAGGCGTCAGTGACTCTGGACCACTGGATGCCCGAGGGGTCGAAGTCGGGGATGGCGTTGCGGAACACGGCATTGTCCACCAGCGCAGCCAGCAGGTTGTGAGCCGAGGCGACTGCGTGGGCGTCGCCGGTGAAGTGGATGTTGATCTCGTCCTCGGGGACGATGCGGGCGTTACCGCCGCCGGTTCCGCCGCCCTTGATGCCGAAAATGGGACCCAGCGTTGGCTCCCGCAGGTTGACTGAGACCTTGTGGCCCAGGCGTCCCATGCCCTGGGTCAGCCCAATGGCCGTCGTGGTCTTGCCCTCGCCGGCGGGGGTCGGCGTGATTCCAGTGACTACGACCAGATTACCCTGCCCAGGACTGGGCTTCCTTATGGCTTCAAGGGATATCTTGGCCTTGTGGTGTCCGTAGGGCAGCACATGCTCCGACTTGAATCCCAGGGAGTCGGCTATCTTGCTGATGTTCTGCACATTGCCTCCGGGTCTGGGCCGCCCGCGTCGTGGGCGGCAGGCTGTACTTGTTCGGGCGCCGTCCGGGATCCGACGGAACCGGCCTAGCTGCCGAGCTCCGCCTCCAGGCGGTTGATGTCCCGCTCGCTGAGGTTGAAATACTTGGCATCCGGGTGGTGAAACACAAGAGCCGATACCGTCGACTCCGGGTCCATCATGTGGCCTTCGGTGAGCTCCACATCCAGGTGCCTGGAGACCTCCAGCAGCCGGAAGAGCTGCTCCTGGTCCTCCAGCCTGGGACACGCGGGGTAGCCGAAGGAAAAACGCATCCCTCGATACTGCGTACGGAACAAGTCGTACGGGGTGATGCCCGCCGGGTCGCCGAAGCCCCACATTTGCCGCAGCTGCTGGTGCAGCAATTCGGCGAACCCCTCAGCACTCTCAAGGGCCAGAGCCTGCAGGATGTGGGAGTCCAGGAACTTCCCCTCGGAAATCCACCGGGTCGCCAGATCTCGCACGCCGGGGCCGATACTCGTGACGAACATTCCGACGTAGTCCATGCCGTCCAACCCGCCGGAAGAATCTCCAGACACAGGAAGAGCGTAATCCGACAGGCATAACCCGTCGCGCTGCGACTGCCGGCCAAAGTAGAAGCGCTCCAGCACCTGTGAACCGTCGGGCGAGTAGACCAACAACGACTGACCGTCGGATCGGCAGGGGAAGAACTTGAAGACCGCACTCGCCGAAATGTCGCTGCGGGCCAGAACCAAATCCTCGACCCGTCGCACCGAGTCGCGAAGGTCGATGGCAGCCGGTTCGCCCGCCGCCAGATCCTCGGCAAAGCGGCCCTTGTATCCCAGATGACGCACATAGAGCATCTGGGGGTTGATGTACCCGAAAATATCCTCCAGGTTGTAATCGGTCAGTACGTGCAGCCTGAGGTCCGGAGGATTCGGAATCGGGAAGTCATGCCGGACCTGCGCTGGCGGAACATCGTTACCGCCATCCTCTGACGCTCGACGACTGTCATCGTCCAGCATGGCTTCGGTCTCCGCATCCAGCTGAGCGGACAGGTGCGCCCGCTCGTCGGCCTCCTGGATGGTGTTGGCCAGGGCCAGGCCGGTCATGGCGTCCGGAGCGTAGGCCACCATACCGCCATACTCCGGCGCGATGCGCAGGCGGGTGAACCGGTTGGACAGAGCAGCCCCGCCGACCAGCACCGGCACTGATACGCCGTCCTGCCGGAAGTCGCGTACCGTCTCCACCATCATCTGCGCCGACTTCACCAGCAGACCTGAGAGCCCGATGATGTCCGGGGAGTGCTCGTGGCAGGCTTCGATGAGGTCCTGGGGCGGCACCTTGATGCCGAGGTTGATTACCTCGTAGCCGTTGTTGGATAGGATGATTTCCACCAGGTTCTTGCCGATGTCGTGAACGTCGCCCTTGACTGTGGCCAGCACCACCCGTCCCTTGAGAGAACTCTCAGTCCGTTCCATGTGCGGCTCGAGTCTGTTCACGGAAAATTTCATCGATTCTGCGGACTGAAGCACCTCGGCGACTATCAGCTGGTTGGCGTTGAACTGCCGTCCCACCTCGGTCATGCCGTCCATCAACGGTCCGTTGATGATCTCAAGGGGCGTCCTGTCCTGCAGGGCCTCGTCAATGTCCTCGGCCAGCCCCTCCTTGGTACCCTCGATGATTGCCAAGGCCAGACGTTCGTCTAGCGGAAGGTTGCGGCGCTCTTCGTTGGTGGCCGAGGGGGCCTTCTCGCGGAAGTGGGCCGCGAATGCCGCCACGGGGTCATCGCCGCTGTACCAGATCAAGTCCTCCGCCAGCTTGCGCTCCTCCTCGGGTATGGCGGCGTAGCGCATCATCAGCTCGGAGTTCACGATGGCCAGATCCAGGCCAGCCTGGACGCAGTGATACAGGAACACTGAGTTCAGCACCTCGCGCCCGGCGGCGGGTAAGCCGAAGGATACGTTGGAAATGCCCAGCACCGTCTTGCAACGGGGCAGGGCTTCCTTGATCAGACGCACCCCTTCGACGGTTTCGGCGCCGGATCCCACATAGTTGACGTCGCCTGTGCCGCAGGGGAAAACCAGCGGATCAAATATTAGGTCCTCTTCCGGGACCCCATATTTCTCGGTGAGGAGTTTGGCGGAGCGCAGAGCCACCTCGAGCTTGCGCTCGCGGGTGATGGCCTGGGCCTGTTCCTTGTCATCATCAATGCAGCCGACCACCAGCGCCGCGCCATAGCGGCGGGCGAGGGGTACAACGGCCTGGAACCGTTCTTCTCCGTCCTCCAGGTTAACCGAGTTGATGATGGCCTTGCCCTGCAGACGCTTCAGGGAGAGCTCGATTACCGACGGATCAGTGGAATCGATCATGATCGGCGTCTTGACCTTCTTGGTAACCAGGTCAAGGAACTGGGCAACATCGGAAGCTTCGTCGCGGTCGGGGTCCTGCAGGCACACGTCCAGGATGTGTGCGCCGCTGCGAGCCTGCCGACGGCCGATTTCGGCAGCCTCCTCGAACTTGCCCTCGTTGATCAGGCGGCGGAAGCGGCGGCTGCCCAGCACGTTGGTGCGCTCGCCGACCACAGCCGGGCGGACCTGATCGTCTATCAGCAGGGAGTCGATGCCGGAAACCCTGGTCTCCGGGGAATCGACCGGCTGTCGGGGCGTCTTGCCCTTGGCGGTCTCTCCCAGCAGGTGGATGTGGCCGTCAATAGTGCCGCAGCAGCCGCCGATCAGGTTCACCCAGCCTGAGTCCACGAAACGGCCCAGCGTCTCGGCCATGGCTTCCGGAGACTCGTTGTACTTGCCGTCCTCGTCGGGCATCCCTGCGTTGGGAACGCAGGAAACTGGGAACTTGGAGATGGAGGCCAGGGTGCGGATATGATCGGTCATGAAGGCCGGGCCGGTGGCGCAGTTGATGCCGATCCACAGCAGTTCTCGGTGGGACAGGGAGACATAAAGCGCCTCAACGTCCTGTCCAGCGAGCAGCGTCCCCATGGGCTCCACGGTACCCTGCACTGCCACCGGAACCTCGCGGCCTAGCTCGGCGAAGGCGCGGTCGATTCCTTCCAGACCGGCCTTGATGTTCAGCGTGTCCTGCCCTGTCTCCAGCAGCAGAACGTCCACACCGCCCTCGATCAGTCCGGCAGCCTGGATGTGATAGCTCTCGACCAGTTCGTCGAAGGTAACCCCGCCAGTTACGGAGATGGTCTTTGTCGTCGGACCCATGGAACCGGCCACGAAGCGCGGCTTGTCAGGGGTCGAGGCGCCGTCGGCCACCTTCCGGGCCAGTTCTGAGGCCACGAGATTCAGGCGGCGGGCTTCGTGAGGAAGGTCATACTCGGCGAGCACGACCGGGGTGGAGCCAAAGGTGTTGGTCTCAATGATGTCCGCGCCGGCTTCCAGATGGCCCCTGTGGATGGCCTCGATGACGTCCGGGCGGGTGAGAACCAGGTGTTCGTTACATCCCTCGTACTCGAGGCCTCCGAAATCATCGGGGCCGAGATCAAAGGACTGGATTGCCGTGCCCATCGCGCCATCGATAATGAGAATGCGCTCTCGAAGCGCGGATTTCAGGGCAGAGATACGTTCAATTGAATCCATAGAATGCTTACTACTTGTGGGAAGTTTCCCTGCTCATCCTGAGCCTCTCCCTCACACTCCGCCGCCTCCCTTCAGTTGAGCAAATCCTTTGTGTCGAAATCGTTTGGCGCTGTTTGCCTACACCCCGAACCAGGAGTTGAGCGCGGGCCCGTTCAGCTCCTGCCAGCGAATGTTCAGTCCCATTCGTTCCAGGGCCTGGCGTATGGTGCGTTCTGCGGCGGGAGCCGGGTTGTCGGCAAAGAACTTTTCCACATCCGCCTTCTGCTCGTCCGTGGTGAAGCTGTTGACGATGGAGACCAGTCGCATCAGGCCGAAGCCGCCACCACCGTAGCGCCGGTCGAATTCGCCCCAGTTGCTCTTGACGAACTCCCAGGCGGGCAAACGCCCCACGGGGTTGGCGGCAATGCCGGCAACCACCGTGATGGTGTCCTGCGAGCGCACCTTGCTGGACAGGGCGCTCTCCAGCGTGTCATTCAGCAGACCTTCGTCCTGGAACCGCGACATGGCGAGCAGCAGCCGGATCTTCTCCTCCTGCATACTGGTCCGTTCCTCGAGGTCCCAGAGCTGATCGAAAGTGGTGCGGTCGCCGCCCTGGGCGGCCAAGCTGAACACGATGCCGCGCAGGTCCGGATGCACGGCCTCAGGACTTTCCAGGTATTGACGGAAGAGATCACCCGCGTAATCCAGGGTTTCAGCGTCGTTGTAGCTCCCGGACTGTCCCAGCACTGTGGACCGCAGCAGTGAGTCGAGGTGGCCCTCACCGGACCTGGGAGTCCAGCCAACACGCCGGGCGGCCGGGCCGAACAGCTCTCTCCCGAACCGCTGGTAGGCAGGGTGGACCGGTTGCCCGGCAATGAGCTGCTCAATGTCGCGGAGATTGGAGGCGAGGTCGCTCCAGACCGACGCGTCGGTCTCTCCGGCGTAGGAGCCGGCCAGCTCCAGGAATTGGGTGATGGGCAGCAGGCCGGCCCGAGACAGTGCATAGGCGTCATTCTGAATGCCCAGGCGGTCCGTGGCCGGAAGCTGCTGGGTGCTAATCGCGGGGGCCAGCCGCTCCCAGTCGTCGCTCGTGTAGTTAACGCGGTAAAACCCGGTCTGCCCCGCGTTGACCTTGTACCAGTCCTCGGATGGGCTGGCGGCCGGAAGAGTGATTACGGATTCCTTGTCGTCCATCACGGCGGCGGCCGAAGCTGAGCCGGTGGAACTGATGCTCACCGGAACTTGCCAGACCTCGGGGTTGGGCTCCTCATCGCCCAGGAGACGATCATAGACAAACCGTTCCTGAGTCAGGGAGACCTGGACCTCGTTGGCTCCGCGCGCCGCCTCAACCCGGAGTACCGGGTAGCCCGTCTGCTTTACCCACGAGTCCATGATGCTCGTTACCGGAAGGCCTGACTCCTCTTCCAGCGCTGCCCACAGGTCTTGGGTCCGCGCGTTTCCGTACTCGTGGGCCTTGAGATAGCGGTACAACCCTCCCCGGAAGGTTTCGGCCCCCAGGAAGTTCTCCAGCATGCGAAGAACCGATCCGCCCTTGCTGTAGCTGATGGCATCGAAGAGTTGGCTCACCTCGGCCGGATTTTTGACCTCCTGCTCGATGGGATGCGAGTTTTTCAGTCCGTCCAGGCTGAGGGCCCGGTTGGTGTCCATATTGACGAACTGCGTCCACATTTCCCAATCGGGGAACAGCCAGTCCACGGACTTGGTGCCCATCCACGAAGCGAAGCTCTCGTTGAGCCAGAGGTCGTCCCACCATTCCATGGTCACCAGGTCGCCGAACCACATGTGGGCCATTTCGTGGGCCACCACCTCCGCGACCCGCTGGCGGGTGCCTGCCGACGAATTTTCAGGGTCGACCAGAAGCGCCGTTTCGCGGTACGTGATGCAGCCCCAGTTCTCCATGGCCCCGGCGGCAAAGTCGGGAATGGCGATATGGTCCAGTTTGGGCAGAGGGTAAGGAATCCCAAAATATTCGTTGAAATACCCCAGCAGCTTGACCGATGTGTCGAGGGCGAACCCGGCCTGGTTTTCCTTGCCCCTGGTGGTCCAGACACCGATTGTGGTGCCGTTGACGGCGTCGGCCTGCACGGATACCAGGTCGCCGACCACAAAGGCCAGCAGGTAGGTCGACATAACCGGTGTTTCGCCGAACCGTACCGACCTCAGACCCGGGCTGGGAGTTGTTTCCTCAATGATGGGGGTGTTGGATACCGCCTGAAGGCTGTCGTCGAACACCAGGGTAACGTCAAATATTGCCTTCCTGGCCGGCTCATCCCAGCAGGGAAAGGCGCGGCGGGCATCCGTAGCCTCGAACTGTGTGGTGGCCAGGTGCCGAGTCTGTCCCTCGGTGTCCTGGTATTCAGAGCGGTAGAAACCCACCAGCCGGTCGTTCAGAATTCCCGTGAATCGCATGTCCAATTGGACCATGCCCTGGGAAAGGGTCTTTCCAAAGTCCAGCGTTACCGTCTCGGAGCCCTCATCCAACGAAATGGATTGAGCGGCGTACGAAATACCGTTGCTTTGCAAAACGACATCACTGATTTCCAGTTCCGCGGCGTTCATGTCGATTCGCGCCGTTGGCGTAACAATTTCGATGTCGACAGTCTGCTCGCCTTCGAAAGTGAAGGTTTGAAGGTCGGGACGCAGCTTCATCCTGTACTTTACGGGCTTGGCGTTGGCTGGAAGTACAACGGCATCGTCGGAAGGCATCTGGTAGTCCTCTTAGTCATCGACTGAAAGAGATTCGCCGGGCTTCAGGCCGGTGGCAATTACTGAGTGTATCGACGCCCGGACGGATTAAAGACCCATTGGGGCAGACAGGGCAAGTTTACCACGAATGCGGCTGCGTTCCGACTTCCTCGATATGCCGCAGTCCGGAATCTACTGGCCTGACTGCCAGCATGCAATGGGGAAATGGGGGGGCAAAAATGGTTCCCTGTTCTCCCTTGACTTGCGGGGCATTGAACTCCGGGATGATATAATGTGCCGCACTTTAAACTGGCTACAATTGCGTACAGGCGCGCCTAGGAGAGAGAACAAATGCCCCCGAAGACTATGTTCGAAAAGATATGGGACGCTCACGTTGTCCAGGAGGAGCCGGGAGAGCCGGCGATTATCTACATCGACCTGCACCTGGTTCATGAGGTCACGTCGCCCCAGGCTTTCGACGGCTTGCGAATGGCAGGACGGAAGGTGCGCCGCACCGACCTGACCGTTGCCACGGCGGACCACAACACTCCCACCTGGGACCTGTCACTTCCCGTTACCGACGAGATATCCAAGGCGCAGCTGGACGCACTGGATCGCAACTGCGAGGAGTTCGGCGTAACTCTGTACGACCGGTTCAGCGCTCTTCAGGGCATAGTGCATATCATCGGCCCGGACCTGGGCTACACTCAGCCGGGCAAGACCGTGGTTTGTGGGGACAGCCACACGTCAACGCACGGCGCCCTGGGAGCCTTCGCCGTCGGCATTGGAACGTCTGAAGTGGAGCACGTCCTGGCCACACAGACGCTGCGCCAATTCAAGCCGCAAACCATGGAGGTGCGCGTCGACGGTCAGTTGCCCCCCGGGGTTACGGGCAAGGACATCATTCTCGGCATCATTGGGCGAATCGGCGTTAACGGCGGAACCGGCCATGTTATCGAATATACCGGTGAGGCCATCCGCTCTCTTTCCATGGACGGGCGCATGACCGTCTGCAACATGAGCATCGAGGCGGGGGCTCGTGCCGGAATGATCGCGCCGGACGAGACCACGTTCGAATACGTGCGCGGGCGGCAGTTCGCACCGCACGGCGCTGAATTCGACGCGGCGGTCGAGCGCTGGAAGCAACTGCCCACCGACCCCGGAGCTACCTACGACAAGACTGAGATATTCGACGCCTCCAAATTCGAGCCGTTCGTGACGTGGGGGACCAACCCAGGGATGGTCGCTCCAATAAGCGGCCGCGTACCCGACCCGGCCTCTTTCGATGATGCGGCAGCGCAGGAATCGGCCGCGCGAGCGCTTCAGTACATGGACCTGCAACCGGGCACACCGATGCAGGACATCAAGATCGACCGCATTTTCGTGGGGGCCTGCACCAATGCCCGTCTCGAAGACCTCAGGGCGGCCGCAGAGGTGGTGAGGGGTCGCAAGGTCCATCCGGATGTGTACGCCATGGTCGTTCCGGGCTCCGCCAAAATCAAGCAAGAGGCCGAGGAAGAGGGCCTGGACCGCATCTTCACCGAGGCCGGTCTGGACTGGCGGGTGGCGGGCTGTTCCATGTGCCTGGGAATGAACCCGGACATACTGTCCCCCGGACAGCGCTGTGCGGCCACCTCCAACCGGAACTTCGAGGGTCGCCAGGGCAAGGGCGGCCGCACCCACCTGGTCAGCCCAGCCATGGCCGCCGCCGCCGCCATCGCGGGACACTTCGTGGACGTGCGGGACCTGTAGGTCATTGGGACGGGAATCGGTCAAGGCACTCTGGATGAAGACGCAATGACTCAACCGAATGTGTCAACAGCGGTTCAGGAGCCTGTGCCACCGCAGGTGGGGGCCGGGCTCCCGCTTCCCTTGGTGCTCGACTTCAGCGCCATTGATATGACCGACGACCAGTTGGTTCAATTCTGTGCGGACAATGGCGAGCTGAGGATTGAACTCACTGCCAAGAGAGAATTGATTCTTATGCCCCCAGCAAACCCGACCTCAGGCTCCCAAAACAGCTCCCTCACTGGCGAGCTTTACATCTGGACCAAGCACGACGCGACAGGCCTGAGTTTCGACTCCTCTAGCGGATTTACTCTAGCTAATGGCTCAATGAGAGCGCCGGACGCCTCTTGGATACTGAAAGAACGCTGGGAATCAGTGCCTGAGGACGACAAGCTCAGGTTCTCGCACATAGCGCCTGATTTTATCGCTGAACTCCGCTCGCCTTCTGACAGCGTGGCGATGTTGCAGGCCAAGATGGCCGAATACATCGAAAACGGCGTGCTACTGGGGTGGCTCATCGACCCGTTCGTGCGGCAGGTGCACGTATATCGCCTTGGCCAAGCGGTTGAAATCCTAGACGACCCTGAGACGATTTCGGGCGACCCTGTTCTGCCCGGATTCACGCTCAACCTGCAAGAGATTTGGTAACCATTGACATCAGGAGGACACAGATGGACCCATTTGTAAGGGTGACCGGCGTGGTGGCGCCGCTCGACCGCGTGAACATCGACACCGACCAGATCATACCGGCCGTATTTCTCAAGCGGATTGAACGATCCGGTTTTGAAGACTGCCTGTTCTTTTCCTGGCGCTTCAACGAGGACGGTACTCCCAAGGAGGACTTCGTTCTGAACCAGCCGGAATATCGCGACGCCCAGGTACTGGTGGCGGGCCACAATTTCGGTTGTGGGTCGTCCCGCGAGCATGCTCCGTGGGCCCTGCGAGACTATGGAATTCGCTGCATCATCGCTCCCAGTTTCGCGGACATCTTTTATAACAACTGTTTCAAGAATGGTGTCCTGCCTCTCCGGATTTCCGAGGAGGACGTCCGGGTAATCATGGACCGGGCCAAGGGAAAGCCGGGGCTGAACCTGACCGTGGACCTGGAAGGCCAGCGTGTCTGGGATGAGGATGAGGAGATCTCGATTCCCTTTGAGATCGATCAGGCCCGTCGGCACAATCTCCTGAACGGCCTGGATGACATTGGTCTCACGTTGCAGTTTGAGGATCAGATAGGAGCGTACGAGTCCGCACGCGGCCTGTAGAACCCTTCCAGCGGATTCCAGGATGGGGCGTCTTGCGCGCAAGGGGCCCCATTCTTTTTGGAAATGAGTTTTTGGTTTGGCCTGTCGGCCAATAGTGGTTTGATTCAGGCCACGAAATTGGTGAGTTATTTCCAAAACACCTTCCTGGCAGTCATTTCAGCCTTGAGTTTACATAAATAGCGTGCTAATATCCGTGAATCAATCAATAATCACGTTAATTGTCTCCAGATCCAGGGGCACCTATGACTACCCGGCAACATCCAATTGAGGGTGGCGGTCAGGACGCTGCTGCAATTCAGGTTCCGGCGGATTCTTCAACTCGGGGCAACCAGAGCAGCATCAGTTCTGCCAGGAAGACACGGCAACGTTCGGTCTACCTGTTTCCCGCCTATGGTTTTACCACGGCGCTGGATATCGCCCGCAGGGTGGAGGAAAGTGGTGGTGGCATCCTCACTGAGGAGACCCTTGCGATTAACCTGGGACTCTCCGCCAAAAGCAGTGGTTTTCGCCTGAAGAGCCTCGCTGCCCGTCAGTTCCAGCTGATCAGCAAGCAGGGTGACACGTTGATCACCACGCCAGTTTCCAAGGCAATTTTCAAGCCGACCAGCGGCGATGACGCTCAGCGCGGATATCGCGAGGCATTCCTGTCGATTCCTCTTTTCCAGGCCGTGGCCGAGCGATATCGCGGCCAGCGTCTTCCGGACAGCCAGACCCTCAGGAACGTTCTGGAGCGGGAGTTCTACGTAGAGCACTCCCGGGTGCAGCAGGCGGAACGAATGCTCCTGGATTCCGCCAGGGACGCACACCTGCTCAAGCACACCAGCGACGGCACGTACCTGGTGGTCTCCGACGGTGGCGGCAGCGCCACAGATGAGCCGGGAGGATTCGGAGCGGGTACGTTTGACGCGATTGCGCCCAGAAACGGGGCCAGCCACGTGTCGTCGTCTCCACAATCGGGCGCTGTGGTGCCGGCCAACGTGCTCACGTTCAGTATCGAGGAGATCGGCGACCTGGACAGCGAGGAGTTTGAAACGGTCTGGCACGCCCTTGGAATCCTGATCAGGGCCCGACGGCGCAGAAAGATCGATATGGCAGTCTTAGATGACCCCGCTGACATTGACGGCTTGTCCTACCCGATAAGCCTGCCCTGAGTTCCGGGCGACGCGTTCCCAGTCCCCTGTCAAGCGCGGGGCGGGCCGTTGAGACTGAAGAGGCGATTTCACACCTCAGTGCGCGGATATCCCTCGGACACTTGCCTTTCGAAATCGGTCTCGTAACGCAGCATCCTCCCTTGCCTGACCTGCTCGTCAAGGGAGGGCCGCTGCACCGGTCGCGGATCATCGGGAGCGTAGCCAATCACCCCTTCCTCCTCGAGATCGGCAATCTGTTCGACTGAAAGCCCGAGCAATTCCCCGAATACGAATTCGTTGTGTTCCCCCATAATTGGTGCCGCCTGTGGCGAAACCGCTGGGGTGCCGGAGAGCTTCCAGGGGCGGCTGGCATACGGCAGGGGCGGCATTTCCGTGCTGGGATGGTGCCGGACAATCTCGTAGAATTGCCTTTCCATTAGATGAGGGTTGAACAGCAGATCCTTGCTGTCCAGCACAGCACCAGCCGGCACCCCTTCAGCCTGCAACGCGGTCATCAACTCGTGAGCGTCCCACTTGGCGGTTTCCGATTCCAGCAGCGTGTCGATCTCCTCGCGGTACTTCCAGCGTCCCAGGGTTCCCGATAGCCGCGGGTCTTCTGCCCACTCCAGACGTCCCAGGACGCGGCAGAGCCCTTGCCACTCGGAGTCGTCTCCCACCGCGATGGCGAGCCAGCGGTCGTCACCGCGGCAAGGGTAGCAACCGTGTGGAGCCATCACCGGGTCGGCGTTGCCAATGCGTTCCGGGGTCCTGCCGTTGGCCGCGTAATCGAGGAGTATCTCGGGGATCGTGACGGCGGCGGTCTGGGTCTGCGAAACGTCTATGAACTGGCCTTTGCCCGTGCGCAGGCGGTTCATGAGGGCAGTCATCACTGCAAAAACAGTGTGCTCTCCGGCCGTGTAGTCAACGTATGGTATTTCGGCCATGACCGGCGGCCCACCCGGGTAGCCCGTGGCGTAAGCCAAGCCAGAGGCGCCCTCCGTGGCCGGCCCGGTGGCGCCGAAGTTGGCCCACGGACCGTCAAACCCGTAACCGGTGGAAGAAACCATGATGATGTCAGGCTTGATCCGGCATAGGTCGGAGTACTCCAGTCCGAAATTCCTGATTACTCGGGGCGTGAAATTCTCGGCGAACACGTCGCTAACGGCGATCAGCCGGCGCAGTACTTCCAACCCCTCTGGACGACCAAGGTCCAGGGTGATGCCCAGCTTGTTGCGGTTCTGTTCGTAGAAATTTGCCCCCCGATTCCAGAACTCCCCATGCACCTCGTTCTGGTAGACGGAATCGCTGCGATAGCTCTCCAGCCGGCGCGTCGACTCCAGGCGTATGACCTGCGCGCCCATATCGCCCAGCAGCTTCATGGCAAACGGTATGGCTATGAGCTGTCCCATTTCGACGATGCGCACGCCCTGCAGTGGGCCGCCGGGGGTCGTTCCAGAATGAGGTGTCGATGACATTGGCTAAATGATCCCTTCCGAGCGCAGGTGCGCCTGTTGCTCTGCAGTGAGGCCGAGTCGTTCTCCGAATATCTTCCCGTTGTGCTGGCCGATGGCCGGGGCCGCATCCCCCGCTTGCCAAGGCGTCGATTCCAACCTGAACGGCGCGCCTGGCATCCGGAGTTCTCCCATCACGGGATGCTCCACATCAACGAAGAACTCCCGGTGGGCGAACTGCGGATCATCGAAGACCTCATCCGGCGACTGGACAACGCCGAATATAAATCTGCGCTCGTGGGACCCGTAAAACCTCTCGTACTTGTTCTGGCGAATGAAATATTCGTCGAGGATGCGTCCCAGTTCTTCGGCATTGGCCAGCCTGGCTGACGGCGTCCTGAAACGGTCATCATCCATCTCGGGAAGGCCCAGGAACTCCACGAAGCTGTCCCAGTTCAGTCCTCCGCCCAGGCCGGGATTCGGCAGCAGGTGGCCGTCGGCGGTGGCGCGCAGGCGCTGCAGGTCGCCGCTGTGGTTGGGCTGACGGCGGCGGATGGCGCCGGTGTAGGTGTAGTTGTTGACCACGTCCCGCAGCCCGGAGGCCACGGCCTCCTGTATGGAAACATCGATACGCTGGCCCTGTCCGGAGGTCCGGCCTCCGGTCATTCGCTGGTGGTAGAGGGCCATCAGGGTCGCTGAGGCCGCGTCCGTCCCGGCCTTGAACTGCGCCTGATTGAACGCATGCTTCAGCGGCTCCCGGTCGTAGGCTCCAAAGATGTACATCAACCCACCGAGGGCATATTCCACAATATCTGCGGCCTTGTAATCGCGGTAGGGCCCGGTCTGCCCAAAGTTCGAGATAGACACCATCACCAGGTGTGGAGCAATCTCGCGCAGGGTCTCGTAGTCCAGTCCGAGGGAGGGCATCACGCGGGGAGCAAAGTTCTCCACCAGCACATCGGCGTCCCTCAGCAGCGACAGCAGCATCTGGCGGCCTTCAGCGCTCTTGAGGTTGAGAGTAGCGCTGCGTTTGCCGGTGTTCAGGTAAGCAAAGGGGAGGCTTCTGTCGGGACCCGGCTCATCGTGGAAGAAGGGGGCCAATTTGCGCCCTCGCTCCCCTTGTGGCGGCTCAATCTTGAGCACATCAGCGCCAAACCCGGCCAGTAGCTTGGTGCAGTAGGGCCCGGCGATGCAGTGAGTAAGGTCAATGACGTTGACGCCTTCCAGAGCGGCATCCATAGGTCGCTGGTCTCTCCGTGTGGAAATGCTGGCGCAGAGTGCGGGCTACACGTCCCGGTAGAGCGATGCGTCGAGCCCCAGTTCGGACCGCCCGACGATCTCAAGGCAACGATCGAGATTGGGAGGCATGAGCGTGGAGGTCCGGGCGTCGCGGAACAGGCGCTCCAGGGGCATACGCTTGTGGGCGCTCCGTCCTCCGGCGATCTGAATCGCCTTCGCGGTCACGTCCAGGGAGGCCACGGTGGCCAGGTATTTCGCCTTGGCTGCGAGATAGGCCCGTTCGCCGGGACCGGCATCATCCCAGACCGAGGCTCCGTGGTGCAGCACCCCGCGGGCGCCCTCGATGGCCAAAGACATTTCGGCCACGGTGCGCTGGACAATTAGGCCCTCGGCGATGGGAGACGGGTCAGGCGCAAAGGTCTGGGTCTGGGCGAATTCTCGGATGTAGTCCAAGGCCGCCTGCGCAACACCTAGAAACACGGCCGCAAATCCAAGTCCGAACCCCTGGGTGACCCCGGAACGCGGGGCGTCACCCGGCAAGCTCAGGGGAGCGTCCGGCCCGACGTAGCAGTTGTTAAGCCGCATGGCGGGGCTGACGGTGGCACGCATACCCAACGTGTCCCAATCTCCGATCTGCTCGATGCCTGGCGTGCCGTGGGGCAGCAGCGCCAGCCACTGCGTCTCCAGTGGGTCTCCGGGACCGGAGCTGCAGTGGATCATGTAGCGGTGGGCACCTCCGGACATGGTGCAGAAGTGCTTGGTCCCCTCAATTACGAACCCGCCATCCTGGGGGGTTATGGTTGTAAGGCGCAGTGCCGTTCCGCCACGGGTCTCGGGTTCGCTGCCCCAGCTGCCGAAGAGCTTGCCGTCCTCTACTATCTCGCGGAAGTAGAACGCCTTCTGCTCCTCAGTGGCCAGGGCATCGATGAATCGGGTTACGGTAGAGTGCATATGCACCGTCATCCCGGTATTGGTACATCCGGCGGCCAGGAGCTCTATGGCTTTGATATAGGTGAGCATGTCTAGGCCCAGTCCCCCAAAGCGCCCGGGGATGCCCATGGCCAACAGCCCCTCCCGCCAGACGTCCCGCCAACTGTCGACCGGGTGTGTGGCGGCAGAATCGTATTGGGCTGCCCTGGGGGCAAGGCAATCAGTGGCGAGACGCCGCGCCGACTGGAGAACCTGTTGGATGTCAAAGTCGCGTGTGGGACTTTCCGATTTCTGATCGACGGCCAAGGTGGTGCTACTCCGTGTAAATCACTTGATAGTTGGTGGCACCCTGCTACCAGCTGGCTGCTTCCTACTCGCCGGGATAGGTGAGGCGAAGCAGGGTGTGGCGCCGGTTGGTGGTGTAGGGCCTGACCTGCTCCGGCCAGCGCCCCAGTTCCACGGCTTCGCCCCATTCGGACGAAGTCAGCACGTCCGGCGATTCGATCTCGTATACCGCGTGGAAGCGGGGACGTCCGTCGGGCGTCATGGTGCGTTCTTCGCCGCCAATCATTACCTTGAACGAGTCGGCTTCGTAGCGGGCTATCTGTCCCACCCCGGGAACCTTGCTGAGCTCCGGACAGTGCTCGATGTTGTAGACCTCGTTGAACAGTCCCTCCTTGGAGGGATCAACATCCATACTGGCAACAAACAAATACTTCGAACGTGCCATAGTCTTTCTCCTCGATTTTGTCTGAATCAGGATTTACAGGATTTTCCCGATTAGCCGGATTATCCTGCACATCCTTTAATCCTGCGAATCCTGATTCTGACAGCTTGACTTAGAAGGGGCGGCGGTTGGCAGCCTCGGTCTCTACGCTGGTGATGAACTCCAGCAGCACGGCACGGCCCTCCTGCTCGGTCACCCGGCGGGCGCGGGTGAAGGCCGCTGACACCTCATTGGGGTCCTCGATACGTTCGGCGTAGCCGCCCATTGCCCGGCCCATGTCGGCGTAGTTGCCGCCCAAATCACGCGTCCCGTACAGGCGGTGCGAATCGGCCATCTGCCTGACCTCGGCGGCCATGGTGGAGTTGTTCAACACGACGGTGATGATGGGAATGTTGGACCGGACCGCGGTCTCAAAGTCCAGCCCCACCATGCCGAACGCCGCGTCGCCCATGAAGTTCACGCAGACTTTGTCTGGTTGGGCCAGCTTGGCGCCGATCACCAGACCGAGGCCGGTGCCGAGCCCGTGGGACTTGCCCCAGCCGATATAGGTGCGCGGCCCGTTGGAACGGTAGAAGGGCACGATCTGGTCTCGGGGACTGCCGGAGTCGTGGGTGATTATGGCCTCTTCCGGCGGAACGGTGTGCATGAAGTCCCAGATCACGCGATAGGGACTCATGGGGCGGGAACCGTCCGTTAGCTTGTGCCTCCACTCCTCGATGAAGGCGTCGCGCTCCCTGGCTACCTCTGCGGCCGTGTTGCTGTTCTTACGGCTGTCGCCGACGATTTCGCGGCAGGCGTCGATCATCTGACGCAGCACCAGCTTGGCGTCGCCAACGATGGGAAAGTCGATGTTGTAGTCCTTGTTGATGTCGGAGGCATCGTTAGTGGAGTGGATCATGGTCTTGCCCGGCGGCATGGTCATCACCATGTTGTGCCGGGTGAAGCTGGTCCCTATCCCGAAAATGACGTCGGAGCGGCGCAGGAAGTTGACCACGGTCGACGATGACGTCAGCGCTGCGGACCCCAGCGCGAGGGGATGCGTCTCCGAGAAGGCGCTCTTGCCCAGCAAGGTGGTGGTCACCGGCACCTGCAGCAACTCCGCCAGTTCCTGCAACTCTTCGGAGGCCTTGGCGTACATCACGCCCTGTCCGGCGACGATGACAGGGTTGCTGGCCCCGCACAGGGCGCGGGCAGCGGCCTCAACGTCGCCAGGGTCGCCCTGGGAAGCTGCTCCCCTACTCGGAACGTAGTAGAACGCCTCCTCAGAGACGTCGTAGTCACAAACATCGGCGGGAATTTCCACGGCCACCGGTCCGGGGCGACCCTGCCGCAATGCCGCAAAGGCCCTGCGCATGACCTGGGAAGTGCGTTCTGGCAAGTTGATCTGCTCAATGCTCTTCGTGATCGTGCCGTAGCTCTGCAGCGAACTGTACAGCGGTGCAACGCCCTGCCGGTCCGTGGGATGGCCCAGGGGCAGCAGCAGCAAGGGCGTGGAGTCGGAAAAGGCAGTCGCGGCGCCGGAATAGGCGTTCTCGGCGCCTGGGCCGTACTGCATGGCGAACACGCCCATCTTGTCGCCGTTGGTAACACGACTGTAGCCGTCGGCGATGCCCAGGCCAACGCGCTCCTGTCGACACACGATGGGGCGGATTCCGGCCTCGGCGCAAGACTCGATAACCGGCGTTGTGGGGAAGCAAGGCAGGTATTCCACCCCTTCCCGCTTCAGAATTTCAGCAATGGCGTCAACGGTCTTCACCAACCACCTCCTGCGATGGGCGTTTCACAAACTGCGTGAGAGTATAACATTGGATTCTGCGAACGGGGTTGGGCCGCTGCTACCTGCGTCGTTCGTTCAGACTCTGCCGGTTAATTCAGCGACCTGTTCCCAAGTGAGGACATTGCCGGGCCTGAGCCATTTCTGATCTAACATGAACTTTACCTGAAGCTGTTCTCTACCTTCAGGTTCCCTTCTGACCATAAAGGGGACGGTCTCTTTTGTTGGGCTAAGGTTCCTATTGCTCCGGTGCTCCATGAGGATTTTCGCCATCACGTATTGGCGAATCAGTTGGTGAACTAGGACCCGACTGCTTGTTCCTACAAGTGAAGTCTCACTTTTTGCTTCACCTATGAAGAGAAATTCTTTACTCTCCAGAACGATGTCCACCTCTGTGTTCACAAGGTTTGTTCCTAGTCCTTTCACAAAGCCATTGTGGTCAACTGCATAGTTCATTTCGTTTAACCCTTGGAATTTTTCTCCTTCCAAGTTGAATTTCTTGATTTCGTCTCTCAGATTCATGAACAACCGTGAATAGGTGTCTGCAAGCTCCTCGTAGTATCTACTTAACCTTATCTGCTTGCTCTTTCTTTCCAAGTCCGTCTCAATTTTGTGCAGGTGGTCCCGCATTCCCTTCCAGAACAGTTCAATCTTTACCTCGTTAGCCTGGGTGTTGGCGGGAGCACCCAACCTTTTTTGCCAATCTCAGTCGAGCAACTGGATCGTTAAAGAACGGAGAAAAGAGTCGGGCTGTCTTCCAGTTTTCCGTTCGGTTTGGTATACCCAGAATTCCGTTGTCGCTCATGTAACTCTCCATATTCATTCACTGCCACGCATACCCAATGATTGCCTCATCAGCGCCTCGTAGACCCGCACCATGGCTTCGGTGTCCCTGGCGCAGTAGGCGAGGAGGGCCTCCCGGATGGCAGACCGCTCGTTCGCAGGAGTCTCGGGGCCAATCATCCTGAGATAGGATGTGAACGCCGTCATTCCTTCAGAGATGTCGAGGTCCGCGTACCCCATTTCGGGCACCAGTACAGGCAAGACAGACTTGAGAGAGTAGCTTCCCTTGAAGTCGGGATGCCTGACGTTTCCCCTGACGACTGCGAACAGGTCCACCATGCGTTCGCACAGGGCCCGCAGCCTGTCGGCGTGCTGGGGCAGCGCCTCGGCCAGTCCAGTCACCACACGCCGCTCATAGCCGGAATAGGTCACAATCGATCCCTCGGGTGGCACCGCTTTCAGCAGGGCTTCGGCCAGCCGCTCCCTCGGGTCGTCTCGGTCATCGTTCAGGAAGGAAAGGTGCTCGATCCGTCCCGTGGAGTCCAGAATATGCAGGGACCATTAGAATGGAATCGCCTGGTAGGGCCTTGTTCCCGCATACACCGGGATGGCGGGATTGATAGCCTCGAAATCAAGATATGCGGCGGGAAAATTTATCCCGGCTAATGCAGAGGCAAGGCCGTCGCTTACATATGCCCGCCCGTAGTCCCTCGCCAGGTCGCGGTGGCAATATCCGTGGAACGAGCAACGGTGGGGGCTGGTGCAATGCGGTCCCGTCGCAATATCCGGCTCCGAATCCCGCTGGAGCACCTCCCACATCTCTCGCAGTTTGTTTGGGACCGCATTCTCGACGAACGACCTCGCGGTGTCGGTAACATCCTGCAGGGTGAACAGTTCCCGGAGATTGTGGTCGCCCCCCTGGTACACGTAGTCCCGGTTCAGGTGCATCAGAATGGCTCTGTTCACCGGAACCACGGATCCCTCAATCACATAAAGCTGGATGGCGACGTCGGTGTAGTGCTCTTGCTTCACACTGGCTGTGGACTTGACCTCAATCAGATCGAAGCTGCCCTGGCCTGCCCTGCTCAGGACATCGACCCGAGTCCTGATACTCTCGAAAGTAAAACCGGCCTCGTAGATGGCTGGGACAGAAACATTACTCAGCAGAGAGCGGGTAGCGTCCACTGCTTGTTGATGATCGACATATGACCCATCCACGAGACGGCCGCCCGGAAACCGATGTCTCGCGAGTTCGCCGGCAGCGTGGCCCATGTCGAAAATAGCCTGCCTCTCCGGGGGCACCGGGTCTGCAAGATCGCGGCGGTACGTTTCCAGATACAGCCGCTTCAGGCACTGCAGCCCGTTTTGGAAACGGGACTTGGAGAGGCTCATCGTCATTTGAGCCGTGGGCCGGGTTAGCCCGCCGCGTGCTGGGCGGCGATGCGATCGGCCAGGGGCCGGAGGACTGCGTAAAGGAAGTCGTTGGCCGGCGTGGGAGTTCCGGTCTTGCGGGCCAGCCGGATGAGGGCGCCATTCAGTCCCTCCAGCTCCACGGGACGTCCCTCGGTGAAGTCCTTGGCCATGGAGGCCCGGCCCTGCGCCGGGAATCGATCCAGGGAGTTCATGGCCCACTCCAGCGAATCGTCCATTATGGGAGCTCCGCTGGCCCGGCCCACGGCCAACGCCTCCTCGATGGCCTGCTGGATCAGAGAGCGCGTGGCCGGGATGTTCCGCATCTCCTCGTAGACACAGTTGGCAGCGGAACACACGGCGGCAGAACCGGCAATGTAGGCGAACTTCTTCCAGAGCATGCCCACCATGTTCTCATGCAGCTCCACGCGCCAGCCAGCATCGAGGAACTCCCGGAGCAGCCGCTCACCACGTTCCGAGATGCCAACGGTCATTTCGCCGAACCCGGCTGACCCGGGGCCGCCTTGGGTGACCACCCCCGGCTCCGAGATGCGGCCCTCCATGAACGCCGAGCCGATCATCACGGGTTCCGGGCCAACAACTTCGGCAATCTGTTCTCCGTTATCGATGCCGTTCTGGAGGGTGAGCACGACAGTTCCAGGACCCACCATGGGAGGCAGCGACGCTATGGCCGCAGGGTTGTGGTGCATCTTGACGTTGAACAGCACCAGGTCCTGCACGCCGGCGTCAGCCGTGTCCTGCACGCCACGT
>CAXXOI010000011.1:0-42572 GCA_963664175.2 Dehalococcoidia bacterium
CTGTAGGGCTTGACCTTCCTGCCGTCGGGCTAAATGCAATACGGGCGGGAGAATCCCGCCCGTATTCTTTCAAGGACAATCATGAACCACGACTGCGGTTCGGGCTGTAAACCAAAAACAGGAGAGCACTGCGAGAAGTGCCTACATCCAAGCGGCGGGCACTAAATCCTAACAATAGATCCGTGCAAACCTGAAAAACAGCCGCAAAAAGCAACGCCGATTGACATTGGCCCGGCGGTCCATATGCACTTCGAAAGGGAACCTCAGTCGTTCGGAGCAGATTGGCACCTACCCCGGCAGCAGGCCCTCTCCGACGAACAGTTCCTCGGCCTCCAGCAGCGTGAGGTCGGGCTCCGGCAGGATCAGGTCGGACTCCACCAGTTCTTCCACCGGAACAGTCGTGCCATTGTCCCGAACAAGGTCCAGCATGCGCTTGAGCAGCGTCTCGAAGTTGCCCCGGTCCTCCGCGGCCACAGCCTCGACCAGTGCGTTGTCTATCTCGTTGAGCTGGTCGATGAATGAACCCGGCAGGTTGTACTGACCTTCCGAGCTGATGCGGACGATCATCAGGATCCCCCGCGGCGCCGTGCCTTGAGCGCCGCCAGTTCGGTCTCGGCGCTGCTACTGACCGACATCTTCTCCAACTCTCGAGTGATGTCGTCCTTGCCGCCGCCGGCGAAATCACTCAACACTCCGGATTCAGCCAGTTCATCAATGGCGCTGGCCCGCGCCCGCATGCTCTCGGTCTTGTTTTCGGCCCGTTCGACGGCCAGCCCCACGTCGCCCATCTCCTCGGAGATACCGGAGAGGGCCGATCCGATGCGAACCTGCGCCTGCGCAGCCGTGTACTGGGCCTTGATGACCTCTTTCTTTGACCGGAAGGCAGCCACCTTAGCCGACAGGCGCGCCTCGGCCTGGGTGAGCTTTTCCTGCTCCTCCTCCATGCCGGCGATCTGAGCGTCCAGCCCCTCCAGTTCCAGGAGGGAGGTGTTCTTCCGTTCCAGCGCCATCAGGGCCAGGTCCTCGCGCTCCGCGTCCACCGCCTGCTCCGCCTGACGTTCCAGTCGGGCGATATTCTCGCGGACCTTGTCGGCCTGCTGCACGATCTGGCGCTTGGCGGCCACCATTTCCACCACGCCGCGTTTGACGTTGCGCAGCATCTCCAGCTGTTTTTCGTAGGAGTAGTCGAGGGTTTCCCTCGGGTCCTCGGCATTGTCCAGGATCCGGTTCATCTTGGACTTAACGATGGTGGACATGCGTGAGAGCATCCCCATGATGCTTTCCTCCTCTAGTGACTTGGCTCCAGCGACTTGACCGGGCCGGGTCCGGCGTCAGAATCGGCTCGAATTATTCCGGTTACCCATCATTCCTGCTATTCCCATGACGACTCCGATAATTCCAATGACAACTAGGATCACGCCTCCAACCCGAAGCAACCAGTCAAACCAGCCTGCAATAAATGCCAGACCAAGCAGCAGCACGACTATGCCAAGAATCAGCATTATTGGAGCGCTCATTCGAAACTCCCCAATCCACTTTGAAGGTTACCTACCATCTCAAGCATAATCCAGTCGCGCGTCTCGCCGCAACAGACTCCTGCCACCGGGTACACTACAGATTGACCTGCATCGGCGCCCTGAGTACACTCAATTCGCGGCCAAGTGCCGTCGGAGCCCTTCTACAAGCTCAGGAGAGAAATGCTGCGTTCCCTGTTCGGCCGGGGCAAGAAGAGGCGGGAGCCTGTCGCTCCGGTCCCCGACGAGAGCCTGCGCTCGGCCCGGGTGGGCGACGTGCTCACCATCAACGGCTACTCCGTCGAGTACGATGAGAGGCTGTTCTTCATTGAGCGCATCCACCGGTACAGCAGCGCTGCCGACACCTGGTACGAGTTGCTTTGTGTCGATGGCGACGATCGGCTGTGGATCGACTGGACCGACAGCCGCGAGCTATCCATCACCGTCACCGAGGACACGGGACCGGTAGGACTGAGCGCCACCGGCCTCAGCGAGGACGACCTCATCCAGCTGGACGAGGAACACTCCATCGACAACTGCGTTACCATTGAGGGCGAGAACTACTTCTACCGCAATAGCGCCGAGGTTCTGTTATTCCAGGACGGCAAGGGTGCGGGCGACGCCTTTTACCAGTGGGACTTCATCCGCGAGCAGGGCGACATGTCCCTGACCATCACCAAGTGGGAGGGCCGGCCCTTCGAGGTTGTTTTCAGTGAGGCCATCGCTCCCGAGAGCATCACCCTCTACCAGGGCGAACGGCGGCACTCCTGAGACCCCCAGCGCAGGGCAGCCACAACAGCCGGAGCAGGCGATGATTGACGCATTTATCGACGCGCTACAGTCCTTTCCCAGGGGGCTGGTATTCGTCGCCGAGGGGCTGATCATACTGGCGCTGGCCAAGTTCGCCAGGGACCTCGTAACCCGCAACTACCGCGTGGACGAGGAGATCGCCACCAAGGCGAACCTCGCCGTGGCCCTGCGACTGAGCGGCTACCTGATGGCCGTGATACTGATCCTGCTGGGGGTCCTCTACCAGCCGCTGACCGGCGGCGCGTTTGTTTCCTCCGCCGGCGGGTTCGGGTTCGACCGGGAGCTGGGCGAGGAAGTGCTGCGGGTGTTCCTCTACGCACTGGCCGGGATCGTCGCCCTGAACTTGGTGAGAGTGCTGTTCGACCGGCTGGTGCTATACCAGTTTCACCTGGAAAAGGAGGTCGTGGAGGACCGTAACGCCGGGGCGGGAGCCGCCGAGTTCGGAATGTACCTCGCCACCGGCCTGCTGATCGCCGGCGCAGTGGCGGGAGACACCGGTACCAGCGAGGGAGAGGCGGCCCTGGTCGCGCTGGCATTCTTCGGCATGGGCCTCGTCCTGCTGGTGGCCTTTGCCCTCCTCTACGAGTTCACCACCTCGTTCAACATCCATGACGAAATCGAACGGGACAACGTCGCGGTCGGTGTGGCTTTCGGCGGCAACCTGATCGCCATCGGATTGGTGACGCTGAAGGCCGTGTTCGGGGATTTCGTTGGCTGGGGCGAGAGCATCGCGGCCTTCCTGGTGTACGGCGTACTGGGCTTTGTGCTGCTCTACGTGGTGCGCCTGCTGATTGACCTCATCCTGCTGCCCACGGTGAAGGTCTCGCAGGCCCTGGCTGAGGGGCGAAACGTCAGCGTGGCGCTGGTGGAGAGCGCGGTGGTGATCTGCGCGGCGCTGGTCCTGTTCATGGCAATCTGAGCGGGGGTGTGGCAAATTCCCTCTCTCCGGGATAGGGCCAGGGTGGGGTCGCCCTCGATTGTGGCACCGACGCGCGCCCTGCTGTCCTGACACCGCCGGATTCGCTTTGCAGCGGTGAGGGCGTGGCCCTCCTACGCCCCTACAAGTCTGGGGGCGTCGGCGCCCCGCCACTGGCACGGCGCAGCAGGTCCCGGTCTTCCTCCTCGCGGCGAGCCCGCTCGCGCTGTTCCTCCAGCCAGGCGTAGCCGTGCTCAATGATCGTGGCCAGAACCTCCGCTGAGACGCTGTTCCGGTTGACCACGGGCTCCAGGAGCCCCTCGAACAGGTCCTCGGACTCCAGTGCATCCACCCAGTCCCGCACCCTCGCGTCCAGGGTGCCGTCGTACAGGCGCAGCAGGAACACGGTGCGCACGGGGTCCAGGCCCTCGGCCATGAAAACCTCCACTCGGAGATCGGCCCCTTCTCCCGTGGCAAACTCCACCAGGTCGCCCTCCGGATCGACCAGCACGTCCTGGTAGTGATCGTACTGGTCGATATAGGACTCTGTCTCGGTCAGGAGCCCGGCAATGAGCCGCCTGCCCTCGCGGGTTACGGCGTATGCGCTCCCCTCGTCCCCTGGGCTTTCGCTGCCGTCCCCATCGTCCGGGGACTGGGCGGCGATAATTCCATGATCCTCCAGGTCCCGCAACCCCTGTACCAGCGCGGGCCCGCTCGACAGTGGTGGCGGTGCCGCCAGGGTGGCCTCGTGCTTGTCCAGGAAGTACAGCGCAACCAGGGACCGCATCCAGCCCAGCAGCTCGTCCCGGCTGGCCCAGAGGCCGTGCCGGACGGCGTAGTACAGGGCACGGTATTCCTGCTCCAGCCGCAGTTGCAGGACCGGGGTGCCCTCCGTTGGCTGCAGGACTTCCGCCACCGGCGTATCGAGCGCGACCGGCTCTCTCCACGTGGACACTGCCAGCGCGCAGCGCCAGTCGCGCCACTCGTCGCAGACGGCCAGCAGCACAGCATAGATGTCAGGCAGGTCGGGATTCGCCCGGAGATCGAACCTGTCCGAGATCAGCCCGCGGCCCTCATCGCCCTGCGGGAAGACGCGGTCCAGCAGCTGTGAGACGGACGTTGCGAGGAACTCGGAGGGCAACTCGACCGAGAGGTGGTCGTCGGGGCTCATCCCGGCCAGGAAGACCCGGAGGACAAAGGATTCGCCGGGCGACCCGATGGCCGCTATCTCCGGCGCAGACGCATGGCGCCGCCGCCACCGAATCCGCCAAAGCTGCGCGACGATGACCTGACAGAGCTGGTGCGCGAGATGGAGTTGCTGGTGCGGAAGGATCCGCTGGTCCGCTGGGTGGACTGGTAGGAGCCGCGGTTGGAGCTGACGTTACCCCGGCTGGACTGGTAGCGGGAACCGGCAAAGGACGCCTGCTTGCTGTTGTAACTGGCGTTGCGCTGGGTCTGCCCGCCATAGGCCGAGGAGTTGCGGTAGGAGGTGCGCTGGTTGCGGATTTCCGGCCCGCGCGATGGCGGCGTGGAGTAGTAGTAGCCGCCAAACCGGGGGGTTATCGCCGAAATCAGCAGGTAGGTGAACAGGAAATCGCCGGCGCCGAAATGGCTGTTGTAATAGCCATTGGCATGATAGCCGCGCATCTGGTGGTCGCCGTTGGTGCCCCGCACAATGGAGAAAAGCTGGTCGTCATCCGCTTCGTTGATGGTGTTGTCGTTGTTGAGGTCCTCCCAGCCTTCCAGCGTGAGCTGCTCCCCGTCCTGCTTGGCGCGCACCAGGACCAGGCCGTCGCCCTCGTAGATCTCGTTGACCCGCTTCTCGAACTCCGTGGCGCTGTCGGAATTCTTGAAGGCCTCCTGCACGTCGTCCAAGTTGATGCGCCCCGCGGCGCCATCGGTGGCCGCCCAGTCCTCGTAGGAGGGACCGCCGCAAGCAGCAATGAGGGGCGAGGCGGCAACGATGCCACCGAGGGACAGGGCCGTGCCGAGCCGCATCTTTCGCCAGGCCATGCCAGAATCCTCCGGGCTCCGAGTGGATCGGATACCACTCCCACATTGTAACCGCCAATTCCCGCCCCCGTCATTCCGCGAGAGCAAATCGCAGGGCTATTGATTCTCTCTCCCCTGAAGGGGAGGGCTGGGGTGGGGGCGAAATCCTCGCAACAGCGGCTTTGCAATCGATAAGAGAACGCCCTCACCCTAACCCTCTCCATAGGGAGAGGGAACAATTAAAGGGCCCTGGTCAGATCGGTTGGCAGGCTCCCGTCTCATTCCACGATTATGGATACACTCCCGGACAACAGCAACTCCGTTTCACTGCTGACGGTAACCGTTGAGGGCGGAGGTTCCTGGTCAACCGCCAAAGGCATGGTGCAGAGGCGGGACAGGAACTCCTCATCCACTGCCTCCCAGAACCGCGACAGGGCCTCGCTGCAGCGACGGATGTGGGAGGCCACCGCTGATTTGTGGCCGCGCGTCCCTAGCAGCTCCACGGCGACGGAGTCCCGCAGAGCGGCAATGTGCCCTGGCCAGAAATCGGAACAGACCCGCAGGTAGAGAAGCCTTGCCAGCTCGGCTAACCACTCCTCCTCTGCCTCCCTGGCCCGATCCTCCAGCCGACCGGAGAGGAGTGCGGCGATCTCACCGGGCAGCAGCGACAGGTCCTCACCGTACAAGGCCTCGCAGTCCACGCCGTAATCCCGGCCCAGCTCCGTCCGCAGACGTTGGAACCGCGGGGTATAGTCGCCGTCAACGCCATCCCCCAGGTGCGCCGCGACGAGCCGGGAGGACGCGCGTCGCATGATGCCCTCGGTCAGCCGCCGCACGGTACCCGGGTCAGCGCTACCGACACCGATGAGTTCCTCGCGCCGCCTGTGGTAGATACCGGTCTGGCGGTCGAACTCGGCGGCGTAGTCCTGCATATAGGCGCGCCCGGCCTCTCCCTCGCGGTCGGCGGCATCCTGCAGGGCCTGGATGCGTCGCGAAACGGCCTCCCCGGTGTAGCAGGCCCGGCCTGCAGCGTCCGTCTGCCGGGACCCGGTGAGCTTGAGGATGGCCTCGGCGTCCTGGTTTACCAGCCGGTCCTCCAGCGACAGGAACGTTTGCGCCAAGCCGAATTGCCCCTGCCGTCCGCTCCGTCCGTTGAGCTGCAGGGTGATGCGGGTGGAGTCGTGGACCTCGGTACCAATGACGCACAGGCCGAGGGCAAAGTCCATCCTGGCCGTTAGATCGACTAGATCGACGGAGGCCTCCACGCCCGACCTTCCTTCTACGGAGAGTGAACCAAAGTCCCGCAGAGAGACGTGCAGTGCACTGGCGCCGTGGGGCCGGGAGACGGCGAGGCCGCTATTGCGAGAGATCTCCGTTTCCAGCAGATCCGCCTGCTCCGGGGAGGCGCAATTCACCTCCACATACCTGAATCCGCTCTCCAGCATTCCCCGAATTTGCGAGGCAGATTGCATCGTTATCCTTTCGTCGAGGTTCGGGCCGAGGAGGATGTCGGTGCCGCGACCCGCCATGTGGGTGGCCACGGTAACTGCGCCGTAAGCTCCGGCCTCCCGTACGACAGCGGCCTCGGCGTGGGTGGTCACCGCGTTCAGCACCAGGTGGGGTAATCCCCGGTCGTCGAACAGCCGGGTCAACTCCGCAGTCTGCTCCACGGTGCGGGTTCCCAGCAGCACCGGCTGTCCCGTCCGGTGCCGTGCCTCCACCTCGTCCACCACGGCAGCCAGCTTGTCATCCCTGGTCTTGTACACTAGCGGCGGACGGCTCACGCGCTTCGCGGGATGCGCCGGCGGAACCACCGCCACCTCCAGTCCGTACTTCCGCCTGAATTCATAGGCGGCGGTGGTGGCGGTACCGGTTATTCCCGCCAGGTGCCGGTACTGACCAACGAATCCTGCGACGGAAATCTGGGCCAGAGACTCCCGCTCCGGCTGGACCGTCACCCCCTCCCGCGCCTCGACGGCAGATTGCAGGCCGTGCTGGTAGATGCTGTCGGGCTTGGGCCGCCCGGTGTGCGCGTCGATCAGAACGATGCTGTCGCCGTCCACCAGGTAGTCCACGTCGCGCTGCAGCAGCAGGTGAGCGCGCAGTGCCTGCGAGACCTGGTTGGCCAACCCGTAGCGCCGGGCCTGCCGGCGGGCCGCCGTGGCGGAGATGGGAACCTGTCCGCCTGAAACCCGAACATCATCCGGGCCACCTTCACCGAACACGGTCCCGAGCTGTCGTTCCAGGTGCTCCAGGCCCCGCTCAGCCAGCGTGACCTGTCCCCGGCCGGGGTGAACGGCAAAGTACAGCTCGTCCGTCAGCCCTGCATCTTCATCCTCAGCCATGGCCCTCGCCTGCCGCCGCATCCGCGGGTGGGCAGAGAACGCTCGCTGTAACTCCGGCGACTCCGGGTCGGCCAGCAACAGGGTCGCGGCCAGCCGAACAACATCGGTCGACCGGGTCTGCCCTCCCTCCATTTGGACAGCAATTTCGGAGGCCGTTTCTCGCTGCCGCTGTACCAAGTCCGCGACGGCGGCGTCGACCCTGGCCGCCGTGCGGGTGCTGCCCAGGGGGTTGCCAGAGATGATCAACGGCGTGAATGCCTCGTCGATCAGTGCGTGATCGGCCTCGTCCACGATCGCTACGTCGAGGGGTTGCTGCACGCGGTCGCCGGGATCGGTCTTCAGGTGATCGCGAAGGTGGTCGAATCCCAGCTCCCGCATTGCCCCATAGACCACCTGGCGGCCATAGACGTGGCGGCGCTCCGCCTCCTCCATGTAGGCTGGCACGGCACCGCCAGTGATGCCCAGGGAACGGTAGACAGGCTCCAGGAGCGCCGAGTCCCGATCCGCCAGGTAGTCGTTGGCAGTGATTACGTGGACGCGGCGGCCCAGCACAGCATGCAGCGCTGCGGCGATGGCGATGGACACGGTCTTGCCCTCGCCGGCGTCCATCTGCACGACCCTGCCGCGGAACAGGTGAATGGCCGCCAGCAACTGCTCGTCGGTGGGCCGGAAGCGGAGGCGGCCGTCGGTATCCGACCGACGAACTGCCTCGTAGAACCCGGCGGGCAGGAGGATGTCCCCCGGACGCCGGTAGCGGCGCTGCTCGGCCACGCTGGCAACGGCGGACGCAATGGCCCCATCCTCCCCGGAGACATCCACGATGGGCGACTCATCAAAAAGCCGCCACGCCCCCAGGCGCCGGTCGATGGCCTCGCTGGCGATGGCGTAACACTCAGGCAGCAGATCGTCATCGGCTGCGTCGCCTGATTGCCCTGCCAGACGACGGAAGTCCTTCCGCAGTCCGGCGTCGGAGAGCGCCGCCAAGTCGTGGTCACGCACGAGGGCCAGCAGGGCGGAGGGCGATGTCCGGCGAGGCCTCATGGGGCCAGTATATACACAGAGAGGCCTGAGAATCATTCAACACAGAGGGCACGGGGAATGGAGCGAAGTACGCAGGGAGCGACCCTGATCCTGTCCGTCCGCTGTGCTCTCTGCGTTGAAAAGCTCAGCGCCTCAGCTGGACCACCGCCAGTCCGGCCTGGTGGCCGGGGCCGTCGCATTGGTCCAGGCGGCACAGCAGGTGCTCCTGCGCGTCCAGTATCCTGCCAGCCACCTCCGGCTCCGTGTCGGCGAACTCTCGGCCCACCTCGGTGTCCAGTGTCCAATCCCGGGTGATGGAATGTCGCAGCTGCCCCCGGCGGCAGATTTCGAGGTACTCCTCCCGGTCGCGCCGGAACGCTCCCTCGTTGCGGTAGGCGATGGGCGCCACGTAGTAGTCCGAGGACAGGTAGAGGCCCAGCTCGTTGTCAAAGACCTGAATCAGGTCGGAGTGGGTCATCCAGCCCTCCAGGGCAAAGAACAGGCCCTCCGGGATGTCCTGCGGCACCCGGTGGTAATAGAAATCCTCCACCGCCTCCACCATCCGCACCGGAACTGGCCGCTTCTCCTCGCAACGCAGGAGCGCGGCGGTATCATCTCCCTGTAGGAACAGGAATGGCATGTTGCCGTTGGTGGCGTCCACCAGCACCTCGACGCCGTCGATTTGGTACAGCAGCGCGGTGTGTTGCCAGTAGCGCATGTGGCGCTTCGCGAACCGGTGGTCGAAGGTGCGCAGTATCTCCCGCAGCTTGTCCACGGGCACCGGGCCGGGGGCATCCGGACCGGCGATGAGGTACTCAGACTCCAGGCCGTAGCGATCGGTCAGGAACTTGAGGGCCTGCACCTTCTCCGAGCAGATGGCCCCGCCGCCGTCCAGGATGTTGTCGACGGTCTCGTCGCCGGACTTGTAAACCAGCCTGCGGCCCGTGAACCGGGAGTAGTTCTCGAACGGGCTGTGCCAGACACGCCGAGCCAACGACTCGAGGAACCGTAGTTTGCTGTCCGTGGTGTCCAGCTCCAGCAGGTCTTCGGATTCTGCCTCTCCATTGGCGGCGAGGGTGTCGCGGACGAATGACTCGAAGCGCTGCGGCGCACGCTGCCACTTGCGGGCATGAAAGCCGTGCCAGTTGCGGTCGTACCCGCAGGCGATGCGATCGATGGCGATGTCCAACAGCGTGACCTCCTGCCCTCCCGTCCGCGCACAATGTTGGGTCGGAACGCCGCCCAGGCCCATGGGCCGCCCGGCGTCGGTGAATGCCACGCCGTCGAACATGTCCATCAACCGCCCGGAATCGTCGCTGGCGTACACCAGGTCCTGCATCGCGAAAAGAGAGTCGGCGGACGACCGGGTAATGCGGTCGGCGGCCAGCAGTTGGCCGATGGGGGCGTGCCGCAGGTAGCGGTCCAGCAGCTCGCCCAGCGTCAGCCCGGCGTCCTCCGGCTCCAGGAGCAGCGAGCACTCCCGGACCGAGACGGTGTCGCGGAGTTGGAGTACGAGGGGACCAGGCGGCGTAGATTGCGACAAGAGCCTGCCCTCACCCTACCCCTCTCCCTCTGGGGGGAGGGTACTCTTGATATTGAATTCACCGGCGAGTCCCCAGCGGACTGCGAACTCCTCGTAGGACGGGCTGCTCTGCAGCACCAACTCTCCGTCCGGGGTCAGCGCGTAGACCGAGGGCAGGGCCACGCCGTTGAACGTGGTGGCCTTGGTCAGCGTGTAGGAGCCGGAGTTGCAGAACACCACCCGGTCGCCGACACGGAGCGGCTCCGGAAACCGGTAGTTACCGAACAGGTCTCCCGCCAGGCAGGTGCAGCCGGCCAGCAGGTATTCGTGCGCCGTCTCGCCGTCGGTGGCCAGCCCAGGGCTATCCGCAGATTCGCTGGCCACAGCCCCAACAACGTCGGGCTGGAAACCGTACTCGAACACCTCAGGCATATGGCTGACCGTCGTATCCAGCACCGCCACCTGTGCACCGCCGCTGCGAAACAGGTCCAGCACGGTGGACACGAAATACCCGGCGGCGCGGATGAGGCCCGAGCCCGGCTCAATGAACACGTCAACGCCGTACTCGGATCGGAGACCGTCCACGGTGCGGCACAGGGCGTCAATGTCCTGGCAAGGATCGCCCTCGTCATCCTCGAACAGGTAGCCCCCGCCCAGGTTGACCCACTCCACCTGACGGAGCAGGTCGGGGATGCGCTCCCGTAGCCGGTCCACGGTGGCCCTGAGTTCAGAAAAGTCCTGGGAATCGCAGTTGGAGTGGACCAGCAGGCCGCTCACCCCCTCCAGCCGCTCCGGTTCCTGGCCCAGCCCGGCCTCCAGCTCGTCCAGCGGCACGCCCAGCTTGGAGTGAAGACGGCACGGGTCGTAGCGGCAGTCTTCGGCGAATGAGAGCTGTGGGTTCACCCGAAGACCGAGGCTGGCCTGACCTGCCAGCCTTGGCGACATCGCGTCCCACTGGCCCAGGGAGTTGAAGGCGATGTGGTCGCACAGGGCGCCGATTTCATCCAGCTCGTTGGGGCGCAGGCCTGGCGTAGTGATGTGTACCGAGCCACCGTCGACCAGCACCTCGCGGGCCAGCCGGGCCTCGTACAGCGAGCTGACCGCAAAGCCGTCCAGCCGGGGCGCCATGACCCGCAGCGCCGGGGCAAAGGAGAAAGACTTGACGGCGAACAGCACGCCGCACCGGCCACCCGATCGAAGGGGATCGGTGTAGTCCAGAAGGCGATGCATCGCCCGCTCGTCATAGACAAACGCTGGCGTGCATATAGCGTCAAGGCCGTCCGGAAACGAGGCGGGGCTATCGAGGTTGGGAGTGGCCATGGGCCGATTCTAGCACAGGCCGGTTTGGAGACATCTCTTTGCTACTCTTTGTCTGAACTGAGATTTGTTTGATTATGGCATTACCCCGATGGGAGTCGAACTAATCCTAGCAATCATGCCAATCACAAAAATCACAGTTCAGACTCATTCCCCTTCTCCACTTTCTCCACCGGAACCGGGGCAAGGGGGCGGCGCACCGACGCGGGATTGACGCCGGCCTTGAGGGCCACCATGACTCCGGCCGCCTCCCAGTAGTTGGCGACGTGGTGGAACTGCCCCTGCCGCCAGGGGAGGGCCGAGAGGTCGTTGCGCATCAGGTTGGCGTTCTCCTCCACCTCGATGACCGGGATGCCCTGCTCCAGCGCCGCCAGCGTCGGCAGGCCGAGGCAGCCCTGCGGCAGCACCAGGCAGGACACGTCCCGCGCCGTCAGCACGCCCGGCTCCCTCATGGCTTCGCGATCTGTGATGATGCGGGGGCTTCGTTGCAGGCCCTTGAGCACCGACTGGAAAAAGGTCATGGAGATGGCCTCGGCAGCCATCCGGGGATCGACAACACCCACGTCGAGGTCCAGCACCTCCTGCGACTCCAGCATGGGCGAGTGGGCCGAGGGCACGTCGTAGCGGCTGGAGACGGCGTGGGTCAGCATCGCCTCGACGCCGCCCCAGGGATTGACCATGCCGCCGTCGCTGGTGAAATAGTCGGCGTGGTACTCGAAAGGCACGGAGATCACCGACGACAAAGCCACCGCATCGTACTCGCCACGCCGGTCATCCAGCAGCGCGAACAACCGTTCCACGTCCTCAATCCGGCCAGCGGCCCGGGTCGACCCCGTATACTCCGAACGCATCACCAGCGGCGGGTCCAGGGTCACCACGCCGGGGCAGAGCAGGCCGTAGGAAGCGTGGGCCGCGTTGACAGCATTGACCGCGAGGTCGGTGAAGAGCGGGTTGGGGTGTGAGTCCACCACGGCCAGCACTCGGTTGGCCCGCACTGGCTGCAGCCCCGCCGTGCCCATCAGCAGCCGGCAGACCACACTGCCCTCCACGTACAGCGCGTTGGCAGGCATCTCGTTGATGTCGGAGGCATTTACTACGTTGGGGTGGGTCACCAGCGTATCGCACACCGAGGCCAGCAGCCGAGCCACCGGCGTCGCGTCGCCGGCGTGCCCGCCGATAGCCGCTCCGATGCCCGTGGGAACCAGCAGCACCGCGTTGAACGCCGACGTGTTCTCCGACAGCCGCCGCCGGAACGAGAAAGCCCCCTCGTCCTCAGGTGTAGGGCAGGGGTAGTGGTGAGCTCCGTCCTGCACCAGGGTGGTCACCTCGCAGCGGTAACGACGTTCGCCGCTCTCGGTCACGGCCAGCCGCAGCGGCGTTTGACCATCGGGCAGCCCCTCGGCCATCCGCTGCGTCAACCACGCCAGCGGGGAGACCCCAGATGGGGCGCGCGGTATGTCCAGCTCGGTTTCGGTCAGGTGCAAGGCTTAACAGTCTCCGGCAAGAATGGAACGGAGTACATATTAGCAGGGCTGGACGCATTGTCTGAATCAGGATATTCAGGATTTATCGGATTGATGAATCGTGATAATCGAATAATCCTGATTCGGACAAACCTACCGCAGAAATGGCAAGCCGCGCGATGTAGAATACGGACGCAGTTTTCTACGATAGAAAGGAAAGTCGATATGCCCGAACACCGGTTGCTGGCCTGCTTTGCCCATCCCGACGACGAGGCGTTCCCCGTGGGCGGGGCGCTGGCCGCCCACACGCGCCGCGGCGTGGACGTGCGCCTGATCACCACCACGCTGGGCGAGGAGGGCGAGATCCGGCAGGAGGGGTCTGCAACCCGGGAGACGCTGGGGAGCATTCGCGAGGTCGAGCTATCCTGCGCCGTCCAGGCCCTGCGCCTTAACAGCAACGACGTCTGGGGCTACCGCGACTCGGGCATGCAGGGCTGGGAGTCCAACAACCACCCCAAGGCCTTCATCAATGCCGACACCGATGCCGTAGTTGAGCGCCTGGTGCTGGAGATGCGCCATTTCCGCCCCCAGGTGGTGCTGTCCTTCGGGCCGGACGGGCTGTACGGCCACCCCGACCACATCGCAATCAGCGACCATACCACCACGGCCTTCCATTTGGCCGGCGACCCGTCGGCCTACCCGGACCAGCTGGCCTCGGGGTTGGAGCCACACCAGCCCCAGCGGCTGTTCTACAGCGTGCGTCCCCAGGGGTTCCGCCGCCAGTGGGCCGAGGCCCTGCGCGGCGAGGGCATCGACTGGCCCTGGCCATCGCCGGAGCAGGAACAGCAGGGCGTACCCGAGGACGAGGTGCACCTGGAACTGGACGTTGCCGGAAACGGCGACATGGAGGCCAAGATCGCCTGCATCCTCTGCCACCGCACGCAGGTGGCCCCGGACTGGCCCTACCACCGCGTACCGCGACACGTCACCGCCCGCATCCTCGGCCGGGAGTTCTACGTTCGCGCCCATCCCCCGGTGCCGGACGGAGAGACCGTCGGCGCCGACTTTTTCCAGGGGCTTAATTAACCGCGGAGAACACAGAGGGCACAGAGCTTAATCAGGGGAACGTCATATCCCTCCGCGTTCTCTGTGCCCTCTGTGGTGAATAATTCGGTGGCTAGGCCAGGACGACGCGCTCCTCACCGGCGGCGGGGCGCTGGATGATCTCCACGCTGACCTCGTCGGGCGCGACGATGAAGGCCACGGCGGAACCCGAGGGCATCACCCACGGATCGCAGTTGAAGTGCACGTTGTTGGACTTCAGGGTGGCAGCCAGGGTCATAATGTCGTCGGTCTGGAAGCCCAGGTGGTCCAGGCCGTAGCGCGGCTCGGTGGAGCCTGCGACAGGGTCCTCACCCTGGGCGCGGCCCGAGATGGTCATCAGGTACGTACCGTTCAGCGACAGCTCAATGGACTTGGTGTTGGACAGCGGACGCTCCGCCACGATCTCGGCGCCAAAGTTATCGCAGTAGAACTTGGCCGCGCCATCGGGATCGCCGCTGCGGAAGTGCAGGTGGTTGTAGAAAACGTTCATGGTCTCCCTCCTGTTCGGATTGTCTGAACTGTGATTTATTTGATTTGATGATTACCGTGATTTCAGTGCAGCTTACAGGCCGACACAGCCCCAATCAGGGAAATCCAAAAATCACACGAATCACAGTTCTGACAGTTTAGCCTACTGACACTCAGTTCAGGTAGTCCGCCATCCATTGCTGGTAGCTGTCGCGACGGGTGAACTGGCCCATCTGTTCGTCGGTGGCCAGGCTGTCGCGCAGGTCGGCGGGCGGCACACCGTCGCGCAGCGCCTTGAGGGTGTCGTGGACTGCCTTGACCGCCGCCGAGAAGGGCAAATGGCCCTGCAGCGCCACGCGCACGCCGTTTGCGCCCAGCCACTCCTTGTCCTGCAGCTCGCCCGTGGTCCCACCCAGCAGCAGCGGCACCGACACCTCCGCGGCCACCGCCGCCACCTCGTCGCGGGTGTTGGCCCCGGCCAGGAAAATGGCATCCACTCCCGCCGCCTCGTAGGCCTTGACCCGCTGGATGGTGTCCTCCAGGCCTGAGACCCGCAGGGAGCTGGTGCGGCCGGCGATGCACAGGGCCGGGTCGGTTCGGGCCGACAGCGCCGCCTTCATCTTGCCGATGCCCTCCTCCACCGATAGCAGCTGCACCCCGCTGGCGCCGAAGCTGACGGGCAGCACGGTGTCTTCGATGGTCAGGGCCGACACGCCGGCGGTCTCCAACTCCTCCACCGTGCGCATCACGCTCAGCGCGTTGCCGTAGCCGTGGTCTGCGTCCACCATCAGCGACAGGTCGCCAGCGCGGCAGATGCGGTGAATCTGCTGGGCGAACTCGGTCAGTGTCAGCACCACGATATCCGGGGCCCCCAGCACGGTGAACGATGCGATGGACCCGGCGAACATGCCCACCTCAAAGCCCAGGTCCTCGGCGATCCGAGCCGAAATCGGGTCGAACACCGAGCCGGGATGCACGCACTTGTCTCCCGCCAGAATCCCGCGGTACCTCGCCCGCCGCGTCGTGAAATCCATAATCAGCCTCCGGCCAGAATTTGCTGTATTCTACCCCAATGATGGTGGGAGTGGACTTCAGCGGGGCCAAGGCCGACAGCGCAACCTGGGTCACCCGGTCGCTGTTAGACGAGGACGGCCTGCGCCTGCTTTCGTCCGAGCCCATGCGGCGGGCCGACCTGGCCGACCTCCTGTGCTCCCTGCCGACGGAAACCGTGGCGGCTTTGGACTTTCCCTACTCGGTCCCCCAGCAATTCGCCGAGTATTGGGTGCCCGGTGCCCACGAAATGCCCGCACTCTGGCGGGCAGCGGCGGAGATGGCGTTCCCGGATTTCCTCCGGATGAGGGACGAGTTCTGCTCGCAGCACGGCGAGCCTATGCGACGCGGCGACCTCTACTTTCCCGAGTGCTACTCCTGCCTGCACAAGTTCAACCCCAACATGGTGCCCATGACCTTCCGCGGCATGCAAATGCTGCACCGCCTCTGGAACGAGGGTTGCCGTGTTCCGCCGCTGGAGGACTGCGGACGTACGGGGCCAGTGCTGCTGGAGTCCATGCCCGGGGCCGTTATCAACGCCCTGGGGCTGCCTCACAAGGGCTACAAGAACGGCAGACAGGCAGGCGTTCTGCGTCGCCAGATCCTGGACGGCCTGGAAGAACGTTCCGGCGTAAGGATTTCCAACCTGCCCGACTTCAGGGACCAGTACCTGGATAGCCACGACTGCCTCGACTCCCTGGTTGCCGCCGTCGCGGCCGCCATGTGGGCCAGGGATCCGGCATCGTTCCGGCGTCCGGGAGATGATGGCAAGGCTGCACCCGCCCCTCGATCCACGCGCCGCGCCTCTCCGCAGGCGCTGGAGATGAATGAGCTGGACGCCGCACGCCTCGAGGGCTGGATCTACGCGCCAAGGCCAATCGCAAAATGATCCCGGCGCCCTCCGCGTTTAATGACACCCGCCGGTTGCCACGCGCTGCGCCGGGGATTAAGCTACGGCGCAGGATACCCACGGAGAAGAATCGTCCGCATGGTAATCACCGACCGCGTTTCCGAAATCTTTGCCGACGCCCGCGCCATGCAGGCCGAAGCGCTGCGGCAACTCGGGTTGGGCGATGTACGCGACGCCGCGGAGAAAGCATGGTGCGCCGCCAAACGCGCCGCCGACGCCCTGATCCTGGCCCGCACGGGCGTGGAACCGGAAATATCATCGGATACGACAAGAGGACTAGCAAGGCTGGCCGCAGAAGATCAGGCCGTCCGTCCAATACGCCGACGCTATCACACCAGGCAATGGGAATTGCATGGCGCCTGTTTCTATCTGGGCGCCTGCGAGCCCGCCGACGAGGTCGAGCGGCGCATACGCCGAACCGCCGACTATATCAACGACGCCGAAAACCTGGCAGGAGTGAACTGAATATGGGAATCTACAGGATGTACACTGGCGACGACGGCCAGACTCACATTGAAGAGCAGGGCATCGCCGACCACCCCGAGTTGTCCAATCCCAGAAACGCGACCACCATCTCGTTTAGCGAGCGAGACTCGGGGCACTTCATCGACTGGCACCCGGCGCCGCGACGCCAGTACGTCATCTGCGTCCAGGGCGGCATCGAGATAGGCCTGGGCGACGGCTCGGTGCACCAGTTCGGCCCCGGCGACGCCCGGCTGGTCGAGGACACCACCGGCCAGGGCCACACCACCCGCAGCATCGGCGGAGGCAAGTGCATCACCGCCACCATCCCCCTGGCCGACCAGGGATAACAATCGTCTGAACTGTGATTCGAGGGATTCTCGTGATTTCCCTGATTTCCTTCCTGTTCTAATTGGATTAGTCCCTGAATCCCGAAAAGCACAGTTCAGACAAATTACAGGAGCTTTGACATGAACATTGTGCGCGTTTATTCCGGCGACGACGGCGAGTCCCACTTCCAGGTGGTGTCTCCCGAGGAGTTCGCCGAGATCGCCAAGCGTCGGGGCAGCGGCGACATTCAACTGAATGAGCGCCCCTCGCCGTCTTTTTCCGATTACCACACAGCGCCGCGCCGCCAGTACGTGGTGGGCCTCAGCGGCCTGTCTGAGTTCGAGTGTGCCGACGGCACCAAGTACCAGATGGGCGCCGGCGATGTCCTCATCGCCGAGGACCTCACTGGCCACGGCCACATCGCCCGCGGGCTCGGCGACCAGCCTCGCATGCTGCTGGCCGTGCCCCTGGCCGACTAGGGACAATATCGTCTGAAACTGTGATTCGTCTGATTCTCGTGATTGCCCTGATTTTCTGTTTACCCAATCACGGTAATCTCCGAATCACGAAAATCACAGTTCAGACAGAATTGGAGGACTGACATGAAGATTATCCGCGTATTCGCCGGCGATGACGGCGAGTCCCATTTCGAAGAGGTCCCATTCGCCGAGATGCAGGGCATCGTGGATCGGGTCGGCCCCGGCGACATCAACATCAACCGGCGGGAGGCACCCAACTTCTCTGACTACCACCAGGCACCCCGCCGCCAGTACGTGGTCAACCTGGAAGGCATCGCCGAGTTCGAGTGCGCCGACGGCTCGAAGATCCAGATGGAACCGGGGGACATCCTGGTCGCCGAGGACCTCAGCGGCCACGGGCACATCGCCCGCTCGCCCTTCGCCGGGATGCGCACCTCGCTGGCCATTCCCCTCGCCGAGCCCGACTAGGGCCATCTCCAGTCGCTCCTAGGAGAACTCCCTCTCCCTACGAGAGAGGGTTGGGGTGAGGGCATCCCCGGTCGTCCGCCACCCTTATGCAAAGCGTGCCAGACCTACCCGCCACCTCGCAGCAGCGACGCCAGGTGTAGCAGACCCTGCTGTCGGTGGGCCGAGTCGATCAACGGCCGCCACTCGTCCGGGAACAGTTGCTCCGCCATTTCCCGGAGGACCTCGTTGCCCTGCAGCTTGGGAAAACGGTGGTAGGTCTCCAGGGCAGGAGAAAGCTCTCCCCCATCGAGGGAATGCAGCAGGGGCAGCACGGCGTTGACCGCCAGGTCCCGCGCCCGGCCGGTGCCGATGGGCGCCGCGATGCCGTCGCGTCCCCCGACCGACAGGGCCGCCACCAGTAGCTTGGGAGATCCGGCCGATTCGGCCAGGCCCGCTTCCAGGCCGTGTTCCAAGTGCCGCGCCTGCAGTTCCGCCGCACCCCCGATGCGCAACGCCGGGTGATTGGAGGGGCGCACCCGGAACAGGTGCCATTCCTTTCGTTCCATGGGCGGACCCAGCCCTGCTGGCAGCTTGCCCGAGTCGCCGTCGTTGAGCCCAGCCACCGTGAGCAGCCAGTGGCGCAGCACCATGGGTCGCTGCTGCTCCAGCACGGGGAGGGCCGCCCGTCGCAGGGCCTCGACGGGTGCCGCCTGCGCCAGCCGGACGAACGGCTGCTGGTTGTGCCGGTAGCCCAGTCCCTCCAGCAGCGCTTCGTACAACGTTTGCTCCGGCCCCTGCTCCGCTGAAATCTTACCCAGGAGCGCCGCCTTTCGCCAGAATCGCTCATCGCCCGCCCGGTCCAGCAGCGCGGCGACCTCTGAGGCCTGGCAGGGACGTGGGTATCCACGCCGGGAGAGCAGATCCCATAGTTGGTTCGCCGCGTCCTCTTCGCTGTCGGCGAAGTCTCCGGTTTCCTCCTCCCCGGTCAGCAGGTCCGACAGCGAGACCACCGGCGCGGATGCTCCGTTGTGCAGCGGCGTTTCACCCGTGCCGGCGTCGAAGACACCATGGACCACCACGCCGCTGTAGTTGGGGTCATCGCCATGGCCGTGAGCATCCCAGTCCTGCTGGCGACGGTGGATTTCCACGTCGCCCCGCACCAGGCCCACGCCCTCCACGTCGAGCAGGGCATCACGGAAATCAGGGCCTGCAGAGGTGCCGCTCCGGCCGGGGTACAGCACTCTTATACGCGTGCCCTCACCGGTGCGGAACTCGGACTGCCGTGCGGCGCGCCGTTTCCATAGCTTCCACAGCAGCCGCTCCGGCATCTCCCGGCCCCCGCCGCTACGGGACTCCCCGATGCCGCGAAATCTCGCGTCGTTCCTGGATTCAACGATGTTGTAAGTAATCAATCTAAGTCTGGCCTCTGGGGTGTGGGGGCGCACAGCTGTGCGCTCTTATGGCCGGGTAGTTGGCAATCGGGACGCAGTGGCCCAGCCAGGGTATCCCGTCGCAGAAATGTCCATCGAAACATGCATCCCTACCGGAACCGCTCCCGGTGGTCCCAAGCCGACTAGCTGGGATCCCTTGGCTCCCCGAAATTCTAGGGCTCAGAATCGTCCCGAGCAAGACCACAAAACATACACGTATTTCGTAATACTGTGGTAAGTTTTCGAGGCATATTATGGTGCATAGGTTATTTTATCGCCGCCCGAAGGGCTGGCGGGAGGACAGAGAATGTTCAAGCTGCGCGGTTGCCCCAAGTGCCACGGAGACCTGTTCCTCGGTGAGGACATCTACGGTAAATATCTGAACTGCGTCCAGTGCGGACGGTATTTTGCAGTAGCGGAGAAGACCGCCAGGGACGAGGGTCTCGAGGTGGCCGCCCCCGCCGCTGGCCCCCCCGAGGAGGTCAGCCTCCCTCTCGCAGCCTGACGATCGGGAGTATAGACTGGCAAATTCAAAACTTTTCTCAAACAATCAACAAAATTATTGACTGTCACCTCCCGGGAAGGTTAGCTTTTTATGTACGGGGTATTCGTAATTGTCGGATACCCCGTTAAGCATTATTTTTCATTCAGGCGAAGTGGGAATGAGGAGGTGAAGCAATGGTCCTGGAACAGACGCAGAGCGCAGTGGCGCTGGAGGAGGCCCCGGTCTGTCGTCATCACTGGGTGATCGAGCCAGCCAACGGCCGTTACAGCCAGGGCGAGTGCCGGAACTGCCACGAGGTGCGTTCCTTCGAGAACTCCGTCTACAGTTCGGGCGAGGGCGACGGGGAGGAAGCATAACACCGCTTCCAGGCCGCACTATTCAGGGGCGGGTCCAAGACCCGCCCCTTTTCTTTTGGAAACGATCAACCCCTCACCAGCGTCAGAGGATGGCGACCGGGTTCACGGGAGAGCCGGTGCCGCCGACCACCCGCAGCGGATTCACTGTCAGCATGAACTCGTAGCGGCCCTCCTCGGCGCAGGCCTCGGCCAGCGGCTGCAGCAGCGCGTTGTCCAGCAGGCCGATGCCGTAGGCGAATATGGAGCCGTGCACCGCCCACGACAGCTCGTAGCCGTTGGGGGTGTGGTCCATCATGTCCCAGCCCAGCAGGCAGATATCCGATTCCCGGATGAACTTGAGGCAGCTCATGTGCAGGCCGGGACGCTCCAGGGGGTTGCTGCCCCAGATGGCGTTGCCATCAGCGTTCCAGGCCTCCCGGCCTCCGTAAACCAGAAGCGCATCGCCGGGGCGCATTTCCACGCCCTGCTCCTTGGCAATGTCCTCCAGTTCCCACCCGTGGATCGGGGTGTCCATGGTAACGTAGGCTCCTCCCCGATGCTTGGGTACGTCAAGCAGCACCCCGCGGGTAATCAGCCCTTCCTTCCAGTGGTGCACGGCGCCCCACTGCGCCCCGTCCATGGTGATCTCCTGGTCCGGGTCGCGCCCGTTCCACATGCCGTTTTCGTCCCAGACGTGGCACAGCGCGTCCAGGTGCGTGGTGGCCGTGCCGTGGTAGGAGATGCCGTAGTAGTCGGCGGAGAAACCGGCGGTGGGGCTGCGGTAGACCTTCTTCATGTAGTGAATGGCCGGAGTTGGATTGTTGGGAGCGGGAATGGACGGGAAGTCGCGGCTGAGTGACACGGCCCGCCCCGACCTGACCAGGCCAGCAGCCTCGATACGCTTTTCCTGGGTGATCATGTTGACCGCGCCCAGCTGGTCATCATCGCCCCAGCGGCCCCAGTTTCGGTCGTCCTTCAGGTAGGCTAGCACCTCATCCTTGGTCGGAATCCTGCGTTCCATGGGGAACCTCCTTGGTGGTTTTCCTGAATCAGGATTAACCGGATTGAAGGATTACCAAGATTAGAAGACCATCGGAACCATCCTGAAAATCCTATAAACTTGATAATCCGGATTCAGATTACTTTTTGGTGGCCGACTCTGCCAGGCAGTTGAAGAAGCGGTCCATCATGTTGCGCCCCACGCTCTCCATCATGCGTTGACCCACACGGGCCAGTAGCCCCCCCGCCTGGCCGTCGCCGTCAACGCTGACGGTGGTTAGGCCATCCTGCTCGGACAGAGTGACAAATGCCTCCCCGTTCACGAATCCAGGAGAACCGGTGGCCGATACGGTCATGCGGTAGGACTCGTGGGGATTCCAGTCCGATATGGAGACCTTGGCGCTGAAGTTGCCCCTCACCGGGCCCAGCGACGCGCTGATGGAGGCTTCGTAGTTGCCATCGCCCACATCATCCAGGCGCTGGCAGCCGGGGATGCAGCCCTTCAACGATTCGGGTTCTGTAATGGCGCCCCAGACCGTTTCCCTGGGAGCGCTGATTTCATAGCTACCTGACAGTTTGACCATGAAAGTTCCTTTGGTAGAGATCAAATTCCGTTGTTCCAGGGCCATCTGGGGATTCCGGCGGTACAACGGAGATGCGGTCCAGAGATGTTAGTCTGCCGCTCGCCTCACTGCTGTCGCAGAAATCATTGTATCCCAAGCTCCGTTTCCCATACGGCCAGTTCCATTGGATCCAACCGTCTTACTCCCGGTATCCTGTCGAACTCAGTATCAGCGGAAATGCAGAAATCCGTCCCACATCGCCGCATTACCGAAGCGTGAACGAGGTCTCTGGAGCTTGCCTGGAGGCCATCTTCCGCCATCTGGGCGGCCTGACCCACATCTTCCGCGTAGGTCGGTTCAATCCGGCCCTGTAACAGGGTCTCAAATAGACGAAAGATTTCCCTTCCGACCATCCACCTGTTTGTCCGACGGTAGTGGTGCATCATTTCCTGAAGCACCTCGGCATCCGTCATGAAGTGCGTCGGGTTGTTGGCGATGGCGCGAATAATCAGAGCGCAGGGTTCCTTATACCGGTGCTCTCTTCCGGCCGCGTATATAGGTATGTTGGCGTCAACAAACGCCACCGACGTCATGAGCCGTTTCCAGCTGTCGCGATAATTCCGCTGGGTCCGGCGGGACCTCCGCGTTCATGGCAATCAATTCCTCTGCCGCCTGAAGGCGGTGTTGCCGGAGAACCTCCTCGTATGCCTGGTCTATGAGCAGCCGAACGACTTCCGCAGCAGTCACTCCCTTGCTCTCCGCCAACTCGTCCAGCCGTTCCCGGCAATCTTTGTTCAGCCGTACCTCGAACCGGCTGACCATACTCCACTCCGCCTACGTACAATTCTTTACGTACGCAATTGTCCCCTGGGTACCGTATGATGTCAATACTACCTGTATGCGGGACCATTGCCCACTGCCGAGCGATCATGAAGCACTACAGCCGCTCGTCGGCCAGCAGCAGCAGCTCCAGCAGCACCTGTGCGCCGTTGGCGCAGTCCTCGGGCGACGAGTACTCCTCGATGGCGTGGCTGATGCCGCCCACGCTGGGCACGAACACCATGGCCATGGGCGCTATGGTGGCAATGGCCTGGGCGTCGTGGCCCGCGCCGCTGGGCACCCGCTCCCAGGCTAACCCGGCCTGCTCGGCGGCCTCGCCTACCCAACCCTGCATGTCCTGGGTGATGGGCACGGCGTCGGTGAATCGATGCCGGTTGATGGTGATCTGCACCCCGTCCTGCTCTTCCGCTTCACGGGCCATCCGTGTCAGCTCCTGCTCTGCAACCTCCAGCGCCGCCATGTCCAGGTCACGGATCTCCACCCCCACGGTGGCCCGGCCCGGCACCACGTTGACGGCGTTGGGCTGGACGTCCAGGGCACCAGCGGTGGCGACCCGGATGATTTCGTCCTCGGCGGCCATCCGCTGCACCTGCACCACCAGCTTGGAGGCCGCCACCAGGGCATCGCGGCGCTCGGCCATCGGTGTGGTGCCGGCGTGGTTGGACATTCCGTTGATGTCCAGCTCAAACACGCCCCGGCCGGTGATGCCGGTGACCACGCCGATGGGCGTGCCAGACCGGTAGAGGTAGGGTCCCTGCTCGATGTGCAGCTCGAAGTAGGCAGCCAGGTCGCCGGGCCTTCTCGTCGCCTGCTCAACTCGGGAAAGGTCGCCGCCGATGTCTCCCATGCGTTCAGCCAGCGTAACGCCCTCGGCGTCCACGGCCACCAGGTCCTCGGGCTCCAGCATCCCGGCCATGGCCCGGCTGCCGATGAGCCAGCGGTGGAAGCGCGTGCCCTCCTCGTTGGTGAAAACAATGGCCTCTATGGGATGGCGGGTGGCGTGGCCGTTCTCGGCCATGGTTTTCACCACCTCGATGGCGCCCATCACGCCCAGCGCGCCGTCGTACTTGCCGCCCAGGGGCACCGTGTCCGTGTGGGATCCCATGGCGATAGCCGGCAGGGAGTCATCGGTGCCGGCCTTCCGCCCGATGATGTTGCCCCCGGTGTCAATTCGTACCTCCAGCCCCGCCTCGCGCATCAGGCCCATGGTGTACTCTCGGCTCTCGATGTCGGCGGGCGAGAATGCCAGGCGGTCCATGCCCTCGGGCGTCTCACCGAACTTGCCCAGTTCCTCAAGGGTCTGGTTCAGGCGTGCTGCGTTGATGTTCATGCCGGGCATAAAGACTCGTCTCCGTGAAAAGAATTCTGTCAGCTTTTGCGGCACCCATTTCAGGAGCGAGAAATACGGATGCGTCCGCCTCGTACTGTGATGATGGATCGTTGCTCCAGTGCTTCCCGGTAACGGTCAGTCACGTCTTCCAACATAGCGATGCGCTGTTCTACCGGTACGTCCGGGATACGAACCAATCCGGCGTGCCCTTGACCCTGTCGATATATTAACTCCCCAAAATCGGTGTCGATTGTGATCAATATCCGGTCTGTCGACGCGGCCAGTTCCAGCAGAGCCATATCACCCGGGTCAGTTTCCAGGCTGTCCGCCTCAAATACATCGTGGCCGTTTTCTCGCAGCCACGAGGCAAGCCGACGACCGGCACACGAATCAACCAGAAACCTCACGATCGAGTGACGGATACAGCACCAAGGGAGTCTCCAGCGATGACAGCATGAGCGTATGCAATGCAGGCGCGTATGTCTTCCAGCTCCAACCTGGGATAGTCGTCCAGAATCGCCTCTGGGGAGACTCCCTGGCTCAGCAGGCTCAGCACCGTCTCAACGGAAATGCGCATGTCACGTACGAGGGGTTTTCCGCCAAAAACGTCCGTCCGGGCCGTGATGCGTTTCAGGAGTTCTTGGTTGTCTGTCATTGTCCTTTACCTTTCAGTCAGAGAGTATCTCAGCCCGTCAGAACCTGCGCTTTCGCTTCTTGCCTTGGTCCTCACCGCCGGACCGCCGGCGGCGCGGGGGACGGATCTCGCTGATCATTTCCTCCAGGGGGCCACGGTCCACGCCCAGACCCACGGCGATGTTCACGTCCCGGCGTACCCGATCATCATTGCCGAGCAGGGCATTGGCGGTGGCCCGGTTCACGTAGGCCACGGCGAACATCGGGTCGAGCCTGACGGCCTGGTCCAGGTCCTTAATGGCCCAGTCCAGTGCGCCGGTGGCGATGTACGCGTCCGCCCGGTTGTTGTAGGGGACCGGAAAGCGCTTCTCCAGGCGAATGGCCTGGGAAAAGTCATCGATGGCGTTCCCCAACCTCCCGGCCGCCCGGTGGGCTGAGCCACGGTCGCTGAAGAACCCGGCGAACCGGGGGTTGATGCTGATGGCGCGGGAGAGGTCCAACACCGCCTTGTCGTGTTCGCCCATGGAGTGCAGGGCGTTGCCGCGCACGCTGTAGGCCACCGGGCTGCGGGGCTTGAGGCGAATGGCGGCGTCGGCATCCCTGATGGCCTGCTCCGGGTTGCCGAGGTTCAGATGGGCCGAACCCCGGTTGCTGAACGCCGTGTCCAGGGTTGGGTCGCGGTTTACGGCCTCGGTGTAGGCGCGCACCGCTTCCTCCAGGTTGCCGCGGCGCTGCAGCGTCACCCCGTGGTCATACCAGCGTTCTGCCTCGGGCTTGCCCATGCCCCCCGGCAGAAAGCGACCCAGTATTCCGAATACACCTGCCAACCCGTTGCACTCCCTGCTCTTAGTGTATCGTTCGGGTACGGACGGTCACGTACCGTGATTCCTCAGGTTCCCATTCGCGTTCTTGCCACGTGGAGCTGATACTCCAGGTCGTCGCGATCGGCCCCCATTTCCACGGCCTGCTCGAGGTCGTCCAGCGCCTCTTCGTGCCGGCCGGTGAGAGTATACACAACGCTGCGTGTCACCCGGGCGTCGACGTGGGTCGGATTGTTGCGAATGGCCATGGAAAAGTCGCCGAGGGCCCGCTCCGGCATTCCGACGGCCATGAAGAGCAGGCCCCGGTTGTAGTAGGCCTTGAAGCCGCCCCGGTTCATGGTCACGGAGCGGTTGAAATACCAGAATGCCCGGGTAGGGTGCCCCCAGCGGGCGTAGAACATGCCCCACTGGAAATAAAACTCGCTCACCGCCATCCGGATTGCGAAGAAAGCCTGCCCCAGCAACTTAAAGACGATCATGGCTTCCCATTTAACCACACTCGCAGCGCTGCGCGACAGAGAGGGCGTGTAAAGGGTAGGGTTCCGAATTAGGTGGTTTGATTTATGAGGCCCCTGATTTGAAGCAGTGCCAGCAGGTTGTGGGGCGACCAGACGGTTCCCATCTTTTCCCGTCTGCGGTACTCCCGGTTCTGACGTTCCAGTCGTGATGTTGTCCGGTGTCTTTCCTGCCCTGTCCCCAGATGGGTCATACCCCTTCCCAATGCTTTGCGGCACCAATCCAGGGCCTTGCCTCCGCTGCGGATAATTGCCTCCCGGGCATGCTCCTCTGCCTCGGCTCTGCTGGCGGATTCCAGCAACGCCCTTGCCGCCCCGAATCCCTGATGGCCCACGTTGCGCCGGTATTCCCGCAACAGGTGGAACTGGCAGAGCTGATGGGGCGCCTCCCTCCCGTAAACCAACTCAATTCCGGCAGCTATAGCACGATCATCGTCGCTCACCAGGTGGACCTGAGGGCCCTCAGCCTGCCGCCAGGCTTGGTCTATCACCTCGGACCAAGGTTCGAAAGACCCCAGGGCGGTGCCCATTTCGTCCCGGATCACCCGCATTTCCCTGGGTCCTAAGCGGGTCCTGGTCCACATTCCGTCCAGTTCCCAGACCTGCCCCGACAGCACCGGCTCTTTCACAGCCTCATGTCTGACCCAGCGGCAAAGAGTGCTCTTGACGCTGCCCACCAACCGGCCAGCCTGAGCGTAGCTGAGCCCCAGAGCAGCCAATCTCACGGCCCAGTCGGCAGTTTTTTTGAATACCTGCGGTAGCGTTCCTCGTCGCCCAGCAGTTCCGCACCACTGGTCATGCTGCGGCAGTCCCCACAGCGGAACACCGGTATCTGCAACTCCAGCAGGCCGTATCGGGTGGCGATGGACCGGGAGTAGCGGTGATGGCGGTGCATCAGCAGTCCGCAATCACGGCACTGCGGGCGGTACTGGTCCAAAGATTCCTGCAATGTCCCCTGCAGGCGCAGCGGCAATTCCTGTTCCAGCCGGGTTTCCAGTTCGAAAAGCAACCCCATCACTCCTCACCTCCCCACTCAGTCCCAGCCTATCCTACATCCCATACCACCTAAATTGGAACGCTATCCGTGTAAAGTACAAAGGGAATCCCCCGCTTGCCCGTTTCCGTCGACGGGATATAATGGCGCCCAAAGCAGCGAAACGCCGCAACAGAACATCCGCAAGAGTACAACGTAAAAGGACAAGAGGAGGGAACCGCAATGGGCGCTACCGAGACCATCGCAAGGTGGGTCGTCAACACCAACTACGAGGACATCCCGCCCGACGCCATTCGCGTCGCCAACGAGTCGTGCTTCGACCTGCTGGGAGTGATCCTGGCCGGGTCGGTGCAGCCTGTCGGCCAGATCATCCAGAAATACGTCAACGACCAGGGCGCCGTCCCCGAAGCCACCGTGCTCTCGGGAGGCAACCAGACCACCCTGGCCAACGCGGCCCTGGCCAACGGCACCATGGGCCACGCCCTGGACTACGATGATTTCGGCGGCTTCGGCCATCCTACCGTCGCCATCTTCCCAGCCCTGCTGGCCATCGGCGAGCAGACCGGCGCCACCGGTCGCGACCTGCTGGAGGCCTACGTCGTCGGGTGCGAGGTGGGCCTGGCCCTGCAGCACACCACCAAGTACAAGCAGATGGACAAGGGGTTTCACAGCACCGCCGTCATCGGGCGCCTGGCCTGCGCCGCCGCCTGCGCCAAGCTGCTCAAGCTGGACGAGGAGCAGACGGTAACCGCGCTTGGCATCGCCGGGTCCATGGCCTCGGGACTGATCCACAACTTCGGCACCATGACCAAGCCCCTGCACGCCGGCCTCACCGGGCGCGACGGCGTCACCGCCGTGCAGCTAGCCCAGGCCGGACTGACCGCCGGCGACCAGGTGGTGGAGCACCCCTTCGGCTTCGCCGCGACCGTGCTGGGCCCCGGCATCTACGACCTGGACGCCATGGCCAACAACCTGGGCCAGCCATTCCGTACCCAGGACGCGCTGATGATCAAGAAGTACCCATGCTGCGGTGGCAACCACGCCATGCTGGACAGCCTCTTCAGCCTGATGCGCGACAACGACTTCACCGTCGATGATGTGGCCAACGCCGAGGTCGACCAGTCCTACTACTCGGTGGTCATGCTCTACCAGGAGCCGGAGGACGATCTCAAGGGCAAGTTCAGCGCCAAGTACAACGTGGCCGCCGCCCTGGTTGACGGCGAGATCAACATCGACACGTTCACCCAGGAAAAGATCGACGACCCCCAGATGGGCGAGCTGATGGACAAGGTCAACCTGCGGGTGATGGCCAAGTCCGAGGAGCTGCTCACCAACGCCGAGGACGGCCTGAAGGTGAAGATCACCCTCAAGGACGGCCGCGTGTTCGAGCACGCCACGGCGCGCGCCGACGTCCTGGGCGCCCAGGGCAACCCGTGGGGCTTCGACAACATCAGGGCCAAGTTCGAGGAGAACGTCGCCCTGGTACTGAACGACGGGGACGTCAACCGCGCCGTGCAGGCTTGGTCCGACATTCCCGAGGTCACGGACGTAGCCGAACTGGTCCGCAGCACCCTGGTGGCCACCAGGGCCTAGGCTACTTTCACATCGACCTGGATTGACCCGGATTAAGGGGCCGCTACCCGATTGAGGTAGCGGCCCCTTTCTTTCAACTACGGCAGCCTCCGGAACAGGCCAATGTCTCAGGGGGTATACGGCCAATTCCCTCTCCCTCCGGGAGAGGGTTTGGGTGAGGGCGTACCCTGTTTATCACCAATAGCGGTCGTCCCCGCAACCTCCTGCGTCACGCAGCCAAAATGATAAGTCACACACCCTCTCAGGGGATCAGAACGGGCCCCGGATGTTCACCGGGGCCCGTTCTTCCTTGTCGAGATCGCAGCGGCGAAGTGAGGCACCGGATCTGACCAACTAAACCAAAGTTGAAGCGGGATGTCCATAATTGCGCGCCACAGTCAGGTTGGCTCGGCGCGGGTGGCTCCTCAACGGTATCGTAAGGGACGCCCCCACCCTAACCCTCCCCCGGAGGGAGAGGGGACTATGCGAGTCTCACCTTGGCGTCTAGCTTTCCAGCCAGTCGATGTCGCCGAACTGGTCGGCTGGGTGGGACTTGGATGCGTACACGTCGTGGCGGCGCCTGGCCTCAGCAATGGTGGTGTCGTCGCCGTGGCCGGGGTAGACCTGGACGTCGTCGGGCAGGGTGAGCAGCTTTGAGCGAATATTTTCCAGGATGGTGGACAAGGCCTCGGGGCTGCGGGTCTTACCCGGCCCCCCTGGGAATAGCGTGTCACCGGAGAACAGGTGATTCCCCACCAGGAAGCAGCTGGCGCCGTCGGTGTGGCCGGGGGTCACCAGTACCTTGAGCTCCCGGTTGCCGAAGGGTATGACCTGTCCATCGGTCAGCTCCACATCCGGGGCCTTGGGCAGCGGGCCCTTGTCGGCGGTGGTGATGCCCACCGGGGCATCCACGCTACCGGTGATCTCGTCGAACCCGTTGAGGTGGTCCTGGTGATTGTGGGTAATCAGGATGGCCTTGATGTTGACGTCTCCCACCTCGTTCAGTAGCAGCTCCGCTTCCTCCGGAGTGTCGATCAGGATTCCCTCGTTGGTCTCCGGGCAGGATACGATGTAGCCGTTGTTCATGAATCGGCCCATGTTCACCTTGACGATTCGAACCTCGCCGTCATAATGCAAAGCCATGATTTCTCCTCCGGTGAGAATTGTCAGTCAGTTTTGGGGCTGTTCCGTCGGGTCGTATTCTAGCAGAGCGGCGCGGAATCCGACGACCGGCTGATGGGCCGACGCCTCCTGCGCCGGCGACGCCGCGGGGCATAATCCACTGGTGAATCCGATGCGGGAGAGTCATCCTCATCCCTGGCCGCCGGTTCGTCTCCTTCCTCATCCGATTCCGACGGGACAGCCGCCGGCGTCCGCGTCGCTTGCGGTTCCTCCTCCTGATCTTCCGTCGGCGGCGGGCCGTGGTGGGCCCGGTGGGCCTGCCACTGCACCTGCGTCAGCAGTGTGAGCAGGACTCCGGGAACGAATATGAACAGGTTGCGTACACCGCCTCCCGCTTCGTTTTGTAACCACGCTACTGACAGCACCACGCCAGCAATGAGAAAGAACCAGGCCAGGCCGCCGATGAATATGCCGAAGAATCCTTCGCCCTTGTGCCACGGCGACCGCAGGGTCAGGATGGACCAGACCGGGGGGAAGATGATCAGGCCGTAGTAGATCTCCGGGCGGTAGAACCATGGCCGGGGATACTCGGAAATGTCTCGTATGTGCCGGGATGCCATCTGCGAAACCCAGGCGCTAGTTGCGGGCCAGGAGCATCTGGAACTCGATCTCCGACAGCTCACGCTGCTCCCGGATGGACGCGACGGCGTACTCGGTGCAGAGGCGAGCGAAACCGGAGTACTCCAGGATGTTGTGCCCCATGATGACCACCGGCACATCGCGGCCGAAGTCGATCCCCAGCTGACCTCCGTCATCCTCGTCGATGCGCAATTCGATGTCCCGCCCGGTCAGGCGCTCGATCTTCTCCTGGATGCGGTCTATGAAATCCTGGTCGTTCACGGGCAGGCTCCTGTCTCTCAGCGTCTGGCCCTGGCGGGACGGACGCGAAAGGCGGCACCGTCCTTTTGCTTGCTGGCCCACCTCAGGTACCCGGCGAACTGCGGGTCGGAGCGCAGTCGCTCCACCGAGTTTAGCTCATTGGCCAGGGTCTTTTCGGAAAACATGGCGTGCAACTGTCGATGGCAGGTGGGGCACAGGCGGGCCTTCGGACCGTACTTGCCGCCCCGGGAGCGCGGCACCAGGTGGTGTTCGGTAAACCGCACCGACTCCCGCTGGCATAGCTCGCAGACCGGCGACTCCTCGCGGGGAGGTGTTCGCTCTGCCATTTCGGTCGCTGCTCGTCGGCGGGCTGTCACCCTGAACCCTGCTCCTGCTGTCCATTTTCCGGATTGTCGGCACTGGGATTCTCCATGAACCGCCATCCGGGCAGGTCCACCACCCACTCGCCATCCTCAAGCAGCATGGGAAGGATGAGCCCGTTCATCGCGCGGCCCCGACGCACCTCCGTGTTGTCCTCGGTGATGCCGAAGGGCAGGAAGGCGAAGGCGTGCTCGTCGTCCACATAGCTGGTGGGCGAAATGCCCAGGTCCGTCAGATCCTCCAGGGGCCAGAGGCGGAGCACGGTGGTGCGAAAGTCCTCCAGCATGGCGGCCCTCATGGGGTGCTCCTGGTTGTACCCGGCCCGGTAGGCCACCTGCATGTCGACGCGGAACCGGGTAGCCCATACGCCCATGCGCATCCCACGCGTCTCCTTGGACAACATGGACCATGCGACATTCATATCGCCGTCGCGCACGGCCTCGGCAAATATTCCGGCCCTGTTGCCGCATTCGTCCGGAAACGGGCTGCGCCTTTCGCCCGGTATGGGCATAGGGTTCCCTCATTATGATCGATTTTCCAGCTGGGCGAGTTTGTCTGAATCAAGATCCAAGGATGCACAGGATTGGGCACATTGGGTCAACCCCTGATTCCGGTAAATCCCGATTCAGACAGTTTACACAATTCCCGCCATCTAGCCGGGAGATGAATCAGGCGGCTACCACCCGATGGCGTAGCCGTCGCGGCGAGGATCGGCTGCCCCGTGGAGTGTGCCGGTGTCTCCGTCCACCTGGATCATCATCTCGCTGCCCGAGGCTCCCCAGCCGTGCATCACCCCCAGAGTATGCCCCCGCCGCCGCAGACCGTCCAGCGTTTCCTCCGGGAACCGGGACTCCACGTACAACAGGTTGTCGCACTCGTGGGGGATGGCGGACTCCGTGGGGCTGTGAGTGTTGCGCCAGCGGGGGGCCTCCACTGCCTCGGCCACGGTCATGCCGAAATCCAGGACGTGGGTGATGACCTGCATGTTGGTCTGCACCTGCGTGTCCGCTCCCGGTGTGCCGCAGACCAGCGCCAGGTCGCCGTGCCTGGAGTCGCCGTTCCTCGAGCCGCCGTTCTGGTGGGCGTGCTGCGACTCCCCGGCGTCCCGGAACACCATGATCGGATTCATGGTGTGGCGCACCCGCTTGCCCGGCTGCAGGGAGTCGGGATGATCGGGGTCGAGGTGCCAGTAGGTCATGCGGTTGTTCAGCAGGATGCCGGTCTCGCCGGCCACGATGCTGGAGCCCAGCGAGCTCTGGATGCTCTGGAGCTGGCACACGGCGTTGCCCCAGCGGTCGACGACCACGAAGCAGGTGGTGTCCTCCTCCTGCATGGCACCTGACGTGGTGGCGGCCTTGGGACGCCGTCCGTAGTTGGCTGGCTGGTAGCTCCACGGGTCGCCCTGCTTCACCGCCTCGGCGGCGCGCTCCGGATCGATGAGCCGGGCCCGCTCGGCGGCGTACTGCTTGGACAGCATGCCCTCCACGGGCACGTCCACCCAGTCGGGGTCGGCCATGTAGGCCTCGCGGTCGGCGAAGGCCAGTTTCTTGGCCTCAACCATCAGGTGGATGCTCTCTGGCGTGTTGCAGCCCAGCGACTTGAGGTCGAACTGCTCGACAATGTTCAGTTCCTGCAGCAGGACGTGGCCGCTGGAGTTGGGCGGCGCCTCGTAGACGGTGTGGCCGTGATAGGCGGTGGAGATGGGCGACTGCCAGCGAGAGCGGCAATCGGCCAGGTCCTTCAGCGACAGTATCCCGCCCTGCTCCTCGCTGAACCTGACCAGGGCCCGGGCCGTCTCGCCCTCGTAGAACGCGTCGCGCCCGCCGTCGACGATGGCCTGGAATGTGCGGGCCAGCCCCGGCTGCCGCAGGATCTGTCCCGGCCGCATGGGCACGCCGTCGGGGGCGAAGATCGCCTGGGAGTCGGGGAACTCGCACAGCAGCCGGTCGCCGGCGATGACACCCGACAGCACATGGGTGACCGGGAAGCCGTTCTCCGACAGGTCGATGGCCGAGTCGAACAGCTCCGCCCGCGACAGCGTTCCGTACCGCTCGTGGGCCGCCATCCAGGCGTCCACCAGTCCCGGCACCGACACGGACAGGATGCCCTTGTTCGGTATGCCGTTGCTGCGGTACCAGTCGACGTCGGTGGCGTAGGGAGCGGCGCCTGTGCCGTTGGACACCTCGATGGTCCCCGCCTGCCGGTTGTGGATCATGATGAACCCGTCGCCGCCGATGCCGGACATGTTGGGCTCGACGACGTTGAGGGCGGCAGCCGTCGCGATGGCGGCATCGACGGCGTTGCCGCCCCGCTGCAGCACGGCCATCCCAGCCTGCGCCGCCAGCGGGTGCCCGGCGCACACCATGCCGTTGCGCCCCATGACCACCGGCCGGTTGGACTCAAAGTTGACGCCATGCGGTGTCTGCGCCATAGGGGATGCCTCCTTGCGAAAAGGCCATTGCCTCAATTCAGTTCGACTACGCTATGGAATTTAAAACATCAACCAGTCTACTACCACAGTCTCTCTTTATGGCGAACTTTCGTTCGTCTCTAAACTCGATTCTGCGCTTTTGAAGCTGGCCCCACTCCCGAGAACCCATCTGTCCGCTGAAGATTAGCAATGGGTACCAGTCGTCAATTTGCCGTCCATCCAACACTTCGTCGGCCAGATTCATGCCCATCTGAATCTGTTCAAGCGCATCATTTATTCGAACCGAATTGCCTCCCTTGAGTTCGATCGCGGCGACAAAGGTGTTGCGATATTCGGCAAAGACGATCCGATCAGCGAGTTTGGCGGCAGTACCGCTGTGTTGTCTCTGATAATCAGTACCGTTGATTAATGCCATCGCAGTTGGATCGACTTGGCTGACATCTACCTCGCACCCGTAGTCACGACATTGAGTAGACAAGCAGCAATCCTTGTGCAGCTGTCTGATAGATTCTAAGAATTGGTCTGTTCCCACTTGGGGCGAATCCTTTGTACCAAGAGAGACTCTTCATAAATTTCGTTGATGACCTCACCAAACATGGCGTCGTCAATCCCAATGTCCCGGCGGATCTCCAGTTCATCAACAACGGAACCCCCCTGCTCATTGTCCCAGCGGAACAGGTATGCGGCTACGTCATCGTGCTTCAGGCAGTCTTGTGGCTCAAAACCGTTCTCCCTAATCCAGCGACTGCTGGCGAAGCTAATCCGCATCAGATTGTTAACCTGGCTGACGAACAAGTCGCTGTGCGTCGTAATCAGCACCTTCACACCAGCGTTCACCAGCCGCACGATGCCCCGCGCCAACTGCCGCTGCGCCGCCGGGTGCAAGTGCGACTCCGGCTCCTCCAGTATGAGCAGGTCGCCGGGACGGACCAGGTACTTGAGGAACAGGATCAGAGGGGCGAGTTCGGAGACCATAGAAGAGGTTTGATCTAGGGTGAACTTGCCTGCTGCTGTTTCGTAGTTCACATCTGGGCGAGGTAACCCTGCGGATTCGTCCAAGTCTATCTCGCCGTGCAAAACCTTACTTTCTAAGAATTTAATCGCTTTATCCAAATCAGCATTGGAATCAGTGAGCCTATTTACTTGGCTGAGCCCGACAAAGTCAGCTAGGAACTCCGAAGTTACTCCTAGCGAGACGGGAAGCCCCATTCGCTGAGATTCTGCCAAGGACGACTGACGAATTATGGCTGAAGTAAGAGGTCTTTCTACTCGAATAATTCCAGAACGAGAGGCAGGCAGATAGTAGCTGTTGGTAGGCACGCCATCCAAGACTCTTAAGACAATGGGATCTACCAAGAGCATCTTGGTTCCCGGAGGTAGCACGTCTGATTCTCGGATTAATGGGACCCTCCGCAAAAATTCTATCGCTTGAACTGGAGCCGAGACTTTCGAGATGTCAAATTCTGGAGTCGGGTTTACCGTCTGTGGAAGTCCAATATCGAGATGCAGCCGAGGGGTATGCCGGCTCACTGATAGTAAAGTTCGGTTGGCTTGACTTCCGTACTTAGCGAATTTAGAGGGTTCCCTGTAAAGGAGAAGCAATTGGTCGAGAGTATGCTGCTGTACAATCCGTAGTCTCTCGCCAGTTTCATCCCTTAGCCAAGAGACAACTGACTCGGGGAGGTCCGAGACTAGCAAGTCCTGATTGATTGCTTCTTTGTCGGCGAAATTCTGAAGCCCACGAACCACGGCTTTAGTGTCATCCGAGTTATCATTCGCTATTCCGTATGGTGTTACCCGGAAGGCTATACTTACGACACGACCATCAAATGCGGCCTCGTTTCCGACACTACGGGCAGCCCGCATCACCGCGTACACCGCTGTGGCCATGTAGGACTTGCCGGTGTTGCTGGGGCCGACGAAGATCGTCAGGGGTTTCAGGTCCACTGATCCCTCTGCGATAGGGCCGAAGTTTTTGACCGAGATCGTCAGCATCTGCGTTCCGTACGGGCAGCGGTTGGGCTACTTTCCATGATAAAACATTCCCGCGGAGCGCGCCGTTTCCGGCCCCGCGGGAATGGGCGGTGCGAATAGCGAATTAGTCGGGAATCTCCTTGTCCATGCCCTCGCCCAGCTCCACGTCGAAGGCCGTCAGCACCTGGGCCACCAGCAGGTAGTGGCCGCAAAGCACGGTGAAATGCAGCGTGTCCTGCTCGCCGAACCGGTCGGTCATGGCCTTGAAGGTGGCGTCGCTGACCTTCTTCTGGCGTAGCAGCTCGTGGACGTAGTTCACCAGCAGGGCCTCGTCGCCCTCCAGGCCCGCCGGGGCGGTTCCGGAGGCGATGGCCTTGATGGTCGACTCCGACACTCCGGCCTGGCGAGCCAGCCTGGCGTGGGCCGAGAACTCGTACTGCTGGTTCATCTCCTTGGCCGTGGCGATGATCAGCGTCTCCTTGAGGCCCTCGGGCTGACCAAACTCGAAGCGCACAAAGGCGCCGGTGTCGGCCACACGGGCGGCCAGCTTGGGACTGTTCAGCAGCACGCCGAAGGGCCCGCGAACGCTGCCGCGTGTGCCGACGATGGCGTCGTGGTACTGCTTGTCCTCATCCGACAGTTGTTCCCTGGAAACCGGGGATATGCGTGGCATCAGTCTTTCCTCCGATGGTTGTTTGATTTGAGGCGATTGTCTGAATCAGGATTAACAGGATTCAATGATTGTCAGGATGATTGAGCCCAATCCTGTAAATCTTATAATCCCCAAAATCATGATTCAGACAAATAAGCGCTACTTGACCGGCACCGGGATGCCGGCGATATTGGTCTGCACCGAGCCCAGGTGGTTACGGCTGGTGAAATACAGCGTTTTCCAGTCGGCGCCGCCGAAGCACAGGTTGGTGGTGGCGGACGCGCCGTGCACCACACAGCCCAGCTTCCGGCCCGACGGGTCCATCACCCACAGGCCGCCGGAGCCGCCGCAGTATATGTTGCCCTCAACGTCGACTTTCATGCCGTCGGGCACTCCCGGAGCGTCGCCGGTCAGGTCGGCGAAGACCCGGTCGCTCTGGCGGGCCAGCGAGCCGTTGGGGTTCATATCGAAGGCACGAATGTGGCCCCGGCGTGAGTCGTTGATGTACAGCACGCTTTCGTCGGGCGAGAAGGCCAGCCCGTTGGGAAGCACGAAATCGTCCACCAACAACGTGATGCTGCCCAGGTCCGGCGTGACCCGGTACACCCCGGCGTGTTGGAGGTCGAACTGCGTGGCTGGCGTGGGCAGCGTCCAGGGGTCGGTGAAATAGATGCAGCCGTCGGACTTGACCACCACGTCGTTGGGGCGGTTGAGAGGTCGTCCCTGGAAGCTGGCGGCCACTACGGTAATGCTGCCGTCCGGCTCGGTGCGGGTGACCCGCCGGCTGTCGTGCTCGCAGGCGATGAGGCGGCCCTGGAGGTCGCGGGTGAGGCCGTTGGCCCGGTTGGTCGGCTCGTGGTCGACGCTGGCGCCCTGCCCGGGCACGTACTTCATGCGGCGGTTGTTGTGAATATCGCTGAAGAGCAGGTAGCCGCCATCCGACCACCACACCGGCCCCTCGGCCGGGCCGTTGTCGCCGCCGTAGTCGTCGGGCGTGTGCCGAGCGATTTCGGCGTCGGCGGAGATTAAGCGCGCGAGTTCCGGGGCGTGTTGCTCGATGGGCATGGTCCCCTCCTGGCATACTTTCGGATTGGCCTCCGCATTATAGCTGAAGGTTCAGCCGGTAATTCACTATTGGGTGCCGCGATGCGTATTGCAGGTCTCCCGTCGCTCCAGTCACCACAGGGACTTTTGGTGTTCGTAGTCAAGCGGTCAAGTCCATTCATGGCGAGCTTGTCGAACCACGAACGGACGGCCCTTCGGCAGGCTCTGGGTCTACGGATTACACACGATCAAAAGGTGCTGCCAGTCGCCATCCTCCTATCTCCTTGACTGCCTTGGGCGGGTAAACTATTCTGCCGAATGAATTACCTGCGACCGGAGACCGGTATACCCCTTTCCCAATTTCACATTTCGCACTCAAAATTCAACATTCAAGGAGGAGCAAAATGGCCCTCAGCCTGAACCACGTTCATCTCAAGTCACCGGATCCCCACAAGACCGCCCAGTTCTACATCGACACAATGGGCGCCACAAAGATCGCCGATGTGGGCGAGATCGGCGTCCGCCTCGACCTGCATGGCCTGACCCTGAACGTCACCAAGCACATCGAGACCCAGACCCGCGACCAGAAGTACGGCATGGAGCACATCGCCATCGATGCCGACGATATCCAGGGGATGATCGACATGCTCAAGGCCAACGGCGCCACGATCCTGGAGGAGGCCGTGGTCTCCGGGGACCGTCGCGTAGTGTTCTTTGAGGGTCCCGATGGCGTGCAACTCGAGTTCATCGAGAGGAAGTAGCGGTACGCCCCCACCCTAACCCTCCCGCGGAGGGAGAGGGAACATATCCAGATTAATAATAAGGAGACTGCAATGCTTTACGAGAACCGCATCTACAAGGCCGTCCCAGGCAGGCTGGGGGACATCAACGCCCGTTTCGCCAATCACACAATGGGCTTTTTTAAGCAGTACGAGATCGGGATGATGGGATTCTGGACCGACGACATCGGCGCCAGCAACCAGCTCACCTACATCCTCTCATTCGACAGCCTGGCCGACCGCGCCGAGAAGTGGGCCGCCTTCGGGGCCGACAAGGGCTGGGCCGAGGTCCGCGCCGAGACCGAGGCCAACGGCCCCATCGTGGCCCAGGTGATCAACTCTTTCATGAGCCTGACTCCCTACTCGCCGGAGCCCAAGTTCACCACCCCCATCCAGGAGCTGCGCATCTACGACGCCATGCCCGGCAAGCTGCCCGACCTGCACAATCGGTTCAAGAACCACACCATGGGCCTGTTCGAAAAGCACGGTATCGAAAACGTGGCCTACTGGACCGAGGACGTGGGAACCAGCAACCGACTGGTCTACATGTTGGGCTACCCGGACCTGGGCGGCCGGGAGAAGAGCTGGACCGCCTTCCAGAACGACCCGGACTGGCAGAAGGCCCGCGCCGCCTCCGAGGAAAACGGCTCCCTGGTGCGCGTCTCAACCCACTCCATCCTCCGCCCGACGCCCTACTCGCCTCGCTAGGGCCATCAGTGTTTCGGATAACCGATGTCCGCTCCCTTTCTTCGATTGAGGGAGCGGACATAGAATCCCGCCAGTCAGAATGAGGGAACCGGACAGGGAGCAGGGCGAGCCGCCCCAGCAGGACCGGGATTCCATCTGGAGCATTCCTCCCGCACGCCGCGCATTGTATTTCGGCCTGTTCACGCTGTACGCACTGGCTGGAATCGGGTTCCTCGTCTGGTACCATGTTTTTGAGGTAAGGTCGGACTCTTGGCCTGAAAGGGTCCTGTCCATCACGCAGGGTATAGGTGTAAACACTGTGGGAGCCGCCGGATTGGCGCTCCTGACAATAGAAGGACCGAATACAGTTATGGTTGTTGGGGACTACCTGAGAAAAAAGCTTATAGAACCTCTTGAGGAGAGGCGCCGACAAGAGGCGGAACAGCGGCAAAGGGAAGCGCGCGCCGAGGGGGCAGCCCAGGCTCAGGCCGCGTGGGAGGCCTGGAACGAGCGTCGGCTGGCAGCCGAAGCCAATGGCGAACCCTTCGACGAACCCACTCCCGGAACCACATCCGATAAGTCTGAGTGATTGACAACATGGACGTTCAGAAGCTGCGCGACGAGATCCCGGTCCTCCGAAACCTGACCTACATGAACACGGGCTGGTCCGGGCCGCCTCCACGTGCGGCCGCCGAGGCCATGCAGGCTCGCGTGGCCCTCGAGGCAGATCAGGGGCCGACCACCCCCGGCGTCTACGAGAGTGGCCGCGATGTGCAGGAGGAGGCCCGCCGCGCCGCCGCCCGCCTGCTGGGCGCCGATGTGGACGAGACGATGGTCACCCGCAACACCACGGAGGGCCTCAACATCGTCCTCAGCGGCATCGACTGGAAGGAGGGCGACGAAATTGTCACCTGCAACCTGGAGCACGGCTCGGTGCTGTCTCCCAGCTGGCACATCGCCCATCGCTACGGCGGGAATGTCCGCGTGGTGGACCTGGACCCACACGATTCCTACGACGCAATTGTCAGCAAGTTCGCGGCAGCAGTTACCGATCGCACTCGCCTCATCTTCGTCAGCCACATCGAGTACTCCACCGGCCTGCGCATGCCGGCTGCCCAGCTGTGCCGGCTGGCCCACGACAACGGCGCGGAAATCATGCTGGACGGGGCCCAGACCGGAGGCCACATCGCGCTGGACATGCACCGCGACGGTTTCGACTACTACTCCATTCCCGGCCAGAAATGGGTGCTGGGCTACGAGGGCGTCGGCGCCCTGTACATCCGCCGCGACCTGATCGACAGCGTGCACCCGGCCCACACCGGCGGCCGGGCCGTGATCCAGGACGGCGAACCGGGCAGTCCCGGCAGCTACCGCCTTAACACCTCCAGCATGGACAAATTCCTCGGCGGCTCGGGCAGTGTTCCTCTCCAGACGGCGTTCGTCGAGGCCGCCAAGTTCATCGAGAGCGTGGGCGTCCCTGAAATCGAGGCCCGCAACGTCTCGCTGGCAGCCAGGTTCAAGGCCCAGCTGGCCGAGATTTCTGCCGTGAACGTGCTGTCACCCATAGGCGACACCCAGTCAGCAGGACTGGTCTCGTTCGCCGTTGCCGGACAGTCGCCCGACGCAGTGGTGGCCCGCCTCTGGCAGGACCACCGCATTGTGGTGCGGCAGGTTCACTACCCCGAGGTTATCCGCGCCTCCCTCCACTTCTTCAACACCGAGGAGGAGGTCGACCGGCTGGCCAAGGCCGTGGCGGAGCTGGCATAGCCGCGTTCACCTACGCTAGCGTTCCCGGCGGGTACCTCTCCAGCCACCAGCGGGCGATCTCGTCGCGGCGGGCGAACCACACGCCGGGCATCTGCCGGGCGTATTGTAGGAACTGCTCCAGGGCACGGGACCGGGCGGGGCGCCCGACGATGCGGCAATGCAGCCCCACCGACATCATCTTGGGGTGCGTGCGCCCCTCCTCGTACAGGACGTCGAAAGTGTCCTTGAGGTACTCGTAGAAGGCGCTTACGCTGGACAGCCCGCCGCGCCAGAACCGGGCGTCGTTGGTCTCCATGCTGTACGGCACCACCAGCCATGGCTGTTCGTTGCCGTCAGCCCTGTTGACCGTCGTGTAGTACGGCAGGTCGTCGTTCATGCCGATGCTGTCATAGATGAATCCCCCGTGGTCCACCACCAGCTGCCGGGTGTTGAGGCTGGGACCGTAGCGGGTGAACCAGCCGACGGTGCGCTCACCTGTGGTTTTCTGTAGCGATTCCACGGTGCGGGCGATGGCCTCGCGTTCCTCCTCGGGGGGCATCAGGTGATACTCCTCCCAGCGGTAGCCGTGTCCGCAGACCTCGTGCCCCTCGGCGGGAATGGCCCGGGCGACCTCCGGGTTTCGCTCCAGTGCCAGAGCGCAGCAGTAAAAGGTGGACTTGACCTCGTAGCGGTTGAACATGTCCATCAGCCGCCAGACACCGACGCGACTCCCGTACTCGAAGAAAGACTCGTTGTTCAGATCGCGGTCGCCCGGGGGAACCGGCGACGGCACCTCGTTGTTGGTCTCGTGGTGGGGGTCACCGTCGAGGGTGCTGCGTTCCGCGCCCTCCTCGTAGTTGACGACCAGCGACACGGCGATTCGCGCGCCTCCCGGCCACTCGATCTGCGGCACGTTCCTTCCGTAACCGATCAAATCCCGTTCCATCGCGTTCCTCCAGGGCCAATTTCGCCGGGCCGTTTTACATATAATACCCGTATTCCCCAGCCACCCGCCTTCACCCTTATCCGCATTCAGAGTGGTGATTCAAATGAGCCTAGCTGCAGACCTGGTTTATGAACTCAAGAACGTCGCCGACCCCGTGATCTCTCCCGATGGCGAGAGGATGGTCTACACAAAGTCCTGGTCAGAGAGGGATGGGACCTCGCCTGCAACCCGGTCGCAGTTGATGCTCATGGATCTGGGTCCAGGCCAGGAATCCGCCAATGCCGGGGAAAGAGAATTTACGCAGGGCAACGCAGACGGTTCGCCGCGTTTCTCCCCCGATGGCGCCACCCTGGCCTTCCTCCGTTCCGCACAGCCGGGGGAACCGCGGCAGGTATGGCTCATGCCCGCCGACGGTGGCGAAGCGAGGCAGCTGAGCAGCGCCCCCAGGGGTGTGCAGGACTTTGCCTGGTCGCCGGACAGCGGACGCATCGTCTACTGCGCCGACACCGAACCTGACTCCGGAGCGGCGGACGGCAATAGCGACGGTGGCCCACGGGTTGTCGAGGTCAACCGCCTCCGCTACCGCCACGACCTGCAGGGGTGGCGCGGCGACTCCCATTACCACCTGTACGTCATCGAGTTGGGGTCGGGTGAGACCACTCCCGTCACCCACGGTGACTGGGATGACTTCGGCGCCGCTTGGTCTCCCGACGGCTCCAAGATCGCATTCATCTCCGGACGGCGCGAAGACCGCGACTCCCGCGCGCTGACCGAAGCCTACGTCGTTCCAGTCGAGGGCGGCGAGCCGGAATGCTGGTCGGGGGACCTGAGCAGCGTGGGAGCGGTGGCATGGGCGCCCGACTCCGGCCAACTGGTGGCCGTCGCCTCCGACGACGACGCCGGAATGGTGCTCTGGCAGGGCTGGCTCTATATCCTGCAGGCCGAGGGCAAACCCCGACGCCTGACGGACGACAAGCAGCGTCCCGCACTGGGCGGTGGTCCCCGGTGCCGCCCGGCAGCCGGAAATCCGCTGGACCTCCGACGGTCGCATCATTTTCCTCGGGGAGCACAAGGGCCAGAGCTTCATCTTCCAGGCCCCCCCAGAGGGAGGGGAATCCCGTCAACGGTGGGGGTGGCGGCCGCCTGGCATCCGCGCTTTCCTTGGACGGCAAGGGGCCGGCGGGCAGTAGTCTCCTCCAGCTCTCCGGCCCACCCCCTCGGACATCCACCTTGTCGATCTCGGTG
>CAXXOI010000012.1:0-30000 GCA_963664175.2 Dehalococcoidia bacterium
CCTGAGCCGGCTTAATCACCACCACGTCCCCGTCATCTATCAGGGCGTCGATCATGGACGTGCCCTTCACGGTTAGAGCGAATAGCCTGCCATGCTTGCGGGGAAGGTCCGGAGAGATTTCCACTGTGTCGAACTCCTCGCTGGCCGAGGCCCCCTCCGAGGAAAAAAACCGGAATGGGCAGCCCTGCGGCTATAGCACCTACTATCTGTACCCTCGGAGCGCTGGAAACGGGTTCCCCGTCCCTGTCCAGCAGCTCGATGCCCCTAGCGACCTCCCTGCGGCGGTTGAGGTACCCGGCTTCCTCCAGTTGCCGCAGGTTGTAATCGACCACCGATGTGGAACTGATGCTGCAGGCCTGCTGAATGTCTCTGACTGTGGGCGGAATGCCGTTTTCGAAATAGAATTCCTGGATGAACTCCAGAATGCGGCGGCGGCGCTCCGGCATTTTTTTCTTGGCAACCATACTCCCTCTCCCTTTGTAGGACCTTATCTGACATAAAACTTTTGTTCTATCAGCAGGCTAACAAAGCTGGCAGGTGGTGTCAATCAACCATTGTCATCAAACTAGTCTACGCATAGAGCGCAAAAGGAAACGCCGCCCGGCTTGACCGGACGGCGCTGTCGGGCTCCTGCCAAAGTTGGATCAGGCCTCAGAGGCTGACTCGAGACGCCCCAGCTTCGCCATCATTCTCGACTTGCGTCGGGCTGCATTATTCCTGTGGAGGATGCCCTTCTGGACCGCTCGATCCAGCGTGCTAATGGCGAGGGCCACGGCAGGCTGTGCAGCCTCGGCATCGCCGGTCTCCAGCGATCGGTTTGCCCGGGCAATTAGGGTACGGGTCTCGGTTTTTACGCTGCGGTTGCGCCGGGCTCGTTTTACTTGCTGGCGACCTGTCTTTCTGGCGGGCAATGGATGCTCTCCTGTTGCTGAGTATGTTTGCTACGGAAAATTCGGGTGTGCGACACCGAACTGCACCATTATAAATCAATACTTGGTGATTGCAAAAAACCGGAAGGGAGCATGTTCCCGTCCGGTTTCATTAGGAGTCGAAGAGGGGAACAGGGATCGAGGGCGCAAAAGGATCAAACGTCCAGGTTCTTTACGCTGCGCGCATAGGTCTGGATGAAACTCTTGCGCGGCGCCACAACCTCTCCCATAAGCGTTGTGAACGCGTCTTCGGCGTCCGTGTCGTCCTCTACGTTTACGGTCAACATATGCCTGGTGTCCGGGTTCATGGTTGTCTCCCACAACTGCTCCGGGTTCATCTCTCCCAGGCCCTTGTAACGCTGGATGGAGGGGTTCCTCTGGCCAGTGTGCTTGGCCAGCATTTCGTCCTTCTGCTCCTCGGAATAGGCGTACTCAATGCGCCGCCCGTTCTGTATCCGGTAAAGCGGCGGCTGGGCGATGTAGAGATAACCGTTGTCGATCAGGCCACGCATCCTGCGGTATATGAAGGTCAGGATGAGGGTACGAATGTGGGACCCGTCCACATCGGCGTCGGTCATAATGATGACCTTGTGATAACGAACTTTTGAAGGGTCAAAGTCCTCGCCCTCGCCGGCACCCACAGCTGCGACCATTGCCCGGATTTCCTCATGGCCCAGGATCTTGTCAGGCTGCTGCAGGACCCTCTCTACGTTAAGAATCTTGCCCTTGAGAGGAAGAATGGCCTGGAAGTGCCGGTCGCGGCCCATCTTCGCGGAACCGCCCGCCGATTCACCCTCAACAATGTAGAGTTCCGACTTGGATGGGTCGCGTTCGGCGCAGTCCGCCAGCTTCCCGGGCAGGGACGATCCGTCCAGGGCGTTCTTTCGGATCACAAGATCACGGGCGCGCTTGGCCGCCTCCCGAGCCTTCTGGGAGGTGAGACACTTGTCCACCACCTTGCGGCCTTCGGTCGGGTTCTCCTCGAGATAGCGAGCGAGCCCCTCGCCAACCACCGACTCCACGATTCCGCGAACCTCGGGGTTGCCCAGTTTGTGCTTGGTCTGGCCTTCGAATTGCGGAGCCGTCAGTTTCACGCTGACTGCCGCCCCCAGGCCTTCCCGCACATCTTCACCGATCAGGTTGGCCTGATCGTCCTTGAGCTGTCCCTGCTTTCTGGCAAAGTCGTTGATGACACGGGTCAGGGCAGACCGGAACCCGGTCAGATGCGTACCACCGTCCGGTGTCTTGATGCAGTTGGCGTACGAGTGCACCGACTCCGCGTATCCGTCGTTGTACTGGACCGCCACCTCGACGGCGGTGTCATCTACGGTCTTTTCGTAATAGAAGGGAATGGTTTGCAGCACCCGACGGTTCCGGTTGTCGTTGCGCACCAAGTTGGGGAGCCCGCCGTCAAAGAAATAGGTGCGCTCAATGTCCCCGTTCCGTCTTTCCTGATGCCAGTAGCTGGTGAAGCAGATTTCCAGGCCCTTGTTGAGATAGGCGATATCCTTGAAATGCCGGGTCAATTCGTCGAATTCGTAATCGATTTCATCGAAAATCTCAGGGTCCGGACGGAACATGACAGTGGTACCGTGATCCTCTGTCTTCGCCTCTTTAATCAGTTCAGTCGACGGAATGCCTCGCACATATTGCTGCGAGTAGGTCAATCCGTCGCGCCGCACCTCCGCCCGGAGGAATTCGGAAAGGCCATTAACGACCGAGGCACCGACGCCGTGGAGTCCGCCGGTCACCTTGTAAGCTCCGCCGCCGAACTTGCCGCCGGCGTGCAGGGTTGTCATCACGGTTTCCAGCGCACTCTTGCCGGTTGTGGGGTGCACGTCTATGGGGATTCCCCGACCGTTGTCGGTGATGGTGATGAGGCCGTCAGCTGCTATATCCAGATCAACCCTGGTGCAGTAGCCGGCCATTGCTTCGTCCACCGCATTGTCCAGAATCTCAATCATCAGGTGCTGCAGACCACTCAGTCCAGTGCTGCCGATGTACATACCAGGGCGCACACGCACGGCTTCCAGTCCCTCAAGGACCTGGATATCCTGGGCTGTATAGTCAGGTGCGGAAGCGGGATCAGGAGTCGAAGACATAGGCAGGGTTTGTTGCATCAGGATAACCACCAATTTCCAATAAAAGGCACCACAAGAAAGGACTTAATTTGAAATATAAAACGCGGGCCTTTATTGAGTTAAATACATTATGTAGTATAGCATATTGGAGCCTCGATTGCCTCGATTTCCCATCTCCTTTTGTGCTGTTTTGTTCTCGGAAACGGCCTCTCGGACAACAAAAGGGGCGGGAAACTGACCCGCCCCTTCAAGTAGGCGAACCTGTGATGGTGCAGGCGGTCCTTACTCCGGGAAAATCCTCCGGTACACGCCGGGCGAGCCGGTGTCGTGGACCATGTGCGGACGGACCTCGTTGCTCCAGACCGGCGTTACGGCGGTACGCCAGTTCTCCCACCCTTCGCTCTCGGCAACCGCCAGCGATTCCATTTCGTGGACCGTGGCGTACTTTGGCGTACCCATCACAGCCTCCCAGCGACGGGCCCGGATATAGCCCGGGATATCCGCGCACAGGGGCAAGCGCTCATTGTTGTAGGCGTAATTGAATTTTTCGTCCAGCTCATCGGGAACGGACATCCGGCCCACCAACAGAACCGAAGACATCCCGGCCTCGGCGGTCTCCGCAGGGACCTCCGCCGGGTGCACCCTCCGGTACAGGTTGCGTATGTACTCGGTACCAACGACGCTGGGCGACATGCGCCTTGACCACTCGGTCGGTTCACGCAGCCATTTCTGCCATTCCTCCGAGTGCCACGCCTCGTGGCTCGCCAGTTCGTAGACCGCGAGGTACTTCGGGCCACCCTGCACCGCCTGGTACCGTGCCGCACTCAGAACGCCGGGAATGGACAGTCGTTCCGGGATGTGTTCATCGTTGTACCAGCGGTTGTACTCCTCGTCATTTTCCGGGGCCACGTCGCTGTATACCAACAGCAGTCCATCGCCTTTCTTGGCTGCCATCATCATCTCCTTACAATCCCCTCTCCCTGCGTGAGAGGGTTAGGGCGCCCCCTTCATCTGCCCCTTTCCCATAATGAGAAGAGTCACGAATGGGGCGTCTCGCCCGAATAGTACTGCCGTCCCGTCAGGATGCTGTCTATCGCATAACCCATGGCCTGGAACATCGGATCCGGCAGCGCGGAAAGCGGAAACCACCCGCTGTCTTCAAACGCATCCGGCTCCATCAGGCATGGCTCCTGGTCGCCTATCTCACCCAGGAATTCCACGTCAACGTAGTGCCGGCCATAGGCAATAATGTTACCGACGCACAGGAACCTGAGGTCGCCCACCGCGAGACCGAATTCCTCCCGGGCCTCCCTGCGAGCACATTCCTCCAGGGACTCGCCATACTCCAGGTGCCCGCCGGCGGAACCCCAGGTACCACCGCCAAGGGCGCCCTTGCGGCGGGACAGGAACACCCGTCCTTGCCGGACAAAAACGACGCCTACGCCCACTCGGGGGCGGGACTCAGCCTCAACCATGCCAGCGAGTATAGCACGGCAAGGTCGCACCCCTCCCTGTTCAATTGCACTCGAGGTTAAGATAACGCGACACATTGCCAGCCACCGTCGCATATAATGGCCGCGTTATCCTGCATCGAGGTGAAAGCGATGGCGGAGCTACAGCGAACGGTCATTTCCAGCGATAAGGCCCCCCGTCCCCTGGGTGCCTATTCCGTCGGCATGTCGGTAAACGCGGGACGCCTGCTCTATGTGGCCGGGCAGCTCTCGGTGGACGCGGACGGGAACCTGGTGGGAGCAGGCGACGCTGCTGCCCAGACCCGCAAGGCCCTGGAAAACATCGGCCACATCCTGGAGGCCGCCGGGGCGAGCTTCAGTAACGTGGTGGAATTCACCACCTACGTCGTGGGGCGGCCGTCCGTACAGGGCTTCATCGATGGCAGAAACCAGGTCTACCCGCAGATTTTCCCCGACGGCGACTTCCCGCCCAACACCCTGCTGGTGGTCGACGGACTTGTCCGGGAGGAGTTCCTCGTAGAAATCAAGGCCGTGGCCGCTCTCGAATAGGTATGAGCGAATCGTCGCTACATGTCGTGGACACTGTGCTTGAGAGGCGCACCGCCACGCCCTCGGGACAGCCGGTGGAGTACGAGATTCCGGTTTCCGCCTATCCGTGCGCATCCGGACGGATGCTGGTCATCTCCCCCGGCTCGGGCGAGCTCAAAGACGGCAGACACGAACGCTGGCGGAAGCTTGCCCTGCACCTTCGGGACCTGGGCTTGTGTGCGACGGTCACCTACAACGTGCCGCGCCCTGATTTCCAGGTGCAGCTGGAATGGGAACCCTATTCCTACCAGGGGGCCAGCTGGAACGGCATTCTGATGGAGACCGCCTGCCACGTGACCGAATGGGCATTGGGTCTATCCCGGGAGCTGTGCGGAACGGACTCGCCGGAAATCTGCATGGCTGGCTTCTCCTCCGGAGGATCCGCGGTCGGCGCGATCGCTCACCTGTACCCTCAGGCCAGGCAATTGCTGCTGCTTTCGACCTACGATAGCGTGGGAGACCCATTCTACGAGGGCATCTCGCTCTTTACCGGCGACATTTTCATGGGCTACGGCAGCCAGGACCCGCCCGCTGGCATGCTGGCCTATCTGGTCAGCGTGGGCCCGCTGGCGGCGCGATCCATGGTGGGGCGCCCTGTTCCCGAATGCGACCACCGCTTCAGCGGCGCCGACAACAGCCGCGCCCTGGTCAAGGCAGTCTACTGGGCGCTGGGCCACGACGACACCTTTCCCAACCCGGACGGCGCGCCGCAGCTCTACGAGTGAGAGGGCGAATCGCGACCCGCGCAGCGGACCCAACCTCCGCGAGTGAACACACCAAAAGGAGAATCGGCCATGGCAGACCGGCAAAGGCTCATCGACACCCTCATAGACCTGATCCGGATAGACAGCCCCAGCGGCGAGGAGGACGCCATAGACGGTGAGGTCAGCGCCCGCCTCACATCCCTGGGACTGACCGTAGAACACGATTCGTACAACAACATCATCGCCCGGTTGGACGGCATCGGGGAACCACTGTTGCTGTCCGCTCACCTCGACACGGTGGAACCCGGCAGGGGAATCAAGCCGCAACTCGACGGCGACACGCTCCGGTCCGACGGCACCACCATCCTGGGCGGCGACTGCAAGGCCGGACTGGCCATCGTGCTGGAGGCATTGGCCTGCGTCGCCGAGTCCCGCGGTCCGCACCGGGCAGTGGAGGTGGCCTTCAGCCGGCACGAGGAGGGCGGACTGGTGGGCGTCCGGCACATGGATTTCGGCCTGCTGACTGCACAGACAGGAATCGTCCTCGATGGCGAGGGTCCACCCAATCGCATTACAGTCTCGGCCCCGTCCCAGAACGTGGTGACCGCGGAAATTGTCGGCCGGGCTGCTCACGCCGGGCTGGAGCCGGAGAACGGGCTGTCGGCCCTGCTGGTCACCGCCGACATACTGACCCGCCTGCCCCTGGGCCGCATAGACCCCGAGACCACCGCCAACATCGGCTGGATGGAGGGAGGCCTCAAGCGCAACATCGTCCCGGAGCGGGCCACCCTGGACGGTGAGTTCCGCAGCCGTAGCAACGAAAAGCTGGCTTGGCTGGAGGGGCAGTTCCGCAAGGTGTTTGAGGAAACGGCGGCCCGCTACCCGGACGCCCGCGTCAATCTGGACATCCGCAACACCTACCAGGCCTACCGCATCGGTCCTGAAAGCCCCGCAGTTGCCACCATAGGCAGTGCGCTCGACACCCTCAGCCTTTCCCCGGTGATGGAGGCCTCCGGCGGAGGCTCCGACGCCAATGTGTTCATCCAGCGGGGAATCACTGCGCTCCCGGTTGGCATAGGCGTCCGGTCGTTCCACACCACCTGGGAGACAGCAGAAATTCCCGAGGTGCTTCAGGGCGCCGAAATGTGCCACGCCGCAATTATGTCAGTGAAGTAACAGCTATGACTCCCTTGATCATCGTGGTCTTCGACGGGCTGCAACCGGCACAGGTTACGCCCGAATTGATGCCCAACCTGTCGCGTTTCGCTTCGGAGGGAGTGACCTGCGCCAATCATCACGCCGTCTTTCCCACTGTGACGCGGGCCAACGTCGCCAGCCTGGTCACCGGACACCATCCGGGTGCCCACGGCCTGACCGCCAACACGCTGATGATTCCCGAGTTCGACCCGCACCGTGCGTTTGGAGCGCTGGAGCCTTCGCTGACTGAGGTCGCCGCCCGGCACCCTGTGTTGCTGCAGCCCACCCTGGGCGACATTTTGCACGGGCATGGTCTGGAATACGTCGCCGTCGGCGCTGGCACCTCTGGAAACGCTTACCTGCAGAACCCCAACGCCGAGGCGGAAGGCGGCGCAACCATCCACCCGGACTTCACTTTGCCACGAGGCCTGCACCAACGGATTGTCGAGCGATTCGGAGATTGGCCCGACCGCAGGGGACCGTCAGCTCCGAAAATGGCCCGGGTTGTGGACGTTGTTACCCGGTATGTCCTGCAAGAGCGCCAGCCGGCGGTGGCCATGATGTGGCTCTCCGAGCCGGATGTGTCGCAGCACACTCACGGCGTGGGATCGGCAGAAGCAGTCGGGGCGATTGCCGAGGCCGACCGGGAGTTCGGACGGCTCCTTGATTGGCTGGAACACACGGGCAGGTACGCTGATACAGATGTGATTATCGTCTCGGACCACGGCTATTCCACGATCACAGAGGTCATCGACGTCGAAGCTGAATTGCGCCGGGCCGGGTTTCCACTCGGAGGCGAAACAGGCGGCGTAACCGTGGCCCCCAACGGCGGATCGGTGCTGTTCTACGCGACCGACAATATCCACGGCACCTCGGAGAAACTGGCGGAATGGCTGATGCGCCAACCCTGGTGCGGCCCACTGCTGGCGTCCGCCGCCGGCGGCGAAATCGAAGCCACCCTGCCCGCCAGCCTGGCGGGGCTGGACGGTCCCCGTGCGCCCACCCTCGCCATGTCATTTGCCTGGAACTCGGCGGTCAATGCCAACGGCTATGCCGGACACGCCTACTCCACCAGCCTCGGCGCAGGACAAGGCCAACACGGCTCAATGAGCCCTCACGAAACCAGGAACGTGATGTTCGCGCGTGGTCCTTCCTTCAAGAAGTCCACGGTTGTGGAATCCCCCACTGGCAACGTTGACATCGCGCCCACAGTCCTGCACCTGCTGGGCCTGCCTGGGGGCGATACGATGGCCGGCAGGGTGTTGACAGAGGTGTTGAGGGGTAGTCCCGACGTACTCGATTGGCGTTCGGAGACTCACGCTGCGGAGCGTGAAACTCCAGCCGGGCGCTTCCAACAGACCATTAAAGTCTCCAGCGTTGGCAAAGTGGTATATCTCGACCATGGTTCCGGCGGCCTACAGTCCGGTTGACGCTTCGTTGACAGGACTACGATAATTACTTATGCCCAACTACGAAAGGCTACTGAGGCGAATACTCTCCGGACAGTCCGATAACAACATTAGATTCAGTTCCCTATGCGGCCTGTTGAGGCGGCTGGGATTCAGCGAAAGAATCAGGGGTAGCCACCACATATTTTACCGGGATGAGATTCCCGAGATAATCAACATTCAACCCGATGGCAGCCACGCCAAACGACAGCAGGTGCGTCAGATCCGGGAACTCATAGTGAAATACGAGGGTTGGGAGTGGCTTGATGTATAAATACGAAATAATAATGTGGTGGAGCGATATCGATGGCACTTACCTAGTGGAAGTGCCCGAACTACCGGGATGCATGGCCGACGGTGACACCCCTGAATCTGCATTGGCTATGTCTCAGGAGGTCATTGGGCTGTGGATAGAGACCGCTGAATCGTTGGGGCGGCCCATCCCCGAACCAAAAGGCAGGCGGCTGATGCTCGCCTGATACGGAAACAAAAGCGCAAGGAGCAGCACCATGGCAACGGTTACACGCAAGCGTCAGTTGGGGCGGCAGGTCGCCATCGTGGGGGCTGGGCTGTCTCAGTTTGGCGCATTCCCGGACAAGGACAGTCGAGACCTGTTCGTCGAGGCGTTCCAAGACATGATGGAGACGATGGACAAGCCCTTCGACATCGACGACATCGAGTGTGCCTACATAGGTAACTACTCATCGGACCTGTTTGAGACCCAAGGGCACACTGCGCCCATCGTCGCCGACTGGCTGGGCATGACCCCCATTCCCATCACACGCATCGAGAACGCCTGCGCCAGCAGCGGCAGCGCCCTGCGCGAGGGCGTCATGGCCATCGCCAGCGGCATGTACGACATCGTACTGGTCGGCGGCATGGAAAAGATGACCAACCTGCCCACCGAGGGCGTGACCGACGTCCTGGCCTCCGCCGCCGACGGGCTGTACGAGGTGCCTGCCGGCCTGACCTTCCCGGGTATTTTCGGGGCCATTGCCAAGGCGCACATGGACCGCTACGAGACCAACCTCGATCACCTGCTCAAGGTTGGCATCAAGAACCATAACAACGGAGCCCTCAATCCCAAGGCCCAGTTCAGCGTCACCATCAAGGACATGATGGAACGTCGCCAGGCACGCGCCGAGCAACGTGGGCAGCCCGTCCCCGAATACCGGGACGAGATGGACTTCCTCAACGACCAGTCGGCCAACCCCTGGATCGCCTGGCCTCTGAGGCTCTACGACTGCGCCCCCATCACTGATGGCGCCTCCTGCATCCTCCTGGTTTCGGCTGAAATCGCACACAACTTCACCGACCGCCCCGTATCCCTGGCCGGGATCGGGCAGGCATCAGGTAAGCCGCTGCACGACGCCGATGAACTCACCTCCCTGTCTGCGGCCAAGGAGGCAGCGCGCCAAGCCTACGAGATGGCAGGCATCACTGCCGACGACGTGGACGTAGCCGAGGTCCACGACTGTTTCACCATCGCCGAAATCGTGGCCAGTGAGGACCTGGGCTTTTTCACCCCCGGCGAGGGGCCCCGGGCCGTTGACGAAGGCCGCACCGCCCTGGATGGCGATCGGCCAATCAATACCTCCGGCGGACTCAAGTCCAAGGGGCACCCGGTGGGTGCATCCGGCGTCGGTCAGGTCGTGGAGATCTACCACCAGTTGCGCGGCGAGGCCGGCGAGCGGCAAGCCAAGAAGTCGAAGGTGGAAGTGGGACTGACTCACAACGTCGGAGGCACCGGTGGCACCTGCGTAGTCAACGTGCTGCGAATGGAGTAAGGCAATGGTCAGCGAATTCAATGCCGCCAACTACTACAAGCGGCTTCGGGAGGACGGGCAGCTGACGGGCATTCGCTGCAACGTCTGTGGCCATATCTCCCCGGAGGCCAGGCCAATGTGTCCCGCCTGCCGCAGCTTCGACATTTCTTGGCACGCCTTTAGCGGCAGGGCTACGCTCAGCACGTTCACCTGCATATCGGTAGTGCCCGATTACTGGGGACAGAAGGGCTACGGGCGAAGCAACCCGTACTGCTCCGGCATCGTTGCCCTAGAGGAAGGGCCTCGCATCAGCGCCCGCATCACCGGGGTGGATGGCTCAAACCCACAGTCCATCAGGACCGGAATGGAGTTGGCGCTGGACCTCGAGGACCTTGACCAGGAACGTCCCTCGCTGGCCTTTCGACCAGCATAGACCACAACGCCAGGGCCCGGTCTAATGGCCGGGCCTCCAGGAAGGGTGGGGAGACGAAATGCTGATTCTAGGAATTGTCCTGGCGGTTATTGCCGCCATTCTGGTTATCGCCGCGGCGGTATTCTGGCTGTCGCGCCTGATGAGTCAGAAGGAGGTCGCGGACCTCAATCGATACTTGGAAGGTGCGGAGTGCCAGTGGGAGAGGATGGGCAGCGCCAGCACCCTGACCATCGAAGACGGCGTCTATTTTGTGAATCACGCCCCCGCGTCCCAAGGCATCGAGATGCGGGTGTACGAATACGCGGAGCCTTCCGATGGTACCGAGGGTGACGACGAGGGTGTCTGCCTTTCAATCATTGACACGGAAAACCAAAATGGATTGATCCTCAACGGCTTCGCACTTCACCTGGAAGCCATGCAATTCGGCGACACGCTCTGGAACGACCACTTTCTCGGAGATACCGGAATTATGGAGCGCATGATCACGGAGAAACGCGTGGCCTGGGACCAGATGCAACAGGAAATAATCGTGGGCCACTACGCACTGTTCATGTAGAGTTGCCTTTCCTTGGCAGAAACGCTGAACGCCCGGCCGCTTTGGCCGGGCGTTCCTTTTGGACCAGTCTTTCGCTGTAAGGCCTAGTCTAAACCGCGAGTGCCGACCCAGCCCACCTGGGAAACGTCGATCATTTCGCCGTTGGGACCCGCGTACTTGGTCTCAACGTTCTGGTGGCGGGGGCCGGTGTTGCCCGCGTGCAGCGCCTGGTTGACCGAGGTCATTTCGGAAGAGCCGTTGTCGGCCAGGCGGGCCTCAATTTCCTCAAGGCTCTCCACTTCGAATCCGATGTGGTGAATGCCCTCCCAGTCCTTCCCGCGTTCGCCGGCCACTGCGTCGTTCTGGAAGTCCAGGATGGCCATGTTCACGTTGCCGTCGCTCAGCATGAATCCCTTGGCGTTCTCGCTTTCCAGGGCCGCCACCTGGCGAAGACCAAAGACCTCGGAGTAAAACTTGGCGGTCTTTTCGGCGTCATTGGTAGCAATGGCGATGTGCTTGATTTGAGGCATCTCGCTTCCTCTCCAGCTAGAATTTGTGCTGCCGATTGGTGCGACAAAGATACCACTTTTGAATCACGCCCGCCATATCCGGCGCGGCCTGGGCAGCACCTATGATTTCCAGCCTCCAGTCTCCTTTGGCCCACCCCTTTTGGTCGTGTTAGAATGGCCAGAATTAATCGACTTATCCAATGGCAGCTATCTGGAGGAAAGACAATGGCCGTCCCATACAGGATGAAGTTCGGTGTCTTCATGGCCCCATTCCACCGGGTGGGAGAGAATCCCACGCTGGCCCTGGAACGGGATCTGGAATTGATTCAATGGCTGGATACCCTGGGGTTTGACGAGGCCTACATAGGAGAACACCACAGCGCGGGCTGGGAAACCATAGCATCCCCCGAGGTGTTCATGGCCACGGCGGCCGAACGCACTCGCAGCATCAAGCTCGGATCCGGGGTTGTCAGTCTCCCTTACCACCACCCCTACATGGTGGCCAACCGGTTCGTACAGCTCGACCACCTCACCCGCGGCCGGGTCATTCTCGGCGTTGGCCCCGGCGCCCTGGCCTCCGATGCCCTGATGCTGGGAATCAGGCCGGAAAACCAGCGCGCAATGATGGACGAATCCCTCGGCGTCATCATGCGCCTGATGACCGAGACCGACCCCATCACCTACAAGAGCGACTGGTTTGAGTTGAATGAGGCCGTAATCCAGCTACGTCCCTATCAGTTCCCTCACGTTCCCGTGGCGGTGGCCTCCGTTGAGTCACCCGCCGGGGTAACGACCGCCGGAAAGCACGGCGCGTCGGTGCTGTCTCTCAGCGTACCGCGCGATACTATTCGCCGAACGTCGCTGATGGAGCTATGGGACATCGCCGAGGAGACTGCCGCCGAGCACGGCAAGACGATGCACCGCGAGGATTGGGGCATCGTAATGGGAATGCACCTTGCCGACAGCAAGAAGCAAGCCATGAAAGACATCCGCGAGGGCAGCGCCCGCGTGGTCACCGAATACTTTGGCCGCACGCTGGGCAACCCCGTTCCCGACGTGCCCCGAGACCAGATCGTTGACTTCATGGTGGAGCACAACCAGTGGATCGTCGGCACGCCCGATGACGCCATCGCAGGCATTGAGCGGCTACAGGAGATCAGCGGCGGCTTCGGCAAATTCATGATCCGCGTGGAGGACTGGGCTCCCCGCGACAAGCTGCATCGCAGCTACGAGCTCTTGGCCCGCTACGTTATGCCAAAGTTCCAGGGCTCTCTGGTCGGGATAGAAACGTCCAACCAGTGGGCGGCCGAGCGAATCGAGGTGCTACAGGCCAACCGGTACGCCGGCCTGAAGGCAGCCACCGATACCTTCGACGCGAGCCGCTCCCGCAACTAGCGCCGGAGGCAGCAGCCCGGCGGAAAATCAGGACACCGCTCCTCGCTGGAGCGGTGTCCTCGCTTCGGGCAACAGGTCCCGTAATCCACCTCCCGGAAACAGGTTCCTGGCGCTCGTTCTTAATGTGCGTGTGATTAATCCCCTCTCCTTCCGGGAGAGGGTTAGGGTGAGGGCGTTCTTCGGCTTACCGAAGATAGTCGATAAGACGCCGCACCTACCAAACAAGCACCAGCGGCAAATTGGCCACACATATTCAGCTGGCGACAATTTCGAGCGGTCCGGCCCTCTATCCCGGCCCAAGATTGGAACCGCGTCCCGCCAGTCCGAAATTCCTATGTCGTGTGAAACGGCAGCGGAAGAGCAGCAAACTGCTCGAACCCGTCTCAGCAAACTGTAAAATCGTTGACATTATGTATTACACTGCGAAGAACGGACATCGTTACGTCATCGGAAATTTCCCGTAAGAGACGAAAACCATGCGCAAGACAAAAATAATCGTGACGATCGGTCCTTCATCAAGCGATGAAGACACGCTCAGCCGGCTCATAACCGATGGTATGGACTGCGCCCGGCTGAACTTCTCCCACGGCACCCACGATGAGCACGCCGCTGTAATTGACCGCATACGGAGGCTGGCCAGGGAGCACAATCGGACGGTGGGAATCCTCCAGGACCTGGGAGGCATCAAATTACGCCTCGGGCAGTTGTCGGAGGCCCGCCAACTCAACCTCGGGGACGAGGTGGTGATCACGCCCGACGGAGAATCCTCAACCCCGGAAGTGCTGCCCTTTCCCCAACCGGGTGTTATCAGAAACCTCAAAGTCGGCGACTTCGTATTCATTGCCGACGGCACTGTGCAGCTCGAGGTGACGGAAGCAAGCCCGGACCGTGCCTTCTGCCGTGTGTTGAGCTCTGGTGTTGTGTCATCGTACAAGGGCGTCAACCTGCCCGGGGTGGCCATTGATCAGCCGGTATTCACGGAAAAAGACAGAAGAGACCTGATCTTCGGCGTGGAGCAGCAAGTCGACTGGGTGGCTGTCTCTTTCGTCAGGACGGCGGAGGACATCCATTTCGCGCGTAGATACCTGAACGCTGCAGGCAGCAAGGCAATGGTCATGGCCAAGCTGGAGCGCGGCGAGGGGATCGACAACCTGGAGGACATACTGCCCGAGGTCGACGCGGTCATGGTCGCCCGAGGGGACCTGGGGGTTGAAATTCCCATGGAGCGGGTCCCCAGGGTGCAGCGCCTGATTGTCGACAAGGCCAATGCCGCCGGCAAGGGAGTTGTTATCGCAACCCAGATGTTGCGGAGCATGGTCATTTCTCCCACACCCACTCGGGCTGAGATCTCCGACGTCAGCAACGCGGTGCTCGAGGGCACCGACGCCATACTGCTTTCCGACGAGACTGCCATGGGGCAGTATCCGGTGGAGGCGCTGCGCGTTGCGGTCTCAACGATCAACGAGGCTGAGTCCGAGGACATGTATCCGTATTTCAAGAACATGGATACCCGGGATCGCACCCAGGCAATTACGGCGGCGGCGGCCGGCCTTGTCCGAACCCTGGACTCCAAACCCATCGTGCTGACCAGCACGGGCCGGGCTGCTTTGGAGCTCGCCAGGTTCCGACCCGCCAATGACATCCTCGCCTTCTCCCATGATCCAACTGTACTACGAAAGCTGTGCCTGGGTTGGGGAATTCAACCCACGGGGGTCATACCGGTCCAGCCAGACGTCGCCGAACTGGTCTACCAGGTGCTGCAATCGGCTCTGGACCTGGGAGCGGTGACCGATCAGGACGTGGTCACGATAGTCCACGGGTTCCTAACCGGGGTGTCCGGCACGACCAACGCGGTGCAGGTGCTGAGCATGCAGGAATACCTCGAGAACATCGGGCGGTCTAGGCCCGAGCAGGTAGTCGGAATGCGGCTGTGACGGCCGAGTCCTGACTCTTCTCCAAGTTTCGAAACATGAATGAGGGGCGCTCGTGTGAGCGCCCCTCATTCTTTCCTCACCGCTGGAGTCGTTTATACGCTAGACAGTGGCGGGCAGGGAGTGGGGAAGTTTGGTTTCCCCCATCAGGTATTGGTCCATTGCGCGGGCGGTCTCACGACCCTCGGCGATCGCCCACACCACCAAGGACTGCCCGCGCGCGGTATCGCCCGCGGCGAACACCCCCGGAACAGTGGACATGCGGTCCGGTCCGATACTTACATTGCCCCGTCCATCGAGCTCCACACCCAGTTGGTCTACGAGCCCCTCGTGCTGCGGGTGCAGGAACCCCATTGCCAACAGGACCAGCTCTGTCTCGACCTCGAATTCGCTTCCCGGCACCTCGGTCATCGATGGGCGCCCGCCATTGGGAGGCTGGCTCCATTCCACCCTTACCGCATGCAGTCGTTCTACCTTGCCATCACTGCCCGAGAACGACTTGGTCAGTATACCGTAATCGCGAACTCCGCCCTCCTCGTGAGCGGCCGAAGCCCGGAGAATTGCGGGCCACTCAGGCCACGGGTTGTCGTTGTTCCGTTGTATCGGAGGCTCGGCCAAGAGCTCAAACTGATTGACCAGTTCGGCACCCTGGCGATGCGCAGTGCCGAGGCAGTCGGCTCCTGTATCGCCTCCGCCCAGTATCACCACACGCTTGCCTTCCGCCGAAATACGAGCCTCTCCGTTCAAATCCTCGCCCGAGTTGAGCCGGTTCTGCTGTGTCAGGTACTCCATGGCGAAGTGGACGCCGTCCAGTTCGCGGCCCGGCACTTCCAGGTCTCGAGGAACGGTGGAGCCGCAGGCCAGGCAGATTGCATCGAAATCCTGCTTAAGTTGGTCCACCGGCAGGTCAACGCCGACATCCACACCAGTCTCGAAAATGATGCCCTCATCGGCCATTATGTCCAGCCTGCGCTGCAACACTCCCTTATCCAGTTTGAAGTCAGGAATGCCCAGTGCGAGGAGACCGCCGATGTAATCGGCTCGTTCGAACACAGTTACCCAGTGGCCGGCACGATTCAACTGTTGCGCGGTCGCTAGTCCCGCCGGGCCGGACCCCACCACTGCGACCTTTTTGCCCGTGCGCACAGCGGGGGGTTCCGGGCGGATCCATCCCCGCTCGTAGCCCCGTTCCGCGATTTCCTTCTCGACGTACTCGATGGTAACCGGGTCGGCATTGATGCTGAGCACGCAGCTTGCCTCGCAGGGAGCGGGACAGATGCGACCGGTGAATTCGGGGAAGTTGTTGGTGGATAGCAGGGTGCGAAGAGCGTTTTCCCAATCGCCCATGTAGACGAAGTGGTTGAACTCCGGGATCACATTCCCCAGCGGACATCCAGTGTGACAGAAGGGCACGGCACAGTCCATGCAGCGTCCCCCCTGCTGTCTGGCTGTGGCCTCGGACCACCGTGTATAGAGCTCCCGGTAATCGCGAACACGCTCTCGCACCGGACGGCGCTCCGGAGGCTGCCGACCGGTTTCAATGAATCCATTGGGTTTACCCATGGGCTACTGCTTCCAGCTCTCGGTCCTCCAGGCCGCGCCTTCGGCGCTCCTCCAGTACCCGGCGGAAATCCCGAGGCATTATTTTCTTGAACTTGGGAAGGGCCGAATCCCAGTCGGCCAGGATCCGCTCGGCAGGGCCACTGCCGGTATGGTTGAAGTGCTGTTCGATAAGCTCTTTCAGAGTGATGATGTCGTCGCGTTTGGAAACCTGTTCCAGGTCCGCCAATCCGTCGTTGAATCTGATGTGAAAGTCTTCGTCCGGATCATACACGAAGGCGATGCCTCCGCTCATCCCCGCGCCGAAATTTCGGCCCGTGGATCCAAGCACGACAACCACGCCCCCGGTCATGTACTCACAGCCGTGATCACCGACCGCCTCGACAACGGCACGCACACCGCTGTTGCGGACACAGAAGCGCTCCCCGGCGACTCCATTGATGAACGCATGCCCCCGGGTGGCTCCGTACATGGCCACATTCCCGATGATGATGTTCTCCTCGGGTACGTACATGGATTCGGGGTGGGGTTTGACGACGATCATGCCGCCCGACATGCCCTTGCCCATATAGTCGTTGGAGTCCCCTTCCAGGTGAAGGCTGACCCCGGGCGCCAGGAATGCCCCAAAGCTCTGACCCGCAGAACCGGTGAAGTTGATACGGATGGTGTCGGGAGGAAGTCCATCCTCGCCGTAGGCCTTGGCAATGCGGCCACTGAGCATGGCGCCTACCGTACGGTTGGAGTTGCTTATCGGAAGGTCCAGTTCCATGGGAACCTTTCGCGACAGGGCGGGTTCACACATGGCGATCAGTTCGTGGTCCAGCGCCCTCACCAGCCCGTGGTCCTGTTCCTCTGAGCAGAAGAGGGTATCCTCAGGCGATACTGCATCCTGGAAATACAGCAGACGCGACAGATCGATGCCCTGCGCCTTCCAGTGGTCGACGGCCGCCCGGGAGTCCAGCGCATCCGCCCGGCCCACCATTTCGGCGACAGTACGGAATCCAAGCTCCGCCATGATCTCCCGCATTTCCTCGGCAATGAACATGAAATAGTTGACCAGGTGCTCCGGTCTGCCCGAGAACCTTGATCTCAGTTCCGGGTCCTGGGTCGCGATACCCACGGAGCAGGTATTGAGGTGGCACTTGCGGAGCATTATGCACCCGCTCACCACCAGCGCCGCCGTGGCGAAGCCGAATTCCTCGGCGCCAAGCAGGGCGGCGATGACCGCATCCCGTCCGGTCTTCAATTGCCCGTCGGTCTGCACCACAATCCGGCTGCGCAACCTGTTGGCAACCAGGACCTGCTGCGTCTCGGCGATGCCCAGCTCCCACGGCAAACCGGCGTGCTTGATGGACGACTCGGGGGATGCACCGGTCCCGCCATCATGGCCGCTGATCAGGACCACATCGCCATGCCCCTTGGCCACACCGGCCGCCACTGTTCCGACGCCAACTTCGGCCACCAACTTGACGTGGATCCTGGCCTCCGGATTGATGTTCTTCAAGTCGTGAATCAACTGCGCCAGGTCTTCAATGGAGTAGATGTCGTGATGCGGCGGAGGCGAGATCAGCTCCACTCCAGGAGTGGTGCGCCGCACCCATCCGATGTATTCGTCGACCTTGTGGCCCGGCAACTGCCCGCCCTCACCCGGCTTCGAGCCCTGGGCCATCTTGATCTGCAGGTCCGTCGAGTTGATCAGGTAGTTGGCCGTTACTCCGAACCGCCCCGAGGCCACCTGCTTGATGGCACTGCTGCGGTTGTCGCCGTTCTCGTCCATCACATATCGCCGGAAGTCTTCGCCGCCTTCACCCGTGTTACTGCGGGCCCCGATGCGGTTCATGGCTATGGCCATGGTCTCGTGCGCTTCTCGGCTTATGGACCCCAACGACGCTGCGCCGGTGGCAAACCGCTTGACTATCTCGGAGGCCGGCTCAACCTCATCGATGGGTATCGATGCGCGATCACCCCGGAAGTCCAGCAGCCCACGCAGCGTTGCGATGCGGCGGCTCTGGTCATTGACCAGCCGGGCAAACTTGTTGTATACGTTCCGGTCGTTGGCCCTCGCGGCATGCTGGAGAATCCCGATGCTATCCGGGTTCCACTGGTGGTGTTCGCCGCCGCGCCTCCACTGGTAGAAGCCTCCGAGGGGCAGAGGTTGGTTGGCTGGCACCTCTACGGAACTGTAGGCCTCCGCGTGTCGCTGCACGGCCTCATGCTCAATGGCCTCGAGTCCGATGCCGCCCACCCGGGAAGGTGTCCAGGTGAAATATTCGTCAACAACGCTTTGCTCAAGGCCCACTGCTTCAAAGATCTGGGCGCCGCGGTAGCTCTGCACCGTGGAGATGCCCATCTTCGACATTACTTTGAGAACACCCTTCTCATTGGCCTTGATGAAATTCTTGCGGGCGTACTCCGGGCCGTGGCCGTTCAAAAAGCCAGACTCGCTCATCCCTTGCACGGATTCCAGGGCCAGGTACGGGTTGATAGCGCCGGCGCCATAGCCGATCAGGAGCGCGAAGTGATGCACTTCGCGAGCATCCCCGGTCTCCACGGCCAAACCCACCCGGGTTCTTGTCCCCTCGCGGATCAGGTGGTGGTGGACAGCGCTGGTGGCCAGCAGACTGGGAATCGGAGCCCGACCCGGGCTAACTCCACGGTCGGACAGCACAATTATCGAAAAGCCGTCGTCGATGGCACGTGAAGCCTCAGCACGGAGGGTGTCCAGCCCGGCCTTTAGGCCCTCCTTCGGATCAAAGAGCGCCGCCAGGACAGTAGTGCGCAAACCCGGAAGGTCGAGTCCCTTGATCCGCGCCATGTCTTCGTTATCGATGATCGGAGAATTCAGTTTCAGCTGCCGGCAATGAGAGGGTGTCTCCTCGAACAGGTTCTGTTCGCTGCCGATGAATTCTTCCAGGGAGGTAACCAGTTCCTCTCGGATGGCATCCAGGGGAGGATTGGTAACCTGGGCGAAAAGTTGCTTGAAGTAGTTGAACAGCAACTGGTTCTGTTCCGATAGCACGGCCAGAGGAGCGTCGTTGCCCATGGAACCCACGGCCTCGTAGCCGGACTCCGCCATGGGCGCAGTCAGCATTCGCAATTCTTCGACGCTGTATCCGAAGGCACGCTGCTGGCGAACCAATTCGTCGTCCGGGATGGCAGACTGGGGCTCGCTCACTGGCAGGCCCGCCAGGTCCACCTTGTTATCCTGCAGCCACTGCCGGTAGGGCTGCCGGTTCGCCAGTCCGTGCTTCAGTTCTTCATCGCCGATGATTCGTCCCTGTTCCAGGCTGACCAGGAACATCCGGCCGGGCTGCAGCCGCCCCTTGAACTTCACGTCTGCGGGCGGTACGTCGAGCACTCCGGTTTCCGAGGCCATAACCAGCTTGTCGCCAGTCGTGACAAGGTACCTGAAGGGACGGAGACCGTTACGGTCCAGCAGGGCGCAGATGTTTCTCCCGTCGGAGGAGACAATCATTGCCGGCCCATCCCACGGTTCCATCAGCGCGGAGTGGTACTCGTAGAAGTCCTTTTTCTCCTGCGCCATGGTGTCATGCTGGTTCCACGCCTCCGGAATCATCATGAGCATGGCGTGGTCCAGTTCTCGCCCGGTCATCAGGAGCAACTCGAGGGCGTTGTCAAAGCTGGCCGTATCGCTGTCGCCCGGGTTCATAACGGGCGGGACCTTGGCCATGTCGTCGCCGAACAGGGGAGACTGGAACATCGCCTCGCGGGCGCGCATCCAGTTGAGGTTGCCGCGGAGGGTGTTTATCTCACCGTTGTGGGCGAGGTATCGGTAGGGGTGGGCCAGGCGCCAGTGCCCCAGCGTGTTGGTGCTGAAGCGGGAGTGAACCAGCGCGAAGGCACTGACCAACTCCTCGTGCTGCAGGTCCAGGTAAAACTCGGGAATCTGGTGGGCCAAGAGCAGGCCCTTATATACGATGGTATTGCAGGAGAAACTACAGACGTAAAAATAGTCAGCGTCTTCCTCGGAGAGACCGCTATCACTCATCGAGTGCTCGATGACCTTTCGCACAACGTAGAGCTTGCGCTCCAGTTGGGCGGGGTCAAGACCGCTCTGCCCGGGACCAACGAAGACCTGGCAGATGCGGGGGCAGCGTCGACGGGAATCTCGTCCCAGCTTGCTGTGGTCCAGCGGGACATCGCGCCAAGCCAGGACTTCAAGTCCTTCGTCCTCGACTGTCCGGGAGACCAGTTCGCGAGCTTTCTCGAAAGCCACGGGCTCCGGCGGGAGGAAGACCATTCCCACGCCGTATTCACCGTCGGGTGGGAGATGGAATCCGAGCCGCTGGCTTTCCGAGCGGAAGAGCCCATATGGTGTCTGGATCAGGACCCCGGCGCCATCACCCGTTTCCGGGTCGCTGCCGGCGGCGCCTCGATGTCCCAGGTTGATGAGGACCTGCAGTCCTTCTTCAACAATCTGGTGCGACTTACGCCCCTTGATGTCCGCGACCACCCCGACACCACAAGCATCGTGTTCCTGTTCAGGGGAGTACAGGCCCTGCCGGGCCAATTCTTTCAGCGGGTCCATGCGTCTTCGATCCCTACTAGGAGTAACGGGGCGTCAATTGGAATGTACAGCCGCAGGAAGTGAAGGCAGGCCGACCAGCGGAGGCTGATTCAGCCGGGGCGCGACTTGATTTGTGTAATATATCACAATTATCTTTCGATACAAGGCCTTATGGAATCTGCACCAGTCTATTTCCCAAGAAATGCTTGTTTCCTCGAGCATTTTGTTTTGCATATCAAAGGACGAATGGCCGGACTGAGGTGGGGAGGTCGTTTTCGGCCCACAACACTCCACGGATATGAAAACTCCCCGTCCATATTCCGGACGGGGAGAACCTTGAGCAGCCATCAGGCTTGCCTGCGTCAGACCAGTGCCGATCAGTTCTGTGCTGGTTCTGCGCTTAACCCTACAAAGGATGTCAGGAATTCCAGTATGGCCGCCATTGCCGGTTCATCGATGCTGAGCATGTAGGATACCCGGTCGCCATCCTGGGTGATGACGCTTTCTGCGATTAGTTCCTGCAATTCTGCCGATCCGAAAAGGGATCCCACCATCGCGATGGTACCCTCGTTGTATTCCTTGGCCGAGGCAGCGACGGCCTCATCCTCATAGAATTCAGCGGTATGCACCTGTACAGAGTCGTCGCTGAACCCCAGCGCCATTAGAGTCAACTCCGGCGTCAGACCGCCGAGGCCCAGCATGGCCAGAGGGTTCCCACTTTCATCTCCATCCTCCGCTGCCGCTTCCAGTAGGCCTTCCGGTATCTCCAGTATCAGACCGAAATTCCTGGCGCCCAGGCTTTCCAGCGCGCTCACACCCTCACCTGAAATCTGAGGGGCCGCTCCCGACGCTACGTCCAGCATGGCTTTGACGCCCTCCTCGGAACCGAACAGTAGAGTGTCCTCCTCTACGACCGAGAAGACGAACCTGTTCCGATTCCCCTCAGCATCGACGTACAGGTTATAGCCCCGATAGCTGGTCAACTCGTAGCTAGGATCTCCGCCCGACTTGCCCGACCCTGTCAGCCGGTCAGCTAGGTCATCCTCGCTGATGGCCTCCCGCACCGCGATGCCCAGGTCCGGAAGAACGGCTTCGGCCTCCCCTGGAACGCCCGTGGCCATCTCCAGCACATCACCGATATCCACGAAGCCCTCCGCGTATTCCACGGACCGAAGGGATATTCCGGTCACGGACTGGAACTCATCGAAAAAGCCTTCCACGGCCACAGGCCCGTCAAATAGCGTACCCAACACTGATTCCACCAAGGAAGACTCCAGGATTTCCGACGGCCAGGCATCGATAATGACGGTCGCTCCCTGGGGAATGAACGAATTGCGAGCCGGTGCGGGCACCGGAGTCGGAGCGGGCGTGACTGTTGGCAGCGGCGTCGCCGTGGGCTCTGGCGTTGGAGTGGGGGTGGGAACAGGAGTCGCCGTAGGTGCGGGCGTCGGCTCCGGGTCCGACCCACACGCCAACATCATCAGGATAACCAGCAAGGTGGCGCCTGCAAGCAAACTCGGGAACAGTAGGCGAATCCGGTTCATCGGGGACTCCAGCGAATAGGAAACTTGGCCTCGCTAAAGATGATATACGACCTTGGCCAAACTGTCAGATTCTGTGGCGGACCCCGCACCGCCTTGGAAAGAGCAATCTCACTGCCATTCACCGCAATTGACCGGTAAGTAGTGCCGCTCTATACTCGCCGATACTCGCAACAAGACACCTGAAGGCTTGGGCGCCGGACCGCCCGAGGCATGGAGGTACTGCAACTGGAATCCTTGGAAGTGGGGCAATTCATCGTCGACGAGGCAGCGGACAGACTGGCCGAAGATATCGTCCTGCTGGACATCCGAGGGCTGGCTCCCTTTGCCGACTATTTCGTCATTATGTCAGCTGAATCTTCGCGCCAGATAGAAGCGCTGGAAGAGGACCTCACCCAATCCCTGAAGACTGCCGGGGTCCCGAGACACAGGAGGGAAGGTACGCCGGCATCAGGCTGGGTCCTGCTGGATTTCAGCGATGTGATCATCCACATCTTCTCCCCCGAGGAGCGAGAGTTCTACGATCTCGAGCGCCTGTGGGGGCGCGCTCCCCAGGTGGTGCGGGTGCTGTAGCCGGGTGAATATTCCGTGATTCGCACGGTCTCCTCGCGATTCTTGACCCCCCTCTCTGCGCTGCGGAGAGGGGGTTGATTTCACCGCTATGTCGCGTTTATTCGACGATCCAGTTGTCGTTGCTGCGCCCGTAGGAAAGTATCTCGCCCGGCTGGAAGAAAAGAGCCAGTTCTCGCTGGGCTGATTCAGGACTGTCGGACCCGTGTATGAGGTTCCGGCCAATGTCCACTCCCAGGTCTCCCCGTATGGTGCCCGGAGGCGCAGCGGCCGGGTTGGTAGGGCCCATAGTGTTGCGCACTATTTCCACCGCGTTGTTGGCCTCCCAGGCCATTGCCACCACGGGCCCGGAAGTGATGAAGCTCACCAGGCCGGGGAAAAAGGGACGGTCCACGTGTTCCCCATAGTGGCGGTGGGCCAGGGCATCATCCACTTGCAGCAGCTTCATTCCCACCAATTTGAGTCCTCTCTTTTCCAGGCGGCCTATGATTTCCCCGATAAGGCCTCTCTGCACGCCGTCCGGTTTTACCAGTACCAAGGTTTGTTCCATTTCTCGTAATTCCTCTACGTTCCTTGAAATCCGTGAATTTCCATCGGTCAACTGCCGTCGGAATCAGTCTCTTCCTTCATCAGGCTCCAGACCAGGGCGACTACCCAGCCAACGAACGTCCACCCCAACAGCAGATTCAAGGCGAAAATGGCATTCTTGTTTCGCTTGTTCTTGTTGACCGCTATAAAGGATGGTACGAAATACAGGGCCAGCGCAACCACCGCCAGCGCTATTCTGATCATAGGTCAAACCTCAAAGCGCAGTGCCTGCAGGTGTGTCGGCATCCCGGCCCAGTTCGCCGATCTGGCCAGCACATCAGTCTTCTACCGTCTTGGCCAGCTGGATCTCCACTCCCCGCCGTTCCATATCCCAGAGAAATGGCGCCGGATCGAGTGCCTCGGGCGCGTGAAGGCCTGGCGCGGGCATTTCGCGAGTAAGCAACATCCGCGCGCCAATGGCCAGAGTCGCAGCGACACTTTCGATGTCCCGCTCCTCGGGAAAACGATAGGTCATGGTAAACCGGGTCTGTTTCCCTCGTAGCATCCCGGCTACCTGGGCCTGCCTTACCTGCGGTCCTGGGGGCTCGTCGGTCCAAAAAATTGACCCGGACCCATAGCCGTGAGTCCAATCATTCCTAGGTTGGGAAAAGAGCTCCGATGCAAACTCGGCCGGGCTGATACCGCCGATGGGAGTTTCCATCGGTTCCTGCCCGGCCAACCCGCAGGCCACCAGGGTCCTGATGGTCTCCAGTACGTCGGCTTCTCTGAAACCGCGATGGCTTGACGCCTGCGAGAGGGATCCAAAGCTTGCCGGCAGCGTGACAGGACCCAGGCCGGTGGTGGCGCAGAGCACCTCTCCCAGCGGAGGAGGGAAATGGGCCGCCTGGGTGTCTGACATTGGGTCAAACTGCCGCCACTGGCTGTTCTGCCACACCAACGCCGCCGAACCTAAGTCCGCCAGCCTCTCCCTCCACTGGCGCTTGCTGCGTAGCCTCAAGTCGTCCAACAGGAAGAATTTTGCCTCGTCTATCCGGTCCAATCTCTGCCCGAGATATGAGGTCAGGGCATTGGTCAGCCCTGGGGAGGCTCCCAGACCCGGCACCGCTCCCACGGCCCTGTACCCCGCCAATGCGTCCAGGTATTCCGAGTCGAATATGGCCTGCAGGGTTTCCCCGTCAGCACAGGCATCCACATAGGACACACCAGCCTCAAGAACGCTTCGCATCAGGCCGATCGTCTCCGGCAGTGTGAGCCGGACGGTGCTTATGACCAGGTTCACATCCTCGAGTGCTCGCGGCAGAGAACCTTCATCGTGGCAGTCCAACTGAACGCCTTCGGCTTTCGTCCCGCAGATTTCCGCAGCGGCCGCTGCGGCCAGCGGGTCGCGGTCGGTGGCGACAACGCGCCGGAACGCGCGGTCCTGACCCAGGCGGCGCGCCACCGACTGGCCCAGGTAACCACATCCCAGGAGCAGCGCGGTGCCGTCATTCATAACGCCCCGATGGCACGGAAACCGGTTTACCTGACAAAGCTCATCCCGCTGCAGAAACTCAAAGGAGACGGCCGATTCTCTCCGCCGGCCTCAGTTCGCTGCCCTTGCTCCGGACGCCTGGCGTTTTCGATCCCGGCGTTTGGGCGCACCGATACTGGGCATCCGCAGATAAGTGGGTTGCAGGAGATCCAAGTCGTCGGTATCTCCAGCCTCCAATCTGCCCCAGGCCAGGGCGGCCAGGGATTCGGCCCTGGCAGACGCAGGGGACTGGCAGATTATGGCTCTATGTCCCAATCTCTCCCTTACAGTCTCCGCCCAGGGCGTCAGACCCTCGCCGCAAAACAGCAGTGACTCCAACCGGAGCTCTTCGATCTCGCCCAGGAGGTCGTCAGGGCCCGAGATCCTGTCCTCTCGCAGGCGGTTGGATTCCGGGGCATGAGATACCAGAGCTGACGCTGCCTCCCCACGCCCCGCTTCCAGGAGCGCACAGACGACAGTGCCGGCGGCCCTAAAGGGATGGGCCTCAAGGTCCAGGCTGCCCACGCCGATTATCGGAATACGGGAGGCCATCGCCATCCCTTTGGCCGCGCTCAGGCCCGTCCGCAACGCGCTGAATCCCCCCGGCCCAAGAGCGACAGCGACGGCATCGAGGGAACGCGGGCTGACCTCACGGCTCTGCAACACCTGCACCACGGCAGGCATGAGCTCGGACGAGTGGTTGACGACCGACCACCAGGAACGGCCTGCAACCACGTGGGTGCCGTCGAACAGCGCCACGGAGGCGTGTCTCGTAGAAGTGTCTATGGCCAGCAGCATTTTCGGATCAATCCGTTCCAACAGATATTGAGGGCAGGAGGGAATTCAAACCCGTTAGCAATTCATCGTATCTTGCCGACTGGCAGTCAATCATTATCTCGCGTCCATTTTCGCCGTCGCCGTAGTTGAACTCCAGCCAAAGCGCATCTTCGGGCAACAGGTCCTCGGCTCGCTCCGCCCACTCTATCACGCAAACACCAGCGCCGAAGAGCTGCTCGTCCAGTCCCAGGTCCCAGGCCTCCTCGGGGCTGCCGATGCGATACAGGTCGATGTGATGCAGCGTCAGTCGCCCGGTGTGGCGTGTCATCAGCACGAAGGTGGGGCTCCTGACGTATCCCTCAACCCCGAGGCCACGGGCCAGACCCTGTGTGAAGCATGTCTTGCCCGCCCCCAGCGGCCCGCTGAGCAGGTACACGTCGCCAGCACGGGCCCGTTCACCGACGGCGAAGCCCAGCCGTTGGGTTTCCTCGGCGCTGCCCGAATGCAATTCCAGAATACGAAGAGATTGATCCTGCATAGTCTATTCAGCCAACGGTATCCTGGGCTACTCGGATGAGGCGGCCTGGAGGTGGTCCCATCCACTGCCGGTCAGGGGAGTTTCGTCTCCGGAATCACTCACAAGAACCACGCTACCTGCCTTCGATCCTTCCTTTAAGAGTTCAACGGAGCCGATGACCGCACTTCCCTCGCCAAGCCGGGGAATCAGTGGCTCAACGATCGACGCGGGCCCCGTGAACAGGAGAACGTAGTCCTCTCCACCTCCCAGCGCCAGATCGATGTAGTCGTCCGGAAATGCCTCGCGCAACAACGGATGGACAGGCACGTCGCGAGCATGGATCCTAGCCGACACGCCCGACGCTGAGCAGAGCTTGCTCAAGTCGTCGGCCAGGCCGTCGCTGACATCCATCGCCGCAGCAACCCCCGCCTCCGACAGCATCCGGCCCTGGGCCACCGCAGGTCTGGGCCGCCGGTGTGCCGACCGGAGATAGTCTGCCGCATCGCCGATGCCTCCGGGAGTCTCGAGCATCAGCTTGAGGCCGCCGCCCGAGCTGCCGACATACCCGCCGACCGCAACCAGGTCTCCGGGGCGGGCGTTGGAGCGCAACAGCGGGTCGCCGCTGGCAACCCCCGTAAGGGCGGTTGTAACGAAAAACACCGGCGAGCCCACGATATCGCCCCCCACGATGGCCATTCCGTATTCGTCACCAATTTCAAGCATGCCCCTGTACATTTCTTCGATATCGGCGACCTCGGAATCAGGTGGCAGACCCAGCGTGATCAGGGCATAAGTAGGAAGACCGCCCATTGATGCGACGTCGCTGATATTCGCTGCAACCGCCTTCCAACCCAGGTCGCGCCACGGCGTGGTCTCGCGGGTAAAGTGGATGCCCTCCACCACTGTGTCAGTGGTGAACAGTTCGCGTCCGATACCCGTCTGCCATACGGCCGTGTCGTCCCCGGTATCCACGAGCAGCGGGAAATCACGCACGGCCTGGTTGCCTGCGCCCCTCTGGACCACAAGGCCGTTGAGCCGGGTGATTACACCGAATTCGCCAATATCGCTGACCAGCATCGTTCCTGAATTATAGACCATACGGCAAAACGCCCGGGGTTGTGACGGATTTCGTACACTAAACTTACTATATCTAACCGTTGACAACATCAATGTCAGCAATTTAGTATCACCGCTAACCCATTGCTCCTCGGCAGACGCGGAATCTACCAAGGAGATCGCAGATTTCGACGGTTTTGCCAAAGGATCACGGGCTGGCTTCAATTTCATTTGCGGGATGTTCCATATGTTGAACTCGAGAATGCTCCAGTTTTTTTCCTTTGCGTCAATTTTGGTGCTGATTTGCATGTTTGCCGTGGCTTGCGGGTCGGATGAACCCGAGGCCACCACGGCCCCAGAGCCAACTGCGATGGCCGAGGAACCAACGGCCATGGCCGAAGAGCCAACTGCAATGGCTGAATCCGAGGCCCCGGAACCCACCGAGGCCATGATGGAGAGCGAAGAGGAACCCACCCGGGTTCCGACACCCACTCCTGCGCCGACCCTTGAGGCGGTGTCCGACGAGGTATTCGAGCTGAAATTCAGTTCGCCCCTCTCTCCTCCCCCATTCCTGATGAGCGAAGTACAAAAGTGGTGGGCGGACGAGGTTGAGCGTCGCAGCAACGGGCGTATCGTCTGGACCGACTTTTACTGGTCCGGAGCCCTGACGAAGCCGGGAGAAACGCTGGAAGCGATACAGGTCGGACTGGCCGACGCCGGCCCTGTCATCTACCCGTACTATCCTGGAAAACTGCCCCTGGGCAACTTCACCTACGCCGTTCCATTCGGCCCCGGTGATCCCGACTTGATCTTGGATGCGGCTCTCAGGGTATTTGACGAGGTCGACGGACTACGAGAAGAGGTTGAAAACTACAACCTGGTTTTCCTGATGCCCTCGGTTATAGATACATACAACCTGACATCCAAGGATCCAATAGTGAACTTCGAGGACTTCGACGGCATCAAGATTGCCTCCATCGGCTCGTATCACCCGAGGATCCTGGAATCCGCTGGATCTACCGCCATCGCCATGCCGGTGGGCGAACGGTACCAGGCCCTCCAGACCGGTGTAATTGATGCCGAATTCCTGCCGTGGGACATCTCCCACGCCTACAAGTACCACGACTTCAACAAGCACATCACATGGGTGGACATGGGAGCTGCCATGCCCACGGGCCTGGGAATTAACCGGGACGTGTGGGAAAGCCTGCCCGACGAGCTGCAACAGTTAATGATGGAAGTGGCCGATGAGGCTGTGGAATTCAATGCCACGCTCATCCTGGAACGACGAAACATAGCCCTGGACGAATGGGAAGAACTGGGCATCACCCGCCACGATATGGCCGATTCGGAGCGCGCGGAATGGGCCGCCGCCCTGGATGATATTCCAGGTAACTGGATCGAAGAAATGGAAGACAAGGGCCTGCCAGGACGCGACGTGATGATCGGGTACATCGAGATCCTGGAGGAGCTGGGCCATACCTTCCCCAGGGAATGGGCGGCCGACTACCGGTAGCGCGATTGGAAATCCTGGAGCTGTGAGGTGCCACCGGTAACCCGAGTGGCATCTCATACCTTCTCGTTAAGGGGGCTGACATGGACCTGCATTCGGTCGGCAAGCTTCTGAATCGCACCCTCGGCTGGGCGGTGAATACCAGCGCATTCGGAGCCGCATCAATTGTGGTCATCCTTATGGCGATGGTGGTCGCTGACATCTTCGGCAGGAAGGTGTTGAACAAGCCCGTTCCGATGTCGTACGAAGTCGGCGCCTTCATGCTGGTCTTTATCGTGTTCATGGGCCTGGCCTACAGCCAGCGACAGAAGGCCCACATCAGGGTCGAGATCCTCACCCTGCGAATGCCCCCAAAGATTCGCGCCGTGATGGACCTGTTCGCCTACACCCTTGGCATTGGGATCTACGGACTGATCTTTTACGAAACTTTCAAGTGGTCCTATCACTCGTTCGAGATCGGGGAATACGTCGCGGGCCTGATCAACATCCCCAAGTGGCCTTCTCAGTTCGCCGTGGCCTTCGGCGCGATACTGATTTCCCTGCAATTTATTTCCGACTGGGTCTACCGGGCGGTTGACCTGGTCATATTGTTGCGGCAGCCGTCGGACGACCCGGTCGCCGAGGTTGATGAGCTACCTGGCGATGCCGCAATCGAGCCAGCGATTTCTGACTAGCCGGTTCCATAGCAAATCGCATACGGGTGTATCCCACTGGGCTGAAAGGGTCTAGATATGGACGATCTCTACTGGGGAATTATCGGCTTCGTAGCCGTATTGTCGCTGATGATCCTCGGCGTCCACGTCGGTCTGGCGCTGGCCGCCACCGGCTTCGTCGGCATGTTCCTTATGACTGGCAAGATAACCCTGGCTCTTGCCCTGTTCACGACGACGC
>CAXXOI010000012.1:35000-112422 GCA_963664175.2 Dehalococcoidia bacterium
ACCGACCCCTTGGAGGACGAGTAGGCGGCCGATGATCCGCTACCGTGGCCGATGCCAGTTAGGCCTGCGATGGAAGAAATATTGATGATGGAGCCCCCGCCGGCGGCACGCATGGCGGGGATGGCAGTGCGGGTACCGAGGAACACGCCTTTGCTGTTGACATCCATTATCGTGTCCCAGACTCCGGCGTCTGTGTCGTGGATCCTCGGGGCGCCGAGTCCAGCTACGTCGATTGCTCCCACGCCGGCACTGTTCACGAGTATGTCCAGCTTGCCGTATTCCGAGACAGCCCGCGCTACCGCGTTCTCCCACTGGCCGGGGTCAGTCACGTCCAGGTGAACGAACGTGGCCTTGCCACCCAGTTCGCGGATCTCCACTTCGACCTTCATCCCTTCCTCGTCCAGTACGTCCCCGATTACCACCGCTGCGCCTTCCCGAGCAAACAGTCGTGCCTCTCCAGCTCCCTGCCCTCGGGCTCCGCCACTTATGATCGCCACCTTGCCTTCCAATCGCATTTATTCCCTCCAGGTAGGCCAAAAGAGTCGGCTGATCGGAAAAATCCCTGACTTATTGCGCTATCCAGCCGCCGTCGATGACCATTTCGCTGCCTGTCATAAATGACGACTCATCGGACGCGAGGAACAACACCCCGTTGGCAATGTCGTCCACCGTACCGATGCGGCGGAGCGGAGTTGCGGCGGCGGCTTCGTCACGAGCGCCCGGCTGCGAGAGCCTGAGCTCGGTCATTGCCGTCTCAATGAATCCGGGGTGTACCGAGTTGCACCTAATGCCCTCCGCTCCATATTGCACCGCAGTGGACTTGGTGAGCAGGCGCACGGAACCCTTGGATGCCGCGTATGCCGCAGCGGCGCCGTTGGCCGGGGCAAGGCCGACCATCCCGGCGATGGAGGAGATGTTAATGATGGAACCACCCCCAGCAGCACGCAGGGCAGGTATGGCGGCCTTGGTGCCGAGAAACACGCCCTTCCCGTTGACATCCAGAATCCTGTCCCACAGCTCGGTTGGGGTGCCGTCGATCTTCGGCGCGTCGAGACCGCCGGTCTGTGCGCTTCCGATTCCGGCGTTGTTGACCAGGATGTCCAGCTTGCCATACTCCGAGGTCGCTCTCGAAACGGCATTCTCCCATTCCTCAGGCTGTGTTACGTCAAGATGAACGTAGGTGGCCCTCCCTCCCAACTCGCGGATTTCAGCCTCCAGTTTCAGCCCATCCTCGTCAAGGATGTCGCCGATGACTACGGCGGCGCCCTCCCTCGCGAACATCCGGGCTTCCGCAGCTCCCTGTCCCCTGGCCCCTCCGCTGATCAGAGCCACCTTTCCTTCCAGTCGCATTTCTTTTCCCTCGCTTGATTGCTGATGTTGTTGCCGGGTCGATTATCCGTCTTACTGAGCTGTCCAGCCGCCGTCGATGACCAGTTCGCTGCCCGTCATGAAGGACGATTCGTCGGAGGCGAGGAACAGCACGCCGTTGGCGATGTCGTCCACCGTGCCGACGCGGTTGAGCGGCGCCATACCGGCGACCTGATCGCGGAATCCAGGCTGCGCCAGCGATGCCTGTGTCATAGCCGTTTCTATGTATCCGGGGTGGACGGAGTTGCAGCGAATGCCCTCGTGGCCGTGCTGGACGGCGGTGGCCTTGGTCAGCAGGCGCACCGATCCCTTGGAGGAGGCGTAAGCAGCAGCGGCCCCGCTGGCCAGCCCAGCACCCACGAGTCCGGCCACCGAGGATATGTTGATGATGGAACCCCCACCTGCGTCGCGCATGGCGGGAATGGCGGCACGAGTCCCCAGGAACACTCCCTTGCTGTTGATGTCCATGATTCTGTCCCAGGTTTCCGCCGGCGTGTCTTCCAGTTTGGGAGGCTGGAGGCCACTCGCCTGAACGGCTCCAATGCCCGCGTTGTTCACAAGGAGGTCCAACTTGCCGTATTCGGTAACGGCCCGAGAGACCGCGCCCTCCCACTGGTCCGGATCGGTCACGTCGAGATGGACATACGTTGCCCTGCCGCCCAGCTCACGGATTTCGGCCTCGAGCTTCAGGCCCTCCTCGTCCAGTATGTCGCCGATGACCACTGCCGCACCCTCGCGGGCAAACAACCTCGCCTCCGCGGCGCCCTGCCCTCTGGATCCGCCGCTGATGATCGCCACCTTGCCTTCAAGTCGCATCTTGGTCCTCCGGATTTCCAGGCTGGTGCCCTTTCGTGTCTAGTGCGCGGTCCAACCGCCGTCGATGACCATCTCGCTGCCAGTCATGAAAGACGACTCGTCAGAGGCCAGAAAGAGCACGCCGTTGGCGATGTCTTCCGGAGTGCCGAGACGGTTCAGAGGAGCCTGGTTCAAGCCCCACTCCCGCCCGCCCTGCTGGTCCAGGAAGGGTTGGGTCATCGGGGTTACGATAAATCCCGGATGTATTGAGTTGCACCTGATGCCTTCCGGCCCGTACTGGACCGCCGTGGACTTGGTCAGCAGCCTGACCGCACCCTTGGAAGCGGCGTATGATGCGGAGCGTCCGCTGCCCGGGCCTATGGCGACAAGGCCGGCAACCGAGGAGATGTTGATGATGGAGCCTCCGCCCGCCGCCCGCATAGCTGGTATGGCGGCCCTGGTGCCAAGGAAAACGCCCTTGGCATTCACGTCCAGGATGCGGTCCCATAGCGCCGTATCGGTTGCGTCAATCTTCGCCGAGGCCGGGCTGCCTCCGCCTTCCATGCCCGTGATGCCCGCGTTGTTGACCAGGATATCCAGCCTGCCGTACTCGGAGACCGCGCGAGACACGGCGCTTTCCCATTGCTCCGGCTGCGTAACGTCAAGGTGAACGTAGGTGGCCTGGCCACCCGTCTCGCGGATTTCAGCCTCGAGCTTGAGGCCATCCTCGTCCAGAATGTCCCCGATGACCACCGCCGCACCCTCGCGGGCAAACAACCGCGCCTCGGCGGCCCCCTGTCCCCTGGCGCCGCCGCAGATGATTGCCACCTTGCCTTCCAAACGCATCCCTAGTCCTCCGCTGCTATCGGCGCAGGAGTCTTGTGCGCATCATCGTCTCTCGCAGAGTCCGCCGGCTCCGGTCTATCGGGTAATTCAACTTCTATCGTTCCTATGACCACATGTTCTGAGTATGCATGATCAAGACTGAAATAATCCCAGTCGCTCGGTTCTTGCAGGCTTATTTCCAGGCATTCTTTAGCCATTGCGAGGGCGTGCTCAACACTTTCCCCCATAGTTGCCAGTTGTGGAATCGTCGGAATGACGACGGAATAACCACCCTGATCATCATCGTGGAGCAGAACGACAGTTACTTTCTTTTTGATCATCAGAGAACCTCCAATGCTCTGCTATGAAACTCGGCGGAGGTTAACCCCGCCTGCCTCAGGATTTCGCTCAAGGTCCCCGGAGGTACCTCGCGCCGCGACATAGAAACAGTTGTAGGATACCGCCCGTCCGGTAGCCGAAGTATTTCGTGACTTCCCCTCTGTCGCACCCTGACAAACCCAAAAGACAGCAAAACGCGGATCACTTCCCTGGGACGATAGCGACGAGGCATGGGGGCATTATACGACGACCTGCTTCGAGTACTGCGAACCTCTGGCGATTGCGGTATCCTATCACGAACAAATGCTGGCGAGGCTCTGTGTTGCCACAAGCGCCGGCGAATTCTCGGGAGAGAGTGAGACTGATATGAGACTGGAAGGTAAGGTTGCCATGGTTACCGGCGGCGCCAACGGCATGGGAGCCGAGGAGTGCAGGCTGTTCGCCCGCGAGGGCGCCAGAGTTGCCATCGCCGATATACGTGAGGAAGACGGCCGCCGCGTCGAGGCCGAGATCGCCGAGGCTGGCGGAGAGGCCATGTTCGTCAACCTCAACGTTTCCGACGAGGACTCCTGGATTGCCGCCGTGGGGGAGGTCGTAGGGCGTTTCGGTAAGATGGACATCCTGGTTAACAACGCCGGTATCAGCGGCAGCGGCGAGACCGATTTCCGCAGCACCGACGCCTGGGACCGCCTGCTGGACATCAACGCCCGCGGTGTGTTCCTGGGCACCAAGCACGCGGTGACCGAAATGCAGAAGACGGGTGGCGGCTCCATCGTCAACATCTCGTCCATTTCCGGCATCGTGGGGCAGGAGTCGGTCCACCCCGGCTACAACGCCTCCAAGGGCGCGGTGCGGCTGCTGACCAAGGCGACGGCAGTGCAGCACGCCAAGGACGGCATCCGCATCAACTCGGTGCACCCGGGGATGATGCCACCCATGCTGACCTCTTTCCAGCGCGGCGATGCGCGCAGGGACAGGCTGGTCAACGACGTGCCGATGCAGAGGGAGGGCGAGACCATCGAGGTCGCCAACGCCGTGCTGTTCCTCGCCTCGGACGAGGCGTCCTACATCACCGGTGCCGAGCTTGTGGTGGACGGCGGTTTCACGGCGCGATAACCAATTGATTAACCCCAAGGGCGCGGAAGCCACGCAGGGAACAAAGATTCCACGCGTGTCCAATTCCACCGAGCTCACCAGGTAAACTCTGCGTACTCTGCGTTGAAAACTCGACGGAGGCCATCATGGGATTCCGGGTGCTTTACCACTTGAACACGTCCAACATCAAGGGCATCCCCGAGGAGGCTCGGTGGGCCGAGGGCATCGGGTACGACGGCCTGTGTACTGAGGAGACTGGGCACGACCCGCTGTTCCCGCTGGTGCTGGCGGCAACCTCGACCTCGCGAGTGACGCTCGAGCCCCGGGTGGCCATCGCCTTCCCCCGGTCTCCCATGGTGTTAGCCTACGCCGCTATGGACCTGCAGAAACTCTCCGATGGCAGGTTCCGCCTTGGGTTGGGAACGCAGGTGAAGGGCCACATCCAGCGCCGCTTTTCTACGGAATGGTCCTCCCCCGGTCCGCGCATACGGGAGTACGTTCAGTCGCTGCACGCCATCTGGGATGCGTGGCAGAACGGCACTCGACTCTCGTACCACGGGGACCACTACAACTTTTCGCTGATGACTCCTTTCTTCAGCCCCGGTCCCTCGGAGCAGCCGAGCCCGCCGGTGTTCATCAGCGCGGTCAACGCCTACAACTGCCGCGTAGCCGGCGAGGTATGCGACGGCATCTCGCTGCACCCGCTAAGCTCTCCTGAATTCATGACGCAGCGGGTTCTACCGTACGTGGCCGATGGGGCAGGAAGGACGGAACGCGACCCCGAGGCGGTCAAGTTGACGGGGTCCCCGTTTATCATCACGGGACCCAACAGGAAGGCAATCGAGGAGCGAATTTACCCCGTCCGCAGGCAGATCGCCTTTTACTCATCGACTCGCTCCTACACCACGGTACTGGAAGCCCATGGGTTCGAGGAGGTCGGCGTGCGGCTGCACGAGATGTCCCTCAAGGGCCAGTGGGACGAGATGACCAACCTGATTACCGACGATATCCTGGACAAATTCGTCGTCGCTGAAGAATACGACGCGGTCGCCCCAGCCCTCAAGGAGCGTTACGACGGCCTGCTGGACGAGGTTGTGTTCGGCATGGATGTGAACGGCGCCGACGACGAGCAGCAACTTCGCAAGATTGTCTCCGGCCTCCAAGGGTAAGTGCCAATCTCAAAACAGGGTCTGTCTTCTCTGTTCCTTCCTTAGCCCGGCCTTTTAACCCCCACCCTAACCCTCCCCCTCAAGGGAGAGGGGACTATTGAGATAGCTCCTGCGAGCTATCACCCGGCGCGGGTCGCCCAGGCTCCGGACTCCACAGCGGTCAGGAAATCCAGCACGCTGCGGTTGAAGAGAGCTGGCTCTTCTAGGTTTATGGTGTGGCCGCTCTGCGGGAAAAAAACCAGCCCGCTGGTGGCCACACACTTCTTAATGAACAGCATGGGATCGATGCAGGGGTCGTCCTCATCCCCAACCAGCAGCAGCGTCGGGACGGTCATACTCCGCATTTCCTCCTCCAGCTGGAACACCGTTGGCCGCTTCAGCTGGATGCCCTGGGTGATCAGCGCAGAACCGAGGGCTGAGTGGGACGCCAACCCGTCGTAGAATTTCTGCCATCCCACCGGGTCCTTGCGCTTGAACTGGACCCTGGTTGGTGAATTGGCGTATTCCTCAGCGAAACCCGCGATTCCCTCGGTCTTCAACCTCTCGGCGTTGTGACGCCACGCCTCCAAGTGCATCTCCCGGTCCGTGGAGCCGGTGCCGGTGGCTGCCACGACGAGGGCGCGCGACATCTCCGGGTGAGCAAGTCCAAAGCTGAGCGCGGTGGCCGCTCCCATGGACAGACCGGCGATGTAGGCCTGCTCGATGCCCAGATGCTCCAGCAGCTGCCGCATGTCCGCCACCAGCCGCTCCTGCGAGTAGGCTTCGGGGTCCTCGGGCACACCGGACGGCGGATATCCGCGGTGGCAGTAGGTGATCACCCGGTAACGACGGGCAAAAAAATTGACCTGCGGCTCCCAGCTAGTGATGTCGCCTGCGAACTCGTGGGCAAACAGCAACGGAAAACCGCTCCCCACGTCCTGGTAGTGGATGCTCACATTGTCATCAGTCGAGAAGGTTGGCATAGCTGCTCCTATGAAGGAAAATGAGGCCAGTTCCGGTAGGGCCATCGATTGCTGACCGGAAGCGCCCGGAACCCGCCCAGTCTACCAGCCCCGACAGTCCATGGTCGTCTGGAAAATGAGTTCGAGACATTTGCCCAAAACGTCATTCTGGAGTGATAGCAATGTTCAACAAAGTGCACCACGTTACCTTCGTCGTCGAAAGCATTGACGACATGGCCAACTACATCGAGCAGAACTTTTCCATGTCTCCCATGTCCCGCGACGTGTTCGAGGACCGCGGGTTTAAGTCCATCCTCTACCGCATCGGGGAGACCTACGTCGACTTTTTCGAGCCCCTGCGTGAGGACACGCCAATGGCGCAGCAGCTGAAGGCCACAGGCCCCGGCGTTATGCACGTCGCCTTCGGCGTCGATGGTATTGATCAAGTATTCTCAGACCTGGTGTCCAAGGGCAACAAGATGCGCAGCGACGCGCCGGCACCCAGTCCGTTCGGATACCGGAACCTGAACATCGACACCGCCAGCTCCCACGGCATACTGTTCCAGCTGGCCGAGGGTGAGGTATCTCACTAAGCCCCGGATTCAGTGGGAGGAGGATCAGGTTATGGAATACAGCATTTTGGGCCGCACCGGCCTGCGTGTTTCCCGCGCCGGCTTCGGCGGCGGGGGCATCGGGCAGGTCTGGGGCACTACCAGCGAGGCGGAGGCCATCAGATCGGTGCATCGTGCGCTGGACCTCGGCATTACGTTCTTTGACGTCGCCCCATCGTACGGCGACGGCAAGGCGGAGGAGGCTTTGGGTAAAGCGCTTGCGGGGCGACCGGAGGACGTGGTCGTCGCCACCAAAGTAAGGCTTCGGGCAGAGGAAATGTCCGACGTAGCCGGTGCCGTTCAGCGTTCGGTGGAGCGCAGCCTGAACCGCCTCGGGCGGGATCAGGTGGACGTGTTGCATGTGCACAACCGGTTCACCGAGCGCAGAGGCGAGGCCCTTGACTCCATCACCGGCGACGATGTGCTGGGACCGGTGCTGGATGCCTACAGGGAAATGCAGCAGGCCGGTAAGACCAAGTTCATCGGGCTCTCGGCCATGGACCATGATGTGCCGACCATGCACCGGCTGATCAACAGCGGGGAATACGACACGGTCCTCGCCTACTACAACCTGCTGAACCTGACGGCTCAGGAACCGAAACCACCCGGCGCCGACGTGTTCGACAACGGCCAGATCATCCCAATGGCAAGGGCCCAGGGAATGGGGATCATCGGCATCCGCTCTCACGCCGCGGGAGCCCTGACTCCCGCCCTGGACCGTCCGCCCACGCCCGGCGATGCGCTGATGGCTGCCGACCTGCGGAAGGCGGCAATGCTGGACTTTCTGCTTGAGGGGCCCATCGAGACCCTTTCGCAGGCAGCCATGGTGTTCAGCCTGATGAACCGCGACATCGACACGACCGTCCCGGGCGTGAAGAACGTGCAGGAGTCCGAGGAAACCGCCCTATGCGTCGACCTGCCGCCGATCCCTGACGCTCAAGTGCAAAAGCTGAAGGAGTTGTACGAGCGGGACTTCCGGTCGTAGGAGTTCGACGAATCGCCTCTCCCTTCGTGGGAGGGTTAGGGTGGCGGCATGTCCCTTTCCCTACGTAATTCACGAGGAGCCGCCTGGTTCGAGTTTAGAGGGACCAACACAGTTTAGGGGCGCACAGCTATGCGCCCCTTCGCATCCTGAACGATACCGGACCTACACCAGCGGCCAGACCTCGATGGCGAACCGTTCCATACGGCCCAGGATAACGTCCAGGTCCTCGGTCTGCCGCTGGAAATCCAGCACCAGCGACGAGACTCCCACCGCCTCGTACTCCCGGATGTCTCCTGCGATCTGCTCGGCATTGCCGATGAAGGGCAACCGGTCGCTGCCGCCTGCGGAGTCATTCAGTTCGAACTGGAACGTGCGGTACACGGTCTCGATTTCTGACGGATCTCGCCCGAAACGGCGAGCGTACGAGGCCAGGCGTTCCAACCCTGCCGCCAGCTCCTCTGGTGTCCCCATCGGGAAAGCAGGATTCGATCCCAGCGGATTCCAGCCGTCGGCCAGCTCGCCTGTCCGCCGCAACGCTGGCCGGCTCTCGCCACCGACCCAGATGGGCGGATGCGGCTTCTGCACTGGCTTGGGCAGGAAACTGATGTTGTCGAAGCTGACGTACTTGCCCTCGAAGTGAGGATCGTCGCTGGTCCACAGCTCCTTGAAGGCACGGATATACTCGTCGGTGACCGCCCCGCGTTCCTCGAACGGCGGCAGGTCAAGCGCCTCGAATTCCTCGCGCATCCAGCCCACGCCGATGCCCACCACCAGGCGACCACGCGAAAGGACGTCCAGCGTGGCCAGCGCCTTGGCTGCCACCAGGGGGTTCCGGTGAGGCACAATGAGCACACCGGTAACCAGCCGGATTCTGCTCGTCTGGCCTGCCACGAATGCCAGGAGCGTCAACTGCTCCAGCCAGTCACCCGTGACACCACCGGGGAATTCGCCACCCACCGAGTAGGGATAGCGGGAAGCGACGTCATGCGGCAACACGATGTGGTCGCCGGTGTACAGCGCATCGTACCCTAGCTCCTCGCCCGTTCGAGCCATGCGCCCCAGCGTCTCGGGTGTAGCCAGTGGCCCTCGTGCGGGCAGCGTAAAACCGTACTTCATTACCTCGCTCCATTAGCAGGGGCTACACCAGCGGCCAAACCTCGTTGGCGAACCGCTCCATGCGGCCCAGCATCACGTCCAGGTCCTCGGTCTGGCGCAGGAAGTCCAGCACCAGCGAGCCGACGCCCATCGCCTCGTACTGCCGGATGTCTGAGGCGATCTCCCCGGCGTTGCCAACGAATGGCAGGCGGGCGTCTCCAGCGGCGGTATCGGTCAGCTCGAACTGGTGCGTTCGGTAGATGGTCTCGATCTCCGACGGATCCCGATCGAATCGGCGGGCGTAGGTGGCGAGCCGTTCCAGCCCAGCGGCCAACTGCTCCGGCGTTCCCATGGGGAACGTGGGGTTGGAGCCCAGCGGATACCAGCCGTCGGCCAGTTCGGCGGTACGTCGCAGGGCCGGGCGACTCTCGCCGCCCACCCAGATTGGCGGATGCGGCTTCTGCACCGGCTTGGGCAGGAAACTGATGTTGTCGAAGCTGACGTACTTGCCCTCGAAATGCGGATCGTCACTGGTCCACAGCTCCTTGAAGGCCCGGATGTACTCGTCGGTGACCGCGCCGCGCTCATCGAAGGGCGGCAGATTCAGCGCCTCGAACTCTTCGCGCATCCAACCTACACCCACGCCGACCACCAGCCGCCCGCCCGAGAGCACGTCCAGCGTCGCCAGGGCCTTGGCCGCCACCAGCGGATTGCGGTGCGGCACAATGATTACGCTGGTAACCAGCCGGATGCGGGAGGTCTGACCGGCCAGGAAGGCCAGGAGCGTCAGCTGCTCCATGGCCTCTCCAGAGGGACTACCGGGGAACTCTCCTCCCTCAGTGTATGGATAGGGGGAGGCGATATTCCTTGGCACCAGTATGTGGTCACCCGTGAACAGGGCGTCATAGCCCAGATCCTCAGCCGTCCTCGCGATACGTCCCAAGGTTTCTGGCGTGGCCAGAGGCCCGCGCCCCGGCAATGTGAACCCGTATTTCATTTTTCAACTCCGATGTCCTGCTGATAGCCAATACCAACAAAGTCAAATAGGGCACGAACCTTCATGGTTATCCAAATAGGCGCGGGGACTATTCCCTCCCCTTGCGGGGGTTAGGGTAGGGGTGAGAGCTCCAACAGCGTAACTCCCGTCGGAAAACAAAAACGCAGTAACCGCGAATTGACCCGGCTAATACGCCCGCCGCAGGACTTCCATTACCTGCTCTTTTTCCGTGATCTGGACTGCGTTGTTACCGCAACCGCCGTCCTCCAGCACCAGCTCGGCGATCTCCGGCAGGTCATCCTCCGGTATCTCCAGCTCACGCATGCGGTGGGGCATTCCCAAGCCCAAGATGAACTCGTCAACGGTGCGGGCGGCCAACTCGGCGGCGGCCTCGTCGCTCATTCCGGAGATGTCGTGGCCTGCTGCCCGGGCGAGCAGCGCCTGCTTGGCTGCGGACGCTGGACGGTTGTACTCCATCACGTAGGGTTGGCAGACGCACGACGTGTAGCCGTGACCCACCTGGTACTTCACGCCGACGATGTGCCCGATGGCATGGGACAGGCCCACCGCGAAGTTGGGCGCGCCCATCATGGACAGCCACGCCGCCACCAGGCACTGAGTGCGGGCCTCAGCGTCGCCGTCGGCCTGCCGCGAGCGGGGCAATGCGTGGAAGAGCATCTCCGCCGCCGACAGCACCGGAGCATCGATGGCCGGCTGGTTGCCCCGGCAGTACAGCCGCTCGATGCAGTGGTCCAGTGCCTTGACGCCCGTGGACAGCCAGAGCCAGTCGGGGGTGCCGGTGGTCATCTCGGGGTCCAGCACTATCAGGTCGGCGTAGAGCCTGGGGTGGCCCACACGTATCTTGTGGCCCGCGCCGTCGTCCAGCACGTTGCCGCCGCCCATGTTGAACTCCCCGGCGGACAGCGTCGTGGGTATGCAGACCTGCAGGGGCAGCGCCTTTCCATCCAGATCGGGACGCATCATCATGTCCTGCCGGTGCCCCTGTGCGCGCAGTTCTTCGACGGTTGTGATCCCATCGGCCATCAGGACGGCGATCATCCGGGCTGCATCGGAGATGGTGCTGCCACCCACGCCAACCAGCGTGTCGGCCCCCAACGAAACGGCCAGGTTTGCGGCCTCTACGGCGGTGGACAGCGGCGCCCGCTGCGTCAGGCCGGAATAGACCCCCACAGCGCTATCGCCCAGCGCCGCATGCACTTGGCTCACGGTGTCGGTCTGCTCAGCGACTGTGCGTCCCGAGAGTATCAGCGCGCGCTTGCCCCTCAGCGCAGATACCTCGGATCCCAGGGTTTCGGCCTTTCCCTGCCCGAAGATGACCCGCGTGGGAACCGTGGGATTGAACTCGCCATTCAGGCTGGCGTATGCGGTCATAGATATCGTCCTTATGTCTGAACTGTGATTTTTGTGATTTCAGGATGGTTATGATTAAGACTCTCAATCATGTAAATCACAACAGTCCAACGAATCACAGCTCGGACCTCTAATCTTCGAGAGGAATGATGATGGCAAACCGGGGCTCGGTGCCCACCACCCGCGTGGAGTGGCCGGCGCCGGTCATGTCCTCGGCCAGCAGGACGGTGCCGGGGCCGTAGTGCTTGATAGTGCCGTCGGGCGTGCCCACCTCGATCTCGCCGGTCAGCGTGATGCTGTACTGGCGCCTTGGAGCAGTGTGAAAGTCCAGGAAATAGCCCGGCTCGTACACTCGGAAGGAGATGCCAGGAGTGTTGATTATTCCGGTCGACAGCCCGTGGGCTCCCTCGGTGTCGACGAAGCTCTGCATCTCGAATTCGCGTTCCTCAACGACCGACTGTCCGTCGGGACCCGTGTACACGTGGACGAAAGTTGGCATCGTTCCTCCAGAATATGTCGTTAGACCAGTGTGGCGGTAATGGTACAGGAATTGGTGGGGCCGTCAAGGAAATCTGCCACGTCGCTAGAGCGGCAGATCAACGTATACCAGACCCTGTCCGGCCAGCGCCGAAAGCACCACCACCAGCCAGGGCGGCCATTTCCAGATCGCAAGGAGACCCAGGGCAATCAGGGCCAGCGCGAATTCCTCCGCGCCGTGGACCGCGCTGGTCCACACCGGATCGTACAGGGCGGCCAGCAGCAGTCCCACCACCGCCGCGTTGATACCCCGGAGCGCACCGGCGAAGCTGCTCAAGTTCCGCAGCCGGTCCCAGAAGGGAACGGCCCCGATTACCAGCAGAAATGAAGGCAGGAACACGGCGCCGAGGGCAAACAGCCCTCCGACCCATCCCGTGGGAGCGTTCTCCACATCCAGCGATGTACCGAGGTAGGCTGAGAAGGTGAACAGCGGTCCTGGAACTGCCTGTGCGGCCCCGTATCCGGCGATGAATTCCGAACCGGTGACCCATCCGGGCGACACCACCAGTTCCTTGAGGAGAGGCAAAACGACGTGTCCCCCGCCGAACACCAGTGAGCCCGCACGGAAGAAACTGTCGAACACATGCAGGGTCTCGCTGAAGCCCGACGAGCCGACCGCTCTCTGCAGCACCGGAACCCCGACCAGGATTACGCCCAGCGCCGCCAGGCACACAATTCCGACGACGCGGTCCACCCGGAACTGTTGCTCCACCGGCCTGTCTGAAGGATCAGCCTGCAGGAACTTCCAGCCCACAACCCCCGCCGCAGCGATGACCAGAAGCTGCCCCCAGCCCGTGGGCCAGGCCAGCACGCCGGCAGTCGCGGCAATGGCAATCGCCGCCCTGGGGCGGTCGGGGCACAGGCTATTGGCCATTCCCCACACTGCCAGCGCCACCACTGCCACCGCCGCGGTCTTCAGGCCGCTCAGCCATCCGGCGTTCTCCAGATCGCCGAAGTAGGCCACGCCGTAGGCGAAGAGGATCAATGCGGCTGCCGATGGAGCAGTAAACCCCAGCCAGGCGGCCAGTCCTCCGGGCAGGCCTGCCCTTCGGATGCCCAGCGCGATGCCGACCTGGCTGCTGGCCGGGCCGGGCAGAAACTGGCAAAGGGCGACTAAGTCCGCATAGGCCGCCTCATCCAGCCACCCCCGGCGCACCACGATCTCTTCGCGGAAGTAGCCCAGGTGAGCAACCGGGCCGCCGAAGGAGGTCAGCCCTAACCGCAGGAAAACGATGAATACTTCGAGGACCGACCTCAGCCGACCTGGGGCAGACATTCCCGTTCGGGCATCAGGTTTCAAGAACGGCCCGATCCACCCGGTGTCGCAGGCCCCGAATCCACTGGCGAAGCAGCGTGTCGGAACGGACGGCGACCACCGATCGCGACATCATCCCGTACACCCATCTGCGCTTGACCTTCGAGGGAACGTCGGGATCCAGCCACGCCGGGTTCAGGGCTAGTTTCTCCAGCGTGGCCAACCCCAGCAGCACCGGCCAGAGGGCCGCCAGCCGCAACCTGATGCAGGACCTCGGAGTGGCCAGCAGATATGTCTCGGCCGATTCAAAATGCTCGAGTGCTGTGCGAACCCACGGCACCAGTACGGCCCGGGCCCTGGAAGCGTTGGCGGGTTCCAAGAGATCCGGAGGGGAGAGTCCAGCGGCGGCCAGCTGCTCCGCCGGCAGGTAACAGCGGCCGATGCGCAGGTCCCGGGGGATGTCTCGAAGCACGTTTGTCAGCTGCAGAGCCTTGCCGAAACGCACACCAAGGTCTGCCATTTCGTCAGCATCCCAGGCCGCCAGGCGTGGCTCGTGGAGCATGGCCTCGCGGGTCCAGAATTCGCCGGCGCACCCGGCAACCAGGTAGGTGTAGCAGTCTAGCTGTCCAGGCGTATCGAGGGATCCCAGGCCTCCCGAACCCTCCGGGGGGAAGGTGGAGAGGTCCATTTCCATCCCTCGGGTCAGGGTGACGACCACCCCCCTCACCAGCTCCCCATCGGCTTCCGGCAGTCCATCCAGCAGCGAAAATAACGATTCGGCCTGGCCAAGGAGTCTTCTTTCGCCCTCCGACTCACCATCAGAATGGGCGCTGAGTTCCTCTGCCATTTCCGAAACCACCTGCCGCATCCCACCGGTCTGGACGTGGGCCCGGAAGGCCAGCAGGTGCTCCAACCTGCGCGTTGGGGGCAGCGCGCGAGTGTCGGCGATGGTATCGGCGGCGCGGGCCAGCAGGTAGGCCACCGCGACCGGTTCACGCATGCCGCGCGGCAGTATCCTTATGCTTAGGTAAAAGGAGCGGGAGACACTCTTCAGTACCTCCGTTAGCAGACGCTCTCGGTCAACGGGAGCCAGGCTGGCGCGGGAACTGTCCGGGGAGGGCGAGGCCATCGAAAAAATCTCTCCTGCCCGGCCTTTTGCCCCTAGACCCCTGACAGGTAGGGAGATGGCACCTGCTCCCGGGATGCCCCTGCCACGGCCTCAGCCACCAGTTCATCTACGGGGAGGCTCTGCTCCAGACGCTGCACAGTTTCCAGCCTGGCTCGAGTCTCGGGGTGGCGCGGCACGAAGAGGGAACAGCAGTCCTGGTCCGGCTGGATGGAGATGGGAAACGTGCCGATTTCCTGGGACATTCCCACGATCTCCTCTTTGTTCATACCAATGAGGGGACGCAGGACGGGCATACCGGCCACATCGTCGACTACGGCGATGTTCTCCAGAGTCTGGGAACTGACCTGTCCGCAGCTTTCCCCAGTGACCAGCGCTTTCGCTCCCGACTGCTTTGCCAGGAGTTCCGTGATTCGCAGCATAAATCGCCGGTACAGCAAGACCCGGTATGCCGGTGGTGTTTCCACGATGATTCGCTTCTGGATCTCTGCCAGTGGAGCGAGGACCAGCTCCGACCGGCGCTGGAATCGGGCGAGGTGTTGTACCAACTCACTGGCCTTCTCTATGGAGGAGCGGTCAACCAGCGGATAACTGTGGAAGTGGACGTAGGTGGCCGGGCAACCCCTTTTCATCATGTGCCAGGCCGCCACCGGCGAGTCGATGCCTCCCGAGAGCATCACCGCCACCCGGCCGCTGGACCCCACCGGCAGGCCGCCATGAGCGCGGGTCTCGTCGAAGTAGACCAGTATCCCTCGGGTCTGTATGTCAAGGTAGATGGTCAAATCCGGATTGGAAAGGTCGACACGCGCACCGGTGAAGTCCTCCACGAATTTGCCCAGCTTAATGTTCACTTCCGGGGAGGTCATCGGAAATCGCTTGTCGGCGCGGTTGGTCTCTATGCGGAAAGTCTGGAACTTGTACCCCTCCAGCAGTGGAGGCAGGGCCTGCTGGATCAAATCAAGGTCCTGGGGAAATTCGCGGGCCAGGAAGAATTTTGCCACCCCGAAGCAGTCCATGACCCGGTTCTTCACCTCGGGCCAGGCGCTGTCGTCCTCCAGGGAAAGGCCAATCATCAGCTGCGCCTGCCAGACCTTGGAAACCCCGGAACCTTCGGTGGCCGTGCGCAGGTTTTCGGTGAGCTTCCGAAGGAACCACGGGCGGTTCTTGCCCTTCAGGGCCAGTTCGTGTGTCTTGACTATTACGTGAGTTTTCACAAGGCCATTTTACACAACGAGATGGCAGGGCGCAGAGCGCCGCACGCGGGCGTAGAAAAACCCTCTCCCTGTTGGAAGAGGGTCAATCCTGAACGGATCACGGGTACGGAAGGGACAGCTTTAGGCAAAAATCGATTCCTTGATCGCCTGAACATCGTGGCGAAGCTCACTGTCTTCATTCATTTCCCCATTGATCTTGCCAGCGCCGTGGATCACCGTCGAGTGGTCGCGGCCTCCCAGAAGGCGGCCCACCTGCGTTGGAGGAAGTCCGATCTCATGGATCAGGAGGTACATCGCCACCTGCCTTGGAACCGAAACAGTACGCTTGCGGCTTCGGGCCAGGAGATCGTCGACCTTGACCCCGTAATAGATCGCGACCTCGGACAGGATGTGTTGCGGGTCTATCGAGGCACGAGACATCTCCGGCGTAACGTCATTGAGAATGCGCTCCGTGGAGTCCAGCGTCAGGCTAACGTTCATCATCTGGGAGTAAGCCACGATGCGATTCAGGCTCCCCTCCAGTTCCCGCACGTTGCGTTGCACCCGTTTGGCAATGAGCTCAAGGACCGACTCCTCAAGACCCACGTGCATTTCGTCCGCTTTGGTGGCGAGAATCGCCATCCTGGTCTCCAGGTCCGGGGGCTGTATGTCGGCTATCAGACCCCACTCAAAGCGTGAGCGCAGTCGTTCCTCCATGAGCGGCAGGTCCCTCGGCGGACGGTCCGAGGAAACCACAACCTGGTGGCCCGAGTTATGGATATCGTTGAAGGTGTGGAAGAAGCCCTCGTGGGTCTGCTCCTTGCCACTGAGGAATTGCACATCGTCCACCAGCAGCATCTGTACCGACCGGTAACGCTTCCGAAAGTCCTCCGTGGTCCGGCTGCGAATGGCAGCTATGAACTCGTTTGTGAATTGCTCCGACGTCACGTACAGGACGGACATACCCCGCGTGGCGCAGGTGCGCCCTATCGCCTGCAGCAAATGGGTCTTGCCCAGTCCGGCGCCCGAATACAGGAACAGGGGGTTATAGGCAACTCCAGGGGTGTCCGCCACCGCATGGGCGGCGCTGAACGCCAGTCGATTGGACGGGCCGACGACAAACGAATCGAAAGAATAACGAGGATTGAGAGACTTGAACTCGAACAGAGGCTGATTTGCCTGTGGCGTCACCCCTCCCGGCAGTTTCGCCCGTTCCACGGCATAGGAAATACCGCCGGCTCGAACCTGCAACTGCAACTGGCGCGGCTGTCCGGCCACCTTGTCCAGCGTTCGCTGGAGGGAATGAAACATTCGCTTTTCCAGCCATTCGACGCCAAAAGCCGTTGGTACCTCTACAACGAAGACCTCTCCGTTTTCCGCAACCCCCTCGGTGGACTTTAGCCAAGTTTCAAAGGTCGGCCTGGGCAATTGCAACTGGAGATCCCCCAGTACTGCCTTCCAGACCTCTTTTGCCGATGCACCTCTCCGGTCTGACTTCACTTCAATACCCCACCACTACGATATTGGGCCATGAGACCCGAAAAAAAGACAAAGCGCTCCTTGGGAATGAGTACCGATCCGGAAAAATTTGGCCGTGCGACAGGGGCGTTACGCCTGTCAACAGGTGAAGAGTGGGTCCTTGTTTCCCAGTAGCCCTGCCCCAAAAATCAAGGGGCCTCCGGAGCTACGGACCTTCCAACGGGCCACTCTCACTGGAGATTGAACTCTTTACATAATTTCATCCCTGAAGCCCCGACACACGCGCAATGAAGGCAACGTAGCAACTTCCGGCATAGGCTGTCAACGGGGATATCCCCCGAAATTTACGCCCCTTCAAGGCCATTTTTCGGCGAAGTTTTAGACTCTGCACAGACTCGTATTTGAAGGCTGTTCAAGGCCAGGAATTACATCGTAATGCGCAGCAAGAGGGTGGTTATCCCCGCCGTTCGGATCCCCACTGTGACTGGTCTGTCATGAGGGGGTGTAATGCCATCACCGGCATCAACCGAGAGGATCCTGCTGTTCAATTATCTGCGAGAAAAAGGGAAACCCGCACCGTGAGGCGGCATCCCCGGATGACAAGTAATGGACCTTCACGAGAATCCCAAGACCCTGGTTGCCAGCGCCGAGGGAGCCTCACTCGGCATTTGCGGCCCTGAAATGCGTTGGCTATAATGCAGCCACCAGTTCAGGGCCGGGAGGCCCTGCTTGTATTATTGCCCGGAGATGACCGCCCTCTACTTTTTCCGCCGAGACATTCCAGAAGGTCTACGGCAGGAATACGGGAGACACAATGCCACCTCGCAAGCCTCGAGCCAGGGCCAATGCCAGAAACAACGGAGGGGCCGCCGTCGCCGACGCATCGGCTGCTTTGCCCGCCGGACTGTCTGCCGATGACTTGGTGGATTTCTATCGCCGCATGGCGTTTTGCCGCACCATCGACGAGCGCATCTGGGCCCTGAACCGCCAGGGGAAAGTACCCATCGCGGCCTCCAGCCAGGGCCACGAAGCCGCTCAGCTTGGCAGCCTGTTGGCAGCCGAAAAGGATGGCGACTGCTTTCTCTTTCCCTACTACCGGGACCTGGCCCTGAAATTCGCCGCCGGCCTGACTGCTGAAGAAGTCATGCGATCGTTCATGGGCAAGGCGGGCGACCCCTACAGCAACGGCAGGCAGTTCCCGCTCCAGGGGGCCGATTTGCCTCACAAGATCATCCAGATCTCCAACGTGGTCGCCGCTGGTCTGACCCAGTCCGTGGGCTACGCCATGGCGTGCAAGATGCGCGGTGAGGCGACCGTGTCGCTGGTCTATTTCGGCGATGGGGCGTCCAGCCAGGGCGAGACCCACGAGGCCATGAATTTCGCTGGCGTCCACAGGCTGCCCGTCATATTCATCTGCGAGAATAACCGCTATGCAATTTCCGTGCCCCAAAGCAAGCAGATGGGCATCGAGGAAATCGCCAGCCGGGCCGCCGGGTACGGTTTCCCGGGCTTCACCATAGACGGGATGGACTTCATCGCCTGCTACGAGGCCACCCGCGAGGCGATCAGCCACGCTCGAAGCCAGGGACCAGTGTTGCTGGAAATGAGGGTCGAGCGCTTTATGTCGCATACCACCGACGACGACGACCGGCGGTATCGTCCCGCCGACGAGGTGGACCAGGCCAGGCTCAGGGACCCCTTGCTCACCCTGGGCAACATGCTGCAGGAGCAGGGAATCCTGACCCAACAGGAAATTGACGAGGTGGCAGCCAACGCCCTGGCGGCTGTCGACTCGGCTACGGACGTCGCGGATGAGGCGAGTCCTCCCGACGTTTCCTCCCTGCACCAGATGGTCTATTCCGGCTAGCGGGCCGCCCGCGCCACCTGAAGTCTATGCCTTCCCCGAGGCTTGGCTAAATTTCAACGCAGGAGTCCCAATTCGTGGCCGTAAAAAGTGTAATCGAAGCTGTCCGGGAAGCACTGCGAGAGGAAATGCAACGCGACCCGACCGTGTTTGTGATGGGCGAAGACGTGGGTGCCCGCGGCGGCGTCTTCCTGGCCACCCAGGGGCTGGTAGAGGAGTTCGGCGAAGACCGCATAATCGACACCCCCCTGGCCGAGGCGTCTATCATTGGGATCGCTCTCGGCGCCGCCTTCCGAGGCCAGCGGGCCATCCCTGAGATTCAATTCTCCGATTTTGTCTGGCCTTCGATCAATCAGCTCATAGGCGAAGCGGCCCGGACCTGCTACGGCACCAACGGTGCGGTGCCAGTGCCCATGACCGTGCGCATCCCCTACGGCGGGGGCATCCGAGGCGGCCTGTTCCACTCGCAAAACGTCGAAACGCACTTTTTCCACACGCCGGGACTCAAGGTGGTCACGCCCTGTACGCCCTACGACGCCAAGGGCTTGCTCAAGAGCGCCATCCGAGACAACAATCCAGTGGTGTTCCTGGAGCACAAGAAAACCTACCGCCTGGTGCGCGGAGAGGTGCCGGAGGGAGAGTACACTCTGCCGCTGGGGCAGGCCGACATCAAGCGGCCCGGCAGCAACATCACCGTGGTCAGCTATGGCCTGACGCTCCACTACTGCCTTGAGGCGGCCCAGGAAGTTGCTGCAGAAGGCATTGATGTTGAAGTCGTGGACCTGCGGACTCTTTCGCCCCTGGACAAAGAGACGATTCTCTCCTCAGTAAAAAAGACCGGGAAGCTCCTCGTGGCCCATGAGGACAACATCACCGGAGGCATCGGGGCAGAGATCGCCGCTCTCGTGGCCGACGAGGCATTCGAATATCTGGACGGACCCATCGTCCGTGTCTGTGGTCCCGACGTCCCGACGATGCCCTTCGCCCAGACGTTGGAGGACGCCTATATTCCGGACACGGCGAAGATCGCCGCCGCACTGCGTCGGCTGTCGGCATATTGATTGCTGGATGATCAGAAATTCAGCAGCTTGTCCGTTGCTTTTCGTCCATGTCTTAGAGGATAAGCGGTCTGAAGAACGCCCTCACCCTAACCCTCTCCCGGGGGAGAGGGAATTTTACGGGCAAGTGGTGAGCAGTTGGCAATTACGGTAGAACTCCCTCACGTTGGCGAGTCGGTGGTCGAGGGGACCATCGGGAAATGGCTGAAGCAGCCGGGCGATTCCGTTCGCCGGTACGAGCCGCTGGTTGAAGTGGTCACCGACAAGGTGACCATGGAAGTGCCTTCTCCCGTCGAGGGTGAGTTGCTCCGTCTGCTGGCCGCCGAGGGTGAAACCCTGCCAATGGGCGCTCCGATAGCCGAGGTGGGAGAGCCCGGAGAATCACCGTCTGACGGCCCGCCTCCTGCTCCCGCTCCCGCCCAGCCTCAGCAAGCGCCTGCCACACAGGCCCCTGTCGACACCACCGGATACCTCCTGCGCGATGTTACTCCCGTTGGCCCCACGGGCGGCGCGGCAGTGGAGGCAGCGGAGCCAATGGTCGGTGTGGGGGTCCAGCCGGCGCCGACACCAATGCCAACAATTGCGAAGATATCGCCGGCCACAGAGCAGGCAACTGCCCCGGCGGTCCCGGCCCAGGTAGCCGCGCCCGCGACGGAGGGCGGCAGGCAGAGGCTGTCTCCGGCGGTGCGCAGACTGGCCCGTGAACATTCGGTGGACCTTGCACGCATCAGCGGGACCGGTCTTGGCGGCCGCATAACCCGGGACGATGTGCTGCGATACCTCGCCGAGCCGCAACCAGCTCCGGCTGCGGCACCGACCGCAACCACCCCGGTGGCTGTGGCTTCCGCGTCGCCTGTAGTGGAGGGCGGGCCGGAGGACGAACGTGTTCCATTGACGCCGGTGCGCCGGATGATCGCCGACGCGATGGTGCGCAGCGTAACCGAGATCCCGCACGCCTGGAGCACCAAGGAAGTCGACGTCTCCGGACTGGTGGCACTGCGCCAGGCCGTTCGCTCCGACTTCGAGCGACGCGAGGGAATCTCGCTCACCTACATGCCTTTCGTAATCCAGGCAGTGGTGGAAGCGCTGCGCAAGGTGCCCACCATGAATGCCTCCTGGGGCGGCGACGCGATCATCCTCAAGCACAGGATAAACCTGGGGCTGGCGGTGGCCGCACCCAACGGCCTGATTGTTCCCGTGATACACGGCGCCGACCGTCTCAACCTTGTGGGCCTGGCCCACGCGGTTCACGACATCACGGAACGGGCCCGGACCAATCGCCTGGCAATTGACGACGTGCAGGGCGGGACCTTCACGCTGAACAATACGGGAGCACTGGGCAGTTCACTGGTCTCCGGCCCAATCATCAACCACCCTCAGGCCGGAATCATGACCAGCGAGACCATTGAGAAACGCGCCGTTGTCAGGAATGACGCCATCGCCATCCGCTCAATGATGAACATCTGCCTGTCCTTCGACCACCGCATCAACGACGGGGCAGAGGCCAGCGCGTTCCTCGATGCGGTCAAGACGCGGCTGGAATCCTTCACCCCTGACTCCTCCGTCCACTAGCAGCACTGGCTTCCTCATATGCCGGGGCAAGATACCTGCCGATTCGTCTGGTTGGGAACCATCGAATATCTTTGTGCCCGGGCCCTGCAGGACGATCTAGTCCAGCGTGTCCGCAACGGAGACTCGCCCGGCACGCTGCTGCTTCTGGAACATGATCATGTCTACACGAGGGGCCGCCTGAGCCGCGACGAACACCTGCTGGCCTCCGAGGCCGAGTTGGCCCGCGCTGGCGTGGCCATCCACGAGACTGACCGCGGCGGCCAGATCACCTACCACGGGCCGGGCCAGCTGATCGGCTACCCGATCGTCAACCTGCGCGGCCTGGGGTGGGGACCCGTGCAGTACGTTCGCGCCCTGGAACAGGTAATTGTGGAGGCGTTGTCTGACTTGGGAGTGCATGCCCACACCGAGGAGGGTCTCACGGGCGTCTGGACCAAGCAAGGGAAAATCGCAGCCATCGGTGTGAAGATCACCCAAGGAATCGCCTTCCACGGCGTCGCCATCAACGTCAACACCGACCTGTCGTACTACCACCACATTGTCCCCTGTGGTATCACCGACCGTCCCGTAACGTCGCTCGCGGCGATCCTCGGGGAACCGGGGGACATGGAGGCGGTCCGTTACAGCCTGGTCTATCGTTTCGGTAGGGCAACAGGCCTGAGAATGACAGACGCCACCGCCGATCTGTTCGGTTGCCTGCCTCCGCGCGTATCCCAGTAACGATACTGTTCTTTGACACTCAAGACGGGCCGTTGCTACACTCGCCCGCAGATTTGCACATCCGGAGGGCCTTGAATGGCGGTTTCACAGAAGATCCGGCAATACATGGCGGAGGGTGGCTGGATACGCCGGGTCTTCGAGGAAGGCCTGGCCCTCAAGGCCCAGATCGGTGCCGAGAACGTTTTCGACCTTTCCCTGGGCAATCCCGTGATCGAACCCCCCGTCGAGTTCAAGGACGAGTTGCGCCGGTTGGCGTCCGAGCCCATGGCCGGCATGCACCGCTACATGCCTAACCCCGGGTACCTGGATACGCGGGAAGCTGTGGCCGAAACTCTCGCCGAGGAAACCGGTCTACCTTTCGCTGGCGGCGACATCGTTATGACCTGCGGCGCGGCGGCGGCGGCCAACGTGGTCCTGAAGACCATCCTCAACCCCGGCGACGAGGTCATCATCCTGGCGCCCTATTTCTTCGAATACCTTTACTACATCGACAATCACGGCGGCGTTCCAGTGGTGGTCAACACCACCGAACAATTCAGGCTGGACCTCGCGGAGATTGAACAGGCTGTTACTCCACGCACCAGGGCCGTTATAGTGAACTCGCCCAACAATCCCTCTGGCGTTGTCTACTCGTCCGAGGAGATTGCTGGCCTGTCGGACCTTCTCGAACGGAAGCAGTCCGAACTCGGGACCGAGATTTTCCTGATCAGCGACGAGCCGTACAAGCGCATCATATTCGACGGCATGGCGTTCCCACAGATCGTCCCCGCGTACACCAACTCCATAATCGTAACCTCGCACGCAAAGGATCTGGCCCTGCCCGGTGAGCGGATCGGATTCATTGCCATAAACCCCAATTACCCCGAGAAGGAAGAACTGGCCGGCGGCTTCAGCTTCTGCAACCGCACTCTTGGGTTCGTAAACGCGCCGGCGCTGATGCAGCACGTGGTGCGCAATTTGCAGGGAGTCAGCGTCGACCCCGACTACTACCAGCGCAAGCGCGACTTTATGCACACTGCTCTCATGGAGATGGGGTACGACACGGTCAAGCCGGAGGGCGCCTTCTACCTCTATCCCAAGGCACCCATTGAGGACGACGTGGCGTTCACCCGTGAACTGCTGCAATCGAACGTGCTTGTGGTACCCGGCCGGGGCTTCGGTACGCCGGGGCACTTCCGCATCTCGTACTGCGTCGAGGACTGGGTGCTGGAGGGAGCTGCGGAGGGATTGGCCAAGGCCGTGTCAGGGTAGTAGCGCAAAGTCGCGCACCACTTTAAGCTATTCCCTCTCCCGGAGGGGGAGGGTTAGGGTGGTGGTGAATTCCCACCCCGGCAACTCCCTTCCGTAGAACAACTATGCACCCTGCGCTGCCAGCACTCTCTCCGGCGTCTTTGGCCGTGGAACGAACCAGTAACTGACAGCCGCCAGCGCATAAATCGCAGCCAGTGGGACCAGCGCCCAGTAGTAGCTGTTGGTGGTCTGGTAGATGAACCCCATCCAGACCGGCGTGCTCATGGACATCATCTGGTCGGGCAGGTGCTGCCAGCCGCGCAGCGTTGCGTAACTGCGGCGTCCGAAGAAGTCTCCCATAATGGCCCAAGCCAGGGGATTGGCGGTCTCCGAAGCCGCCATCAACACCACGAAGAGAAAGACCTGCCACAACGCGCCGCTGTGATTTAGCAGCATGACCAGGGAAATCGCCCCACCGACCATCGCCACAGAGCTGAGCTTCTGCTTCGACCAGTTGTCTCCCAGCCAGCCCACGATTGGGTTCATCACCAGCGACGTCAATGACAGCAGCCCAACCAGCAGGGCTGAGAGGCGAACACTGTCGTCTTCAGGACGCCCCGACCCTATGAGGAACCATACGATTACCGGCGAGAGTAGGAACTGCATCCCGGAGTGTACGGTGTTGCGCAGTCCCACGGCCCATACCAACAGCCAGAATGCAGGGGTCTTCATCGCCTCGCGGGCGGTGAAGTCAGGGTCTCCGGGGGGCGGACGGTAATCCTCAGCGCGGACCGTCGCCTGTGACGTTGGCATCGGCGACGGCGTTTGCGTAGCCGGTTTGGCTCCGTCAGGAAGCAGCCCCCTTCCCTCCGGGGAACGATGAACAAAAAACGCCAGGGGCAGCACCACCGACAGAATTCCCACCCCGGACACAAGCGCAGTTGTCCGCCAGCCAATTTCCAGCACCAACAAGCCCACCGCCGGCGCTATCAAGATGCCGCCAATCGGGCTGCCAACTCCAGCGACGGCCATGGCCAGCCCCCGCCGACGGCGGAACCACTGGTTTATGGCAGGCATCAGGGCATTGTTATAGCCGGCGCGGAAGCCCAAGGAAAGCAGACCGACAAAGACCAGCAGGAAGTACACGTAGTTGGTGGTTAAACTGAGCAGGATGAAGCCCAGCCCCGACGTCCCGCCGCCGAGTACCATGATGAAGCGGGGACCGAACTTGTCGTTCAGCCATCCCATTAACGGGCCTTGCAAGCCGCCTTCCATTCGCCCCAGCATTTCTGCAAGGGCAATGATGGCCTGCCCCACGCCAAGTTCCCGGCTCAAGGGAGTCACGTAGAATGTGAACCCTCGGTTGAAAGTCCCGTGCTTGAGCGAATCTGCGGCGGCGGATATGGACACGATCCACCAGCCGTAGAAGATTCGCTGCGGCAACTGGATCAGTCTTTTGGTTCGGGAGGCAATCAACTGGCCGATTTCCTAAGTGCTCTACGCTGGATTCTCCGACTGGCATTCCGGATGGCTCATCCTGGCACAAACGAATCCGGCCCGGCTGCCATTCGCCGGGCCGGAATGGGGATCTTCGGTACCGAAGACTATTCGTCCAGATTGATCACGATGTTGTCCGGACCCCGAGACAACACAGCCTCGGCCGGTTCGTCGTAGGGATTGCCCTCGATATGATCGAAGTGGGCAGGAACGAATATGAAGTCCCCGGGGCCAGCTTCCACGTATTCCTTGAACCCCTCTCCGTAGTACACGCGGATGTGGCCCTTGAGCACATAGGCGGCGGTCTCTGCTTCCCCGTGGTTGTGCGGAGGCCCCATGGTGTTGGGAACGCATTCCACGTGGCCCAGCCAAATCTTCTCCGCTCCTGCGGTGTTTCCATCGACTCCGGGTTTGCGGATCATTCCCGGGGTCTGCGCCGTCGACTCTGGAGCCGCGACCCCACTAAGGACCTTTAGCTCCCTGCCCTTGATTTCGGTTCTCATACTGCCTCCAAACGGGTTCTGACACCATAACTTGCGATATGCGCCAGATGACTTAAACGTGAAAGCTATAATACTGCCCGTCCACAGCAGCGGCAAGCCAATCCGGCTCGCCCGTGAATCGGTCACTCCGAAACGTGGCGGTCCATCAACCGGGCTGCAATCCATTGCAATTCCTCTTTCCCCGAAATAACTTCGGCTCTTGTCTGCGCCAATGCTACTTTCCAATCCTGACTACAAGACTTCTGACGCCGAACAATCCGGGGGGAGCTCGCACACAATATGAAGCTGTTTCGAAGTCAAGAGTTTTCAAGCCAACCAAGTGCTTAAAGGGACTTGAGACCAATTTTCAGCAAGTATTGTCAGTGATAATGGTATTATGGTACTATTGAGTGCTTTTCTGGCGCACCTCGTTGTTTCACTAAAACCGAGGGATGATTGGTGTGTCATATCAGTCTGCAACACAATACACTCACCGGCCAGGATGCCCACACAGAAACAACACAGGGAATCGGGAGGAATTATGGACCCTGTATATGCTCCCCAGGGTAATGCAGCAGGTGATCTAACCGTTGCAGACGAAACGGAATCCAGGCAGCACGATGAACTGCAAATTCAACACCTGAACAAAGAAAATGCAGCCCTGAAAGAACGCCTCACCAAGTTGAGCGAGGCAACCCTCCGCATAAATGATGACCTGGACATTACCGGGGTCCTGCAAGAGGTTATAGACAGCGCCCGCTCCCTCACCGAAGCGAAATATGGCGTTTTGCTGAGCTATGACGAGACCGGGGAAGTAGAGAGTTGGATCGCCTCCGGGCTAACGGAGGAGGAGATTCAACAAGTGAGCCGGCAGCCTGTCGGCCTGGGCTTGCTGGGTTACCTCAATGAGGTCCGCGAGCCAGTCAGGATCCCCGACATTGCCAGTCATCCCAGATTCGTGGAATTTCCGGACAACCATCCGCCAGTGAAGACCTTCCTTGGTATGCAGATCAGGAACCGGGATGAGATCCTGGGCAACATCTACCTCACAGAAAAACATGGAGAGCGGGAATTCACCTCACAGGACCAGGAAACATTGGTAACGCTCTCGTCCCAGGCGATACAGGCCTTGACCAACGCCCGTCGAAATCAGGAGGTGCAACGCACCAAGGCCGCCCTCGAAACGCTGTTTGAATTAACTCCCATCGGAATTATGTCTTTCGAGCTAAGGGAGGGCAGAATACTCTATTACAATCCGGAGGTTGTCAGGATCTTCGGAGACCGCGATAAGGTCGAGACTCCGTGGGAGGAGGTTATCCCACTGGCCTCTTTCCGACGCTTCGACGGAAGGGAAATCCCGGCCGCCGAGTTGCCGGCGACCCGTATTTATCAATTCGGAGAAACCTTGCGCGCCGAGGAGGTCGTGATCGGTACACCGGATGGTCGCTCCCTCCCCGTTTTGGTCAACGGAGCGCCGATCTATTCGGAAGACGGCGAAATTACTGGCGCCCTTTTTGCTTTGCAGGACATGACGTCACTTGCGGACGCGGAGAGAGTACGTTCTGAATTCCTGGGTCTGGTGAGCGAGGAATTGCGGATGCCCCTGACAACGATTAAGGGATCCGTGGCGGCTCTTTCCGACATACACGGCGGTTCCGGCCATCCGGAATCGCAGCAGTTGCTCAGAATGATCGACCAGCAGGCAGACCTCATGCGGCGTCAGGTCAACAGCATCGTTGAATTGACCCACATCGCCACCGGAACGCTGTTGATTTCTCAAGAGGCGACTGATGTCAGAGACCTCGTTAACGATACTGTCAGAGACTTCCTTAGTGGACATCCAGGCAGCGAAATAGAATACGATTTTCAACAGGGCCTTCCCATCGTCATGGCGGACAGGCTGCGTCTGGGCCAGGCCTTGAACAATATCTTATTCACTGTGACCAGATATACGTCCGACCTTTCCAGCCTCAAGGTCTCTGCGTCCCTGGTTGACATATATGTCGCCATATCCGTGTCCGCCGGGAGTACCATCAGCGACTCCCTAAGTGTTTCGCAATCGCTTCTCGAGAGAACTATGGAATCTGACGTGGGAGAGATCAAAAAAGTATCCGTGGGAGACAATCTGGCCCTCGCCACCAGCCGAGGCGTCGTTGAGGCACACGGGGGCCGGCTTCGTGTCGAAGACGATGGCCAATTGGGGACAATTAGCATCACCTTTACCATCCCGGCAGCAGAGGATGCCGAGGAGGAAGTGGACATCCCCATGCCTCACTCTCAACCTGAGGGGAGCAGTATTTCAGAGGACGCCGGCATCCGCATAATGTTGGCGATCGACGATACAAGAGCCTTGTCAACCACCCGCCAGGTGGTATCGGAGGCCGGCTACACCACAGTTTCGGCCACGGGCCTGGACGACGCAGGCCGTCGTTTGGGATCAGACCCGCCCGATCTCCTGTTGCTGGACATTTCATCGTTCCGAGGCGATGAGTTCAGAACGATGCAACGCCTCACCGACGACTACGGCGTCCCAATAGTCGTGTTATCCGGCCAGGGAGGCGAGGACAATATCGGGCGCGCGTTCGATATGGGGGCCGACGATTACATCGTTAAGCCTTTTTCTCCCACGGAGTTAATTGCCAGAATCAAGTCCACACTCAGAAGGCAGGCTGCGCAATTGGCTCCAACAAGCTCGGTCGATGGGTACGTAATCGCCGATATTTCTGTGAACTACGACGCCCGTACTCTGACTGTGGCTGGACTGCAGGTCCCGTTGACAGCCACCGAATACAAGCTGCTGTACGAGCTCTCAAAGAACGCGGGACGCGTCCTGACCCAGGATGAACTGCTGCACAAGGTGTGGGGATCGGAGTACATTGGCGAGTCCCAGTTGCTTCGCTCTTACGTCAAGTCACTCAGGCAAAAACTTGGAGACAACGCCAGGAACCCCTCGTACATATTCACCCAGCATGGAATCGGTTACCGGATGGACAAGCCTTAATCTCCAGGATCCGGGGCAACCTTCGCCGCCGATACTGCTGACGCAGGCCTGTAGGCGCTCCCGATGAGCGGGAGCGCCTCTTCATCTGAATGGCAAACTACGGCGGGATTAGTTATCATTGGCGCCTCTGACCATCGCTTTACAAGGACCGGCAAGAACAACGGCGCCGCACAGGCCGGCTCCTTCCCCCGGCACCAATCAGAACTCCGAAGGCATTTGTCATCCTCTCATCACGTCTAATACCCCGGCCTCGAACCCTGGACGCGTGGTTTCAGTTCCGGGACTACCGATTTCTCTGGTTCGCCAACTTCTGCGCCAACACCGCCATGTGGGTGCAGTTGCTAACTGTAGGCTGGCAGGTCAAGGACCTTTCAGAGGGATCTGCAATCAGTGGCCTGCTCGTTGCCTCCGTTGGCGCCATCAACACTCTGCCCTGGTTGCTGATGAACCCCCTGAGCGGCGCGCTGGGCGACCGCCTCGACCGGCGGAAGTTGGTCATGGTCATGCACGCCGTGGGCGCCGTCATCGCGTTCGGGTTTGCATTCCTCGCCGACAGTGAGCACATCAGGTTCTGGCACCCCTTCGCCTACGTTCTGATATCCGGCACAATCCTGGCTATCAACCAGCCTCTCCAGCAGGTGCTGGTGGCCAACTGCGTGCCTCGGGACATGGTTAGCAACGCCTACGCCCTGAACGTCGTGACCATCACGGGAACCCGGATCTTCGGACCCTTCGTGGGCGGACTGCTGATTTTTTGGCTGGGGTACTTCTGGAACTTCGCCCTGGAAGGTGTACTGTATCTGGCAGTGGTGCTGCTCCTCATCCCGGTACGACTACGATACGGCAACACCGGCCACGGAAGGAACGGCCAGCGGTTTTCTCCCCTTGCGGACTTCGTCGAGGCAGTCCTCCACCTGTGGCGACGCCAAAGGGAAGTACTGCAACTGATGGTGCTGTCGACCATCCCCAACACCATCTTGCATCCCGTGTGGTTCTTGCTCCCGCTCTTCACGGCCCAGGTCCTGCACGCCGACGCAGACATGGGCGGCTACCTACTGGCGGTGACGGGAGTGGGCGGGTTTCTTTCAACTCTAATCATCGCCTCGTTCGGCCTTCCGTCCCGTCGCGGATACCTCCTACTGGGAACTGCCGCTCTCAGCTCCGCAACCACCATGGCATTCGCGTTTTCATCCTGGCTGCCGGCGGCATTCATCGTCCTGGCACTGATGTCGCTCTGGCAATCTCACTACCGCACGGCCCAGGGGATCGTGGTGCTCACCATCGTCCCCGACGAGTTCCGTGCCCGGACCCTGAGCGTCCTGGCTTACGAGCGGGGCTTCCTGACGGCCGCCAGCATACTGGTGGGGATGCTGGCCGACGCCACCTCCGCTTCCATGGCCATACTGTCGCTGGGCGCTGCGGGCCTGGGGATGACCCTGCTCTGCACCGCAGCGCTGGGTCGGGTGCGGGCGATACACTGAGCGGCAATCCCGGCGTCCATTCCGAGTTTTCCAGGCCAGTGTCGCGCCGGCCTTGGTTGGGGATGTTGGGCAGTGCCGGTCTCGTCAATCGATACCGACCGGATTCCACCCTGCGACAAGTTGCCTGCCCAGGAATTCGTGTGGAGCGGAGAGATGTATCCACACAACCTCACTGGAAGGCACCAGTTCCAGGTTGTTGAATTCGGCGATTCGGGAGCCGGGTCGAAAAAGGACCAGTCCTGGGTCGACCTCTCCAGGTACCAGACCCTGTGCAGCACTCCAGCCTCGATGAGGTCGCGGAACACCCGGGACGGCGGGCCACTTGAGGAGGGTTCAGCCACCTCGACGATCTGGGTAACCACTACGCCAGAAATCTCGACTCTCAGTGGCTGGTCTCCCGGTTCCACTCCCCGCACGTCAATCTCGATCTCGAATCTGCCGTTCCGGTCGGTGGATATATTTGGCACCGGCGTGATGTCCCGGCTGGCAAAGCGCACCGGACGGACGAGAGCAAAGGGCGGGAAGTTTTCGCCCTGAACCGTCATCAGATCTCCCGGGTGCACCGGGTCAGGAGAGGTGGTAACCGTCGCCACCGGTGGCGCGTGGTCTGCCGAAGCCTCAAGCCTTATGGCATCCCTGCCGTCCCCTACTTCCACCTCCATGACGGCAGTCACCCGGTGGGTCCTGCCGATGGCCGCGTCCAGGGGCACCGGGAACGCCACCTCGAAATTGCCCCGGCCGTCTGACTGGCCTCCGGTGACGTTCGCATCTCCGTAGTTCAGCAGGACAATCCCGTTGGCGGCAAACCCGGTGCCGCGCACCAGCACGCTCTCGCCCCGTTGTCCCTGCGGCGGTACCAGCTCAATGGCCGGATCGGGCACCGTGAGCGTTCCTGTGCCCAGCGTGCCGTCCCACCCCGCTACCTGCACCTCGTTCTCGCCGTCACGGGCGCCCGCAGGGACCGTCACGGTCATGGACATGCTTCCATCGTGCGCCACCTCGAATAGCGACGGGTCCTCTGGCACATCCTCACCATTGATGGTGATCCTTTCGATGTCATCCCCGGGTCCCTCGGAGAATCCAGATCCGCTGATGGTTAACCTCTGCCCCCGCACGGCTTTAATTCGGGAGAGAGTCAGGGATTTGATGGCTATCTCGATTGTTTCGGAAGCTATGGGATTGGGCGTGTCTTTCAACAGAATGACCACCGTTTTTCCGGTCGCATTTCCGGGCGTTTCCCCATCTTCCAGGTCGACGCAAGGTCCCTTATCTGAATCTGGCATGCCCATATCATTCGCGTATGTGTGATCCAATTGTTCGTGGCTATAGACCGAGACCGTCTGGTCTCCCGGAGGAACATTGGCGGGAATGGTCACTTCTACTGATACCACTCCACTATCGTCAGGTCGATACACGCCGGAGTACTCGAAGCAGTTCTCGTAGTCAATTACACCGGTGGGGATATGGGCGATTTCTCCAGCGACAGTTACCGCGGCTACTTCGTGGTGATCATCCTCCCAGTCCTCGATGGTTATCTTCAGCGTTTCGCCAACGCCGACCGTGGCCGGCTCAAAAGTCATCGAACTCGTGATAGTCAGCTCGGCGGAATCGATGACGCCATTGCTATCCCTTGTCCACACCTTGTAGAGAGAGGTTCCAAGCCTCCCTCGTGCCTCCAAATCTGCCGAGAATGAGCCCCTTGAAGTCCTCACCGATGCCAGGGTCTCACCCGGATTGATGATTTCGTCGTCGCCGTCAAATATGGTTACAGTGCCCGGGGCGTAGCCTTTGCCCTCCAGTGTGAACTCCCCTCCCCGGGGACCCTCCAGAGGGTCGACGGTCGTAGTCCGCCTGATCACAGCGGTAATCTCGTCATCTTCGAAATGTGGAGCGAAGGACGACACGGTGATGACCCGGTTCCCGGCGGAATAGGGGGTCCTGATGCGGGCAAGCTGACTGATGCTGATGGCAAAATCGCCCATCTCCACCTGCTCATCATCCGGGACCGTCAAGGTGACTCTCTCCCCTTGCACCAGTACATCCGCCGGATCGAATGTTTCGCCGGCCGAACGTATCTTGATGCGAGAGGGCGTGATGGACGTGGGCATCAGGAAACCAGTACCAGCCGAAGGGCCGGAAAAGTCCAACGTGATCTCCTCGTTGGCAGGGATCACCACGTTGGCATAAGTCTCGAGGTCAATCCGCACCGCTGTACCGGGCACTGTGGAACTGATAGGGTTCTTCACGACAACGATGTTTTTATCGGCGACCGACGTATCATTGAATTCTATCTTTACCGGATACCCGTCTTCAGGGTCGTCGAATCCACGGGGCGTTTCGGGAGTCAGAATGCCAGAGCCCTTATCCAAGGTGACTATGAGGTATTCACCATCTCCAACTGCAACTGAAGGATTGGGAAGAGTCAATGTCAGCGTTTCTCCGTCCACATCTACGTTGCTGGGAGAAATTTCGTTTCCATTCCCGCTGCCGTCGAGCTTGATCCGGTCGAAAGCTGTGCCGAAATCATGCTCGGAAAAATTGAACTCGGATAGTGTGATCCTAACGTTGTCGTTTGGGTCGAGGAATCCAGCACCTGGCGGGTAAACCCTGAACTCCAGTTCCCGGTCCCGGCCACCGTCCACCTCAATGACAATCTCATGCGGGTCGTCGTGGGCGGATTCAGTGCAAGAAATGCCGTGAAAGTCCTCGTGCGTGTCCATGTCGTTTTCGGAATCGCAAGGATGCGCTCCCACCCCGGCCGGCGCGAACGCCCCGGCCACCAGCAGCATGGCTAGCCAGACTGCCGCCGCCAATGCGAGCAAAGTGGCCCGAGAGTTACCCGCTATTTTCAGTGCCAGACTCACTGCAGATGGCCGTCCGACTAATTCTCAAACACGCATGCATTCATACCATTTAAATGTTATCGACATGCACTATGGCGCACAATCGAAATACAATCGGCGATTTTCAATTTTACTGGTACTACAACACCGCAACTGATCCAGGGAAAGTGAATCTTGAGACTCACTCTTCATCAAGGAACGAAGTGAGTTATCCACAATTCAGCCCACTTTTCCAAGAGTAATCCATAAGTTATCCACTGCTTCGCCCGCGATTCCCACGTACCGCAGTCGACCAGTTTGCGCCGCGATGCCCGCCGTGGTTTACTTCCTCCTAAATACATTGCCGCCACCCATGGAATCGGAGGACTGACGTGAGCCTGACCAAGAGAATCGCCGAGTACATTTGTACCACAGGACTGGAGGACTTTCCGCCCGATGCCATCGATGCAGCTAAGGCCGCCATCACGGACTGCCTGGGCTGCGCCCTCGCCGGATCCCGCGAGCCGCTGGCCGACGTGCTGTGCGACTACGTTACTGGCCTCGGCGGAGTGCCCTCCGCCACCGTCATCGGCCGGGGGTTCAAGACCACATCGCTGGAGGCCGCGCTGGTCAACGGGGCCATGTCCCACGCCCTGGACTATGACGACGTGACGTACATCACCAAAACCCACCCCAGCGCACACCTGATCCCCGGCGCGCTCCCGCTGGCCGAAGAGTTAGGCGCCGACGGCAGTGAACTGCTGCTGTCGTACCTTGTTGGATTCGAGGTGGCCTGCGCCGTGGGCGACGCCATTTCTCCTGCGTACTTCGATGACCTGGGCTGGCATCCCACGGGTCCGCTGGGAACCCTGGGGGCTGCAGCCACAGCGGCGCGACTGCTGCGGCTGGACCCGGAACAAACGGCCATGGCCGTCTCGCTGGCTGCATCGCAGGCGGCGGGACTGCGGCAAAACTTCGGCACCATGACCAAGCCATACCATGCCGGGGCCGCCTGCCGCGCCGGCGTTAACGCCGCCAAGCTGGTGCAGGCCGGGTTCACGGCATCAGACGACGCATTGGAGGGCCGATTTGGCTTCATGCGCGCCTTCTCCGGAGGCAGCGACTACGATCCCGACCGGGCCGAGGCCTCGCTGGGCAGCCGCTGTTTCATGGTGGAATCGGGAATCGAGATCAAGAAATACCCGTGCTGCGGCAGCGCACACTTGGCCCTGGACGCCACCTCGCAACTGCTGCGCCGGGAGACCTTCGGCGCCAGCGATGTTGACCGCATTGACGTTCTGGTGGACTTCGACCCTCCCCGTTCGCTGATCCACTCGCGTCCCACCGGCGGGCTGGAGGGCAAGTTCAGCATGCAGTACTGCCTGGCCGCCGAGATCATCGACGGGCGGGTCGGCCTGGCATCCTTCACCGACGAGCAGGTCATGCGTACTGAGGCGCAGGACCTGATTCCTCGAATCGAGATGCGGCGGCACCCCGGTTTCGAAGGGCAGACCAGCTGGACCGAAGCCAACCACCGCGTCGAGGTACACCTGAAGGACGGCCGGGTGATCACGGAGCAAGCGGACCGTGCAACCACCGGCGCTCTCCGCGGCGTTTCCAGAGGCGACGTGCGCGACAAGTTTCTGGACTGCGCTGCCGTGGTCCTGGACGACGGCGCCGCGGGCGAGGCTCTGGCAATGCTGGACAGCCTGGAGGACGCGGGGCCTGCGTCGCGGCTGGCCGAGCTGCTGGGGGGTTAGCGCCGGCCATTTGGGGTCATTTTCAATGAACGCACGAAGGGCCGACTCTACGCGTAGAGTCGGCCCTTCTGATTTCCAGGACAGGTCCGGTTACTGCGCCGTTGATCCGCCGTCGATGACCAGCTCGGAACCGGTCATGAACGACGATTCCTCGGAGGCGAGGAACAGGGCCCCGTTGGCGATGTCCTCGGGCACACCGATGCGCTTGAGCACCGTGCGCTCGATGACCTCCTCCCGGGTCTCGTCACTGGGCCAAACCTGGTCGCCCATGGCGGTGTCGATGGGGCCGGGATGAATCGAGTTGGCGCGTATGTTCTCGGCTCCGTACTGGACGGCCGTGGACTTGGTGAAGAGACGAACCGCACCCTTGGACGCACTGTAGGCGCTGCTGGTGCGACTGCCCACCAGTCCGGCGGTGGAGGAAATGTTGATGATAGAGCCACCGCCCGCCTTGCGCATCTCAGGGATGGCCAGCTTGGTCCCCAGAAACACACTCTTGGCGTTAATGTCCAGGATCAAATCCCACTGCTCGCCCGTGGTTTCCAGCACGTGGCCGCCCCGCCAGATGGCGGCGTTGTTGACCAGCACGTCCAGCTTGCCGTAAGCGGCCACGGTGGCCGCGATGGCCTGCTGCCAGTCGTCCTGGCTGGACACATCCAGGTGGACGTAAGTGGCGTCACCGCCCAGCTCATTGATTTCCGCTGCAACGGCCATGCCATCGGGGTCCAGCACATCGGCTATTACCACCTTGGCGCCCTCGCGGGCAAACAGCTTTGCTTCAGCGGCACCCTGGCCCCTTGAACCACCGGTGATCAGGGCTACCTTACCTTCCAGTCGCATCACATTCCTCGCTCATTACTGCACGCAAGATTCTCGTACCAATTTGCCTTTCGCGGGCGAGTGTAGTACCGGCCCACCACCGCGGTCAATTGACCTTTGATGGATGTCCATTGTCAGCTGGCAGATATGGCCAATGCCCCCACCTGGATCATCCCATTGACAGTTCGTCACCCGTGTATGGTGGTGTACCCCCGAAACAGCTTCAAATCGTTGACAACAGACTGGAAGCACTAATAATATACCGCTAACTCTGCAATGCCTTGTCAGAGACGAATTCAGACTAAGGCATGCAGGCACCCAAGGATCTTAAACCAACCTTATCAAGAGGGAGGAAACACATGGGCGACCAGGACATCGCATTGATGGCTCACCTGATGCGCCGCGCCGGATTTGGCGCCACCAGGGAGGAGCTGGAAGCTAGGGTGGCCAATGGCTACGAGGCTACCGTAGAGGAACTGCTCAGTTCCGATGCCCAGCCATCTCTGGACCGCAACGAAATGATGCGGTATCACCCCTGGACCTGGCGGCCCGGCACCCTGCCCGGAATGGGCGCCGCCGAGTGGCTGCATGACATGGTCAACACCAAGCGCCCGCTGGAAGAAAAGATGGCCCTGTTCTGGCACGGCATCTTCGCCACCGGCGTCTCCAAGGTCGACCACTACGACGACGTGATGGACATGATCGTCAAGTTCCGTGAGAGGGGCTTGGGCGATTTCCGCGAACTGCTGGTTGAAATGGCCAAGGACCCGGCCATGATCTACTGGCTGGACAACTGCGAGAATCACGCTGACGCCGTCAACGAGAACTGGGGTCGCGAGCTCTTGGAGCTGTTCAGCCTGGGCGTGGGCAACTACACCGAGGTTGACGTTCGCGAGTGCTCCCGCGCCTTCACTGGCTGGACCATCGAGCCCAAGCTGCCGCGCGGACCCATCGGCCGCCACGACTGGTTCTTCGAGTACCGGGCCGAGGATCACGACGACACCGACAAGACCTTCCTCGGCAACACCGGCAACCTGAACGGCGAGGACATCGTTCGCATCATCAGCGAGAGCGAAGCATGCTCCCGCTTCATCGCCCGCCACCTGTACAACTTCTTCGTGGCCGACGAAGCACAGGTTCCGGCGTGGTCGGTGACTCCTCCCAACGACCCGGAGGCAGTCGACGCCATAGCCAACGCCCTGCGCGAGAACAACTACGAGATGCGGGCCGCCCTGCGGCTGATCTTCAACTCCGACTTCTTCAAGGAAGCCAGGTTCGCCCGGCTGAAGAACCCCACGGAGGTCGTGGTTGGCACCCTGCGGATGGTCGGCGGCGCCGAGTTCCCGGCCCCCGGCATCGGCGATCTGTCCCGCCAGCCCAGCTACATGGGCCAGGACCTGCTCAACCCGCCCAGCGTGGAAGGCTGGCACACCGGCGCCGAGTGGATCAACAGCGGCTCCCTGATGCGCCGCGTGAACTTCACCGCCGACCTGGTGGGCGATGTCTCCCGCCCCGGCATCCGCTACATGGTCGACCGCCTCCAGACCAGTGGCGTCAGCTCGCCAGGCGATGTCGTCGACGGCTGCCTGGACCTGATGGGCCCGCTGGAAGTCACTGGCGAGAGCCGCGACGAGCTGATCGGTTTCGTCGGCGAGGCCGGTGGATTCTCCTGGGGTAGCGATTCGGAGATTGCGGATTCCACGCGCCGCGTTTCGGAGCTGCTGCAGCTCATCGTTTCCCTGCGTGAGTACCAGTACGCTTAACCAAGGACCTATTGGATGGCGCGGGAACATTATCCCGCGCCACCCGCAGAACGGCATAAAACAGATAGCCGTATTGACCTGCAGGAGGAAAGTCTGAAATGACGAGCACCAAGAAAGACCCGGTCCTGGTAGTGTTCCAGCTCACCGGGGCCAACGACTACCTCAACACAATCATCCCCTACAGCGATCCGCTGTATCGGGACAATCGGCCGGCGGTGGGTGTGGCCGAGGACAGGATCATCAAGATCGACGACAAGATGGGCTTCCACCCCGAGATGGCCCCTCTGAAGCATGTCTATGACCGCGGCGACATGGCCGTCGTCCACGGCATCGGCTACCCCAACTCCCCGCGCTCGCACTTCCGCTCAATGGACATCTGGCACACCTGTGAGCCGGACAAGCTGGGAACCGAGGGCTGGCTGGGACGCGCCACCCGTGACATCGACCCCAACAAGGAAAACGTTCTCACCACCGTCAGCTTCGGCCCCTCGCTGTTCCGCGCGCTGGCACTGCCCGGCGTTCCCGTGGCAGTGGTGGACGACCTGGACAACTACGGCCTGCTGCCGAACATCGCCGGTGAGCAGCGCAACAAGGTGCTGGACCGCTTCGCCCGCATGTACTCGCCCGCCATCGGCACCGGCGCGGTGATGGACTACATGGGCCAGACCGGTCTGGACACCCTTGAAGGCGCCGACATCCTCAAGGAAGCTCCCATGATGTACTCCTCGGATGTCGAGTACCCCGACACCTCCATCGCCAAGAAGCTGAGGGGCATTGCCCAGGTTCACCTGGCCAACTTCGGCACCCGCGTGTTCTACGTCGACCACGGCAGCTTTGACAGCCACTCCAACCAGATTGGCATGCACGACAAGCTCTGGAACGACGTTTCCCACGCGATGGACGCGTTCCTCGACGACCTGAAGGAGCACAATGCCGACGAGGAAGTCGTGGTCCTGATGTTCACCGAGTTCGGTCGCCGCACCCACGACAACGGCTCCGGCACCGATCACGGCGCTGGCGGCGCAGCCTTTATGTTCGGCTCCGGCGTCAAGGGCGGCCAGTACAGCGAGTTCCCGTCCCTGGCCGAGAAGGATCTGGAGCAGGGCGATGTCGTTCCCAACAACGACTTCCGCGGCCTGTATTCCACCGTCCTTGAGGACTGGATGGGCCTGGACGCAAAGCCACTGGTCGGCGGCAACTTCGAAAAGCTGCCGATCCTGACCTAGGCTGGTTCAAACCGGCAAGAAACCAAAACCAGGGGCGGGTACCAACCCGCCCCTACGTTAACCAACGACCACCCTGACAGGGGAGGACTTCCAGAATGCTTACCGAAACAGTGGCAGGCCGCACCTTCGACTACAGCCACAACGTGGGCCGCGGCGCGCAGACCGGCATGGGTTTCAACACACCGGTTGCTATGACCATCGGACCCAATGGTATGGTGTATGTCGCCAATCGCGGTAGCGAATCAATCAGCAACGTGGGCTGGAACCGCACCGGCGTGGGCCAGCGCATCTCCAAGGTCAGCCTCGGCAGTACCTGGGGCGAGGAAGAATACGTCGGCGAGTTCAGCCGGTATGGAAACAACGACGGCCAGGTCATCTGGCCTGCTGGCATAGTCGCAGACAATGACGGCAGCCTGTATGTCGCCGACGAATGGCTGAACCGGATCTCCGTGTTCGACGCCGACGGGAATTACCAGCGGCACTTCTCCATCGTGCAGGAGGGTGACCCCGAGGTCAACGGCAGTTGCGGACTCGCGATCTCTGTCGACGGAGAACTGTTCGTCTCTGACGGACGCAGCCATCGGGTTCGCAAGTTCACCACTGGCGGACAGTACCTCGGTTCCTTCGGCAGCGAGGGTTCCGGCGAGGGCGAGTTCAACTCGCCGTGGGGCATCACCATCGACAAGGACGGCTACGTATACGTGGCCGACTCCGGCAACCACCGTGTGCAGAAGCTGACCCAGGACGGCCAGTTCGTGGCGCAGTTCGGCAGGGCCGGAAGCAAGCGCGGCGAGCTTCACTACCCGTCGGACGTTGCCGTCGACCCCGAGGGCGACGTATATGTGTGCGACTGGACCGACAACCGTTGGAACCGGGGGCGCGTCCACATCTTTGATGCCGACGGCAAGTTCCTGACCAGCCTGGTGGGAGACGCGCAGCAGCTCTCGGCCTGGGCCCAGATGACCGTGGACGCCAACGCCGACTACGCCAAGCGCCGCCGCGAAGTTCGCACCACCGAGCCGGAATGGACTTTTGCCCAGCCCACGGCCGTGGAGTATGACGCGGAGAACAACCGTCTGATAGTTGCAGACACTCAGCGCAGCCGCATCCAGATCTACAACAAGATGAGCAGCTACCTGATCCCGCAGCTCAACCTCTGATCCTCGCGGCTTAACCTACCCCGAACAGGAAGCCCGCCGATATAACCGGCGGGCTTCTTCTCTTCGCAGGGACTTGACTATTGTCCGCAGTCAGATGCACTAAGGCAATGGCTTGACGTGTTCCTCCAACCAGGGAATCAGGTTGTCAAACCGGAATGAGTTGGATTCGTACAATCCCATAAAGAAGGAGTACGCAGCATCCCGACCGCAGTTGAGATACGACCCATTCATGCGCAAGAATGAGTCAGTTATGACGACGGCGACACGCTTGTTTCCATCGATAAAAGGATGATTCTGAGACAGACTCTCCATTAGAGCGGCCGCTTCCTCGATAAGGCTATTGTAATATCCCATCTGAGGGCGCCATATCGCAGATGCAAGTGCACCTTCATCTCTGAGGCCGTGGGCGCCGCCCATTTCTTCGATTAGCAAGTCGTGTATGGCAATTACTTCTTCGATGGAGGGGAATTCGTGGCTCACTGGGCCAGTAACTCCAGTAGTTCACGGTTCCGCTCCATACTAGCCCTGGCATGGGCCATGACCTCGGGACGAACTTTCCTTTGGGAACGACCCTCGATATATGCACGAAAGGCGTCTTCAAGAACCGACTGGAACTGCCGACCGTCGTCGGTGGCGATCTTCCGCATCCCCGCCAGCAATTCAGGATCGACCTGGCTGGAAAATTTCTCCCGCTTTGCAGTTGTCATCTTCGCCCTCTCAGGTACACTGTAGGCTGATAAACAAATGTCAGTCTATACCACCAATGGATAGCTTATCAATATCTATCCAGATATTTCAAGACAGGTGACAGTGTATGGAACCTGACCGCGAACAGCACTTTCTCAAAATGGCCGTGGAGCAACCGGACATCCTGTGTTCCGATGCTCCCGACGAAATCCTGGAGGCCTGTGGCGTCGAGGTGGAGCCGACGGACTTTCTCGAGGAGTACTTCGCCGCCGGCCACTCCGCCTGGCTGAACCAGAAGCACGGACGCACCATCAACAAGCCGCAACTCCTCATCAACCAGGCAATACTCGTGCTATACCGCCGGGCCTGCCTGCTCCACACTGCGCGGTTGACCGGGCAGTCCACTGCCGACGAAGACAAGCCATTCTTCTCGGATGAAGAACTGTACTAACGGCAAGGTGTCATAGCAAATACCTAGAGGGGGCACCCTTCCATTGGCTTGTTACTTCGGCCTACCAGCGATAGTACAATCTACGGACGCAAATTCCCATTTGGAGGAACGATGGACGGAAAGACTGCCATCGCAAACATACTGAAGCAGGAGGGGGTCGAGTTCGCCTTCTGCTTCCCCAACAACCCGCTTATCGATGCTATCGCAGCCGCGGGTATCCGCCCGGTTATTGCCCGCATGGAACGCGGTGCAGTAAATATGGCGGACGCTTACACCCGCATCAACAATGGCAACAAGAACGGCGTCTGCATCGTTCAGGCAGGCCCAGGCATCGAGAACGCATTCCCCGGGGTGGCCCAGGCATTCGCCGACAACGTACCCATCCTGATGTTGCCGGGCCACGAGGGGTCAGGCCGCACCACAATGACCTCTGATTTCTCCGCGACACGCAATTATGGAGGCGTGACCAAGTGGTCCGGGATGATCAACTCTCCCGAGCGGGTGCCCCAGTTGCTGCGCCGTGCCTACACGCAGCTGCGAGCCGGCCCGCCGGGCCCGGTGGTGCTGGAAACTCCGTCCGACGTAATGAACGGGGAAATCGATGAGTCGCTGTTCTTCTACAGTCCTATCGCCAAGCGCCGAACCGCCGCGGACCCTGCAGACGCGGCGAGGGTGGCCCGTCGCCTCATGGACGCTGGCCGTCCGGTCATCTACGCCGGGCAGGGGGTCCTCTATGCCGAAGCGACGGATGAACTGGTGGAGCTGGCCGAGCTGCTGAACGCCCCGGTGATGACCACCACCCTGGGCAAGAGCGGCTTTCCGGAGAACCATCCGCTGGCGCTGGGCACCGGCGGCAACACCGGGACCCGGGCAGTGGGCGAGTTCCTGCGCCGGGCGGACCTGGTGTTCGGCATCGGCACCAGCTTCAACAAGACCCTGGCCTCAGCCCCGGTGCCTGTGGGCAAGGCCGTCATCCAGTCCACCGTCGATGACCGCGACCTCAACGGCGAGTACGCCCTGGAGGACATGCTGCTGGGCGATTCCAAGCTGGTCCTGCAGCAACTAATCGACGAGGTGAGAAACGCGCTGGGAGACAATGGGCGGCGAGGGGACGGATCCGTCGCAGGCGAGATCGCGGCCATCAAGGCGGAATGGCTGGCCGAGTGGATGCCGCGCCTGACATCGAACGACATCCCCATCAGCCCATACCGCGTCGTCTGGGAGCTCAACAACGGGCTGGACAAGGCAAACAGCATCATCACCCACGATTCGGGCAATCCGCGGGACCAGATCGTGCCCTTCTACGAGGCCACCACGCCTCGCGGGTACCTGGGCTGGGGCAACTCCACGCAGTTGGGCGCGGGCTTGGGCTATGCCATGGGCGCCAAGCTGGCCGCGCCGGAAAAGACCGTGGTCAACCTGATGGGCGACACCGCCGTGGGGATGTGCGGCACGGACTTCGAGACCGCGAGCCGAAACCGCATCGGAACCATCACGGTGATCATCAACAATGGCGCCATGGGTGGCTACGAGAAGAACATCCCCATCGCCGTCGAGAAATACGGCTCCAAGTTCCTGACGGGGGACTACACCAAGATGGCCGACAGCCTGGGCTGCCACGCCGAGACCATCACCCAGCCGGGCGACGTCGGCCCCGCGCTGGCCCGCGCCCAGGACATCGCCTCGGGAGGTCAGCCCGTGGTGCTGGAAATCATGACGCGCGAGGAACCGGTGTTCTCGCAATACTATTAGGCAGCGCCCCTTTGCCCAGCGTACAGGGAAAAGCTCACAAGGGTAGCCAGAAGTGGTTGCAAATTCTGGTGAATGATTGCCCTGAACTTCTCAACCGGGAAATTGGAGGGCAATCTCCCATAGACGAACTGGCAATCCAGTGGCTTTCTCCTCTCCGAAAGGATGGCTACAAGGAATATCGCGACCACCCTTTCATTGATCTACTGCATTTCGAGTTACACAAGAGACCACTGGAATCATTTTGGCCTGCCTCAGGCCCGAGATGGGATGCGCTCGGGAAAGGGGGACGGAGTGAATTGCTTCTGGTGGAGGCCAAGTCTCATACCAAGGAGTTGGTTAGCAGCTTAAGCGCCACTGCGATCTGCTCCCTTGGTAAGATAGAATCGAGCCCGAGAGAACCCAAAGAATTCCTTCACCGAAGGTCAGATCCGGCAATAGACTGGACCAAGGGTGTATACCAATACGCCAACCGTCTAGCCCACTTATATCTCCTATCCCATATAAATGGTCTGGATGCTTACCTGATCCTGTTGTATTTCCTCAATGACAAGGAAATGAACTCGGCCGACACCTACGTTCCCAGCACCCCCGGCGAATGGATATCGGTCGTCACCCATCAGGACAGGCTTACGGGAATTCGCCAAAGGCACCCACTGTCCGACCGTATTATTCATGCCTATATTGACGTGAATGACATTGAGGCCTACCAATGACACGCTCCATCACTGACCCGGCGGCAGCCAACCGTGGCAGCCGCAAGTGGCTGCAGATACTGGTCAACTGCCGTCCCGAGTTGCTGAACGACTCCATCGCGCAGCGACTGCATGAACTGCCGGATGACATCGACTGGCGTTCTCCGATATGGGAAGACCACTATGCCGAATACAGGGACCAGTCATTCCTGGACCGGCTGGCAGGCTCGATGTATTACCGCGCCCCCATGCAAGCGCAGCAGGATCTCTCGGATTTCTGGCCTCGCTTCGGCCCGCAGTGGGACGGCCTGGCAATAACCGACCGGGGACAGGTGCTGCTGGTGGAAGCCAAGGCCCACATTCCCGAGATGGTGACTGCCCCCACGCAAGCCCGAGGAGAATCCGCCCTACTCAAAATCCAGGAAAGCCTGGGCAGGGTCAAGAGTTTTGTGAACTCGAAGGCGCCCGTTGACTGGTCAAACAGTTTCTACCAATACGCCAATCGCCTCGCGCACCTGTATTGGATGCGAGAAGTCAACGGACACGACGCCTATCTGGTCAACCTGCACTTTATCAATGACCGGGAGATGAACGGCCCGGCGACCGAGGCCGAATGGCTGGCTGCAATACGGCTGCAGGAAGTGTTCCTGGGTGTTCGGCAAAGTTCTCAGACTGGCTACGCCCTCGATACCTGGGTCGGGGCTTATTCCATAGACGCATTCATTGATATCAACGACATACCCGTGCTTTATCCTCCACCACTCTAATCCGCAGAGGAGCCGAAACAATGCCTGAGAAGTTCAGCTACGAGGGGCTGTTTGCCGCTGGCGTACCCGAAGTGACGCCGGGCAAGACCCGCCACGCAAAGTACGACTTTGCCGTTGCCTACCCCGACCCGGACACCCTGCCGCTGGACGGGCTGGCCGATGCGGTTCGCGGCGCGATGGCGCGTGAGGGGCGGGACCTGGCCTACTACACCGACCCAGCCGGCTACCCCGAGCTGCGACGGTTGGTGTCAGAGCGACTGGCCCGCAGCCGCGGGATGCACGTCGACCCGGAGGGCGTCGTGCTTACCGGCGGGTCAGGCGAGGCCATCTCCATGGTCATCCAGGCTCTGACCGACCCGGGGGACACGGTGCTGACCGAGGAGTTCCTGTACCTTGGCACACTGCGATCGTTGCGGCGCTACAAGGCCAACGTGGTCGGCATCAAGTGCGACGAGGACGGCATCGTACCCGAAGAACTGGATGCCACCATAGCGCGGCTCAAGGCAGAGGGGCGGAAGGTCAAGTACCCTCTACACCATCCCCACATTCCAGAACCCGCTGGGGTGGACCATGACCCTGGAGCGGCGCAAGAGAGTGCTGGAGGTGACCCGACAGCACGGCGTGCCGGTATTCGAGGATGACTGCTACATCGACCTCCGGTTCGAGGGAGAGGATGTTGTCTCCTTCCACTCGCTGGACGACACGGGCCAGGTGATCTACGTTGGCTCATTCTCCAAGACCATCGCCCCCGGCATGCGCATGGGCTACCTGGTGGCACCGCCGGAGGTGACCAGCCGGGCGTGGGCCTTCAAGATGGGCGGCGCCGTGAACCACTTTGCGGCCCTGACCATCGCCGAGTACATCAACCACGGCGATCTCGAGGGCCACGTGCGGGAGCAGAACGAAGCCCTGAGAATCAAGCGAGACGCCATGCTGGCATCATTGGGCGAGAATTTCGGGGATGCTGCAACGTGGACAAAGCCGGAGGGTGGCCTGTACATCTGGCTGACGTTGCCGGAGGGCGCCGACCTGGACTCGATACAGGAGCAGGCGTTTCAGGAGGGCGTGGGCTACTACTCCGGGGTTCTGTTCTCACCAGAGGGCGAGGGCAATAATTCCGCGCGCCTGTGCTTCGGATACCCGACGCCCGAGGAGAACTACGAGGGCGTGGCCGAGATGGCGCGCATCCTCGAGCGCCACGGGGTTATCAAGTAGCCAGCCGGAGGTTAGCCGTGCCAGTCGACCCGAAAGACTACACGTATCTCTGGAAGGACCGCATTGTCAGCCACCCAAATATTCTGGGTGGCAAACCCATAATCAAAGGCACCCGCCTATCGGTGGAGTTTGCCACGGACAGGGTCTGCACCCTCCACTTTAGCGTGGAAGACTTTCTGGAGCAGTACACTCAAGTTACTGAGGATGACGTGCGTGCCTGCCTGGAATACGCTGCTACTGGAGTCAGGTTATCGAACGTCAGCTGGGCAGAGTTGGACCAACGAGTGAACGAACAGGAGGAACGGCGAAAAAAGGAGTGGTTGAAAGAGTGGCTGAATAAGAATGCGGCTGCTGGCTGACGAGAATATAGACCAATCTGCAGTAACGCGGTTGCGGTCAAATGGGGCACGACGTCGTTTATGCGAAGGAGTCCAGTCCATCGGCGGACGATCCATATCTGCTTCGCCAAGCCACGCGCGAGCAACGGACGTTAATTACCTACGATATGGACTACGGCGAACTGGTACACAATCAAGGGGAGTAAGCTCCATATGGGGTGATCCAGTTCCGCATTCACAACCGATTGCAGGGGGAGGTCCGAATCAATTTCATCGTCGGGGCAATTATTGTGTGGGAACAATGGCCTTCCGGGGTATGGACGATTCAGGTTAGGCACCCAGGCAACTGAGCGGTTGGCATAGAGCTAATCCCCCGGCTCTTGGGGGTTTTCCAAGTCCAGCATGGCCAGCAGGCGGCCGTAGCCCAGGAACATGCCGGTGATCATCCCCAGCTCGAAGATTTCGGGATCGGTGAATTCCCGACGCAGTTCTGCAAAGAAAGCATCGTCTGCGTTCTGATGGTCGACGGCCATCTTCTCGGCAAAGCGGACCGCCAGCTTCTCCCGGTGGGGCAGGTCGGTGTCCTCAAAGTGGGCCAGCGACGCCACCATCTCCTCGGTCATTCCCTGCTGCACCGCCGGCACAGCGCGACCGAGCCTTCAAGTGGCGCACTCGTTCAGGTCGGCAATCTTCAGGCGCACCAGTTCCTTCAACCTTGCGTCCAGCAGGCCTTCCAGCTTGAGCGGCCCATAGAAGGCCCAGAAAGCCTCGTAAGCTTCGGGCAAGTTACCGGCCGCCTGGAATATCCGCGGGTTCAGCTTGTGCTCCGCGGCAGCCGCAGCGATTCGCTGCATTCCCGGCGTCAGTTGCTCGGTGGGCACTAGGGCGAATCGACAATTTGTTAGCCCCAGATGACAGAGGAGACCAGGTAGAGCGCTGAGAGAAAGTAGACGCTCCTGCGGTCATACCGGGTGGCTATGCGGCGCCAGTGTTTCAGTTTGTTGAATGCCCGCTCTATCAGGTTGCGTTCACTGTAGAGTTCCCTGTCGTATTTCCATGGCTCTTTCCGGTTTGACTTGGGCGGGATTACTGCAGTAGCGCCCGATGAGCTTATGAAAGCCAGTATCCTGTTGCTCTCGTAGCCCTTGTCGGCTATCACTGCACCGGTTTCTATCCCCTCCAGCAGTGGTATGGCTTGGGGGCCGTCCGACGCCTGACCGCCGGTCAGGGCGAATCGTATCGGACGTCCCCGTGCATCGCACACCATGTGAATCTTGGTGCTCAGTCCGCCACGGGAGCGCCCAAGAGCCTGATCCTTGTTCCCCCTTTTCCACCCGCTGCCTGTTGGTGAACCCGGACAATGGTGGAATCGATCATCACGTAGCTGTTGTCTTTGTCCTCAAGCAGTACCTCGAATATCCTCTGCCAGATACCGGACTTGGCCCAGCGGGTGAAGCGCTTGTGGACGCTCTTCCAGTTGCCGTATTCCTCAGGCAAGTACTTCCACTGTGCGCCGCTGCGTAGTACCCAGAGAACGCCGTTTACAAAACTCAAGTTGTCCTTGGCGGTCACCCCCACGTGCCCTGGGCGTCCAGGGAGAAAATCCTCTATCCGCTGCCACTGGGATGCGCTGAGCTCATACTGACCCATCCCCTTGCCTCCACCACACGGCTGATTCAGACTTACACCCTACCACCTTGGCCCAGATACATTGCCTGTGCGCCTAACTCAAGCTTTCACGAATTGTCGATTCGCCCTAGATTGATTCGCGCCATTAGTCCTCCTGAATCTTGGAATAAGCAGTCAGCGCCAAGGCACAGGGGCGGGTTCCGGACCCGCCCCTATCTTTTCCCCATAGTCACGTGTGGTTGTAGTCGTGTCCTATACGACCGGGCGGTCTGACACGGCGGGGTCAACCTTGCGGCGCTGGAACCGGCCGTCACCAAGGGTCCCATGGAAGTTTCCGTCCTCAACGACGACCTTGCCCCGCAGGATGGTCGTGACCGGCCAACCCTCGATCTCCGTCCCTTCCCAGATGCTGTAATCGGAGATGTGGAAGTCGTCCATGGTCAGCGTTTTCTTGATGCTGGGATCGATCAGGCAGATGTCGGCATCGCTGCCCGGCGCCAGCACACCCTTCTGCGGCCACAGGCCCATTATCCGGGCGGCATTGGCGGAGGTAACGTCCACGAACCGCTGCAGGGTCATCCCCTGCTTGGACACGCCCTCGCTGTAGGTGATGCCCATTCGCGCCTCGGCCCCATTGTGGCCGCCTGTAACGTCGGAGATGGTCCTGCCGGAGATCTTGGTCTCCCAGGACGTGCAGTATTCATCGGTGGCCATTGTCTGCAGCCCGCCATTGATGATGCCGCTCCAGAGCATCTTACGGTCGGCCTCCGACTTCAGCGAGGGATAGGTGTGGTACCTCATCCCGTTATCTTCCTTGTAGTTCTCCTCGTTGAAGCAGCAATAATTGTGCAGCGTCTCACCATAAATCGGGCGACCGTTGGAGCGGGCTTCCATTATGTTTCGCACGCCCTGCTGCGCGCTGACGTGGACGAAGTAAATGGGCGAGCCAGTCCACTCGGCAACCCGCAGCGTCCGGGTAAAGGAAACATCCTCCGACTCCGCGCTGTGCACCTCAGACATGTGAGACCAGTGGGTGCGTTCCTCACGGGTCAGCTTCTGGTACATGTGCTGCACCATGTCATCGTCCTCGGCGTGAACCAGGAGCATGGCGCTGAGCCGCTGAATCTCGGTCATCAGGTCGTGAAGGTGACCGGTGCCGACCATTCGGGGTTCACCGGTGGTGGCGGGCGGGCGGATGTTGGTCGTGAAAATCTTTACGGAGGCAAAGCCGTCCTCGACAAACTCGTGCAGTGAGCCGAGGATCTCCTGCGGGATCTGTCCCAGCAGCATCAGGTGATGCGCGTAGTCGGTGTAGGACTGCCCCTGCCAGACCCCGGTGCGCTCGGCGATGGCCTGTTGAATGTCGATGCCGGGATACTGGATGGCGAAGTCCAATATCGTGGTGGTCCCCCCGAACAGGGCGGAGCGGCTGACTTCCGGAGGTGGAGCCGTCGTCAGGTCGCCGTGGCCCATGATGGGCGCAGAAATGTGGGCGTGAGGCTCGATGCCCCCGGGCACAACTACCTTGCCGGTGGCGTCGATTATGCGGCCGGCCTCGTCGCCCAGGGCACCCGCCGCGGCGACTGCCGCGATCTTTTCGCCCTGGACCGCCACGTCCCAGTCGCCAACACCCATGGGTGTCACAACCTGCCCGCCACGGATGATCAAGTCAATCATGAGAAATCCCCCTGTCCTAGTCTCTTGAGGTGCCTGCCGTCACGCGGGCTTCAGCCCGGTCTCACTAGCGGTTTCCCGTGGGCGGCAGTTTAGCATACGGAATAGAACAAAGGACGGTCAGAACAGCGATAATTCAGCCCATGCCCACCCTGAGGATTTCCGACACTTTGACGGTATCAGTTTCCTGCTGCGGGCTGGGTCTGGGCATCCTGCTTGGCCGGGGTCTCGGATGGTGCAGGCTGCGTCTGCGCCTCCGGCGGAAGCTCCTGCTCCCAGTCGGGCAGCTGGTGCCTGCGGGTAGTTGGCAGAAGGACAATCGAAATCACACCGACCACGCTCATGGCCAGCGACAGCCCCATCGTGGCGTCGAAATTGCCCGTCCAGTCGCGCAACCAGCCGCCGATCAGCGACCCGGTAGCCATGCCTATCCCGGCGCCCATCATCTGCCAGCCATAGGTCGTGCCAATGGGGGCGCTGCCATAGTACTGGCGATTGATGATGGGGAAGGCGCTCATCTCTCCACCGAATCCGATCCCGAACAGAACGGCGAACAGGTAGAACTGCCACGGGTCCGTGGCGAAGAAAAGCAGGAGGATCGGCGTCGTCTGCAGGAAGAAGCAAACGGCCATCACGCCCTTGCTTCCCAGTTGGTCGGCCAGCACGGGCACCGCGAATCGGGTAATGGTACTGGTTACCGACATCGTTACGAAGGCGCCCGCCGCCAGCCCGGGAGACACACCCTCGGACTCGGCGATGGCGACCAGGTATACCAACACGATGGCGTGTCCGGCGCAGCCCCAGAAGTGGATTCCTATGAGGTTCCAGAATGCCAGGGTGCGTTGCGCCTGCTTGAAGAACACCTTGGTGCGTATCCGGGCTACCTCTCCGCGCTGGACTTGCCTTACGGGCTCACTCTCGGAGGCGCCCAGGGGCCTGAGTCCGATCTGCGCCGGCTCGTTGTAGAAGAGCCGCACCAGTCCCAGGATGGCCACTCCGCCAATGATGCCGGGCACCCAGAAGGCTGCCCTGAGCCCGGTGAGTCCGCCCCCGAATAGGGCAATCACCAACAGCATTATGGGCACGGCCACCAGGGGCCCAATTCCCTGGGCCGACTGCAGTATGCCCATTCCCGTGCCGAGGTGTCGCCTGAACCACATGGTCACCGAGGCAGTGAGCGGGACCTGGAAAATGCCCATGGAGGCACTGAGGATGATCCCGAAGAACAGATAGAACTGCCAAAGGCTGGTCATGAACCCGGTGAGCACCATACCGGCGATGAACAGCACTGCGCCGATGGTCATGGTGACCCTGGCGCCGTAGCGATCCCCCAACCATCCGGCGGATGGGCCCAACATCCCGGAAACTACCCACTGCAGGGCAAAGCCGAATCCCACAGCCCCGTAGCTCCAGCCGAAGGAGTCAACCAGGCGCGGAATGAGCACACTGGACGACGACCTGAAAGAGGAGCTGAAGAGCCGCATCACGGCGGCGATGGTCACAATTGCCCAGGCGTAGTGGACGCTATGGCCGGCCAGGACCAGATTGTCGACGCGGAAAGAGAAATTGGGAGATGACGTCATTCTATTCGAAAGCTCAAAGGAGTACCGACTTACCGAAAGCCCTTGGCCGGCCAAGAACGGAGCAGGGCAAACAATTGGCCATTATAGTCCAAGCAGGCAATAGTGCGACGGCTAGCCTCGTAATTGCGGCGGCAACAACGGGTGTACGAGTTGACAAAATGACCATGGCCGGTATAATAATCTGTTACTGGCTTATGCCTCGAGCTATGTCTTCATTTCAGCACCCTCGTTTCAGGCCTCCATCCCTGCTTGTCTTCGATTTTCGCCCCTCTGCGTCGTAAGGCGCCCGGTTGCCCTTCGCTGGTACTCTCGGTTAGGAGAAACGGAATGGCTCTACCTGCTATTCGGAATGGTCACACTCTTCAGTCCCCGGATGTCCGGACCTACGCTCAGATCCCACAGGTTCTGGAAGTTCCCAACCTGATTCAGAGTCAGATTCAGTCATATAAGTGGTTCAACGAGGAGGGACTGGAAGACGTATTCCGGGAAGTCTCTCCGATCTTGGACTACACCAGCAAGAAGTATGAGCTTCACTTCCAGGAGCACGAATTCCGTCCTCCCAAGTACTCGCCCCAAGAATGCAAGGAGAGGGAAATCACTTTCTCTCAGCCCCTGTATGTAAAGACCCAGCTGGTTATGAAAGAAACCGGCGAGATCAAGGAGCAGGAAATATTCATGGGGGACTTCCCCATGATGACCGAGAACGGCACGTTCATCATCAACGGCGCCGAGCGGGTGGTGGTCAGTCAGCTGGTGCGCTCACCAGGAATATATTTCGTCACGGAGCGCAGCCCCAGCAGCAACCGCAACCTCTGTATGGCCAAACTCATCCCGTCGCGAGGCGCCTGGCTGGAGTTCGAGACCAGCAACAAGGACGTTCTGTCTGTCAAGGTCGATCGCAAACGCAAGGTCTCGGCCAGCACCTTCCTGCGGGCCCTGGGCGTAGCTTACGACGACCAGATTACGGCGCTGTTCGACGAAGTGGACCTGGACGAGACTCATCGCTACATGCAGGCGACGCTGCGCAGCGACCCGGCCGCCGACCCCGGCAGTGTCAGCTTCCGCGAAGAGGACCTGCGTTCGTTGTGGGAGTGGTTGCACGAGGGTGAGGAGTTCGACAAAGAGGCCGCGCAGAGAATTGCCGGAGCTCAGATCGAGTTCTATCGGCGTCTCCGTCCCGGCGAGCCGCCCAGCCTCGAGAACTCCAGGAACCTGATAAACAACCTGTTCTTCGAAGATCGAAGGTACGACCTCGGTCGCGTTGGTCGTTACAAGTTCAACCGGCGCCTGGCACTCCCTGAACTGGACTCTGACCCCAAGACCTTGACCCGCAGGGACATCGTTGCGGTCATACGCACCATGATCCAGATCAACCAGGGTGAAGGCCAGGTGGACGACATCGACCATCTGGGCAACCGCCGGGTGCGCGCCGTAGGCGAGCTGGTCCAGAACCAGGTCCGCGTCGGGCTGCTGCGCATGGAACGCATGGTCAAGGAGAAAATGACGCTGGTAGACCCGGAGACAGCCGCTCCCCAGGGTCTCGTCAATATCCGCCCCGTCGTGGCAGCTGTCCGGGAGTTCTTTGGAGGGTCGCAGCTTTCCCAGTTCATGGACCAGACCAACCCTCTGGCGGAGCTCACCCACAAGCGCCGACTGTCGGCCCTGGGGCCGGGAGGCCTCTCCCGGGAGCGCGCCGGATTCGACGTCCGGGACGTTCACTTTTCCCACTATGGCCGCATCTGCCCGATAGAAACGCCCGAAGGGCCAAACATCGGACTGCTCAGCTCTCTGGCATCCTATGCCAGGGTCAACGAGTTTGGCTTCATCGAGTCGCCATACCGGGTCGTCTGCCGCGAACTGTCCAAGGACTCCCCCGACCTGAGGGGCAGGATAGTCGCGGAAACGGTCGAAAATCCCGAAAACGGCCACGTAATTGTCAACGAAGGCGTGTCCATCGGCGCCAATCGCATAGCCGCCATCCGCAGACTTCCGGAAGGGACCATGATCAAGGTGCGTCCCTTTGTGATGGAGGCCTCAGCCGCAAACCTGGAAGAGTCTATAGTCTGGCTCTCCGCCGACAAGGAGGAGACGTTCCGAATCGCCCAGGCCAATGCCAAGCTGGACAGCCTCAACCAGTTCGTTGAGGACCGCATCGAGATTCGGGTGGGCGACCAGTACACTCAGGGTTCTCCCAGCGAGGCGCACCTGATGGACGTTTCGCCGATGCAGATCATGAGCGTGTCCGCCGCGCTCATTCCCTTCCTGGAGCACGACGACGCAAACCGCGCGCTGATGGGTTCCAACATGCAGCGCCAGGCCGTGCCTCTGCTCCGCCCGCAGTCGCCCACGGTTGGCACCGGGATCGAGGAGCGAGTCGCCCGCGACAGCGGCCAGCTGGTCACCTCCAAGGTTAACGGAGTCGTTACGTCTGTGAACGGGCGGGAGATCGTTGTAACCGACGTGGATGGAACGGAGCACGTTCATCCGCTGATCAAGTTCTCCCGCACCAACCAGGGCACCTGCTTCGACCAGCGGCCCATCGCCACCCGCGGCGACGTCGTGCAGGTGGGCAGCGTGCTGGCCGACAGCTCTTCCACCGAGAACGGTGAGCTGGCGCTTGGGCAAAATGTGCTGGTGGCCTTCATGTCCTGGGAGGGCTACAACTACGAGGACGCTATCATCGTCAGTGAACGCCTGTACCGCGACGACTTCTTTACGTCGATCCACATCGAGCGCCACGAGATGGAGGCCCGGGAGACCAAGCTGGGCCCCGAGGAGATCACCCGCGACATCCCCAACGTGGGCGAGGCCAGCCTGCGCGACCTGGACGAACGCGGCATCATCCGCGTTGGCGCCGATGTGGCGCCGGGAGACATTCTGGTCGGAAAGGTGACGCCCAAGGGCGAGACCGAGCTCACCGCAGAGGAAAAGCTGCTCAGGGCAATCTTCGGTGAAAAGTCCCGCGACGTTAAGGACACGTCGCTGCGTGTCCCCCACGGGGAGCGCGGCAAGGTGATCGACGTCAAGGTGCTGAGCCGCGAGAACAAGGATGACCTCAACCCCGGCGTGAAAGAAGCCGTCCGTGTCTGGATCGCCCAGACCCGCAAGATCTCGGTGGGCGACAAGATGGCGGGACGCCACGGCAACAAGGGCGTTGTGGCCCGCATCCTCCCTGAAGAGGACATGCCGTACATGGAAGACGGCACGCCCGTCGATATTATCCTCAACCCCATCGGCGTGCCCTCCCGGATGAACCTGGGACAGGTGCTGGAAACGCACCTGGGCATGGCCGCCGACCAGCTGGGCTTCCAGGCCAAGACTCCGGTCTTCGACGGCGCCACGGACGAGGCCATCGAGGACTCCTTTGCGAGGATCTGGTTCCGCCAGCAGGCCGCGGCTGCTCATAACGGTAACGGCACCGAAAACGGCCACCACAATGGAAACGGGAACGGTTCCCGGAAGGGGGAGGCCGAACAGGTCTACCGGTGGCTCGAAGAACGGGGCTGCGACCCTTACGATATTTTCGACGAGTCCAAGATGGGTGTGGCCAGGGAAGCATGCCTGCGCCTGTGGCTGGAGAACGAAGCCGGGAGGGACACCACCGGCATGGACATTCACCAGATGCACCAGGAGGCCCTGAAGGTCCACCGGGAGCGGCTCATCGCCCCTCCAACCTTCGGGAAGTTCATGCTGTACGACGGTCGGACCGGCGAGGAATTCGACCAGTTGGTGACCGTTGGCAGCATCTACATCCTGAAGCTCATACACCTCGTGGAGGACAAGATCCACGCCCGCTCCACCGGACCGTACTCGATGATCACCCAGCAACCCCTGGGCGGCAAGGCTCAGTTCGGCGGACAGCGCTTCGGTGAGATGGAGGTGTGGGCTCTGGAGGCCTACAGTGCCGCCTACAACCTGCAGGAGGTGCTCACGGTTAAGTCAGACGACGTTGCCGGACGGGTCAAGACCTATGAGGCAGTCGTCAAGGGTGAACCCATCGGCCAGCCTGGAGTACCCGAGTCATTCAACGTCTTGATGAAGGAGTTGCAGAGCCTGGGACTGCGGGTCCAGCTGCTCAGCGAAGACAACCGGCCCATTTCGGCCCAGGACCTGGCTCCTGAACTCGGGAGCGAATTCGGCGGAGCCATCGGCGGCAACACCGAGCTATTCCCTCTGGAGACGATTTAATAATGGTAAGAATGGCAGACAGGGCAGATTCAACAGCCACCGACTTCAATGCCATACGGATCTCCATAGCCTCTCCGGAGCAGATCCTCAGCTGGTCTCACGGCGAGGTCACCAAGCCGGAGACCATCAACTACCGGACGCTTCGCCCGGAGAAGGACGGCCTGTTCTGTGAGCGGCTGTTCGGTCCCACCAAGGACTGGGAGTGCTTCTGCGGCAAGTACAAGCGCATACGCTACCGGGGTGTGGTTTGCGATCGCTGTGGCGTGGAAGTGACTCGCGCCAAGGTTCGCCGAGAGCGCATGGGGCACATCCGACTGGCCGCTCCCGTGGCCCACATCTGGTTCAGCAAGACCAATCCCAGCCGGCTGGGACTGCTGCTTGACCTCTCTCCCCGCAACCTGGAACGAGTGCTCTACTTCGCCCAGCACATCGTGATCTCAGTGGACGACGACGCCCGTCGGGAGACCGTCGAGGCGGAACAACTGAAGCACGAGCTGGAGGTCGAACGCAAGCGCGCCAACGCCGCCGACGAACTGGAGGAGCTGAATCGCCTGGTCTTGAGCTACACGGGCGGACGTGAGCCGGAGACCGACAACCCGGCCGCCGAGTTCGCCCCGGAGGGCGGCGATCCAGTGCCGGAACTGCTTAAACTCCAGCGTCAGATCGATGCCATCAACAATCAGCTGGCCACCGAGGAGACCGACCTTTCCGCTCAGCTGAAGGTCACCCTGGACGAGTTGAACGACCTGCAGAATATGAAACTGCTGGCCGAGTCCCGCTACCGGGAACTAAAGGACCGGTACCCGGGAGTCTTTGAGGCAGGAATGGGTGCGGAGGCTATTCTGGCCATCCTGCGCGCCGTGAATCTCGAGGCCCTGCGTGACCAGCTGATAAACGATATGCAGTCCACTTCGGGCCAGCGCCGCCAGAAGGCTATCAAGCGCCTTCGCGTGGTGGAGGCCTTCCGCCAGAGCGGCCACCGCAACGACGGCAGCCACGGCGACGGAACTCGCGTTGAGGACATGATCCTCACCGTGATGCCCGTGTTGCCTCCCGAACTGCGCCCCATGGTGCAGCTGGACGGCGGCCGCTTCGCCACCAGCGACCTGAATGACCTGTATCGCCGGGTAATCAACAGGAACAACAGGCTCAAGCGCCTCATGACTCTGGGAGCGCCGGAGATCATCATTCGCAACGAGAAGCGGATGCTCCAGGAGGCAGTCGACGCGCTGATCGACAACGGCCGCCGTGGACGCCCCATCCAGGGGAGTCATAATCACAAGTTGAAGAGCCTCTCGGACCTCCTGCGAGGCAAACAGGGTCGATTCCGCCAGAACCTGCTGGGCAAGCGTGTCGACTACAGCGGCCGCTCCGTAATCGTGGTGGGCCCCGAACTGAAGATGAACGAGTGCGGCCTGCCGCGAAGGATGGCGCTGGAGCTTTTCAAGCCCTTCGTCATGCACCGCCTGGTCATGCTGGGCATTGCGCCCAACATCAAGAACGCCAAGCGGATGGTGGAACGCGCCCGCGGCGAGGTCTGGGACATCCTGGAAGATGTCATCAAGAACCGCCCGGTGCTGCTCAACCGCGCGCCGACACTTCACCGCCTGGGCATTCAGGCGTTCATGCCGGTGCTGATCGACGGGCACGCCATCCAGATTCACCCCCTGGTCTGCTCCGCGTTCAACGCCGACTTCGACGGAGACCAGATGGCAGTGCACGTGCCTCTGTCCCGGATGGCGGTGCTGGAGGCCCAGGAGGCCATGCTCAGCACCCACAACATGCTGTCGCCGGCCTCCGGCGATCCCCTGGTAGCTCCCACGCTGGATATGGTGATGGGCTGCTACTACCTGACCGACACGGATTCGCCGGAAAAGCGCCCTGACACCAAGGGTGCGGGTCGCAAGTTCTTTGACATATCAGAGGCCCGCGACGCATACGAGGCGGAGGAAATCGACCTGCGCGCTCCCATCTATGTGAGGAGCATACGCGGGGGCGACAATCGCGGCGGCTACTACTCCACTACCCTCGGACGCCTGGAGTTCAACGCCATCCTGCCCGACAAGTTCGTGTTTGATGAGACCCTTCCCGAGGCTGTCCGCATCCAGAACAAGCTGATCGACCGCGGCGCGCTGAACGCACTGACCTCGAATCTCTATCGGCTGCTCACCAACGACGAGACCGCCGAGGTGCTGGACCGGATCAAGGACCTGGGGTTCAGGTACGCGACCGCGTCGGGCATCACCATTGCCATCAACGACATCCAGGTGTCCACCGAGAAAGAAGGGGTCATGGCCCAGGCCGAAGAGACGGTGGACCAGTACAAGTACGAATACGAGGTCGGCCTGATATCTGAGGAAGAACGCCACGCAAAAATCGTGGACGCCTGGAACGAGGCATCCTTCCGAACTGCCGAGCTTGTAGGCGATGACCTCAGCAGCTACGGCGGTATCGGGATAATGGCCCAGTCCGGAACCAAGGGCAATATCTCGCAGATCAACCAGATGGCCGGGATGCGCGGCCTGGTGCGCCGGGCCGGCAGTACCGACGTCATTGAGCTGCCGGTCAAGTCCAACTTCCGCGAGGGGCTAACCGCGCTGGAATACTTCCTCAGCACCCACGGCGCCCGCAAGGGTCTCACCGACACGGCGCTGAATACCGCCAGCAGCGGCTACCTCACCCGCAGGCTCATCGACGTGGCCCAGGAGGTTATCGTCCAGGATGAGGACTGCGGCACGCTGGACGGCTGGGCGCCGCAGCGCCCGGCGCCTCACAGCAACATTACCCTGCAGTACCGGGTCACTGGGCGGCTGGCTGCAACCACGCTGGCCCACCCGGAGACCGGTGAAATCCTGATCAACCGTAACGAGACGATCACGCTGCAAAAGGCAGACCAACTGGTGGAGGCAGGCATCACCGAAATCCCGGTGCGTTCCCCCTTGACCTGCGAGAATTCGCGGGGCGTCTGCCGGATGTGCTACGGGGACCTGGCTGCCACCGACCAGCCGGTTCTTGAAGGACAGGCTGTTGGCATCATCGCTGCCCAGAGCATCGGTGAGCCGGGTACCCAGCTCACCATGCGCGTCTTCCACACCGGCGGTGTCCGGCGCCGGAACAGTGAACTGGACGAGGCCGTGCTTGCCCGCGCCAGGGAGCTGCAGTCGGTACCCGTGGAGATCCGCGAACAGCTGGGACAGTTCCGTCAGGACATGCCCTCGGTGGGCAAGGTCTGGGAGGACAAGGAAGAGCTCAGCCTGAACGTTTCCAGCGATCGGCAGACCATAGCCACCAGGATGACAGAGGCGCTGGGATACCTGGAACAGACCAACGAAGCCCGCAACCAGCGCGGCCAGATCAACTGGATCCGCGACGACCTGAGCCGTCTCGGCGAGGTGAATTCACTGTCGCAGGCCCGCGACCTGGTCTCCCAGATCCGCAGGGACGTGGATATTCTCAACGCAGGCATAGACTCCCAGCTAAGTTCGACAGGACAGAGGAGAGACCAGCGTCGGGACACCATGAACCGGCTGCGGGAAATGGCCGGCGAACTGCCTGGACAGATAGACCGGATACTCGAAAACGTCCGTCAGACTCCGTCGGCTGAGCTGGAAGATGCCGCGTTCAGGGTTCGGGAATACGCGACCTCAGTCGTTCCCGAATTGCAGAAGGTGGTTGACGAAATCACCCGGATGATCGAGGAAATCCCAGGCGCAGACGCCCGTCTCCAGGGCAGACTGCTGCTGGTCATCGAGCGCATCCTGGACGAGCTGCGCCGCGCCAGCGAGGCCAAGGAACTCCAGGAGGCAGTCAACCGGGTCGTACAGGCCGGTAGCACCGATGAGGACCATTTCCGGGTGGCCTATGAGCTCAACCGGATTCTCGGCAGCTCCAACCGCCACAGTAACGACCTCCAGCGTGAGGCGGACGTGATCCGGCAGGACGTGGAGGCGCAGAACCTCGACATCACCGGAGGCCTGCCGCAGGTGGAGGAGATCTTCGAGGCCCGCGTCCCCAAGAACGCCGCGATCCTCTCCGACATTGACGGTGAGGTCGAGCTGGAAACCGACGAGGAGAACAACGTGCTTCGCGTGGTCTTCCGCGAGGAAGTCCGCGAGGAATATCCTCTGCCGGAAGGGGCCATTATTCTGGTCGAAGACGGCGATATGGTGGCTGCGGGGGACATACTGGCCCAGGTGCCCGTGGTGGAGCAGTATGCTCTTCCCGACGGTGCCGAGGTACTGGTGGACAACGGCGAGGAAGTCACCGAAGGTATGGTGCTGGCCACAGTGCCGGAGACCAACGACGCCGGTGAGACCGCTCCTGTGCCCACCGCAACTGTGGCCGGTCGCGTCGAGCTGTCTGAAAACGGTCTGGCGGTGATCTCGGACGGCGGTGCTGTCGAGGCCACGGTGGGCGGACGCATCGAGGTGGCGGATGAGTACGTAACGGTCATCTGGGAGGACGCCGAGGTAAGGGAACACGTAATTCCCACGTCGTCCTACCTGATGGTCCGGCACGAGGACAAGATCAACGCCGGAGACCCGCTCACCTCTGGGCCGCTGAATCCCCACGACATCCTGCGTATCCGGGGCAAGGAAGCCCTCCAGTCGTACATCGTCGACCAGGTGCAGGCGGTGTACCAGTCCCAGGGTGTGACCATTCACGACAAGCATATCGAGATCATTCTCCGGCAGATGCTGCGCCGCGTGCAGGTAACCGAGCCCGGCGACACCGAGCTCATTCCCGGAGAGGTGGTGGACAAGTTCGCCTTCCAGGAACAGGTGGCCAAGGTTCTGGCAGAGGGCGGCGAGCCGGCAACGGCGGAACAGGTACTCCTGGGCGTAACCCGCGCCTCGCTTCGCACCGACAGCTTCCTGTCGGCAGCATCCTTCCAGGAGACGACTCGGGTGCTGACCGAGGCGGCAGTCAAGGGCCAGCAGGACCACCTGCTCGGCCTCAAGGAGAACGTCATCATCGGCCGGTTGATTCCTGCCCAGGTAGAGATCCCTGGAATGGACGAGTTGCTCAAGCCTCAGCCGGCGCTGGATATGGCCGCCATGGCCCCTGGCGGATGGCTGCGTGGTCCAGCCGCTTCCGAGACCGACGACTCGGCGGAAATCGACGTCTTGGGGCTGGAGGAAGACTTCGACCGGCTGGCCCAGGCCGCCCGGGGCTACGCTTCCGAGGGAGAGGACGAAGACGAACTCGAGGATATCTTTGACGACGATGACGACGATGAGGAGGAATCCTCAACGGAAACGACCGCGACTTTGACGGAAGCAACCACGGAGGCAAGCTCGGAAGCAACTGCGGAGGAACCACAGGGATAAAGCGGCTCAACCGAAATTACGCAGACGGGGCGATGGCCGCCCAATCAGGCCATCGCTCCGCAACATAATATCAATCCGGTAGAACAACTGGGTGAGGGGAAAGGGATTGAACAAACCGCAAGGACCCAATGACCCGGACCTGTCAGTAGATTTGGCCCCCAACCACCCCAGGGGCCTCAAGCTGGATAATCCGGTAATCATCGCCTCTGGAACCCTTGGCTACGATGGATACGGGCGTGGGGTTGCCGGCATACACCCTCTCGATGAGTTGGGGGCGGTAGTCCCCAAAACGGTCACCCGCTGGCCCAGGGATGGTAACCCCGAACCTCGCTGGTTTCCCGAGTCGTTCCGACAGGCCTGGGAAGCCCAGGACCAGCTTTTTCTCAACTCGGTGGGCCTGATCAACCCGGGTATCGAGACGGCCGTCCGGGAGTGGACGCCAGGGTGGGCCGACTGGGACGCAACGATATTATTCAGCTTTGCCGCCCACAGCGTCGGCGAGTTTGCCGAAATGGCAGCGTTCACGCGAGAGGCCACCGGCCTCAGCGCCCTTGAGATTAACCTCTCGTGCCCCAACGTGGAGAACGGGGCAATGTTCAGCTACAGCCCCGCCCTTACCCACGACGCCATCGCCGCGGTAAAGGCGAACACGGACCTGCCGGTGCTGGCAAAGCTGGCTCCCAACGTTCCGGACATCACGGAAATCGCAAGGGCAGCGGTGAACGGCGGCGCTGACGCTCTTACAATCTGCAACACGCTGCCCGCGATGAGGATCGATTTGGCAACCAGGCGGCCAGTGCTGGGCACCGCTACCGGCGGCCTTTCGGGCATGAGCCTGAGACCTGTCTCCCTTGCCCTCGTATACCAGGTGACGCAGACCATCGATGTGCCCGTCATCGGAGTGGGCGGAATCTTTGAAGCGGAACACGCCGTTGAGTATCTGATGGCCGGCGCCTCCGCCATCCAGGTGGGCAGCGCCAATCTCGTCGGCATGGATGCTCCATGGCGAATCCTGCGGGGCCTGCGAGACTTCATTGCCGACAACGAAATTTCCAGCCTTTCCGATCTGCGAGGTGCAGCACAACCCTCTACGGCTGGTAGCCGCTGATTTCCTCTCTGCCCGGTGAAATGTTAAATTATGGGCGATAAGCCGCCCATACTTTCCGGGTAGGGCGGAAACCCCAACCCGGAAATTCTTATTTCAGGACAAACCGCCATGGTAACTGTTCTTCAGAAAATACTGGGTGATCCCAACGACAAGGCACTGAAGAAGCTGGGCTCCATCCGGGATGACGTCAACAAACTTGAAAGTGCGTTCAGGCAACTGGATGACGCCGGTTTGCGGGCCAAGACCGAGGGGTTTCGCCAGCGGCTGGAAGGCCGCGAAACCCTGGACGACCTTCTGCCTGAGGCCTTCGCCGCCGTCCGAGAGGCGGCCGTGCGGAAACTGGGCCAACGCCATTACGACGTCCAGTTAATCGGCGGATCGGCCCTGCATCAGGGCAAGATCGCCGAGATGAAGACCGGTGAGGGAAAGACGCTGGTCGCGACTCTGGCCGTCTACGCCAATGCACTGACCGGCCGCGGAGTGCACGTGGTGACTGTCAACGACTACCTCGCCCGCCGCGACCCGTTATGGATGGGGCCTGTCTATGACGCCCTGGGCCTCACCGTCGGATGCCTGCAGCATGATGCGGCCTTCGTATATGACCCGGAGATCGAGGGAGGCAAAACGCCACACCTTCGCGCGGTTACCCGCGAGGAGGCCTACCTGGCAGACATCACCTATGGCACCAACAACGAATTCGGCTTCGATTACCTTCGTGACAATATGGCCCTCTCCTCCGACAGGCGGGTGCAGAGGGAACTGCACTATGCAATCGTTGACGAGGTCGACAACATTCTGATTGATGAGGCACGCACTCCCCTAATCATCAGCGGCCCGGCTGAGGAGCCAGTGCAGTTGTACCAGAACTTCGCCCGAATCGTTCCCCGGCTCGACCCGGCCACAGACTACACCATCGACGACCGTACCAGGGCAATATCGCTGACCCAGGAGGGCATTGCCAAGATGGAGGACTGGACCAACACGTCCAACCTCTATGACCCGGAAAACTTCCACCTCGTCCAATACATGGAAAACGCCCTCAATGCCCACGTTATGAAGCAGCGGGACAAGGACTACGTGGTCCGCGACGGGGAGGTGGTGATCGTCGACGAGTTCACCGGCAGGCTGCAGCCCGGACGGCGGTGGTCCGATGGCCTGCACCAGGCTGTGGAGGCCAAGGAAGGTCTCAAGATCCAGCGGGAAAGCATCACCTACGCCACCATTACCCTGCAGAACTACTTCAGGATGTACGAGAAACTGGCTGGGATGACCGGCACCGCCGCAACAGAGGCCGACGAGTTCTACCGGATATACGGTCTGGAGGTCGTCGAGGTCCCCACAAACCAGCCCATGCAGCGCCAGGACCTGTCGGACCTGGTGTACCAGACCAGCGATGGCAAATGGAAAGCGGTGGAAGACAGGATCTTCGAGATACATGAGAACGAACAGCCCCTGCTCATTGGCACCACCTCCATCGAGGACTCCGAGTACCTCAGCGAACGGCTGCGCAAGCGGGGCGTACGCCACCAGGTACTGAACGCCAAGAACCACGCGGGCGAGGCGGAAATCATCGCTCAGGCCGGCCGGCTCGGAGCTGTGACGGTGTCCACCAACATGGCAGGCCGCGGCACTGACATCGTGCTCGGCGGAGCCGATACGTCTCGCGAGGACTGGCATCAGGAACACGACCGCGTGGTGGACATGGGCGGGCTGTACGTCATCGGCACTGAGCATCACGACGCCCGCCGCATCGACAACCAGCTGCGAGGTCGCGCCGGCCGGCAAGGGGACCCCGGCTGCTCGCAGTTCTACGTGTCGTTGGAAGACGAGCTGATGATCCGGTTCGGCGGAGAGCGAATAAAGACCGTGATGGGCTGGACCGGGCTGGAGGAGGACGTCCCCATCGAAAACAAGCTGGTAACCAAGTCCATCAGTGGCGCCCAGGTCAAGGTCGAGGGCTACCACTTCGACATACGCAAGCACCTGCTTGAATTCGACGATGTACTGAACAAGCAGCGCGAGGTGATCTACACCGACCGCCACCGGGCTGTGAGCGATGCAGACCTGCGCTCCGAGACGCTGGAGATGCTCCGCAAGGAGTATGGCCGGCTGATTGCCCAGTATCTTCCGGGCCGCCACTCGGATGACTGGAACGCCGAGGGCCTCATAGACGACCTGGGCCAGATAGGACCGGTTCCCGACGAACTGGAGCATGAGGACAACGTCTACCGGTACAGTCAGGACCAGATAACGTCCATCCTCTGGGAACACGCGGAAAATATCTACGCAGAGCAAGAGGAGGCCGTGGGCGCGGAGCGGATGCGGCTCGCCGAGCGGTTCCTGCTGCTCCGAGCCATCGATTCACACTGGCTCCAGCACCTGACGGCCATGGAGAACCTGCGCACCGGCATCGGACTTCACGCCTACGGTCAGCGCAACCCATTGGTGATGTATCAGAGTGAGGGGCAGAAAATGTTCCTGGACCTCCAGGGGCGCATCCAGCGGGACGTGGTACGGACCCTCTTCCACGTTTCCGTGGACACAGGGCAGATGGCGAGCCAGATGAATGGCGGCGGAAGCCCTCGCCGCGGCAGGTCGGGTGGAAGTCCCATGCGGGCCGTATCCGGCTCCAACAGCAACGCCAGGCCGGGCGGGTCTGCCAAGGTCGGCAGGAACGCCTCTTGCCCGTGTGGCAGCGGGCGCAAATACAAGCGCTGCTGTGGCAAGGCGGCTTAAGCGGACAATACAGTGCCCAGACGCTATAGCTTCAACGATATTGTTTCAATCGTGCGAAGCCAAGGATGGGAGTTTCACCACTTCACCGGAAGTCATGCCAATTATCGTAAACGAGGATTCCCACAGTCGTCATCCCACATATTCGAGGCCCCCTGCGACCCGGAACAGTTGCCAGCGTCCGTCGCCAGATGCTGCTTGGCAGCGAGGAATTCGAACAAATAGCCGACGAGGTCTTGTCATGCCGCTGCAAAAGTTTACGGTGTTCCTAATGGCGCAAGAGGATGGATATCAGGTAATCGTCCCCCACTACCCAAACTGCACAACCGAGGGAGACACGGTGGAGGATTCCCTGGCCAACGCCAAGGATGCAATGGAGGGCCTACTGCACGTCGAAGCGAAACATGCTGGTGACAAGGTAGGCTCTTACGTATTCGCGCCTCATGTGGTGGTTGCCAATATTGACGTCGAAGTACCGCAGAGCCTGATGAAGGAGCAGGAGACCGCCGCAGCGTCTCCGGATTGAACCGCCAAATAGGTTACGGGCAGAACCTGCCCATCACTCGGGGCTCACTCATCAATCCGAGAGGGACTTGCCACCGAATAGGCCCCTCAGCCAGCCCATGATGCCCCCACGCTTCGGTGCCTCGGCATGGACCTGCTCTCCGTGCTCCATCGGCACCACTCCCTCGCCGGAGAGCACGTGCTCCGGGTCGCGATCGAAGGCCACCTTGCAGCCGCGGCCACAGAAGTAATACTGCGTCCCCTGATATTCGCTCTGGCCGCCCGGCGGGTTGGTTGTATCTACCTCCATAAGGCAGACCGGGTCAATTGCTGTGGCCATATCCCTTCCTCGTCAGGTAGCCGGAACTTCCAGCCGGGCCCCGCGCAACCTGAGTGAATTGCTGATCACCGTTACCGAACTGAAAGCCATCGCCAGGGCTGCCAGCACCGGGTTCAGGAACCCCTGGGTCCCGAAGAAAAACTCCAGCGATACTGGCACACCACCCAGGGCCTGGAACACCGGGTACAGCGCTCCCGCCGCCACGGGCACCAGTAGAACGTTGTAAAAGAATGCCCAGAACAGGTTCTGCTTGATGGTGCGAATGGTCTGCCGGCTGAGGGAAATTGCTGTTGCTACACTCCCCACGTCGCCGCGCATCAGCGTGATGTCGGCGGACTCGGCCGCAATGTCCGTGCCGCCCCCGACTGCCATCCCGACGTTGGCCTGGGCAAGAGCAGGCGAGTCGTTGATTCCGTCGCCAACCATGGTGACGATGCGACCCTCGGATTGCAGCGTACGAACGATGGCAGCCTTATCCTGCGGCAGCACCTCGGCCTCAACCCGGTCGATGCCCAACTGCCTGGCGATGGTGTAGGCCGTGGACGCGTTGTCGCCGGTCAGCATGACCACGTCCAGCCCCATGTCCCGCAGTCGCGCCACACCCTCCCTGGCCTCGGGCTTCAACGCGTCGGCCACCGCGATGACTCCCCGGACCTCCCCGCCCGACGCCAGGAACATCGTGGTCATACCCTGTTGTGCCATCGAGTCCGCTCTCTCGGAGAGGCCGTCCAGGGCAATGCCATGGCCATCCATAAGCAGGCGGTTGCCCAGAAGGACCGTTTCTCCTCCCACCAGCGCCTCGATCCCTTGTCCCGGCACGTTTCTCAGACCGGACATTGGCTGCAGAGTAAGGCCCCGGCGCAGCGCCTCCTCCAGTACCGCCTGGGCCAACGGATGCTCTGACCCTCGTTCTGCTGAGGCAGCCAGCACCAGCAGCTCTCTCTCATCGATGTCCACCGCGGTGATCCCGGTAACCGTCGGCTTTCCGGTGGTGAGGGTTCCGGTCTTGTCCAGCACCACCGTATCGACCCGGTGTGCCGTCTCCAAGGCCTCCGCCTGCTTGACCAGGACACCCTGCTCCGCACCTTTTCCGATGCCGACAATCAGGGCAGTGGGTGTTGCCAGTCCCAGGGCGCACGGGCAGGCAATGATCAGCACCGCCACGAACACCAGAATGGCAAAAGTCACCGCCGGCGCCGGGCCAATCAGCAGCCAAAGGACGAAGGCGGCGAGAGCCACGGCAACGACGCTGGGAACGAAATAGGCCGAGACACGGTCGGCCAGCCTCTGTATCGGTGCCCGAGAGGCCTGCGCGTCCTGCACCAGCTGGATGATCTGGGCCAGTGCCGTGTCCTCACCCACCCGCGTCGCTCTGCAGAATAGCGCGCCCTGCTGGTTCAGGGTGGCGCCGTAAACCCGGTCGCCCGCCGACTTCTCCACCGGCATACTCTCGCCGGTGAGCATCGACTCGTTGACCGCCGATTGTCCCTCTGTCACCTCGGCATCTACCGGGATGAATTCACCCGGCCTCACCAGCAACAGGTCTCCTACTGCGACCTGCTCCACCGGAATCTCCGACTCCCCATCCTCTCGGACCACTCTGGCGATATCGGGCCGGAGCTCGATGAGCCGCCTGATGGCCTCTGAGGTCTGGCCGCGCGCCCTGGCCTCCAGGTACCGGCCCAGAAGGACGAGGGCGACAATCACTGCCGCGGTCTCGAAAAACACCTTGCCATCGATTCCCGCATTGGTCAGAACGGAAGGGGCGAATCCCTCCAGCAGTACCACCGCAACGCTGTAGCAGTAGGCGGTACCGGTTCCGAGGGCGATGAGCGTGTGCATGTTGGCCGAGCCGTGCCGCAGGGCAGTCAGTCCCGACCGGTAGAAGGGGGCACCAGCCCAGAATAGAACGGGCGTGGCCACGCCCCACAACAGGAACGGGTAGAAGGCAAGGTCCATCCATCCGGACACCCACGGAAAGCCGTTGAAGGCCCCCAGGAACAGGAGAATGGCGCCGGTCGCAGCGACCAGCAAGCGGTTCCGCAGCTCCTGAGTCTCCCGTCCTTTGGAGAGGCGTTCCAGCTCGCGTTCACGGTCTCCTGAGGACTCGATGGTGTAGCCTGCATCCTCCACCGCCCGTCGCAGTTCCTCGAGGCCAGCCAGGTCGGGAGCGTACTGTACCGTTGCCTTCTCGACGCCGAGGTTGACGCTGGCGTTGGAAACCCCAGGGACACCGTTGAGCGCCCGCTCCACGTGGTAAACGCAGGCGGCGCAAGTCATCCCCCCGATGTTCAACGAGGCGGATACAGTCTCAGTCTCTTTTACTTCAGTGGTCATAGTTCGAAATGGCAGGGCTCCCTCGTGGCACGCTATTCACATCAGGCCCCACCGGCCTTAATCAGACGCCCCGTACGAAATACAGATCACCGCGGGAGGCTTTCATCCGCATTTCCTTGAGCGGCGCATACACATCGGAGTCGTACCACTCCCTGGCCCTTTCGACGCTGTCGAACTGCAGAATCACAATGCGCACGGGCTCGTAGTCTCCCTCGATCTTTTCCGGGGTGCCGCCACGAACGACATAAGTTCCCCCGAACTGGGCTACAGTTTCGGGGACCCGCTTGCCATACTCGGCAAACAGGTCGGGATCAGTCACAGTGATATTGCCAACCATGTATCCTGCCATAGTGGCCGCCCTCCGTGAAAACGAAATTATTCGGACAGACATCAGCGTAGCACCGACCGGCCCGTCAATCAAACCTCGCGTCTCCCGTGGCGGCAACGCGATACAAAACGAAGGCATAGAAAAAGGGAGCGGTGAAATTCCGCTCCCGTAACACGCGGCGACATTCCCGTTGTCAGACGTAGCGGGGCTGAACATCCTTTGGCAGCCCGAAGGCGTGCTTGCCGACCAGCTCCAGCGCGTCGAAGCCACCAATGGGGTGTATGGGGCCAGCCCGCACATCGCGGTAGTGCCTCTCCAGGGGCAGGCGCTTGGCCAGCGCAGCACCTCCGACCATATCCATCGCCTTGTTTACCACATCCATCGCCGCTTTCATACAGAAATACTGCAAACCGACTGCCTCAACCAGCGTGTCGTCGTCGCGGTTGTTTATGTCGATGAGCCTCTCGGCGACGCTTTTCTGCCACGTGAATGCCGCGTGCAGGGCGATGTCCATTTCAGCAGCCAGGAACTGGTGGCCCGGGTAGTAGCTCTCCGGGTGCTTGAACGGAATATTGGTGCGCCCCTTGGTCATGTTTACAGCGAAGTCGCGAGCGGCCTTGGCGATACCCAGGTAGACGGCTCCGAAGGTTCCCCCGTGCCAGGAGTACAGGCCGCGAGCATACTCATCCCATACCCACAGTTCGTGCTTGAAAACGTGGTCTTCCTCGACGAACACGTTTTCCAGCCGCCAGCTGTGGCTCTGGCTGGCCCGCATACCCATGGTGTCCCAGTCGTTCAGGCAGACCAGCCCCTCGGTTTCAATGGGGAGCACGAATATCAGGCCGATTTCGCCGTCATCCGGGTCGTCATAAACCGCTGTGCAGCCGAACAGGTCACCGGCGGGGCTATTGGTGCCGAAGCCCTTCCGCCCGTTGATGTGGAACCCGCCATCGACCTTTGTTGCCTTTACCGTGGTGTAGCCGATACCGGAGATTCCCTTGAAGCTGTCCACTTGCGGGTCCGTTACGGCGCCGAAGACGATCAGCTTCTCGTCGGCGACCTTGGTGAGCAGCTCCTTGGGACCATCATCGCCGCGGAGGATAAGGTCGTTCATGATGAACGGTAGGCCGAAGTGCATGTTGATGGCCAACGCCGTTGCGCCGCACCCTTGGGCCAACCGGTTCTGGGCGATGCAGATGTCCAGCAGGTCGGCGCCGCCCCCGTTGCAGTCTTCGGGAATCGGCATAGCGGAGTAGCCCGACTCCTTCATTTCTGCGTAATTCTCGAAGGGGAATACGCCCTCCCGGTCGTATTCGGCGGACCGTTCCGCGAATACATCGGCGTGCTTTGCAGCCAGATCGTACCATTTGCGTTGCGATGGCGTCAGTTCCTGGGTCATTAGCATCCTCCCGTGCTCGCCTTGTGGGAGCAATTCGTAGGAAAATGTCTCGCGGCGGTATTCTAGCGCAACGGCATGTGGGCGTCCAATCTACACTCGCACCCTCTCCGGACCAAAGAGGCCCGAAATGGGGAGCCTGAGCTAAAGAGGAGACGCTACAGAGGGGGAGATACGGGGAAGGCGTCAGGAGTCCAGCCACTCTCGCGGGTCGCGAGAGAGGCCGATCACACGAGACACGGTCGACCGCTCGATCCAACCCGACTCTACCAGGGCGCTCACGATGGCCCGCCCCAGTCCACCGCCGAGGTGCGGGCGTCGTTCGGTCCAGTCAATACAAGAAAAGGCCACGGCTTTCCCATTCTTTGAGGCGGGAATGGCTACTCCTCGTTCCGTCAGGGCCTCAGCGCCATCCGTCGTGGGGACGTAGCGGATCCGGCCGGCGTCCGGTGTCAGGGAAATGGCCTCAAGCCAGCCTCGCACCAACAGTTCGTCCATCAGCTCAACGCCCGCGACCCCAGCGAGGTGGCCGTAGCACGTCCGGGCGCGACGCAGGGGTGTGTCTCGCCGCACTTCCCGCAGCGCCTGTGGGCTGGCGGGCCTGATGGGAAGCAGCATTGAGGAGGTCATAGGTGTACGGGAGCCAACATTGCAGTATCCCACGCCTTGGGCGAGGTTCACCCGCCGCCGATGGCGGGGAGAAAGTGGACCTCGCTGTTCTCCCGCACCCGTTCCAGCAGGCCCATCAGGCTTGTCTCCCCATCCACCACCACTGCGAGACCGGGGAGCAGATCGTCCTCCTCCACATCCATGATCAGGTCCCTGGTGCCGGGAAATTCCCGTTCCAGATTGTTTATCACCTGCCGCACGGTTGCCCCTGGCACCACCACCTGCTGGCGGCCGCCGGTAAGGTTCTGAATTCGCGGTGGGACCCAAACTTCCGGCATCGCTCCATCCTCCTCAAGGGCTTTCCGTGGCAGTTTATAGCAGGATACGTAAAGTCCGTAGGGGCGCCCGGTCTTTCAAGACAGTGTGCGCCCCTACACGTCTGGCACTATTCCTTGCGGGTTACTCCTGGCCGTTATGACCCAGGATTCCGTCCAGCACCTTGTCCGGAGACATGGGTAGCGAAAGGAGCCGGACACCAATGGCGTCGTGGATGGCGTTGGAGAGCGCTGCCAGGGGTGGCACGAGAGGCACCTCGCCGACACCGCGAAGCCCGTAGGGATGCGCCGGATTGGCGACCTCGACGATGACCGTGTCGATCATCGGCAGATCGAGGCTGATGGGCATCCGGTAGTCGAGGAAGCTGCTGTTGAGCATCCCGCCCTGATCATCGAAGCGATACTCCTCGTTCAGCGCCCAGCCGATGCCCTGCACGACGCCTCCCTGTATCTGCCCCTCGACGTAGCTGGGGTGGATAGCCTTGCCGGCGTCCTGAACGGCGGTGTAGCGAAGCACGTCCACCTTACCGGTTTCGGTGTCGACCTCCACGTCCACCAGGTGCACGCCAATGGAGGGCCCGGCGCCGGGCGGGTTCACGCCGGCTCGTCCCACGATGGGCCCACCGGTACCGACGGCGCGGGCGGCAATCTGCTTGAAGGTAAGCCGCAGCTCCGAGTCCGAGGTGTGCTGCAGAACGCCGTCGACGTACTCGACGTTCTCCACGGGAACATCCCAGATCCGGGCGGCGCGCTCCCGCATCTGCCGCTTCACGTCCTGACCGGCTTCGTAGGCGGCCCAACCGGACTTGAAGGTGGCGCTGCTGCCACCGGTGTTGGACGTGAATCCGATGCTGTCGGTGTCGCCCACCTGGGGCTTGATGTCCTCCATAGGTACGCCCAGCACCTCGGCGATGTGCTGCGATACGGCCGCGCGGCTCCCGCCGATGTCCGGCGAACCCTCGGTCAGGCTGACGGAACCGTCGGAGTTCACCACCGCCAACGCGCTGGCCGGGCCGGTGTTGTTGCCCCAGAACCCGCTGGCGACACCTCGGCCGCGCTTGATGTGCCCGTTGGCGCCGTCCGTCTTGGCTTCGATGGGTGTGTTGTAGTGAGGATGGTCCTTAAGGGCCTGCAGGGTCTCGATGTACCCGACCTTGGGAGTCATGGGACCGGTGACCCGGCGCACGCCCTCCTTGGAACTGTTGAGCAACCGGAATTCCAGCGGGTCCATCCCCAGCTTCTCGCACAGTTCGTCGATGGCTGTTTCCATCGCGAAGGCCGACGCAGGCGCACCTGGCGCCCGGTAGGCGGCGGACTTGGGCCGGTTGATGACCACGTCAATTGCCACCAGGTGAGCGTTGGGAATGTCGTACTGGCCCATCATGCACTGGGCGCCCGGCGAGACCGGCGAACCAGGGAAGGCACCCGCTTCGTAAATCAGCGTCGACTCGGCAGCAACCATCTTGCCCTCTTTGGTCGCGCCCAGCTTGACCTTGATCTTGGTGCCAGAGGTGGGCCCGGTGGCCTCGAAAACCTCCTTGCGAGACATCTGCACCTTCACCGGGTGGCCGCTCTTACGTGAGAGCAGGGCCGCAACCGGCTCAACGTACACCACGGTCTTGGCGCCGAAGCCGCCACCAATTTCCAGCGGGATGGCCTTGACGTCTGCCACCGGGATGCCCATGAACCGTGCGGTGTGGTCGCGAACGGTGAACTGCCCCTGGCTGCTGGACCAGATGGTCAGCTTGCCGTCGGCTCCCCATTGGGCGGTGCCGGCGTGGGGCTCGATGTAGCCCTGATGCACCGGGACGGTCTCGGTCTCCTTTTCTACGATAACGTCGGCCTGCTTGAAGCCCTCTTCGACGTCGCCGAGGCGGAACTCGAACTGATTGGCGATGTTGCCGCCCGCGCCGTCGTCACCTTCGTCCAGCAGACCACCGGGACGCAGGGCCGGGTTGGACAGACTGGCCAACCTCTCGTGCACCGCAGGCGCGTCGGGCTGCATGGCCTGGTCGGCGCTGAGCACCGGGGTGAGGACCTCGTAGTCGACCTTGATCAGAGCCAGCGCCTGCTCCGCAACGTGCGGGCTGGCCGCAGCCACGGCAGCGATGGCATGGCCCTTGTAAAGCGCCTTGCCCCGGGCCAGCACGTTCATGCTGAGGAACCCGAGGTTCTGGATAGCACCCTCGGCCAGGTCGGCCAATCGCCCGGAGGTCTCGGGCCAATCGGCGGAGGTTACGACTGCGTGCACCCCGGGGTATGCCTCTGCCGCACTGGTATCGATGGACTTGATGCGTGCGTGGGAATGGGGGCTGCGCAGTATTTTGCCATACAGCAGGCCGGGGAGGTTCTGGTCGGCTCCGTACCGTGCCCGCCCGGTTACTTTTTCCGCACCGTCGGGGCGTATTGGCCGCTTTCCGACGACGTTAAATTCCTCGGTTGACAGGACCATATTCGGCTTGTAATCCAGCATCTGCGTCTCCTGGCAATAACTGTTGTAGAGCACCGGTAACTAAGCGGATATAGTATCACAAAGGGCCTCTGTCATTGGCGAGTTTAATGGTGGGCGCACGGGCCTTCGGCAACGCTCGCCCCGGACCGTTTTCGACCAGGCCCGGGGCGGAAATGCGGACCACGGCAATCGCGAAATCATCGGGTTGAGCCGCCTCGGGCATCCCCAGACACGACCCTACGATTCCGCCAGTTCCTCTGCCTGCCGGATCAACTCAGCCGTTTCGCGTATAAGTTCCAGTATGTGGTCGTCATAAACGGCGCCGTAATAGCAGCCGTCAATGTGCAGAAACTGTGCCCGTTCGGAGTATCGGGCGGGCAGGTCAGCGTACCCCTTGGAACGAGAAAGCCGACGGAAGCCGGTGGAGATATGGGTGATTGTAGTGGTTTCGCCTTTGTGGGCCAGAACCGCAGCCTCGGCGGCGGCGCGGGTGGCGTTCCAAGCCTTGCCGCAGGCGTCGCGCACGTCTCCAGCCTCCAGCCGGTCTATGGCGGAGCGATACTGCTCCCAAGCATCTTCGAACCTGGCTCGAAAGGCAACTGCGTCGCTATTCGCACTTGTCATCCTAATTCACACACAATCCAGATGTGGCTGCGATCAGTTTATCAGCTACAGGAGACGCGAGCCTCGGTGAGAATCTGCCGATTACTGGAGCTCCCGGGATACGATGCAACAGTGATTGGCATTGGAGGAATTCCAGTTTCATCCAAAAGGACAAGCCCAGCACTAGCCGCAAATCGGGCCTTACGATATACTGCCAGCGGAAATCGACGGTTTCACGGCCACGCTATCCTGGTCAGCGTTCGGGCAGGGTGTGCGGGCAACATTCATGTGGAGTGAACGACTAGGATGCGTATACCGGGCAGGCGCATCGGCCGAATTATCGTGGCTCTCGCCGCTGTCGGGCTGATCTTGCTTTCGACGGTGGCAAGCCACGGATGCAGGGTTCAGGGCAGCAGTCCAGCGGAAGGCGGGGCGGCTATCTCCTCCGACTAGTGCCGCGCTGACATCAATTCGCCGAACAAGGCAATCCGCCTCCTTTTCCCTCAGGGAAAGGGTTTTCAGGTGGTTTAGGCCCAGCTAAATCCTCTTCAGCATGAGCCGCGTTATGGCTGCCGACAATAGCCTCTCACCTCACGGCGGCGAGCTCAAAATTTCAGTGGCGCCCCCTGATGAGGCCCCCCACGTAATAGCGGGCCTGCCGGAATTGGCTGTCAGCGAACAGATCGCGCGCGAGGCCATCAACCTGGCTTACGGCGCGTTTTCCCCTCTGGACGGCTTCATGGGCCGCGCCGACGTGGATTCGGTCGTGCGCACCATGCGTCTTGCTAATGGACTGGTGTGGAGCATCCCCATCATCCTGGACGTTTCACCCGGTGAATGGGCGGCTACTGGTGCCTCGGCAGGAAGTCGGTTGCTCCTGACCCACCAGGACCAGTCCTTGGCCATCTTGGACGTGGACGAGGTCTTCGATTACGACCGCGATCTGATGGCCTCAAATGTTTACGGCACAACCGACCCCGAGCATCCGGGCGTGGCCCGCACCATGGCCCTCAAAGACACGCTCATCGGTGGAAAAGTAACCCTGGTCAACCCTCCACGGGTCAACCCGCCATTCGACCAATTCTGGAAAACGCCACAGCAGTTGCGCGCGCGCTTTGAGGAGTTGGGCTGGAACTCCGCCGTTGCTCATCAGACTCGGAACGTGCCCCACGCCGGGCACGAGATGATGATGAAGGGCGCCTACTTGGCGTCGGGAGCTGACGGGGTCCTGGTGAGCGCCGTCATCGGGGAAAAGAAGCCTGGGGACTACATCGACGAGGCGATAGTCCTGACCCACGCTCTGCTGCGCGATGAAGGATTCTTTCTGCCTGGCATACACGAGACTTCCACGCTCATGTGGGACATGCGCTATGCGGGTCCACGCGAGGCCGTTTTCCACGCGCTCGTTCGCAAGAACCTGGGTTGCACCCATCACATGTTCGGTCGCGACCACGCGGGGGTTGGCAGCCACTACGGGCGTTACGCCGCGCACGAGATTTTTGACACACTTCCGGACCTTGGTATAAAGTCGGTTCTCACGCTTGAGTGGTGGTACTGCCCAGTCTGCGAGAGCGTGGCCTACGAGGGAATCTGTGGCCACCCGGAACAGAAACAGGACTTGGCAGGAACCCTGATCCGCAGCATCATAAGCGGCGGTGCGGGACCGGCGGCCACCACTCTGAGGCCACAGGTACTTGAAGTGGTGCAATCCAGCGCAGAGAAATACGGAATGGGTTCCCCGTTTGTGACATCGGAATACCTCAAGAACAGGACCCCGGTAATCACGATGCCAGAGTTGAACCCTTGCACCTGTTCGGAGCACCTATCAACCTAGAGTCTTGACATTTACAGCCCCCTCTACCAGACGCGAGGGGGTTTCGCTTTGCTGCCAGAGGGAGAAGCAAAGCAGAACAATAACCGGATTGGGGGTTAGCCATGCCAACTTTCGTAAACCCGAACGCCTGTAACGCCTGTGCCGAGGAGCACCTGGGGCCCCTCTGCGTTTACATCTGCCCCAACGACCTGATGGCGCTGGACATCAATGTCAACAAGGGTTTCAATCAGGAACCCGAGTTGTGCTCAGAGTGCTATGCCTGCGTCAAACTCTGCCCTGAGGAAGCGATCAACGTCCGCGGTTATGCCGACTTCGTTCCCCTTGGCGCCATCGTGCAGCCCCATCGCACCCACATCGAAAATGAGGGGGACGGACTGCGGTGGGAAGTTGTGTTCCGTGATGGACGCAATTTCGAGTTCACCTACCCGTCCCGCTCCCGCCCTGCCGGCACGGTGGTGCCCTACGACGGGTTCACCGAGGACCGCGTAGGCGATCTCGGAAACCAGAACCTGGCGGGTGATTCCAACTGGCTGGGCGTCGACAAGCTGCCTGTGCCGGGCGCCAAGTAGCGCACCTGCACTCCGCTCTCGTGTTCAGTTCACGGAGCGGATTTCGGGCGCCGCGCACTGCGGTAGCATTCTGAACCATTGAGGTGAAAGCCGTGGCTTTTGAGACCACCGAAACCGTGGATTGCGACATCCTGATCATCGGAGGCGGAATGTCCGGCTGCGGAGCCGCCTTTGAGGCCAGGTACTGGGCGGGCAGCGACAAGCGCGTGGTGCTGGCAGAGAAGGCCGCCATCGAGCGCAGCGGCGCCACCGGAGAGGGCCTCTCGGCCATCAACTGCTACATGGGCCAGCGCTACGGCTGGAACACCCCCGAGGACTTCGTAAACTACGTCGTCAACGACATGATGGGGCTCGCCAGGGAAGACTTGGTCTACGACGTGGGCCGCCACGTGGACAATTCGGTCCACCTGCTCGAGGAATGGGGACTCCCCATCTGGAAACAGGAAAACGGACAGTACGAGCGCATCGGCCGCTGGCAGATTCCCATCCACGGGGAATCCATCAAGCCCATCGCCGCAGAGCCGGCTCGTACCGCCCTCGGCCCTGAGAACATCTACGAACGCGTGGCCATCACCCACCTGCTCAAAGACGACGACGATCCCAACAAGATCGCTGGCGCGGCGGGCTTCTCGGTTCGCGACAACAAGTTCTACATCTTCCGCTCGCCGGTGGTCATCATCACCACGGGCGGCGCATCCAACGTGTTCCGTCCCCGGTCCGTCAGCGAGGGTCTGGGCCGCACCTGGTACTCGGTTTTCGCCACCGGCTCGGCCTATGGCCTCATGATCCCCGCCGGTGTTGAGATGACGCAGATGGAGCACCGCTTCGTCCCGACGCGGTTCAAGGACGGCTACGGCCCGGTGGGCATGTGGTTCCAGTACTTCCACGCCAAGGTGCTCAACGCGCTTGGTGAGGACTACACTGAGACACGCGCCGATGAGCTGAACAAGTACGAGCCCTACGGCTCTGCCATCCCCACGCCCACGCCGCTCCGCAACCACCAGATGTACCTGGACATCAAAGAGGGGCGCGGCCCCATGTACATGCGTACCGACCAGGCCATGCAGGCTCTCTCGGGCGGCGATCCGGAAAAGATGGAGCAGGTGCGGAACGAGGCCTGGGAGGACTTCCTGGACATGACCATTTCCCAGGCGCTCACCTGGGCTGCCCAGAACATCGCCCCCGAGGAAACGCCCTCCGAGGTTGTGCTGGCCGAGCCCTACATCATGGGTTCACATTCCGGCGAGGCCGGAGCATGGGTCAGCGGCCCCGAGGATGTGGCCAGCGACGACTATTTCTGGGGCTACAACCGCATGACCACCGTCCGCGGCCTCTTTGCCGCCGGGGATGGGGTCGGCGCTGCGCCGCACAAGTTCTCATCCGGCTCGTTCACCGAAGGCCGGATCGCCGCCAAGGCTGCCGTCAACTTCCTGAACGACAATCCTGGCCGTCCCAACGTTTCGGCGGGTCAGGTCGACGGTATGCGACAGACCATCCTTAACCCACTGTCCACCTTCGAACAGCACAGGGGATTGACGACGGCTGAGGAGATCAATCCCAACTACCTGACCCCCAAACAGGGCTTGGTGCGCCTGCAGAAGATCATGGACGAATACGCCGCGGGCGCCTCGGCGTGGTACACCACCAACGGTCCCACCCTGCAGCGCGGAATCCAGCTCATTGAAATGCTGCGCGAGGACCTCGAACATCTGGCAGCTCGTAACCCTCACGAACTGATGCGCTGCTGGGAGGTCAGGCACCGCGCATGGGTCGGCGAGGCGCACCTGCGCCACCTGCTGCACCGCGAGGAGACCCGCTGGCCGGGCTACTACTACCGCTCAGACTTCCCCGACCTGGACGACCAGAACTGGCGGAAGTTCGTCAACTCGAGGTTCGACCGCGATGCCAACTCCTGGCAGCTGATGACGCGCCCATACCGCAACCTGATAACCGGCTAGCCGACTCAGCCAGCAGGAGCACCGAAAGGGGCACCAGAAAACTGGTGCCCCTCTTTTATGCAACGCATTCGACAAGTCCCCTCTCCCTCCGGGAGAGGGTTAGGGTGAGGGCGTTTCCTCCACCCATGCACCTGACTCCTTGGCTTGCCCCTTTGAGCACAAGCATCCTGTCCGGCTACCTATAGCAGGTGCCATTTCAGGTTCTGGTGAATTCCGATCTATATCCAGCGGCGAATCGGACAAACCCTTACACCTCGTCCTCCATCCAGTAACGGTAGTCGGGTTGCCGGCGCGGCAGCACCGGCCGTCGCAAGAGCAGCCTCCCGGCAGCAACCAGCAGCGCGCCGGCGACGAATCCACCAACGTGGGCGAAG